>CAZAUR010000014.1:0-156596 GCA_964488255.1 uncultured Spirochaetaceae bacterium | reverse complement strand
TTTTGGCGTGATCACGACTCCCTCGATACTTTGATCACGCTGGTTCGAGGACTAGCCGACGTCATGTTCTGCTGACGCACCGTCGATCGGCCGAACTAACGACGTGCGACTGTGTCGCTTCTTGACGCCACCTCAGGTGGTGACGGGACGGGTTCCGTCCGTTCGCGAACCAAACTCGTTCATCCGCTCGGACGGTTTCTGTTAGGGTGGCCTCAGGAGCCCGGGAAACGGCGCCAGCGCGTCGCGCGGACTCCACGGGAGGACCCGATGCGACTTCGACTGCTCGCGTTCCTGCCGCTCGCCGCGGCCATCACGTTCCTCATCCTGTTGAGCGCATCGTCGCTCGTCTCCGCGCTCGAGCGTTCCGTCACGCCCTGGGAGGAGCCGTCGGGGCCGGTCGTCGTCACGCGCTTCGAGACCGTGTGCGAGGGGCTCTTCCGCGAGCTGCACGTCCTCTCTCACGAGGTCACGGAGTGCGCCGAGCAATCGCCGTGTGATGGGTCTCCGCTGCTCTGTCCCGCCGCGCTCGACGACCAGATCGATCACGAGTACCAGCGCCTGCGGAGCGCGCTCCACGAACGATGCGACTATCCGCTCTCGCTGATCGACTACGCATGGCAGGGACCGCGGGAATCGATCGTCGAGCATGGGGCGTTCGCGGCCGCGAGCCTCGCGCCCGAGGCGTCTGCCGGGATCGGCGTCGAGCGGGTGGTCGGTGAGTCGTGTGGCGAACGCCACGACTGGTTGGAGCCCGCGCTGACCAGCCCGGCGGAGCCCGCGCGGTACTACTTCTAGCGCCTGGCGAACAGCGGCTGCGCCTGCCGGAAAGCGGCTGCGCCTGGCGGAAAGCGGCTGCGCCTGGCGGAAAGCGGCTGCGCCTAGCGAACGGAGACGGTGCCGTTCGAGGTGCGCAGGCGGATCGGGGTGCCGCCCTTGCCGACGCGGCCACGGACGCGACCGGCATTGTCGTCGCCGCTGGCGTCTTCGAGGTCGAGGTCGTTCCGGATGTGCCCGTTCTCGACGCGGATGTCGACGTCGGCGTCCGGTCTGTCCGGGAGCTCGAGGGCGATCCGGCCGTTGCTCGTGGTGAGCGAGACGCCGGAGGCGCCGAGGGAATCGAGGGAGGCCTTGATCACGCCGTTCGAGGTCGAGGCGTCGACGGAGCCCTCGTGCGCGCCGACCTCGATCTTGCCGTTGCTCGAGCGGGCCCGGAGGTGTCCGCAGGTGCACTTGCAGGCGACCTTGGCGTTGGCGGTCGTGACGTCGATGTCGCCGTTCACCTCGCAGATCGAGACCGATCCGTTGCTCGAGCGGGCGCGGATCGGGCGGTCGAGGTTCTCGAGGCAGATCTTCCCGTTGGTCGAGCTGAGCGCGACCTTGGTCTCGCGCGGGACGCGGAGCTCGAGGTGAGCGAGGCCGTGACGCGAGCACTTGCGCGGGATCTGGACCTCGATTTCGAGCACGTCGCTGCCTTCGGAGTTCTGGAGGCGGATCGATTCGAGGAGCTTTGCTGCCATGTCCGGGCAGTCGGCGCGTACGCTCTTCGTCACTCGGATCTCGATGTCGTCGCGATCTTCGCCCCGCACGAAGGTCTTGCCGTTCGCATTGCGGATACTGACCGCCTGGCCCGTCGGCGCCGGCACGACGAAGGTCTCTTCCTCGGTCTGCTGCTCGCCCCACGGAATTCGCGAGAAGAGGCTGCGGAGCAGGCCGCCGAAGCCGGGGCCGTCATTCGTCGTGCGCTCGTGAGCGCCGTCTTCGCCGTTTCGCCCGTGCATCAGTGGAACCGCCTGCGATCGTCTTCGTCTTTGCGCATGCGCTGACGATCGCGTTGCTCTTCCTGGTGGACGGCGCGGATCTTCTGCCGCATGCGGTAGCGCCGCCACTTCAGGAGGAGGGTCTGGAAGTTCGGAGCACCGGGCGTGCGCCCCTCGTTCAGGAGATAGATCCAGCCGACGAGGACGCCGGCGAGGTGACCAATATGGCTGACGTTCTGACCGGGCGACAGCCAGCCGATCAAGAAGAGCGCCGGGATGATCCAGATCGCCTTGATCGGAACCGGTGGGATGATCAGCATGATCGTGCGATCCGGCCAGGTGAAGGAGTAGGCGAGGATCACACCGTAGACCGCGCCGGAGGCGCCCAGGGTCGGAGTCGTGAATTCAGTGATCGGCTGGGCGATCCCGAGGAGGGCGACGAGGAACGGGACGGTCGCGATCAGGAAGCCCGCGCCGGTTCCGCAGAGCAGGTAGTACTTGAGGAAGCGTTGCTCACCCCAGAGCAGCACGAGGGTCGAACCGAACATCCACAGCACGAACATGTTCATCGCGATGTGCATCACGCTTCCGTGAAGCCACATGTACGTGAACACGCGCCAGAGTTCCAAGTCGGCCCAGACCGAAGCGGGGCTGACGACCCCGAAGCCGCTCACGTCGAAACCGAAGAATCGCGGACCGGCGGCCTGGGCGATGAACACCACCAGGTTCGCGATCATCAGGTTCTTGATGATCTCCGGAGTCTGCGGGGGTCCGAAGCTCATCTGCGCGCCACCACGTCCGTACACCGATTCGGCACTCCAACTCGGTCGCGCGCGAGACGGGCGGCGACCTCGGATGGCGGGCCCCGGGAATTCTCGGGGGGCGGGCCGTCCGTTCTCTTGGGTTCATCGGATCGATCAGCCAGGAACTGCAGGTGCAGGCCGGGCGAAAAAGGATCCTTTCAGACTGAGATTCCGTGACCTCTGGATTGGTGCCGGCGGACAGGCGCGTACGCCCGCTGAACCCCGGGAAAGTAAAGACCGTTGAATGGGGGGTCAATGAAGGGTGTGTCCAAATCAGCACATAAGCGCACGAACAAGCCCCAAGGGGGGATCGCACACTCGCCGTCGATTCAGCCGTCGTTGCCGCCCGCGGTCCGGCGTGCGGCCAGGAGCAGTGCCGTCGCGGTCTTGCCGTCGACGACCGGTCCCGAAAGCGCGTCGAGGGCCTCGCGGAGCGGGGTCGGGACGAGCTCGATGATCTCGTCGGGCTCGAGGCGCTGTTCGGTCGGGGTGAGATCGAAGGCGGCGTAGAGGTGGATTACTTCGTTGCAGAAGCCCGGGGTCGTCCAGATCGAGCCGAGGCGTTCGAGGCGCCCGGCGCGGTACCCGGTCTCTTCTTCGAGCTCGCGCGCGGCGCAGACCTCGGGCGGCTCGCCCGCGTCGAGCTTGCCCGCCGGCACTTCGAGGATCTCGCCGCCGGTCGCGAACCGGTACTGCCGGATCAGCAGCACGCGCCCGTCGTCCATGAAGGGCACGACCGCCGCGGCGCCGGGATGGTGGACGAGGTCGAACTCGACGCGTCGCCCGTTCGGCAGGTCGACGATCTCGCTCGTCAGGTGGACCGGCGTGCCGCGCCCGTCGATCGGTCGGTCGTCCTCGTTCGTCATCCGTGTCCTCCGGCGCTTCGTCGGACGGCAGGGTAGGCTCCGCCGCATGAGTCCGCGCCCCTTCGAACGACCGGCCCCGATCGCGCTCCCCGACTCCGACGCCTGGGCTTCCGGCGCGAGTCTCGAGGGATCGTGGCTGCCGGCGCGCAACGATGGCGAGCGCTCGGGCGATGCGAAGGGCGGTGCGGTCGTCGCGCCGCCGCATCCCTTGATGGGCGGCAGCATGGACTCGCCGGTCGCGACGGAGGTCGCCCTCGCCGCGAGCGACTGCGGCTACGGGACCCTTCGCTTCAACTGGCGCGGGGTCGGCGCGAGCGCCGGCGCGCCTTCGGGTGAGATGGACGATGCGGACGACGATTATCGCGCGGCGCTGCGCTTCCTCGAGGACGGCGGGGCGGAGGAGACTGGCGATGGGCCGATCCTCGCGGCGGGCTACTCCTGGGGGTCGCTCGCGGCTTCCCGGGTCGTCGCCGAATCCGCGCGGGCGCGGAGCGCGATCCTGATCGCGCCGCCTCCGGCGATGCTCGACGCCGAGGCGCTCGCGGCGTGGGGACACCCGATCCTGGCGATCGCCGGGGACCGGGACCAATACGTCCCGATCGACGAGCTGCGCGCGAAGGTCGACCCGCTCGAGAGCGCGGAGCTGATCGTCCTCGAGGGCGTCGATCACTTCTTCATGAGCGGGCTCGCGGACGTCGGACGCGCGTGTCGGGACTGGCTCTCGGCCTAGCGGCGTAACGGCCTAACAGGCGATCGGCAGCTCGATCCGAAAGCGGGCCCCCGGCCCCGGGATCTCGTCGACTTCGATCCGGCCGCCCGCGTCCTCGACGATCCGCTTGCAGATGGCGAGCCCGAGGCCGCCGTTGCCGTCGCTGCGTGTCGTCCAGAACGGCTCGAACACCCTCGAGGCGATCCCCGGGTCGAGCCCGGGCCCCTGGTCCTGCACGACGAGGGAGACGTGATTGGGCGACGTCGCGCTCCAGTCCGCCTCGACGCGAATGGTGCCGCCCTCGGGCGTGACCTCGGTCGCGTTCAGCAGCAGGTTCATCATGAGCTGTCGCAGCGCGTCGTCGGGCAGGCTGAGCGCCGGGAGCTCGTCGCGGATCGCCGTCTCGAGGACGACGCCCTTCTCGCGGCTGCGGTAGGTGAGGAGCTGGACGGTGGTCTCGATCGCCGGCTCGATGCGCGCTTCGGCACCCGGACTGACGCCGATCGGTGTCGGGCGCGCGTGGCGCAACAGATCCTCGAGCATGCGTTCGAGCCGCCCGACCTCGTCCTCGACGACGCCTCGAAAGCCCTCGTAGAACTCCGGATCGCCGCGTCGCTCGGGCAGGAGCTGGAGGAAGGTCTTCACCGACACGAGGGGGTTTCGGATCTCGTGGACGATCTCGGAGACGAGCCCGCCGAGGGCCGCGAGGCGATCCATCCGACGAACCGCGCCGTCGAGCCGACCCATTCGTTCGAGGGCCAGGCTCGTGGACAGCGTCTTCGCGAGCTTCGCGGCGACCTCGCCGAGGACCGCGACCGTGCGCGGCCGCAGCGGCCGCCCCGGCTTCGTCGGATAGACGAGCAGGATCGCGGCGGGCATCTCGCCGAGTCCCTCGACCGGGGCCGCGGCGCTCGCGCCGCGGGCGGCGAGGGCGTTCAGGCCGGTCGCTAGGTTCGGGTCGGTGAGTCGCTGGACGCGGTCGAGTCCTGACAATGTGCGCCAGGCGTCGGCCGTCGGTTCGATGCGCGAAGCCGCGCTCACGGGCAGAGCCCCGAGCACCGTCGTCGCGCCCTCCGCGTCGAGGGTCCAGGCCACCGCCCCGTCGACGTCCTCTTGTCGCTCGAGCCGAGCGAGGCCCTTCATCAGGAGGAGCTGGCCTTCGGTGCCGACGCGGTCGTGCTGGGGCTCCGATGACAGGAGAACGGCATCGAGCAGCGCGTCCTCGGCGGCGCGGCGCCGCTGGGTCGCGCGGCGCGAGTCGTGGCGCCGGTCGAGCATCCGATTCGAGTCGTTCGACCGCGAAGCATCGGACGCAGCTTCGCCTCCGGTCGCGCTCGAAGCATCGGACGCAGCTTCGCCTCCGGTCGCGCTCGAAGCATCGGACGCAGCTTCGCCTCCGGTCGCGCTCGAAGCGCGCAAGTCCGACCGGCCATCGGGCGTACCCGGACCACGGCGCGAAGCGATGTTCGCGTCTCCCCCCATAGGGGCGGAGGTTCGCGGGCGTGCGACGGCCTGTCAACGCACGCGGCCCTTTCGCGGGGGACGGACGTGTGACCGAAGAGCGACGCGCGTCTAGAAGATGTCGTCGCGGGCGGCGCGGCGCGTCTTCTCGCTCGTGGTCTGCTCGGTGAAGCTGCGGTCGGGGGCGGTGCCTTCGAGGAAGGGTTGGAAGTACGCGTCCTGGGTGTTGGCGTCCGCGATCAGACCGGAGCTGCGATCGATGCGCTGGAATTCGATGTGCTCGGGGACCTGGAAGTCGCGCTGGGGGTAGGGCGCGAGGGCGACCTTCATGAAGTCGCCCCAGATCGGCAGCGCCGCCTTGCCGCCACTCTCACCCCAGCCGAGCACCTGGTTGTCGTCGTGTCCGACCCACACTCCGGTCGTGAGCTCCGGCGAGAAGCCCATGAACCAGGCGTCCGTGAAGTCGTTCGTCGTGCCCGTCTTGCCCGCGACGGTTCGGCGCAGGGCGCGCAGCTTGCGACCGGTGCCTTCGAGGACGACCGCGTGGAGGAGGTCCGACATCAGGAACGCGTCCGCCGGGGAGATGATCTGCATCGTCGGCATGATCTCGGAGTCCGGATAGCTCTCGCTCTCGCTCTCGGGCTCGTCGTTCGGGCCCGCGAGGGGCTTCAGCACCGGCGGCGGGATCTCGCCGAGGGGCACGTCGCCGAGGAGCGTATGGCCTTCTTTGTCGGTCACGGCGTTGATGAAGCGCGGGATCACCCGCGTTCCGCCGCGCGGATAGACCGCGTAGGCGCGCGTGAGCTCGAGAAGGGTGAGGCTGCTCGAGCCGAGCGCGAGGGAGAGGTCCGAGGAGAGCGGCGCCTGGATCCCGAAGCGGCGAGCGTAGTCGATCACATAACGCACGCCCAGGTCGCGGAAGAGGTGGACGGTCGCGTTGTTGACCGACTTCTTCAGCGCGTCGCGCATCGTCATCGGGCCGTAGAACTTGCGGCCGTAGTTCCGCGGCGCCCACACGAAGCCGGAGACGGGATCGGTGTAGACGACCGGACGATCGATCAGGGTCGAGACCGGCGTGAAGCCACGGGTGAGCGCTGCGCCATAGATGAAGGGCTTGAACGCGGAGCCGGGCTGGCGCTGGGCCTGGACCGCGCGGTTGAACTCGCTGCGTTCGAAGTCGTATCCGCCGATCATCGCGACGACGTCGCCCGTCTCGTTGTCTATCGAGAGCAGCGCGCCTTCCGCCAGCGGCTCCTGCCAGATGTCGAGGCGGAGCACTTCGCGCGCTTCGGGCGCCTCGCCGTCGCCGTCGTTCTCCGCTTCGGCGGCCGCTTCCGCCGGGGCCTCCGCCTCCGCCTCCGCAAGGAGCGACGGCATCTCTGCGGGCTCGCCCGACATGCGCTTGAACCGCACGACGTCACCGACCGCGAAGATCGACGCGATCTTCTTGACCGGTCGCGGCCGCTTCTTCGGATCGGGCTCCCGCGCCCAGTCGACGTCGTCGAGATGGGCCACGCCGATGAGTCCGTGGCCGAGCTCGACCCGCGCGGCTTCGGCCTCCGCGTCGACCTCGACGACGAGCCCGAGGAGCGGCGCGTCCTCGGTCATCGAGTAGCGGATCACGGGCTCCGGCGCGTCGCCCTTGGCCTGGGCCTCGCTCGGCGTGTCTTCGGCGCCGGCCTCGGCGCCGTTCGCAGCGGCGTCTGCTGTCGCGTCTGCTGTCGCGTAGTCGCCCAGCGCAGGCTCGGCTTCGGCGGACTCCGCAGGGACCTCTTCCTCGAGATAGTCGTCTGCGTTGTCGCCGACCACCTTCTCGAGGGCGGCGGCGAGGGCGTCTTCGCCTTCGAGGGCTTCCTGGCGCACGGGGCCGCGATAGCCCCGGCGGCGATCGTGCGCGATCAGGCCGTCGCGGACGGCTTCGTGCGCCGCACGTTGGAGATCGATGTCGAGGGTCGTCTCGATGCGCAGACCCGAATTCAAGACGAGGTCGCCTTCGAGGCGCTCGAAGAGGAGTCGGCGAACTTCTTCGGTGAAGTGACCGGCGACGCCGAAGTTGTCGAGGTCGGCGTGGCGCTGGATGACCGGCGGGACGTCGATCTCGCGGTCGTAGATCTCCCGCGTGATGTGGCCGTCGTCGAGCATCCGGCCCAACACGTATCGGCGGCGATTGTCCGCGGCGGTGAAGTTGCGGCGTGGGTCGTAGCGACTCGGGCGCTGGACCAGGCCGGCGAGCATCGCGGCCTCCGAGACCGTCAGGCTCTGCGCGTCCTTCCCGAAGTAGGTGCGGGATGCCTGGCCGACGCCCCAGGCGCCGCCGCCGAAGTAGATCTGATTCAGATAGAGATAGAGGATTTCGTCCTTGCTGAAGTTCCGCTCGATCTGCCGTGAGAGGATGATCTCGCGCATCTTGCGGCGATAGGTCTGCTCGGGGGAGAGCAGGAGGCTTTTGACCATCTGCTGGGTGATGGTCGAAGCGCCGCCGGTGATGCGCTGGGCGAGGAGGTTGTTGAGCGCGGCGCGCGCGATCGCGACGAGGTCGATTCCCTCGTGCTCGAAGAAGGCGCCGTCCTCGGCGGCCACGAAGGCGAGCTGGACGTGGCGCGGGATCTCGTCGATCGGGACGAGCCGGCGCTTCTCGGTGTAGAACTCACCGATCAGCTTGCCATTGCGGTCGTAGACCTCGCTCACGACGGGCGGGTCGTAGTCGTCGAGGCTGTGGAAGTCGGGCAGGTCGCGGATCAGCCAGACGTAGATCGCCAGCGCGCCGATCGCTGCTCCAGCGGTCACGACCGCGAGCATCACGAGGGCGATCCGGATCCCCCCGGACCGGAAAAAAGCCATGGAAACTCCAGAGTTTGCAGAACCTAGCCGACGCCTCGGGGCGTGCGCTACCGATTGGCGGCGGCGCGGCGGCCCGACCGCCGTGCGAGCGCCGATTCCGGGTCCGCTGGACCGCGTCCCAGGGTCCGGATTCGGACCCCCGTCGCCCGACTGGAGTTCTCGATGCCCCCCACTTCCGCTGTGTCCCCGCTCACCTTCGCGTTCGTGATGGACCCGATCGAGGCCGAGCCCATGGACGGCTCGACGACGATCGTGATGATGCGCGAGGCCCAGGACCGGGGTCACACGGTCCTCTACGTCGATCCCGCCGATCTCGAGGTCGATCGGGGTCGCGTCCGGGCCCTCGCGGTTCCGATCACGCTGGATCTCGCGAGCGAGAGCCTGGTCACCCGAGGCGAGGCCCGGATCTACGATTTCGACCAGGAAATCGACGTCGCCCTCCAGCGCAAGGACCCACCGGTCGACGGGGACTTCATTGTCGCCACCCAGATCCTCGACGTGTGCCAGCGCACGATCGTCCTGAATCGTCCCGCCGCCGTCATCGCCTACAACGAGAAGCTCCTCGCGACCCAGTTCGCGGACCTGATGCCCGCGACCCGCGTCACGCGCCGGATCGACGAGCTGAAGGCGTTCATGGCCGAGCTCGGCGGACAGATGATCGTGAAGCCCCTCGACGGCAAGGGCGGCGAAGGCATCTTCCACGTGACGACGGATGACCGGAACCTGAACTCGATCCTCGAGCAGAGCACCGAGTTCGGCACCCGCGCGACGATGGCCCAGGAGTACCTGCCGGCGATCCGCGAAGGTGACAAGCGGATCCTGCTGCTCGAGGGCGAGCCGATCGGCGCGGTCCTGCGCGTGCCGACCGCGAGCGAGAGTCGCGCGAACTTCCACGTCGGCGGTTCCGCCGCGAAGGCGCCGCTCAGTGACGACGACCGGGCGATCATCGCGCGCGTCGGTCCCTTCCTGAAGGACCAGGGCCTCTTCTTCGTCGGCATCGACGTGATCGGCGACAAGCTGACCGAGATCAACGTCACGAGTCCGACCGGCGTGCAGGAGATCAACGCCCTCGACCAGACGAACCTCGAAGCGGTCTTCATCGATCGCGTCGAGGCGTTGGTGGCCGCGCGTTAGTTCTCGTCTGGAACTCTGTTCCCGATCGGCAACGACCATCCGGAACCCGGGCCGCGCCCACGACGACTGATTCCGGCGGTGTCGTGCGGGCGCAGGATGCGCGAATGCGCGATCCTTCGACCATCCGGAAGGTGCGACCCCAGGGGTCGCCGCCAGTCGAGGAGAATCTTTCCATGCGTATTCAAGCGGTCCGCTTACCCCATTCCGCAATGATTCTCGCAGCGCTCACGGCGCTCGGTTTCGCCGGCTGTATGGCGCATCCCGAGCCCGCGGCGCCGACTGCACAGAATCTCACGGTCGGAAAGGTACAAGGCGAGATCCGCGTCGGGATGCCGGCGTCCGACGTCGCGACCATTCTGGGTTCGCCCAACATCGTCACGACCGACGAGAAGCGCCGTGAGGTCTGGATCTACGACAAGGTCTCGTCCGAGAGCGTACAGACGTCCAACTCCGCATACGGAACGCTACTCATCGTCGGCGGCCGTACCGTGCAGGGCCGGAGCTCTTCGACACAGCGAACGCTGACAGTCGTCATCAAGTACGACGAAGAGAAGAAGGTTCGCGATTTCTCGTACAACTACTCGCAATTCTAGGACGGTCGGTGTCGAGGTCTCCGAAGCTTCGCGCGTGGACGAGCATCGGTCTCGCCGCGTTGTTGGTGCACGCCAGTTGTAGTCTGGGACCGAAGACTACGAGCAAGGAACTCTTCCAGCTCTCACCGGCGAGTGCTGCGAACAAGTCGATGCAGACGCGCCGCTTCGAAACCGACGACGGCGACGAGCTCCTGTCGGCTGCGGCCGCCGCGCTCCAGGATCTCGGATTCCAGGTAACGGAGGCCGACCGGACGCTCGGGTTTCTACGAGCTGCGAAAGAGAGAAGTGCGCGCGAGACCGGCCAAGAATGGATGCAGGGCCTAACGGCGTTCTTCACGACTCTGCTGACCATCGCTGGCGCCGCTGGCGGTTCGGCGAGCAGCGCGATCATCATTCCTCCCGTCGATCTCCAGCAGCAGATCAACGCGTCGCTCGTCGCCCACCCGCTCGCCGAATCCGACGACGGAAAGCGCTTCGAAGTGCGGGTGAAGTTCTACCGCCTCGTCTGGAAGGGCGAGGGGCAATCAGGGGACACGTACATTCCGCCCGGTGAGCAAAAGATGGAGATGATTCGCGATGCTGAGATGTACCAACGCTTCTTCGCTCGATTGAATAAATCCGTCTTCCTCGAAGGCGAGAGAATTTGAGGGGCTAGTTCATGGTCGACCGCCGCAACCATCGTTCACGTGAGACTCGCCTTGTGGTCGTGGGACTCTGCGCGCTCTTCATGTCGGGGCTGGCGGGATGCGCTTCGTCGCCGCCGGAGGAGCCGGTGAACCTGCTCGCTCCCACGGACGAGCAGATGCGCCTGAGGAACCTCCAGACGCGGACCTTCGATGTGTCCGATCGAACCACTGCGATCCGCGGTGTGATTCAGGCGCTGCAGGATCTCGGTTTCATCATCGAGCGCGTGAACGAACCCCTGGGAATCGTCACTGGAGCGCGTTTCGCAGAGCCCAAATTCTACGACGTCGTCGGCGTGACCGTCACGGTTCGCTCCGCCGCGGCAGGACGGATCACGATTCGCGTGAACGCAATCTTCAACAATGAGCCGATCACCGATCCCGAGGTGTACAGAAACTTCTTCGCGACCCTCGAGCGGTCCTTCTTCATCGGACGAAGCTGACCCGTGCGTTCGGGAGCGACGATCACGACCCTTCTGGCAGCGTGCATGGTCGGCTGCGCGGGATTCGTGGAGCTGCACGTGATCCAAAGCGACAGCTGGGAGCAGGTGCTCCGTTCCGAGGAGAGTCAGGTCAAGGTCCGCAGCGCACAGAGTCGTGTGTTCGACACGAACGACCGCGAGACGATGCTGAAGGCGCTCGTCGCGACCTTCCAGGACCTCGGCTTCCAGATCGAGGTTCTCGATTCGAAGCTCGGGATCGTGTCCGGCAAGAAGTATCGCTCTGACGAACGGCCGGGCGCGAAGGGACTGCCGACCTATCTCCTTTACGACGAAGAGAGCCTCGTCGTGTTCAATCGCGTCTATCGTACGTGGGGACCTTTTCAGGCACGTGCCGACATGGTGCGGTTGACCGCGACAATCCGAGATCGGAACGCGGAACAGTTGATCGTCCGCGCTTCGGCCCAGTATTTCCTACGCCCCGTCGAGGACCCGCTGGCTTATCAGCAGTTCTACACGGCGCTTCAGCAGGCATTGTTCACGGAGGTCGCGGCTCGGGATCCAGACGTCGACGATGCGCCCCCTTCGGAGCTCGGAGGCGAAGGGCTCTAGGACGAACGAGGCCGGACCGTCGGCGGGTCGCGTGTCTGCGTCGGTCGCGTGCGGCCTGCGGTAACGTACCCCCATGGCGGGCATCGAGGGCGCACGACCGACAGGAGACGAGGCCCCGGCCTACGGGATCCTGATCGTCGACGACGAGGAGGCGATCCTCGAGAGCCTCGAGCTGACCCTCGGCGTCGAGTACCGCGTGTTCACCGCGACGAGCGCCGAGGCCGGGCTCGAGATCCTCGACCGCGAGGACATCGCGCTGGTGATGTCCGACCAGGTCATGCCGGGCATGAGCGGCGTCGAGTTCCTGGAGCGCGCGATCGAGCGCAACCCGCGCGCGGTCCGCATGATGCTGACGGGTTATGCGGACATGCCTTCGCTGATCGCGGCGATCAACGAAGGGCGCATCTGGCGCTACATCCCGAAACCCTGGGAGCCGGACGATCTCCGGATCACCGTGAAGCGCGCCCTCGAGGTCTACGAGCTCTCGAACGAGAACGCGCAGCTCGCGGACGCGCTCGCAGACGCGAACGAGCGTCTGCGCGCCGAGAACGTGTATCTGCGGCGCGAGGTCGAGGCCCGGTATTCCTTCGACGGGATCATCGGCGACGCCCCGGCGATGCAGAAGATCTTCGACGTGACCCAGAAGGTGGCCGCGACGGACGCGACGGTGTTGCTGACGGGCGAGACCGGGACGGGCAAGGACCTGCTGGCCCGCGCGATCCACTACACAGGACCGCGTCACGACAAGAAGTTCGTCGCCCAGAACTGTGGGGCGCTCCCGGACACCCTGCTCGAGAGCGAGCTCTTCGGGCACAAGCGCGGGTCGTTCACCGGCGCCCACGCCGACAAGAAGGGCCTCTTCGAGGTCGCAGACGGCGGCACGATCTTCCTCGACGAGATCGGCGAAACCGAGCCGGGGATGCAGGTGCGGCTGCTCCGGGTGCTCCAGGACGGCGAGATCCGGCCCCTGGGCTCCTCGGACACCCTGAAGGTCGACGTCCGGGTGGTCGCGGCCACGAACCGTGATCTCAAGAAGATGGTCGAAGAGGGGCGCTTCCGGGAGGACCTCTATTACCGATTGCGCGTGGTCGAGATCACGCTGCCGCCGCTGCGGGAACGGAGCTCGGACATCCCGGCGCTGGCGCATCTCTTCCTCGACCAGTCGTCGGAGAAGATGGCTCGCGAGTTCGTCGGCTTCTCGAACGCCGCGATGGACCGCCTCGTGGCCTACGACTGGCCGGGCAACATCCGTGAGCTCGAGAACGAGATCGAACGCACGGCAGCCCTCGCCGGACCCGACCAGACGATCGGCCTCGACGACCTGTCCGAGCACGTCCGCGGCGGCGCGGGGGGTGCGCTGCCGATCGGTGGCGACGACACGATCGCGCTGGCGAATTCCGTCGAAGCGGACATCGAGGACTGGGACCTGAACCGCTCCGTGGATCGCCTGAAGCGGAACATGTTGATTCGTGCGATCCGTGAGGCCGGGAGCAAGAGCGGCGCCGCGGAGCGGCTGGGAATCCCGCGGCAGTCGCTGCAGAAGATGGTGAAGCGGCTCGAGATCACCGAAGAGGAGCTCGAGGCGCCGCCCGCGACGCCGGAGACCGAAGCTTCCGCTTCGGGGTCCGAAAACGACGACAATTGAGTGAGGTTTTCGTCACGGATTCGCAAGGCGTCGGGTAGACTGCTCGACATGGAAACCCTCTACACCTCCCGGTTCTCCACACCCCTCGGTCCTCTCCGGATCGCCAGCTCCGACAAAGGCCTCGCCTACGTCGAGCTCCCGAACGAGAGCGGACGCGGCTTCGGCGGCTGGCTCAAGACCCGCGCCCCGGACGCCACGGTCGTCGATCGGCGCACACCGAACGACCCGATCATCGACCAATTGATGGAGTACGCGGAGGGCACGCGTCGCGTTTTCGAGCTCGACCTGGACCTGCGCGCGACGCCGTTCCAGACCTCGGTCTACAAGCACGTCGCGAAGATCGGCTACGGAGAAACGCTCTCCTACTCGGACATCGCGGAGGCGATCGGCAACCCGAAGTCGGTCCGCGCGGTCGGCGCCGCGAACGGCGCGAACCCGATCCCGCTCGTGATCCCGTGCCACCGGGTGATCGCCCGTGGCGGCGCGCTGCAGGGTTATGCGGGTGGGCTGGACTTGAAGGCGAAGCTGCTCGCGATGGAGCAGGCGCTGCCGGAAGGTGCGACAGAACAAGCCAGGTTGTTCTGATCGAGGCCTCCCGGGGCGAGCTTAACGTTTCGGCATAGGACGCCTACCATCGGAGGGATGGTGAGTTCGCCGACCAGCTCGCGGTCCGGGGAATCGCCGCCCACGGAACCCGTAAGCGCGGCTGTGGCGCCTGACCGTACCGCGCCGACCATGATCGCGGCCTACGCCTCGGTCGGAATCGGGTTCGTCTCGGCACTGATCCATCTCTCGACCGGTGCCCATGCCCGCGCCGTCTTCACGACCGCGGTCGGACTCGCCTTCCTCCCGCCGGCGATCCTCTTGCACTCCAGGCGCAAGTGGACACCCGTGCTCGGGCACGGCCTGATCGCGACGATGACCGTGTTGCTCGCCGCGAGTCACCTGCTCTTCCCGAGTCCGACGGCGTTGAAGCTCCCGCTCGGCTTCGTCGCGCTGCCCGTCGCTGCGGTGATGTGGACCGGACATCCAGGCGGGATCGTCTGGACATTCGCCTCCGCGGCGATGCTCGGATTCGTGACGATCGACGGTCTCGCGCATCTGCTGGTGCAGGCCCTGGACGTGACCGAGCGCAAGCGTGCCGAAGATCGGCAAGCAGGGCTGCTGCAGGCGCGGCTGGAACAGCAGGAGGGCGAGCTCTAAGAGACCCTCGCGCGCCTGCGCCGTCAGGAACGCCTCGCTTCGGTCGGGACGCTCGCAGCAGGGATCGCACACCAGATCAACAACCCGGTCGGGGCGATCCGCGCGGTTGATGCGCTCACGGATCGATGCACGGCACCGTCGTCTCGACGTCGAGCTCGCCGAGCAGCCGCTCAGCATCGTGATGAACCCGATCGGGGTCGAGCAGATCGTCGTGAACCTGCTCCAGAACGCGGTCGACAGCCGGACGAAGGGGATGGCGATCCGCCTCACGACCCGCCACCAGGGCGACCGCGTCGTGCTGCGCGTGTCGGACGATGGGCCCGGCATCGAGTCGAGCGCCCCCGATCGCGTCTTCGACCCCTTCTACACGACCCGCCTGGACGACGGCGGAACCGGTTTCGGCCTCTCGGTCGTGCACGGCCTCGTGAAGCCGCACGCGGGCGAGTTCAAGATCGAGTCCGCCCCCGGCGAGGGCACGAGCGTCGTCGTGACGTTCCCGGCGTACGGCGCAGAGCCGCCGGGCTGAGCTCAACGAATTGCTGGCGCGGGGACTTCCAGATCGCGACAGATCTTTCTCGCGAGGATCGGGCTGATCCCGCGATGCCGAGGTACGGTCGAAATCTTGCGGGTGTCGACGTTCACGAAGACCGAGTGGCGCTGACCTTCTCGAAGCAATCGGCAACCGTTCGACTCGAGGTGCCGAACAAGGTCTCGTCTCTTCAACCCGTGATCTTGAAGGGCTCGCGAACGACCTTGACGCCGGCGAGCGACTCCCTCGACAACTCGCGGTTGGTTTCCAGGACGAGCTCGACGGCTTCCTGAAGATTCACCCGCGCTTCTTCGAGGGTTGCACCCTGGGCGTTCGCACCGGGGATCTCCTCGACAAAGGCGATGTAGCCCTCTTCGACTTTCTGGTAGACGGCGGTGAACGCCATGCTGAGCTCCTGCGGGACCGGCAAGCGAGAGTGTAGCGCGCCGCCTCCCGGGCGAACGCAGGGAGCATGCGTTCACGTCCAATCGGAACGCACGTTCATGGGCGCCACGCGTACAACACGTCCGGCTCGTCTTCCGGCGGCGGAGACACGCCGAACCCGATCGCTTCGAGTCCCTCGCGTTCGTAGAATCTTCGCGCGCCGGCGTTCGATTGGAACGTGTGGAGCGTGAATCCGCCGGGGCGAAGCTTCTTCGCGTGGTCGAGCAGCTTGCGACCGATGCGGCGCGACTGCCAGACGGGGTCGACGTAGAGGTTCTCGACGGTCTCCGATTCGAGAGCGAGGAAACCGATCGGGAGTTCCATGCCCTCGACGTCGCCGACGGCGACCCAAGACTCGCGCTCGACGAGGATCGTCCGGCGGAAGAAGCCGAGATCGTCTTCGGCCGTTCGGCCGACCCGGGCTTCCATCTCGGCCATCGCGCTCTCACGCGCCCGCCGCCAGAGCCGACAGACGAAGACCACTTCGGCTTCGTCGTCGGCTCGCAGGCGACGGATCGTGAAGCCGGCGTCGGCGCTCACACCTTCCCGAGCGCCTGCTCGATGTCCGCGATGATGTCGTCGGCGTTTTCGATGCCGCACGCATAACGGACCAGGCTGTCGGTGATGCCGAGGGCGAGTCGCTCCTCTTTCGGCTTGTCCCAGAAGGACATCGTGACCGGCAGCTCGATCAGGCTCTCGACGCCGCCGAGGCTCGGGGCCTGGTACGGGATCGTGGTGGCGTCGATGAAGCGCATCGCGCCTTCGAGGTCCGTGTCGATCTCGAAAGTCACGACGCCGCCGGCGCCGGTCATCACGCGCTGCGCGACCTCGTGGTCCGGATGCGACGGCAGGCCGGGATAGAAGACCTTGCGGATCTTCGGGTGCTGCTCGAGGTACTGCGCGAGGGCGAGGCCGTTGCTGTTGTGGCGTTCCATGCGGATGTCGAGGGTCTTGATTCCGCGCAGGAGGAGCCACGCCGCGTGGCTGTCGATGATCCCGCCGAGCACGCCCAGCGCCTTGCGGACCGGATCGACGAGCTCGGTCGGGCCCGTGAGGGTGCCCGCGAGCAGGTCGTTGTGGCCGCCGAGGTACTTGGTCGCGCTGTGGAGCACGAGGTCCGCGCCATCATCGAGCGCCTTGTGGTTCACCGGCGTGGCGAAGGTCGAGTCGATGATGATCTTCACGTCGCTCGCGCGCGCGATCTCGACGAAGGCCGGCACGTCGATCACGCGCAGGTAGGGGT
The DNA here is from genome assembly GCA_964488255.1 of uncultured Spirochaetaceae bacterium. Classification (GTDB taxonomy): domain Bacteria; phylum Myxococcota_A; class UBA9160; order UBA9160; family UBA4427; genus UBA4427. The sequence continues at coordinate 139,633 of CAZAUR010000014.1, read as the reverse complement.
TCGTCGGGGACTCGGTGAAGAAGAGCTTCGTGTTCGGTCGGATCGCCTCGCGGAAGGCTTCGAGGTTGGACGGCTCGATCACCGTCGTCTCGACGCCCATGCGCGAGAGGAACTGTTCGATGAACTGGCGCGTGCGGCGATAGCAGTCGCTCGTGACGATCAGGTGATCGTCGGCGTCGAGCAGCGCCATGAAGGTCGTCGTGGCGGCGCACATGCCGGACGCGAAGAGGACCGTCTCTTCGCCGCCTTCGAGGGCGCTGATCTTGCGCTCGACGGCGGCCCAGGTCGGGTTGCCGTAGCGGCCGTACTCTTCGCGGTCGCTCTTGCCCTCCTGGTAGTCCGTCACCTCTTTCGAGTTGCGGAACCAGAACGTCGACGTCTGATAGATCGGCGTAGTGATCGCGTTGGCTTCCTGCTGTCGCAGCTCGCCCGCGTGGACGGAGCTCGTCGCGTTTCCGCGATCACTCGGCTCTTCCGGATAATCGTTTCGATCGGACATGTCTTCTCGCTTTCGATCGAGCGTTGTCGGGTTCCGGCGTTCGCGCTCCCCGGGGTCTTCGGGAAACGCTGTCCGCGTGCACGACACGTTTCGTCGTGACATCGCCTCCGATGTCACGTCGTCACGCGGCCGGGCGCGCGAACGCGAACGGACGGGACGTCGACACTTCTCGATCAAGAAGGGGCACTTAGCAACCACCCGCGACGCGAGTGCTTTCCGGCGAACGACTCGACAGCCACTCTCGATTGATGGCATCTCGAATCGTGCTACAGGCAGCCGCCACTAACGGCGGGGTCCGGCCTAGGAAAGGGTCTGCAAGCGCCTGAAATCAACCCCTTGAATTCAGACCTGAAGCCGCAACCCTACGGGCGATCCAGGGGCCCGTCAACTCGGGGCCCGGCGGGGGATGTCGAGCACGTCATGAGCACCGAACCGCGACGCATTCTCGTGTTCTGCGCCTCGAGTACCGCCTGCGAGCCGCATTTCCATGCCGCCGCGGACCGACTCGGGCGCGCGATCGCTCGCGCGGGTCACACCCTGGTGTACGGCGGGGGCGCGGTCGGCTCGATGGGGGCCGTCGCGGACGGCGCCCTCGAAGAGGGCGGGCACGTGGTCGGGATCATGCCGCGCTTCATGCGCGAACGGGAATGGGCCCATCACGGCATCCAGGAGCTCGAGCTCGTCGACGACATGCAGACGCGCAAGCGTCTGATGCTCGAGACGGCGGACGCGATCGTCACGCTGCCGGGCGGGAGCGGCACCTTCGAAGAGCTCTTCGACGCGATCACGTCGAAGCGACTCGGGATCTTCGCGCACCCGCTCGTGATCCTGAACCAGAACGGCTTCTACGATCCGCTCTTCCGATTGCTGGAGAGCAGCGTCGCCGAGCGCTTCATGCACGAGCAGCACCTCGACATCTGGCACGCGGTCGACCACGTCGACGAAGTGCTACCGGCGATCGAAACGGCCGAGCCGTGGCCGGAGGACGCGGTGGAGTTCGCGACTCGATGAGGCACGGACCTTCTCGCGAGCGCGACTCGATGAGGCGCGGGCTTCGGACGAGCGCGACCCGATGAGTGATGGTGCGCAGCGCACGACGCGGGGCCTGATCGAAGAGCTCGTGCGCGCGCTGCCCTTTCCGGATCCGCGCGAGGTGGATCCGCAGGGTCTGCTCGCGTACGGCGGCGACCTGTCGCCGGAGCGGTTGATCGCGGCCTATGCGCAAGGCGTCTTCCCCTGGTACGACGAGGATCCGATCCTGTGGTTCTCGCCGGATCCGCGGATGGTGCTCGTCCCGAGCGATCTGCACGTAGGGCGGTCGCTGGCGAAGCGGCTGCGGGCCACGCCCTATCGAATCACGCTCGACGCCGCGTTCCTCGACGTGATTCACGCCTGCCGCGACACGCCGCGCCCCGGGCAGGCGGGCACCTGGATCACCCGGGACATGGTCGAGGCCTACTGCAACCTTCACGAGCTCGGCTTCGCGCATAGCGTCGAGGCCTGGGCGCAGAACGATGCCGGCGAGGAGCGCCTCGTCGGTGGGCTCTACGGCGTATCCCTCGGCCGCGGCTTCTTCGGAGAATCGATGTTCGCGCACGCAAAGGACGCCTCGAAGATCGCCTTCGCGACCTTCGTGCCGCAGCTCGCGCGCTGGGGCTTCGACTTCATCGATTGCCAGATGACGACGGATCACCTCGCGCGCTTCGGCGCGGTCGAGTGGTCCCGGGATGCGTTCCTCGACCACCTCGCGCGTGCGCTCGAAGGCGAGACGCGACGGGGCGTGTGGCGCTTCGAGGAGGCCGCGAGCGATTAGAAGTCGAGCGGGAGCGGGAGGTGTCGCTCGTAGACGAGATCGCGATGGGCGAGGAGCTTCTCGTCGAGGACCGCGTCGATCTCGGGTGTCGTCGCGCCGTAGCCCGCGCGCAGGAAGTCGGGCATGGGACAGAGCTCGGGGGGCAGCGGCCGCAGCAGGGCGCAGAACGCCGCCCAATAGAGGTCGACGGCGGTGAGTCCTTCTCCCACGAGATACTCGCGCCCCGCGGCCCGCTGCGCGGTGAGCTGTTCCGAGAAGAAGGTCAGGATCGAGACCGAGCGCTGGTTCGCGCGCTCGGCCGCCTCGGGGCTCCAGCCGTAGTCACGACCGAGCACGCGCGTACCCGCGAGCGACGGGTTCGTGTCCGCGTCGGGCGCCCCGAGCATCGGCGCCAGCAGCTGGTGCCGCCGGTTCCAGCCGAGCCCGTCCTCGCTGCAGAGCGCGTGCGACATGCCCATCATGAGCGCGCGCTCACGTTCATCGCTCGGAGCCAGGGCCGGATCGGGGGCCAGGCGCTCCGCGAGGGCGAGGATCTCCTCCCAGCCGATCCGCGCGGGTTCGTCGTCGTAGACGGCCTGCGGCGCGTTCCGGAATCCGGTCCAGGCGACGAGATCGTCGTTCGCGTCGGTCGCGGTCTGGCGGACCGGCACGTAGTCCAGCTTCTTCACGTGGAAGATCGCCTTCGCGGCTTCGCTCCAGGGTCCGGGCACGCCCGTCGTGAGCGCGAGGCGGAGGCCCGGCAGGTTCCTGGCTTCGGCGGGTTCGACGTAGTCCATCTCGGTTCTTCTTCTTCTATCTCTGCGAAGGTGCGGGTTAGTTGGGTCGTCCGCGGCGGCGACTCGACATCTCGCCCTCCGCGATCAGGTCGCTCGGATCGCAGGCGAGCCCGTCCGCGAGGAGCAGCAGCTCGTCGTAGGAGATCTGCTCCTCTCGCTCCTCGATCGCCTGGATCTGGTTCGGGGTCAGCGTCCGCCGCAATCCGCTCGCCACGAAGCTCGCCTGCTCGATCGCGAACACGAGGTCCCGCGGCGACCAGCCGTGGTCGTGTCGTCGCCTTCGGACGGCGAGGCCGTCGAGTCGGACAGGGCGCGAGAGGTCGGCGTCGGGGGGCAAGCGGGCTCCTGCGCGGCTGCGTGGGGAGCGAGCCAGTGTAGACTACTCGCATGTCGATGCAGGAAGGACTCGCGATCCTCGAACGCGCCGCGGAAGCGCGCGGCAAGATCCTCCGCACGGAGGGCGACCGAGCAGGTGCATCGGTCGGCCTGCTCATGATCACCCTCGACGTCGGGCGGATCGTGATCGCGCCCGGCGACGAAGGGCTCGAGATCGCGGCGATCGACGCGGGCGGCGAGCTGCCTGACGGGCTCGGCGCACTCGACGAGGAAGACCCCTGGTGGCGACTGCTCGGTCAGCCGCTCACGGCGGCCTGGCCCGGCGGCGTCGAGGAGTGCGTGGGCGCGTCGGGGCTCGGCTCGCTGATGGTCCTGAAGCTGCGCTTTCGGGAAGAGAACGAGAACCCGCGGGTCGTGCGCCTCGAGGCGACCGGGAGCGCGATCCGCGTCTCCCTGGAAGACGCCTGAAACCGTTTCGCGCGCGCGAACGAACAGTACGATCGAGAAGGATCGAGGAGACGAGAGATGTCCAACGACGACAAGATGGTCCGCTCGGACGACGAGTGGCGAGAGCAGCTGAGCGAAGAGGAGTTCCAGGTGGCGCGGTGTTCCGCGACGGAGCGCGCGTTCACCGGCCGGTATTGGGACGAGAAGGCGGAAGGGACCTATCACTGCATCTGCTGCGATTCTCCGCTCTTCCGCTCCGATTCCAAGTACGACTCGGGCACGGGCTGGCCGAGCTTCTTCCAACCGATCTCCGAGGACGCGGTCGGAGAGAACCGCGACGAGTCGCACGGGATGGTGCGGATCGAGTCGGTCTGCGCGAAGTGCGATGCGCATCTCGGTCACGTCTTCCCGGACGGGCCGCAGCCCACGGGCCTCCGCTACTGCATGAACTCCGCCTCGCTCAACCTGAAGAAGGACGAAGGCTGACGTCCTCGTTCCGATCGCGCCCGATCGAGACTTCATCGGGCTGAAGGCTCCATCTGGCTGAAGGCTTCATGGGGCTGAAGGCTCTATCGGGCTGAAGGCTCTCTCTGGCTAAAGGCTCCACCCTGGCTGAAGGCTCCGTGACCGACCGCTACGACGCGATCTTCTTCGACAACGACGGCGTCCTCGTCGACACCGAGCCGCTCTTCCTGCAGGCGACCCAAGAGGTGCTCGGGGAGATCGGCGTCGAAGTCACCGCCGACCTCTATCACGAGATGTCGATGTGCCAGGCGCGCAGCGTCTTCGAGCTGGTCGCGGAGCGCGGACACTCTCGGGAGGAGATCCTCGAGCTGCGCGCCGTGCGCGGCCGCCGCTATGATGAGTTGATCCGCGCGGGAGTGCGGGTGCTCGACGGCGTGGCGGCGACGATGGAAGCGCTCGCCGGAGTGCGCCCGACGGCAATCGTCACGAGCTCGACCCGCGACCACTTCGACCAGATCCACGTGCAGACCGGACTCGAGCCCTATTTCGAGTTCGTGCTGACGGACGGGGACTACGCGCACCACAAGCCCCACCCGGCGCCCTACTTGATGGCGGCGGAGCGGATGCGGGTCGACCCGGCGCGCTGTCTCGTGATCGAGGATACGGAGCGCGGGCTCGTGTCGGCGCGGGAGGCCGGCATGGACTGCGCGGTGATCCCGAACGCGCTGACGGCGGGCGCTGACTTCTCGCGTGCGACGATCCGACTCGACTCGATGACGGAGCTGCCCGGGTGGTTGGGTCTGCGTTAGGCGAGCTCGCCTGGGAATGGACGTTCAGGTTCGCTGCGCCGCCCGGCTCCGGTCGTTCGCCCCGGTTCGCCACCCGGATCTCGGCCTGCAGGTTCACGTATTCGGTGAAGTCGAGGCCTAGACTCCCGATCGCGAGGCCGAGGTCGGAGACGGCCCCTTCTCAGTGGAGCGAGTCGTAGCGGGCAAGGATCTGGACGAGGCGGTTGACCGTCCAGCCGACGCTGCCCGGGTAGCCGCAGATCTCCTGATCGGGGACGTCGCTCGAGTCGAGCGCGCTCTCGTCACGCGAGTGGAACGCGCTCGCGCCGTGGGCGATCTCGGTCTCGCCGTCGTCGCAAGTGACGACGCCATCGGGGCGGCTCGTGTAGAGGAAGCGCTCGTCGTCGCCTCCGTCGAGGCCGTCGCCACCGAATACCCCGACGCGCGCGACGAGGGCGCGACCGGCGATCCGATGATCGAGCTGCACGCCGACCTGACGATCGGCGGAGAGGGTGCGGACGATCTCGGCACGGTCGATGAAGTCGAGATTCGGCGCGGCGATCAAGAGTTCGCCCGCGGTCGGCGTCCGGAAGTAGCCGGCCTGGAGCATCGTCCCGCCCTCCGACCGCCAGCGCAGGATCACGTCGAGCAGCGGCGTGTCGCGGCGGAACTCGGCCTGAGCCAGGTACCTGAAGCCCTCTTCGAGGTGGCCCTCCATCGAGACGACAACTGCACGCGTCGAGGAATTGCGTCGCTCGCAGATTCGCCCCAGGGCGACGTCCCGATCCGAACCGACTACTTCAGGTGCGAGCAGTCCTCGACGTAGCCGATCGCCTTCAGGCGCTCGCACGTCTGGAGGTCCATCTGGACGTCGTCGCCCTGGACGGCCTTGCCCTGCGCGACGTTGCGCTGGAGCTCGGCCAGCTCCTCGAGATGAGCCTCCGCTTCCGGATCCTCGTAGGCGTCCTGCTCGAGCGGGTCGCTCGACACGTCGAAGTACTCGCGCACGGGGACGCCGCGCGGGTTGTGCGGATTCGCGACGATCAGCTTTTCGTCCTCGGTCCGGAGCGCCCACAGCACGTTGCCCTCGTGGTCCTCCTCGGAGAAGACCTGCTGGTCCTTCGTGAGGCGGGAGGCGAAGGGCGTGCGCAGGTCGATGCCCTGCATCGTGTCCGGGACGGCGACGTCGGCGGCGCCGAGGATCGTCGGACCGACGTCGATCAGGCGCGCGATGCCTGAATCCGCGCCGTGTCGCGGTCCTTCGACGCCGTTCGCCCACTTGATCACGAGGGGCACGTGGATCTGCTCGTCGTAGAGCGTGAGGCCGTGCCAGAAGCCGCCGTGGTCGTGGAACTCTTCGCCGTGGTCGGCCGTCAGCACGATCACGGTGTCGTCGTAGACGCCGGCCGCTTCGAGCTTCGCGATCAGCTTCCCGAAGTTCCCGTCGAGGTACTCGACCTCGCCGCGGTAGAGCGCGTGGAGCTCGTCGGCCATCTCCGGCTCCGGCTCCGGCATCGAAACGCGCGCGATGCCCTCTCCGTTGTAGGGATGCACGAAATAGGGATCGTGCGGATCCATGTAGTGGAGGAAGAGGAAGAAGCGCTCGTCGGCGTGGTCGTCGAGCCAACCTTCGGCGACGCCGTTCACGACCTCGGAGTCCTGATAGAAGTCGTTGAAGTAGACGTCGTCGCCACCGAACATGCCGAGCGCGATCTGGCGACCGAGCTGGTAGACGATCAGTTTCGAGCTCGACTCCTGCGCGCCGAAGAGATAGTCCGGGCCCAGGTAGTAGTAGTCGTCGTAGCCCTGCGCGAAGCCGAAGCTCTCCGCGAGGTTCACGTTCGAGACGATGCCACCGGTGGTGTAGCCCGCTGCCTGGAGCGCCTCGGGGATCAGCACGAGATCGCCGGAGAGCGACGACGGCTTGGACATCGCGTTGTGAGTCGACGGCAGCGTGGAGGTCACGAGCGACGCGGTCGCCGGCTTCGTCCAGGACGCGTGGCTGAAGCCCTGGTAGATCGTGCCGTCGTCGGCGAGGCGGCAGAGGTTCGGCGTCTTCACTTCGCTGCCGTAACACGACAAGTGATCCGCGCGCAGCGTATCCACCATCACCAGGATCACGTTCGGCTTCGACTCCAGACCCGCGGCGACGCCGTTCTTCTCGGCCCGCTCGGCGCCCGCCGGCGCGAACGCCAGCGAGAGCAGACCGCCGAGACCGAAGACGCCGACCACGAAGAGGGCGATCACGGCGAGCGGGTTCGTGATCCGTTCGGCGATCGGTTCGATCAGCCGCCGCATCGGCCCGAGGATGAGTAGCAGGAGGATCGTGGTCCCGATCAGGACCGCGGCGATCACGAGGACCGGTGGCATCTGCTCGAGGTAGACGTCCCGGCGCAGGCGGAAGAGCACCACGAAGAGACCGAAGGGGATCAGGCACGCGCCGAAGCCCAGGCGGAAGACCCAGTGGCCGAGCTCCTTCTTGTCCATCGGGAGCGTCGCGAGGAAGACGCCGCCGAGGATCGAGAGTCCGCCGAGGACCGTCGCCCACAGGAAGGGGCCGAACCAGAAGATCTGGCTCTCGGTGCCGAGGCCGCCGCGATAGACGGTGATCGCCTCGCCGAGGCCGAGGACGATTCCGGCGCAGATTCCGGCGAACGCGCCGGCCGAGGGTGCGCGCCACATGCGCTCGCCGATCGGCGTCGCGACTTCCTCGCCGGCGGTCACGTCGACGTCTTCCTGGAGGGACGCCGCGGCGCGGGCCGCCTCTTCGTAGTCGACCTGCTGGCCGTCCACCCGGGAAAAGGCCGGGCGGTAGTCGTCGCCACGCAGCCACCAGAAGAAGAAGCCGAAGAGGGTGGGTGCTTCCGCGGCCCAGAACCCGAGCGCGGCGGACACGATGGCTTCGGCGTGTCCGATCAGCGGACCGAGCAGCACCATCTGGGCTGCCTCGCGGATGCCCTCGCCGGCGATCGTGAAGGGGCTGATGACGGTCGCGAAGATCTGGATCGACGATCCGAACGTGACCATCCAGAAGTCGGCGTTGTTGGCGCTGATCGCGAGCGCCGTGAAGTAGTACATGGCCGCCGTGGTGAAGTGGACCATGAACGAGAGGAAGAGGATCTGGAGGACGAGACCCGGCCTTCCGCGATAGGCGGCGGCGGAGTTCGAGATGCGCGTCACGAGGCCCTTGATGCGCTCTTTCGCCGGGAGCGGGACGTTCTCCAGGATCCACTGCACGAAGCCGGGAAAGAGGAGCACGACGACGAGGCCGCCGATCACGCCGGTGGCGATCGGGATCGAGACCGTCGCGAAGAGCGCGGCGTCGTCGCCAAAGATGGCGATGCCGAAGGGGAGCGTGACCAGGAAGGTCATGAATACGCCCGAGAAGCCGCAGACCTTCTCGACGAACTTCGCTGCGGTCACCTCGACCGTCTTTCCCGAGAAGCGCGCGGCGTCGAAGAGCGTGTAGCCGTCGAGGCCGGCGGTCGACGGGAGGAAGGTGCCGATGAAGCGGCCGATCAGGAAGGATCCGAAGATGTGCCGGAAGGGCAGCTCGATCCCCTGACCACGGAGCATCAGGATCCAGCGGTACATCGACGAGAGCATGCCGACGACCTTGATGCCGGTCGCGACGAGGGTGAAGGTCCAGAAGATGACCGGGTCGATCTTCGCGACCTGATCGATGATCAGCTGAAGCACCTTCACGCCATCGATCTCGTGGCTGAATAGCATCCAGAACGCGAAGACCGTGATCCACGCCTTCAGGGCAGTGAAGATGCGCGTACGTGCGCTGCTGCCCTTGGGCATCCGGAAGCCGACGACGGCCAGGACGGCGATGCCCAGGATCTGGAGGTACGTGGTCATCGGAAGGGGTCTCCTCGAAGCGCGCGCCCTCTGTGAGGGTCCCCGGTCAGGGGTGAGTGCAAGGAAGGCGGCGGAAGGTAGCGGTCTATTTCCGCGCGGGGACCGCCCGGAAACCGCAACACGGCGCGTCTCGCGCGTGGAGAACGCAGCCGACACGCAGCCGTGTCGCAGCGACACGTGGAGGGGTTGGCCCCCTGCAGCTCGTATCGGTTCGTGTCAGCGTTTGCTGAGCCTTCAGCGCTTGCGTAGGAGTTGTCTTCTCTCGCGCTGGTAGGCCGTCTCGGTGATTCGGCCTTCGCGGCGGTCCTCTTCGAGGTCGGCGAGGGCGCGCAGCTGCTCGGGCGTCAGCTGGTCGAGCCCCATCGCTTCATCCGGCTCGGGCGTGAACTCCTCGCGCGGGATGCGCGAGCTCTCGAGGACCTCGCGCTTGCGCTTGCGGCCCTTCGTCGAGCCCGGGAGCCGAAAGGCGGTCTGGAACGCCTTGCTCTTCCAATCGATCTCGAGGTCCTGGGGGCCGGCGAAGTACATCGGCTCGCCGGTCACCACCCGGAAGTCCATCGACTTGCGTCCACGGATCGGCTCCGGGAGTACGTCCTTGGACTTCGTGTGCTCGGCGCCGGAGGGCAGCGGCCAATCCACCCGGCGGATCGCCAGATAGAGCTGATCGTTGTCCACGTGCGCGAGGAAGGTGGTCAGGAATTTCACGTCGAAGACGCCGAGCTTCACCTTCTTGCGGATCGCCTTCACGCCGACCGCCTCGTCGGGGCTCGCCTGCTCGAGCGCCGCCGAGAGCTCGAGGCTGATCTTCTTCACGATCGCCGGGTGGAAGCCCGGCTGCCGGATCACGCCCTTCTCGGTCTGCATCTCGACCTCGACGGCGTTCAGGATCCGCTCGAGGCGGATCGCCGAGATGACGGCCGGATGGTCGTAGCCCTGCTCTTGCGTCGTGAAGCCGCGCACGTCACGGACGAGGCTCACGATGATCGTGTTGTCCTCGTGGATCGTGTGTCGGACGGTGCGCGTCGCGCAGCCGGTCGTGACGAGCAGGAGGAGCGCCGCCGCGAGGGCGAGGCTCGCGGGACGCATCGACGGCCGAAGCGGTTGAGGCATGGCGCGAGAATAGCCGATCCGTTCTAGACGAACGCGGCCATCGCGTGGTGGGTCGCGAAGCTCGCCGCGTAGGCCAGCACGAAGAGGTACGTGAACGCGAACGCGGGCCAGCGCCAGGAGTTCGTCTCGCGCTTGATGATCGCGATCGTCGACGTGCACTGGAGCGCGAACACGAAGAACACCAGCAGGGCGCCGACCGTCGGCGGATCGAAGACCTTCGTGCCGTCGGGACGAAGATCCGAGACGAGCGCCTCTCGCAGAGAGCTCCCGCCGTCGTCTTCGTCGCTCTGCTCGGCGGCGTAGATCTGCGCGAGGGTCGCGACGATGATCTCGCGGGCCGCGAGACTCGCGACGAGACCGACCCCGATCTTCCAGTCGAATCCGAGGGGCTCGATCGCGGGCTCGATGGCGTGGCCGATTCGGCCGGCGATGCTCTGTTCGAGTGCGTACGAAGCCGCCGCCTGTTCGTCCATGCCCACGGGCGCCTCGACACGCGGGAACGTGAGCAGGACCCACAGCAGCAACGACGCGAGGAGGATGATCGTGCCGGCGCGGCGCAGGAACGCCCACGCGCTCTCGTAGACCTGCGTCGCCCACACGCGGAACGTCGGCCAGCGGTAGGTCGGGAGCTCCATCGCGAAGGGCAGGCCGTCCCCGCGCACGAGGGTGCGCTTGAAGAGCGCCGCGATCGCGAGAGCCGCGACCGCGCCGCCGACGTAGAGCCCGAGCAGCACGAGGCCCTGCAGCCCGATGGGGCCCCAGACGTCGCGCGCGGGGACGAACGCGCTGATCAACAGCGCGTAGACCGGCAGTCGCGCGGAGCAGGTCATGAGCGGAGCGACCAGGATCGTGACGAGTCGGTCGCGGGGAGACGGGATCGTGCGCGTCGCCATGATCCCGGGGACCGCGCAGGCGTAGGACGAGAGGAGCGCCACGAAGGAGCGGCCTTCGAGGCCGATGCGCCCCATCAGGCGATCGATCACGAACGCGGCTCGCGCCATGTAGCCCACGTCTTCGAGCAGATAGAGGAGCGAGAAGAGGATCACGATCTGGGGCAGGAAAATGACGACGGAGCCGACCCCCGCGATCAGGCCGTCCGCCACGAGGTCGGCCAGCCAGCTGGCGCCCAGGGCGGCGCGGGCGGCGTCGCCGAGGCCGCCGATGGCGCCGTCGATCCAGTCCATCGCGGGGCCGGCGGCGCTGAAGATCAGCTGGAAGAACATCACCATGACCGCGGCGAAGAGCAGGGAGCCCCAGAGCGGGTGCAGCACGATCTGGTCGACGCGCTCGGTCAGGCTGTGACGGTCCGGGGGCGTCTCGATCACGGTCGCGGCGATCGAGGCGGCCCAGCCGGCGCGTTCGGTGCGGTCCGTGGGCGGGAGCACGGGCGGCGCGGTCCAGCGCCCGACGTCCGAGAGGAGCGCGCGCAGGGCGTCCAGGCCACGGCCGCGGTGGCCGACGACGCCGACGACCGGGACACCGAGGGCGTCACGCAGGCGCGACAAGTCGACGGCCCCGCCGCGGGCGGCGAGCTCGTCGAGCATCGTGAGCACGACGCAGACCGGCCGCCCGAGGTGCAGCGCTTCGCCGATGAAGGGGAGGGTGCGCGAGAGCGAGCAGGCGTCGGCGACGACGACCAGCGCCTGGGGCTGCGGCGCGCCATCGATCCGGCCCTCGATCACGTCGCCGACCACGGCTTCGTCGGCGGAGATCGGCTCGAGCCCGTAGGTGCCGGGCAGGTCGATCAGGATGGCGTCCCGGTCGCCCAGGTCGAGGCGGGCCTCGCGCCGTTCGACCGTCACGCCCGGGTAGTTCCCGACCCGCGCGCGCAATCCGGTCAGCGCGTTGAAGAGGGTCGTCTTGCCCGCGTTCGGGCTGCCGAGCAGCCCGAAGACCGGGGCGTTCGCGTCGAGGGCAGCGGCGCTCATCGGGCGGTCACGCTCGCGCCGTCGATCGCCGCTTCGACGCGCACCCGTTCGCTCTCGCTCGCGCGTAGACAGAGCTGGTAGCCGTGCAGCTCGAAGACGGTCGGGTCGCCAAGGGGCGCGCGGCGCACGACCACGACTTCGACGCCGGTGCGCAGGCCGAGGTCGTCGAGCCGGCGGGCGATCGCGTCGCCGCCGTCGACGGCGACGACGCGCACGGACTGGCCGCGCGGGACGCGGTCGAGGGTCGAGTGGGTGGTCATGCAGGGTGGGTGGGCCGGTCGGGGGGCGCGTGAAGAGCTAAACGAAAATGATTTTCAGAATGCCCGAACGCTAGCGATTTCAGGGGGTTTCGCTCGTCCAGAAGCGCCGCGAAACGGCAGATTTATTTGCGATCGTGTTCGCTTTCTGAGGATCGCGGCCCGGAGCGGCGCGCGAAGGTGGCGTCCCGCTCGCTCTTCAGCTGGCGCGTCATGAGCGCGAGGCCGGCTTCCTGGGGCGTCTTCTCGCCGTCGAGCACGGCCCGGACCTGGCTCGAGATGGGCGCCTCGACCCCGAGCCGCGCGGCGAGCCGGACCGCCGCCCGGGTCGTCTCGACGCCCTCCGCGACCTCGCCGAGGTCGGCGACGATCTCTTCGAGCTTGTGCCCGCTGCCGAGGCCGAGCCCGACGCGCCGGTTGCGCGACAGGTCGCCGGTGCAGGTCAATAGGAGATCGCCCATGCCGGACAGGCCGAGGAAGGTCTCGGGGGTCGCGCCGAGGGCCACGCCGATGCGCGTGATCTCGGCGAGCCCACGCGTCATCAGCGCGGCACGCGCGTTGAACCCACCGTCCTGCGCGTCGCACATGCCGATCGCGATCGCGATCACGTTCTTGAGCGCGCCCGCGATCTCGACCCCGACGACGTCGCTGTTGGTGTAGCAGCGGAACCAGGGGCTCGAGAGCGTCGCCTGGACCGAGATGGCGTAGGCCTCCTCGCGACAGGCGAGGGTGACGACGGTCGGGCGCTGCTGCGCGATCTCCGCCGCGAACGAGGGGCCGGACAACGCGACGAGCCGCGGGTGGTGCTCCGCGTCGAGTACGTCTTCGAGGATGCCGTGCATCGTCAGGCCGGTCTCGAACTCGATCCCCTTGACCGCGGAGACCACGATCGCGCCGGGCTCGATCCAGGGCCCGGCCGCGGTCATCACTTCGCGGAGCGAGGTGCTCGGCACCGCGACGATCACGAGCTCCCGGCCGGAGAGCGCGTCCCGCAGCTCGGTCGTCGCCTCGAGGTTGTCGGGCAACGCGTACTCGCTCAGGTAGCGGGGATTGCGGTGGTCACGGTTGATCGACTCCGCCACGTCTTCGCGGCGGGACCAGATCTTCACGTCGTGTTCGCGGGCGCCGAGCATGCCCAGGCAGGTGCCGAAGCTGCCTGCACCGAGGACGGCGGTCGGGGTACTCACGGCGCCTACGTTACCACCGCGGTGGGACCCGCCCGCCGCGGTGGAGGAGACCGCGCGAGCGGGGCGGGAGACCCGCGATTTCATTGACCTTTCGGGGGCCTACGGCTACTCTTGCGACTCCCATCCGGACGGCTCTGCCGCCCTAGGGCTGCCCCCCGCTGCCCGTCCGCTCGACCCGGGCGTGGCCTCTCCGAAGCCGTCGGTCCGACCCATGGGGTCGACCGACCACGACGGGGGGGGTCGCGTCGACGCGTGGCCGAGTCGGATCGCCAGGTCGCGCATGCCCGCGTCGCTCTTCCTGTTGGTCGTCCTCGCGCTGCTCGCGGCGGTGCCGCTCCTCGCGGCCGGCCTACGCCGTGGCCTGCCCGCGCGACACGCGACGCCGGTGCCGGTCGAGGAGGTCGAGTTCGGCGTCTCGCAGAAGGCGCGTCGCTCGCCGCGACACGCGGTGCTGCTCCACCGCGGGCTGCTAGGCGCCTACTTCATGGCGGTCGTCGCGCTCGCGCTCGTGCCGGGGGCGCTCGCGCTGCGTTCGGTGGGCGTCGGCATCGTGCAGACGGCGCTATGGCTCGTGGTGCCGACGTTGCTGGTGACGCTCCACGCCGGCCGTGGAGCGCGCGAGTGACCACCACCTTCCTCGTCTTCGTCTGGCTCGCGGTCGGTGGCATCGGCCTCGTGAGCCTCGCCCGCTTCGAACGCGAGAGCCGACTGCGCGCGCGCCCGGATCGCCGCGACCTCGCGCCGCCGCGCGCGGTCTGGGGTGGCGGTCCGCTGCATCCGCCTTCCCGCGCGGCCAGCGCGCGTGCCCTCGCCGGCTTCGCGCGGCTCGTGCGCCGCCGCACGCGGGTCGTCGACCATCGCCGCGGGCTGCGGCGCCTCTCCCGCGGATTGGCGTGCGGGGCGCTCGCGCTGGGCCTGGCGCTCCTGCCGGCCGCCGGCACCTGGGGCGGTCAGGGCGGGGCACCGCTCGTGTTGCTCGACCTCCAGCAGGGCCTCGCGTTCGTCGTGCTCGCGCTCTTCGCGCTCGCCTTCGCGCGGATCGCGATCGGATTGTCGGAGCGCAACGCGTGGTCGCGGATGGGCGCCGCGCGACAGGCGAGCCGGGCGATCGCCGGGACCGCGCTGCTGGTCCTCGCGATCATGCCCCTGGTGATCGATGCCGCTTCGCTTCGCATCCACGAGCTCGTGCTCGACCAACAACGCGTGCTCTGGCCCCTAGAGGCCCTCGCGCGGGCCTTCGGGCCGGGGGCCGTCGCCGGTCTCGAGGCGTGGCCGCTGCCGGCGTGGAACCTGTTCACGCAGCCGCTCACCGCACTCCTCTTCGCGCTGGCCGTGGACCTCCACGTGTCGTCGCCGCGCGTCGATGCGCCGGGCTCAGGCGCGATCGGCGTCGCGGGGCTCGGACTCGACGGCGACACGACCGATCTGTATTGGATTCGCGCGGAAGCGCGCCTCGCGACCGTCTTCGCGGGGGCGCTCTTCGTGACGCTCTTCCTCGGCGCGGGCGGGCTGCCCTTCATGGAGCTCTCGCGTCTCGTCGAGACCGCGGTGCCGTATTTCGGGCGGGGGCTGCCGGAGGCGGTGGTCACGCTGCTCTACGTGGGTGTCTTCGCCGCCAAGCTCGTGTTCGTGCTCTACCTCGCGTCGCGGGTCTCGCGACTGGCGGCGTCGAGTCGCGACGACCGATCGCTTCGTCTCACGACGCGGCGACTGCTGCCGGTCGCCTGGGCGAACCTGTTGTTGGTGGCCGGCGTGACGCTCTGGCTCGCGGGTGCAACGGCCGTCGGGGGCGCTTCGTGAGCGGTGCGGTCATTGTGAGTCTCGCGCTCGCCTGCGTGGCCGGGCTCGCCTCCGTCGTGCTCGGCCGCAACCTCACGCGCTCGGTGTTCGCGGCCGGCGTCGCGCTCGTCGGCCTCGGCATCGCCCTCGTCGATGCGGACGCGGGGTATCCGGCGTATTTCGCGCTCGCCTCGGCGACGCTCGGACTCGGGCTGCTCCAGCTCTTCGGCTGGATGCTGGTCGACGTCGAACGGGATCACCTGCCGCCCACCGATCGCCTCACCTGGTTCGCACGGAGCCTCGCGTTCCTCCTGCTCGGCGGCGGCATCGTGGTGCTCGGGTTGGCCCTCGTCCAGAGTGATCCCGCGATCATCGCTCCTTCTCCGCCACTCGCGGCGGCGAGCGGCCATGGCGGAGACGTCACCGGCGCAGGTGACCGCTTCTTCGGGCCGCTGCACGAAGGGGCGACCCTCGTCGGCGTGCTCTTCGCGGCCACGCTGCTCGCGGCGCTGATGCTCCTTCGCGACGAACGCGAGGGACGTTAGGCGTGCGCACTCGGCTGCCGTTCCGCGGCGAATGCGAGGAACGCTAGGAGTGGCTTCTCCGGCCTTCGCGATCGTGATGGGTGGACTCGCCTTCTTCTGGGTGGCGATGCTCGGGCTGCTCTGGCGACGCAGCCTGATCGGGATGCTCCTGGGGGTCCTCTTCGGCTGGCTCTCGACCGTGATCGTCGGGATCGGCTGGGTCGTCCACATGCGCGAGACGGCCGAGACCGGGGACGGCGCCGTCCTGCTGATCGTGTTCGCGCTCGTCGGGGCGCTCCAGGTCGCGCTCGGCATCGCGATCGTGGTGGCTCGCGTCGTGCGTCGGGGCTCCGTCGACGTCCAGGACGCCGGGCTGCTCGAGGGTTAGGCGGGATGGAGGAACTCACCCTCGCGGATGCCCTCTTCGGTGGATCGATGATCCGCTGGATCGCGCTCTTGCCCCTCGTCGCCGCGACGGTGCACGGCGTCCTGATCGGGCTCGTGCGCGCGAAGATCTCCGATCGCCTCGTCTTCGCTGTGTCGCTCTCCGCGGTGACCGCGGCGCTCGCGCTCAGCCTCTTCGGTCTCTTCGACCTGGTCGGCGTCGGCGCTTCGGAGCGTCTCGTCGACAGCGTCGGTCCATGGATCGGCGGCGGTGTCGGTCCCCGCAGCTTCAGCGCCGAGCTCGCGTTCCAGTTCGACCCGCTGTCGGCGGTCTTCTGTCTCACGATCACGGCGATCGCGCTCATCGTCTATCTGCACGCGATCGGGGGCTTCGCGTCGGGTGACGCCGATCGCGAAGTCGCTCACCGCACCTTCGCGATACTCGACCTGCTCGTCGGCTCGACCCTCGTGCTGGTCCTCGCGGACAACCTGCTGCTCTTCTTCCTCGGCTGGGCCGGGGTCGGTATCGCGAGTCAGCTCTTCGCGAGCTTCGACTTCGAGGACCGCGATGCGTCCCGCGCCGGGGCGACGACCTTCGTGATCGGGCGCGTCGGCGACCTCGGACTCCTGGCCGCGCTGCTCCTGCTCTTCGACGGGTTGTCCCGGGCCGGCGCGCCGGCGCTCACCTTCCGCGGGATCGAGGCGGCCTTCCGGTTGCTCGAGGGGCAGGGCGTGCTCTGGCTCGCGTACGGAACCGCGCAAGCGCCACTCCTGCTCGAGATCGTCGGCTTCGGGCTCGCGCTCGCGGCGCTCACGAAGTGCGCGCAGGTTCCGCTGCATTTCTGGCTGCCGCAGTCGACGGCCGGACCTGCGGTCGCCCACGCGTTGATGCAGTCGTCGACGACCGTCGTCGCCGGTCTCTACGTCCTGCTGCGCTTCGCGTTCCTGCTGGAGAGCGCGCCGGGTGCGCTCCGGCTCCTGATTCTCGCGGGCTCCGTCACGCTCGTGCTCGCGAGTCTCGCAGCGGCGAGCCAGCTCCATCTGCCGCGGCTGCTCGCTCTCACGACGTCGAGCGTCCTGGGCCTCGCGATCCTCGGAATCGGGATCGGTGCGCACACGACCGCGGTCTTCCTGATGCTCACCCACGCCGTCTCGAAGGCGCTCTTGCTGCTGGTCGCGGGAGTCGTCGTGCGCGTCCAGAACGGCGAGACCGATCTGCGCCGGATGGGTGGGCTCGCGCGCAAGATGAACGTGACGCAGCTGATCTTCGCGATCGGCGCGCTGGCCTTGATCGGGGCATTCCCCTTCGCGAACTACTTCCCGATCGAAGAGTTCGTCGCATTCCTCTGGGTCTCCGCGCGCCCCGAGGCGCAGTACCTCGTCTGGCTCGTTCCGGCGAGCGTCGGCATTCTCGCCTTCGCACTCGGGCGCGCGTTCTTCCTGATCTTCTGGGGCAACGTCCGTCCCGGCGGGCTCGTCGAGTCGCCGCTGTCGGACCCTGTCGGTTGGCAACAACACAGCCTGACGACCCTCGCGGTCTTCGCGGTGCTCGGCGGGCTGCTCAGCCCGGCGCAGTTCTGGCAGACCGTGAGCGGCGCCCCGGTCGAGCAGATGGACACTGTCGGGTATTTCCTCGCGCGCGTCGTCCCCGGCGCGCCGGATCCCGAGCTTCTCGGCGCGGAGCGCGGCTGGCTCGCGGCGCTCGTGGGGTTCGTCGCGCTGCTCGGCGTCCTGATCGCCGCGTGGCGTTATGCGACCCGCGGATATCGCGGGGAGCCCAAGCAGGCCTTCGTGCGCGTCGGCACGCTCTGGATGCGCGAGATGTTCTACTTCGAGCGCGCCTATCAGATCCTGCTCGTGCGTCCGCTGCGCCGGCTCTCGGAGCTCGCGCTCGCGCGCGGGATCGAGACGCAGCTGATCGACCGCGTGGTGGTCTCCGGGGGCGCGGGGCTCGTGCGCGGGGCCGTCTGGGGCGTGCTGCGGCGTGTCCAGAACGGGCGCATGCAGAGCTACACGCTGCTCGGCCTGCTGACGGTGTTGGTCGCCGTGACCTGGATGGTGATGTGAGGGGCGGCGCGCGATGTTGAACGAAATCGGAGCATTGCTCGAGGCGCATCTGTTGGCGGTCGTCGTCTTCCTGCCGGTCACGACCGCGTTCGGCCTCGGTGCGGTCTCGTGGGCGCTGCGTGCGATCGGCGGGAGCGATCTGCCGACGAGCCTATGGCGCGCCTTCGGGCTCTCCGCGGCGGTCACCACGTTTGCGGCGACGGTCTGGACCGCGGTCCGCTTCGATCCCGAAACCCTCGGCCTGCAATCGCTCACGCTCACGCCCTGGGTGCCGGCGCTGGGTGCGAACGTCGCGTTCGCGGTCGACGGGATCGGCCTCTTCTTCCTGCTCGCGACCGCCGGGATCGTGCCGCTGGCGATGGCGTCGGCGCGGGATCCGGGGGCCGACGCGAGTCCCGCGCGTGTCTTCGTCACGCTGTGTTTCGAGAGTGCGCTGCTCGGCGCGCTCACGGCGTCGAATCTGCTCGTGTTCATCGGCTTCTGGGCCGCGTGTCTCGTACCGCTGTTGTTGTGGATGGGGCGCTGGGGTGGGCTCGGTCGCGCGCGCGCGGCGTCGCGGATCTGGACGACGGAGGCGATCGGGCTTGCGGGTCTGCTCTTCGTGGCCTTCGTGCTGCACGAGGCGACCCTCGCGCAGTTCGGCGCGCCGAGCCTCGACCTCGTGACCCGGGACGGCGGAGCTGCCGCGCGGAGCCTGCTCGACGTCCGACTCGAGGAGCGCGAACAGTGGCTGCTCTTCGTGGCGTTCTCGTTCGCCCTCGCGACCCGGCTGCCGATCGTCCCGCTCCACTTCTGGCTGCCCGCCGCGCACGCGGCGGCGCCGACCGGTCTCTCGGTCGTGATCGCGACGGGCTTCGCGTGGACCGCCGCGATCGGCTGGTTGCGCTTCGCCTTGCCGCTCTTCCCGGACGCCGCCCACGCCGGGGGACCGATCCTCTCGGTCCTCGGCATCGTGGCGCTCGCCTACGCGTCGCTGATCGCGCTCGTCCAGAAGGAGCTCAAGCGCCTCGTCGCGTTCGCCTCCTGCGGTTGGGCGGGCTTCGCGCTCTTCGGGATCTCGACCCTCAACGTTCAGGGCCTGACCGGCGCCGTGGTCCAGCTGCTCACCCACGGGCTCGCGACTGCGGGGCTCTTCGTGTTGATCGGGTTCCTCGCGGTGCGCCGCGGCACGACGGAGGTCGCGGCCTTCGGCGGGCTCGCGAAGCCGATGCCGGTCTGCGCGTTCTTCTTCGCGGTGATGGTGTCGTCGTTGATGGGGCTGCCGTTGCTCGGGGGCTTCGTCGGTGATCTCTTCGTGCTGCTCGGCAGCCTCGAGACGCGGCGCGCGCTGTCGGTGTTCGCGTTGATCGCGATGATCGTCGCGGCCTCGTACCTGCTCTGGGTGCAGCGCCGCCTCTTCCTCGGTCCCGTCGACGAGCCGGCGAACCGGGGGTTGATCGACCTCGATCGCCTCGAGCGCGGCATCCTGATTGCGCTCACGATTCCGATCATCGCGATCGGCGTGTATCCGAACCCGGTGCTTCGCCGGGTCGAGCCGGCGGTGCTCGAGCTGCTCTATCAGATGGATCGGCGATCGGTGCGCACGCCAGAGGAGGTGCCCGGGGACGCAACCGAGAACCCACAGGAGCTCGTGCGCGTCGACCGGCTGCACTTCGACGTGCGCGGCGTGACGGGATCGGAGCGACGGCGATGACCCTCTCCAATCCGGTCCTGATGCCGGCGCTCGGTGCCCTCGCGATCCTCGCGTTCGATCTGCTCTGGCGGCCGGGCGACACCGGATCGCGACAGGCGGCCCTCGCCGGCGTGCGGATGGGCGTCGTCGCGGTCCTGAGCCTCTTCGCGGTCGCGGTCTCGCTCGCCTGGGGCGGGCGCGAATCGACGGGCGGCACCCTCGACGTCGACGGCTTCGGCCTCTTCGGGATCGGCTTCGTCGTCGTGGGCGGCGCGCTCGTGTTGTCGCTCTCGCTCACGCATTTCGGGATGGCGCGGAGCCGGCCCGCCGAGCCCCTCGCGCTCCTGCTCTTCTCGTGGGCCGGGGCGATGGCGGCGGTCGTGACGAACCATCTCGTGGTGTTGATGGTCGCGATCGAGCTGGCGTGGCTGCCGATGATCGCGCTCGTCGCGATCGATTCCCGACGACTCTCGTCGAGCGAGTCGAGCCTCAAGGCGTTCTTCGCCCACGTCTTCGCGAGCCTCGTCTTCGCCCATGGCCTCGCCTTCCTGTTCGGCGCGACCGGACGACTCGACCTCGCGAGCCTCTCGGGCGCCGATGCCGCGCATTCCCTGCCCTTCGTGATCGGGCTCTCTCTCCTCGTGATCGCGCTCGTCGCGCGCGCGGCGGTCGCTCCGTTTCATCCCTGGCTGCCAGACGTGCACGAGGGCGCGCCGAGCTTCGTCACGACCCACGTCGCGACCATCGCGCAGGCGACGATCTTCCTCGTGTTGTTGCGCGTGCTGCACGCCGCGCCCGGACCGCTTCTCGCCGACCCCGACTCCTTCGGCGCGCGCATCCCGACGCTGCTCACCTGTCTGGGGGTGATCGCGCTGCTCGGCGGACACGCGATGGCGCTCGTGCAGGAGGGGCTGCGGCGTCTCGTCGGATGGCTGGCGGTCGGGCAGGTCGGGTTTTTGACCCTCGCGCTCGTCGAGGCCCAGGGCGACGGTGCGCAGGCGCTGCTCTGGGCGCTGATCGCGTCGGGCGCGGCGATCGCCGGCGTGATGGCGACGCTCTCGTCCCTGAGTCATCACGAGCGCGCGTGCGAACACGTGGGCGATCTCGCGGGCATGATGCAGACGAGCCCGCTGCGCGCGGCGCTGCTCGGTGTGTTCCTGCTCTCGTTGGGAGGCGTGCCGGGGACCCTCGGGTTCGTGGCGCGCTTCCGGATCCTCGCGAGCCTCGAGCACGGCGGTCATCGCGTCGCGCTCGTCGCGGCGCTCGCCGCGACGGTGCTCGCGCTCTCGGCGGTCGGGCGCCCGCTGCTCGCGATGATGCGGCCGGACGACGGGGGTCAGTCGGGCAGTCGCGCGCTCTCGAACGAGCAGCTCGTGCTCCTCGTGTGCGGGGTGATCACCGTCTACTTCGGCACGAGCCCGATCGTCGGCGAGACGAACATGGCGGGGCAGCTCGCGATCTGGATCGAGCGGGCGGTCGGCGCGTTGCGGTAGGCTTCCGGGGTGGCCGCCGCGCGCCCGCGGGCCGCATCCGGAAGGAGCACGTCATGCTCGGACTCCTCGCCCTGATCGTCGTCGCCGCGACGTTCTACAACTGGTTCCAGCTGATCGAACGCGTGGCGGTTCCGCGCAACCGCACGGGCTGGTTCGCCGCCTTCCTCGCCGGCGCTTCGATCGGCGTGATCGCGATCGCGCAGGGCGGGTTCTTCTCGACGCTCTTCGCGTTGCCCGCCGTCTTCGCGGGCTTCGTGTTCCCGGCGCTGAGGCTCCAGAGTGCGCAGCAGCCGAACAGGCCGGCGGTCGCCGTCGGTGATCCGATGCTCTCCTTCACGGCGCCCGACGAGAACGGCAACGACTTCGAGCTCGCGAGTCTGACTGGCAAGCCCTACCTGCTCAAGTTCTTCCGCGGCCACTGGTGACCCTACTGTGTCGCCGAGTTGCGGCGATGGGAAGAACTGCGGCCGACCCTCGACGAGAAGGGGGTGACGCTGGTGGCGATCTCGACGGACACGCCGGAGCAGATTCGCGCGGGACGTGACAAGCACGGCATGAAGGGGATGCTGCTTGCGGACCCGGACCTGTCCGCGACGGACGTGCTCAACCTGCGCAATCCCTTCAACATCAGCCCGCGCGGGCTCGGCGGCCTGCCGATTCCGACGACCTTCCTCGTCGACGCCGACGGCAAGGTCGCGTGGATCGATCAGACCGACGACTACATGCTGCGCAGCGCGCCCGGTCGCGTGCTCGAGGCGATCAACGAGGCGCTGGGGTAGGCGCGCGGCATGGGCGTTCGCGGGCCGCCCTTCAGTGGGCGCCCGCCGGCGATCCCCGAAGCATGCCTTCGACGCTGAGATCTTCATCGACGGCGGGCCAGTGGATTCCGATCCCCCCGCCGAGGAGTTCGAAGTTCGCCCGATCCTCGGCAGACGCTTCGAGAAGCCGCGGGTACCAGGCGAGCGGCGTGGCGAGACGTCGACCGTCGTTCAGCGTCACGATCAGCTCGTCTTCCGAGACGTCCACGGACACCGCTCTCGGCGTTCTGTCAGGCTCTGAAGAAGTCATTCCAGGCTTCCCTGAACTCGTCTCGTCGGTCACCGACGATGACATGCATGCGTCGTAGCTCCCGGCTGCTCAAGCCGTCGTATGAGGATAGCGCGAGGGGCTCGAGCCAGAATTTTGCGGTCGCCTCTGCACGCTGGACGTGCACGTGCGGCGGCTCGAGTCCTTCATTGCTGTAGAAGAAGAACCGATAGGGACCTACCCGCGCGATCGTCGGCATCTCGGCGAGCATCCGGAACTCGCGGATCAGCCGAGCATCAATACGCCGGGATTCGGCCTACCACTTCGGTTCGCTCCCGATCAGGCGCCTTCGACTACCGTCGCGTCGGGTGATCTGCAGATCGTCGAGCAGCGCCATGAGCGGCATCGCCGTTCGGCGGCTCGCGCCGATCATCGTCTTGAGTGCCTGGGTGTCGAGCTCGTCGCTCGACTCGAAGTGGGCGACGACCTGCTGGATCAGCGCTTCGACGCCCGCGCGATCGAAGAAGAGGTCGTCCGGCGCGGCGACGAGGGCGCCCGCGCGTTCGAGGTAGTGGGCGACCTCGCGCAGCTTCGACTCGTTCTCGCCGAGCTCCTCCGCGATCGTCCGCATCGCCGGCGCTTCGAAGCCCGCTTCGGCGAAGCGCACCCGCAGCTTGTCGGCGAGCGCCTCCTGGTCCGCCGTGAGGCTCGACGCGAAGCCGATCCGGGACACGACGTCGCTTCGGATCTCCACGTCGCCGCGTTCGGCGAGCCGGGTGAGCAGGGCAGCACCGGACTCCGTCGGGACGTTCTCGGGAAGCTGGCCGACGAGCGCGGCGCGGGGCATGCCGGGCTGGAGCGGCTCGCGCGCGTGGAACGCTTCGAGGGTCTCGCGGAGGGACGTCATCAACCGCTCGGCGGGCTCGGCACCGAGGCACAACCCGCCGTCGAGCCGCACGATCTCGCCGGCGTCGACGATCCGCGCCAATCCGGCGTCGAGCTCGGCGGGAGCGAGTCCGGTCTCGAGGGCGATCTGCGCCTCGCGCATGCCCTCGAGGCCCGCGCGCGCGATCCGGATCGCGAGTCCTTCGTCCGCGTCGCCCGCGGCGAGTCGGGTGAGCTCGGCCAGGAGCGCGGGATCGCGGCGGCGACGATGGGGCGGGACGATGTCGAGGACGAGGCCGCCACCGAGAGTCGAGCCGACCCCCGCGTCCCGCGCGAAGCCGCGCATCACGAAGCGGTCGCCGGGAAGGAGCGGGAGGCCGTCGCCTTCGACGTGCACTCGGCCGAAGCCGGCGTCACCGGGGGCGAGGGGCTGGTCGCCGATCAACGCGACCCGTGCGCGGCGCTCGGCGGTTCCGGTCAGGAGCTCGACGGACGCGGCGTCCTCGAGGCTGGCCTTGCTCGCCATCCAACGCAGCTTCGCGTCGAACATCGTGGTCGCCGCGACCGCGCCTTGTTCGGTCAAGAGGTCACCGCGACCGATCTCCTCGGTCGACACGCCCTGCAGGTTGACGGCGATGCGCGCACCGGACTCCGTCGACTCGACGCTCTCGCCATGGCGCTCGAGGCCGCGGATCTTGGCCTTCCGCTCCCCGGGCTCGAGGGCGATGGTGTCGCCCACCTTGCGCGGGCGGCCGGACCAGGTGCCGGTCACGACCGCGCCGAAGCCGTGCTTCGTGAAGGTGCGGTCGATGAAGAGGCGGGAGGGGCGGCCGTCGTCCGCGCGATCGGGTGCTTCCCGAATCAGACGTTCGAGGGTCGCGCGGACCTCGTCGATGCCTTCGTTGGTCTCGGCGCTCGCCGCGAGAATGGGCGCGTCGGTCAGGGGGCCCCCGGCAAGGGCGTCGCGCACGTCTTCCCGGGCGAGCTCGAGCATCTCTTCGTCCACGAGGTCGCGCTTCGTCAGCACGACGAAGCCGCGGTCGATGCCGAGCAGCTCGCAGATCGCGAGGTGCTCGCGGGTCTGGGGCATCACTCCTTCGTCCGCTGCCACGACGAGCATCACGAGGTCGAGGCCCGAGGCGCCGGCGACCATCGTCCGCACGAACTTCTCGTGCCCGGGCACGTCGACGATCGCGACCTTGAGGTCGTCCGCGAGCGAGAGCGGTGCGAAGCCGAGCTCGATCGTGATGCCGCGCGCCTTCTCCTCGGGCAGGCGATCGAGGTCGCGACCGGTCAGCGCGCGGACGAGGGCGGTCTTGCCGTGGTCGATGTGGCCGGCGGTGCCGAGGACGAGGCTCTGGGCCGCCGCGCCGCCTTGCTCGGGTTCCGCCACGTGCGTGCTCAGCGGGGACCGATCCGATCCGTGCCGACGTAGGGAACGAGGGCCGAGGGGATCGTGATCGTGCCGTCTGCCTGCTGATGGTTCTCGAGCAGCGCGACGATCGCGCGCGCGTTCGAGATCGCCGTCCCGTTCAGGGTGTGGACGAGCTCGTTCTTCTTCTTCTCACCCGCGCGCTTGAAGCGGATCTTCAGGCGACGGCTCTGGAAGTCGGTGCAGTTCGAGGTGCTCGTGATCTCGCCGTACTCGCCGCCTTCGCCACGGCCGGGCATCCACGCCTCGAGATCGAACTTGCGATAGGCGGGGGCACCGAGGTCGGCGCTCGCGATGTCGATCACGCGGTACGGGATCTCGAGGGCGTCGAAGATCTGGCGCTCGATCCGGAGCAAGTCCTGGTGTTGCGCCTCCGAGTCCTCGGGGCGGCAGAAGACGAACATCTCCACCTTCGTGAACTGATGCACGCGGTAGAGGCCCTTCGACTCGCGACCATGGGAGCCGGCTTCCGTGCGGAAGCAATGGGAGAGGCCGGCGAGCTTGAGGGGCAGCTCGTCCTCGGACAGGATCGTGTCGGCGTACATGCCGCCGAGCGTGATCTCGGACGTACCGATCAGGCAGAGGTCGTGGTCCGCGACGGAGTAGATCTGGGTCTCCTCGCCGCGGGGGCTGAAGCCGAGCCCCTCGATCACGTCCGGGCGGGCGAGGTCCGGCGTGACGACCGGCATGAATCCCTCCGGCATCACCTGGTCGAGGGCGAAGCGCTGGAGCCCCACCTCGAGCATCGCGGCTTCCCGCTTCAGGTAGTAGAACTTCTGGCCCGAGACCTTCGCCGCGCGCTCGAAGTCGACCAGGTCGAGATCGCTCGCCAGGGCGAGGTGGTCCTTCGCGTCGAAGTCGAAGCTCCGCGGATCGCCGACGTTCTCGAGGGTCTTGAAGTCTTCTTCGCCGCCGCGGGGTGACTCGGGGTGAAGGAAGTTCGGCAGCGTCCGCAGCGCCGCTTCGAGCTCCACTTCCGCCGCGCGAACGGCGTCTTCCTTGACGGACACCTCTTCCTTGAGGCGGCGACCCTCGGCGGTATGCGCCTCGCGGGCTGCGTCGTCGAGCTTCTGCTTGCCCGCCTTCTGGTGCTCGTTGCGCTGTCGGTTCGCTTCGTTCAGCTCACTGCGCAGGACGTTCGTCCGCTCCTGGAGCGCGATGGCGCCGTCGACGTCCGCGCGGATGCGACGAGCTTCGCAGCTCTCGACGATCTCGTCGCGGCGTTCCTGGAGAGTCCGGGGGTCCAGCATGGGGCCGTAGGGAAGCACACGCCCCGATTCGCCGCCAAAATCGCGGGGTTCCGGCGTGCAGTGCTGGGCGTGGCAGGGTCCTGCGCCTACAGTCGACGCGGACGGATGGGCGCTCGCATGGCCCGGGGGACGATCGCGATGAAGGCTTGGATGACGAAGGGATGGCTCGTGCTCTTGCTCGCGGGCTACGTATCGCTCGCGGGTTGCGGTGCGGACGAATCGGCGAAGCCGACGACGCAGGCGCCTCCGGTCGCTGCGGGCGACGCAGATGAGGAGAACGGCGCGGCGGCCCTCGCCCGACGCGCGCGAACGACCCTCGGCGTCTTGCCCGACGAGGTGCCGAACGCGGCGAATCCCGCCAACGCTGCGAAGATCGACCTCGGCCGCATGCTCTACTACGACGCGCGCCTGTCGAAGAATCACGACATCGCGTGCAACTCGTGCCACATGCTCGACGCCTACGGTGTCGACAACCAGCCGAACTCCCCGGGCCACCGCGGCCAGCGCGGGGACCGGAACTCGCCGACCGTGCTGAACGCTGCGCTGCATACGGCGCAGTTCTGGGACGGACGCGCGCCCGACGTCGAGGCCCAGGCGAAGGGGCCGGTGCTCAACCCGATCGAGATGGCGATGCCGAGCGAGGCGGCGGTCCTGGCCGTGCTCGAATCGATTCCGGGCTACGTCGACGCGTTCGCCGCGGCCTTCCCGGGCGAGGCGACGCCGCTCACCTACGACAACATGGCGCGCGCGATCGGGGTATTCGAGCGTCGGCTGACGACGCCGGGCCGACTCGACGATTTCCTGGGAGGCGAGACGTCCGCGTTGACCGAACAGGAGCAGCGCGGCCTCGAGACCTTCCTGAGCGTCGGCTGCAACTCCTGCCACAACGGAGCGGCGATCGGCGGCGGGCTCTACCGCAAGCTCGGCTTCGTGATCCCCTACGAGACCGAGGATCCGGGTCGCGAGAACGTGACCGGGAGCGAAGTCGATCGGCACGTGTTCAAGGTCCCGTCCCTGCGCAACATCGTGAAGACCGGACCCTACCTGCACGACGGCTCGATCCGGGATCTCTACGAGATGGTCCGGATCATGGGCAAGCACCAGATCGGCATCGACTTGTCCGACACGCAGGTCGCCGACATCGTCGCGTTCCTCGGAGCGCTCACGGGCCGCGTCGATGCGCAGTACACCGCGAAGCCGTCGTTGCCGGAGAGCGGGCCCGACACGCCTGCGCCCGACCCGAGTTAGTCGGCGCCGCTCGTGAACCCGCGCGTTCGCGCCATCGGACTGGGCCTCGGTGTGATCGCCGTGTCCCAGCTGATGGGCGTGCTCGCGAAGTGGATCATGCCGGGGGACGATCCGGGCGGGATCTTCGTGACGATCGGCATCGGGATCGCGGGATCCTTCGTGGGCGGTTTCCTGGCCTCGCTGGTCGGGCTCGGAACGGCGGGCGGGTTCAGCCTGGGCTCGATCGCGGTCGCGACGGTCGGCGCGCTGGTCCTGCTCTTCGCCTACCGGAAGTTCAAGGCGGCCTGACGAGCGCGGGCGGGCGCGCTTCGGGGGCTCGCCCGCGAGCTGGCTCAGGTTTTCGCGGGGACGGCCGATTCAGGGCTTGACGAACGATCGTTCGTTCAGCCAGAATCTGGAGCGCCCCTCGTGCGTCCTTGGCTCGATCCAGAGGTATCAGCCACGAGGTGCGATCTGCGCCCAGCATCGACCGGTGACCGTCTCCGTTATGCCGGAGTCCGGCGGCCGGGAATCGTGAGGACCCCTCGATGGCCGCCAGCCCTGAAGCACCGCTGACCTTTCCCCGTCCGATTCCGGAGGATTTCCGGATCACCCACCCCGAGGACTACGCCGCCCACGGCTATCCGC
Source organism: uncultured Spirochaetaceae bacterium (assembly GCA_964488255.1). GTDB lineage: Bacteria > Myxococcota_A > UBA9160 > UBA9160 > UBA4427 > UBA4427. The sequence goes on along the minus strand of CAZAUR010000014.1, from coordinate 111,776 downwards.
ACAAGATCTGGGAGCGGCTCCGGCGGGAGGATCCCGTGTCCTGGCAGGTCCAGCCGGGCAACGCGATCGACTACTGGGCGATCACCAAGCACGCCGACATCATGGAGATCGGCAAGCAGCCCGACGTCTTCATCTCGGGCCCGCGCCTCGTGATCCAGCACCTCGAAGAAGAGGTGCGGGAGCTGCCGCCGACGCTGATCCAGATGGACAACCCGATGCATCGCGATTTCCGCGGCATGGTGTCCAAGCAGTTCACGCCGCGCGCGCTGAAGAAGATCACCGGCCCGATCGAGAAGATCGGCAAGGACCTCGTCGACAAGCTCTACGCCCGGGGCGACGAAGGCGAGTGTGACTTCGTCGACGAGATCTCCGCGCCGCTCCCGATCGCGGTCATCGGCTGGCTGCTCGGCGTGCCGGAAGAAGACTGGCCGATGCTCTTCGACTGGACGAACCGCACCCTCGGCGCGGGCGACCCCGAATACCAGGTCGACGGCAAGGACGCGCGCGAGACCTCGCAGCAGGCGCAGATCGAGCTCTTCCAGTACTTCACCGGCCTGATGCAGGATCGCCGCAAGAACCCGCAGGACGATCTGATCACCACCTTCGTGCAGGCCGAGTACGAGGGCCGCAAGCTGAACGACATGGAAGTGCTGTCCTGGTGCTTCATCATCGTGATCGCCGGCAACGAGACGACCCGCAACGGCACGACCGGCGGCATGCTCGCCCTGATCCAGCACCAGCACGAGATGCGCCGGCTGCAGGAAGACATGGGCCTGCTCAAGGACGCCGTCGAGGAGATCGTTCGCTGGACCTCGCCGATCATCCACTTCGGCCGCACGGCGACCCGGGACTATCAGCTCCGGGACAACACGATCAAGGAAGGCGAGTCCGTCGCCCTCTACTACCCCTCCGCGAACCGCGACGAAGAGGTGTTCGAGGATCCGTGGACGTTCCGGATCGACCGCAAGCCGAACCGCCACATCGGGTTCGGGATCGGTGAGCATTTCTGCCTCGGGGCCCACCTGGCGCGCTGGGAGATGGAGGTCGCCTACCGGCACCTCATCCCGCGCATCGCCGAGATCGAGCTGATGGGCCCCGTCGACCGGCTCCACTCGAGTCTGGTCGGCGGCGTGAAGCGCCTTCCGATCCGCTACAAGCTGCATCCCACGCAGTAGCGGGCGGGGCGCCTCGCTCCCGAAAATCGCGATTGCGGCCTAAGCTCCCCCTCTCTCGATGGAGGATGCCGAGCCGCGATGCCGATCGATCGACGTGAGTTCCTGAGGAAGGGCGCCGTGGGCGCCGCGGGGGTGGCCGTCGCCGCCGCCGCATCGGGCTGTGCGACCTGGCCCGGCGCCGGAGAGGGCGCGAAGGGTGGCTTCCTGCACGGTGTCGCGAGTGGCGACCCGTGGGCGGACCGCGTGATTCTGTGGACGCGCGTCACGCCCGCGAGCGGGACGAACGGCGCGCCGATCGACGTGCGCTGGTGGATCGCGCGCAAGGCGTCTGGTGCCGACCCGGTCGGCGGCGGCGTGGTGAGCGCCGGTGCGGACCGGGACTACACGGTCAAGATCGATGCGACCGGGCTCGAGCCCGGGACCGACTACTACTACGGGTTCGAGGCAAACGGACACGCTTCGCCGACGGGCCGCACGCGCACCCTGCCCGGCGCCGGCGTCGAGCACGTCCGCCTCGCCTTCGCCTCCTGCGCGAACTATCCCCAGGGCTTCTTCAACGGCTATGGGAACCTGGCGACGAGACTGGACGTCGACGCGGTGCTCCACCTCGGCGACTACCTCTACGAGTACGGCAACGGCGAGTACGGCGACGGCGCCCCGCTCGGCCGGATCCCGGCGCCGATCCACGAGATCCTGACGCTCGAGGACTATCGGCGCCGACACGCGACCTACAAATCCGATCGCGACCTGCAGGCGGCCCACGCGAACCATGCGTGGATCACCGTCTGGGACGATCACGAGAGCGCGAACAACAGCTACCGGACCGGCGCCGAGAACCACGACCCGGAGACCGAGGGCGACTGGGAGACGCGGCGGCTCGCGGCGATTCGTGCCTACTCGGAGTGGATGCCGATCCGCGACCTGCCGACGGGGCTCTTCCGAACGTTTCGTTTCGGGGATCTCGTCGACCTCGTGATGCTCGACACGCGCCTGCACGGCCGCGACGAGCCGCCGGCGCGCGACGAGGAAGCGGCGAACGATCCGGACCGGACGATGCTAGGCGAAGATCAGACCGGATGGCTCCTGGATGCCCTTGCCGAATCGAAGCGTGACACGATCCCGTGGCGCGTGGTCGGACAGCAGGTCGTCGTGTCCCCGATGCCGTTCGGGAAGTTCGGGTTCAACCCGGACGCCTGGGACGGTTACCGGGCGAACCGTCGGCGCATCCTCGACTTCGTCCGCGACGAGGGCATCGACGACCTCGTGTTCCTGACGGGCGACGTGCACAGTAGTTGGGTCCTCGAAGTACCGGACGATCAGACCCGGGAGCGACGCGCCATCGAACTCGTGTGCCCCGCGATCAGCTCGCCGCCCCTGGGAGCGTCGCTGACGAGTCTCGGCGAGGACGTGGGCGACGCCGTCCCGGAGCACATCGTCTACGCGAACCTCTACCAGCAGGGCTACGCGATCATCGACCTGACCCGGGAGCGTGTGCGCGCCGAGTTCGTGTACACGCAGCCGGTGTCGCGACGATCCGCGAGCTCGATCGGGGGCCCGGTCTTCGAAGCCGCGGCGGGCTCGTACGAGATCGAGCGGATCGACGGCAGCGGGCCGACCGCGCCGTCGCGCTGGCGCGCGCCCGAGAGGGAAGGCCTCTCCGGATGAACCGACGCCGTGTCGGCGTCGGGGTCGCGTTCGTCGGTGCGGCCTTCGCGTGGCTCCTCGGATCGGCGCCGATGTCCGCGGCGCAGACCACGCCGCGTGACACGGTCGGCGTGATCGATCGCGAGGTGGAGCTCGCCTATCGGCATCCCGTCGGGCGAGCGGACGAACGGATCGGGCCCTCCGCCGCAGTCGTGCCCGCGATCAGGACGGAGCCCAACACCAGCGCCCCCGCCGAGAGCTGGAAGATGATCGGGTAGCCCGCTTCGGCCGCGAGCCAACCGAGGGCGAGCCCGCCGACGCCCATGCCTCCGTTGAGACCGGCCTGGATGATCGACATGCGACGGCCGCGCTCGTTGGCCGGGCAGTCCGCGAGCAGGATGCCGGAGTAGGCCGGATAGAAAAGGCCGTGGGACAGGCCCATCGCGAAGCCGACCACGCCGAGGCCGAGTCGGTCGAGCCACACGAAGGAGAGCATCACCATCGCGTACCAGGCGAGGCTCGTGATGCTCACCCGGCGCAGCCCGATCCGGTCGATGAAGGGGCCGAGGAGGAGGCGGCAGGCCGCGGCGGCGACCGAGTTTGCGATGAAGAAGTTGCGGAGGTCCGTGAAGCCGAGCTCGAGGGCCCAGGGCTGGTGGAAGTTCATCGCGCAGCCGAAGGCCATCCCGAGGAGCGCGACGATCGCGATGCCCCACGCCATGTCGCGACGCAGGATCATTTCGAAGAGCGCCACGGAGGCCTCTTCCGTCACGGCCAGCGGCTCTTCGTGCACGACGAGCGCGGCCAGCGCACACCAGGTCGCGGCGCCGGCCGCCAGTAAGAAGGCCGAGTCCCAACCCGACGCTGCGACGATCGTCTCGACCGCCGCCGGCGCGAACGCGCCCATCACGACATAGGAGAGGCCGAAGAGGCCAACCGCCTGACCGATCCGATCCGGCGGCGCCGCGTCGACACATAGCGCCGCGCCGCCCGCGAACGCGTAGGCGAACGCGATCGACTGCAGGATTCGGAGCGCATAAAGCGTCGGCCCGATCTCCTCGACGTTCACATAACACACCGAGGTCACCGCCATCAGCGCCGCGCCCGCGGCGAGGAAGCCCTTTCGCCCGTAGCGGTCGACCATCGAGCCTGCGGGCATGAGGAAGAGCACGATCCCGACGGCGGAGACCGCCACGACACGACCGATCGCGTCCGGCCCCGCGGACAGCTCCGTGGCCATCCACTTGGGCAGCATCATGAACGAAGAGTGAGCGAAGCCGAAGCCTGCCTGCGCGAGCAGGAGGGATACGAATCGGCGATTCCAGAGCGTTCGTTCGGGCATGGTGCGGTCTCGTTCGTGGCCTCTTCGTTGCCGCCGGCGGGGTCTTGCGAAGGGAGACGCCGCGTCGAAACGACGAAGCCCCCCTCCGCAGGGCCTTTTCGGCGGGGCGGAGGAGGGCTTCGGGTCGATTCGGCGCGAGTTTCGCGCTTGCTAGTCCGAGGGCCTCCGCTCGCCCCACCACGTGAACTTCGGCTTGTTGGCCGCCGTGGCCTGCACGAACGCCGCAACACGGCCGCCGTCGACGGTCGGTGCGAACGAAGCGCAGGAGTGGGAGAGGCTGTGCTCGGACATCGAGCCCGATGGGTACGCGAGGCGGTGTCGTGCGTCAATGCCGGACGCGGGATTCGCGCGCGAGCGGCGCCTCAGACGTCGACGCGGTCGAGCACCGCGCTGCCGAGGGTGACCAGCGTGTCGTCGCGTCCTTCGTCGTGGAGCTCGACGCGGACCGTGAGGCCGGAGCCGAACCGACCGATCTCGCGGGCCGTTGCCCGGACCGGACCCACGCGCGCGAGCTCGAGGTAGTGGATCTCGAGCCCGGCCACGCGGCAAGGCGCACCGAGCGCGCTCGATCCGAAGCGCTGCGCCGCCGCGTCGATCAGCATCGAGACGACGCCCCCCTGCATCGCGCCGAGGGTGTTCCCCAGGTACGGCACCAGCTGCAGGTGACACACGCTCGCGTCGTCCGGGTCGACCTGCAGACCGATCGTCTCGAGGAGCGGCTTCGTGAAGCCGGAGCTCGCGTTGGCGAAGGTCGTGACCGGCGCGGGCTCCTCCGCCCACATCGCGCGGGACTGCCGCTTCGTCTGCTTCGGCAGGATCGCGAAGGACAGGGTGCCGAGGCCGCAGGATCGCCCGGTCTCGACGTGGTCGATGGCCACCTCGAGGACGAGGGTCGTGCGGCCGTGCCGCAGCAGGCGCGGCCGGAGGCGCAGCGTCCCGTCGCCGGGCAGCTTCGCCAGCTGGAGGGTCATGCTCGAGGTCGCCATCCAACCGGGCACGACGCGGCGGAGCGCGACCTCGCCGCAGACGATGTCGGCGACGGTTCCGACGACGCCGGCGCGCAGGCCGCCGCTCTCGTCGAGGAGCTCGGGGACGATCGGGAGGGTGAGCGTCGAGCCCTGGTCGTCGCGCTCGATCCGGGGATCGAGATCGCGCGTGATGTGCTCGTCGGGCGGGAACTCGGGCTGCTCGGACTGCGCGGACTGCTCGGACTGCTCGGGCATAGCTCCCGAGCCTATCGCCCGCAGATCGACTTCGCCGGAGGCCTAGCGCTCGGCGCGGCGCGCCTTGCGGTCCATCTTCCGCTCGGCCCGGTCGCCCTTGCGATCGAGCTTGCGGTTCTGGCGCTCTCCCTGCCGGTCGAGCTTGCGGTCGATGCGATCGCCCTTGCGCTCGAGCTTCTTCGCGCGGCGCTCGGCGCGCTCCTCGACGCGATCGGCCTTGCCCGGGTGGCCCTTCTCGCGCAGGCGCTCCGCGCGTCGCTCGCCCTTCCGCTCCACGTGTTCGGCCTTCCGGTCGAGCCGGCGCTCGATCCGGTCCCCCTTGCGGTCGAGCTTCCGCTCCCGTCGATCGCCCTTGCGGTCGAGGCGCTCCTCGATCCGGTCGCCCTTCTCGCGCAGCCGGTCGGCCCGATCGTCGTCCTCGGCGAACGCGCTGCCGGCGGGCAGGCCCACGAGGGCGAGCCCCGCGATCGGCAGCAGGGAACGAAGGAACTGGACTCGTCGGATGGATCGCATCGGATTCTCCTCGGGGCGTCGCCCCGTTCGTTTCACGCACGTGAAGCCGCATCGGCTTCGGTGGATGGAACCGGTCGTCTCCCGGGCGGTTGCGTTCCGCTTCGGCAGAACGACCGACTTGCTTTCCGACTGCCGGTCCTGGAACGCGTCGTACGCGTCAGGGCCCTGCGGCGCCCACTAGGCGTCGAGCAACTCCTCGAGCTCCGTCACGAGGTCGGTCAGCTCGCGGGCGAGCTTCGGCGGTAGGTCCGGGCGGCAGACCGCTTCGAGGGATCGAAAATACCAGAGCTGCTCGTCGGCGCCGGCGTTGAAGCGCTCGAGGGTCGCCGCGCCCTCGAGGCGCAGGTCGCTCACGAGGTCGCCCAGGTTCTGGCGCTTGTCGCAGGCGGCGACGAGTCGACTCGCCGGACCCGCGCCGCGCAGTTGCTCGAGGTAGCGCTCCTTGCGCGGCCGCCACGCGCCCTTGCGCTCGCCGGCTTCGTCGGGCGTCGTGTCGGTGCAGTCGAGGACGATGTGGAGCACCGCCGGCCCGAACTCCGACGCGAGGATCGCTTCGCGGTCGGCGCGTTCGGCAGGGGTCTCGGCGTCTTCGAGACCATCGTGGAGGAGGGCCGCGATCGCCTCGTCGGCGCCGCCGCCGGCGTCGAGGACGAGCCCCTGGACCTGCACGAGGTGGCTCACGTAGGAGGTCGGGCGGCCCTTGCGGGTCTGTGCCCCGTGCCAGTCCCAGGCGAGGTCCATCGCGCGGACCAGGCGCGCCCGGTCCCGGGCCACCTCGGCGGCGGGGACCGGCGAACCGGCGTCGTCAGGGCTCACCTCGAGATCCTCCAAATACCTGAAATAGTTAACTAAATACGGATTCGAGCGGCGTGGAGGGAGATCCCGTCGCCCCTCGACAATGCGCCACGGGCACTGATCGTCACGGCACGCCGGCGGATTTTCCGACTTTTTTCGTTCGATCCGTGCCCGATCCACCCCCAGTTTCCCGCCTTCTATCTCGAGAGCAAGCCGAACCGACCGGCCCCGGACCCGACGAGATCCGGACCCGCCTGCGAGATCGGAGAAACGACATGACGCGCACCGCCCGACGAGAACACCGCCTTCATCACGCCCGCAGCTGGACCCTGGCCTTGGCCGCGATCGCCGGCTGGCTCCTGCTCGTCTCCAACGTCGCCGAGGCCCAGCAGATCCAGGTGCCCGAGATCGTCCTCGCCCAGGTCCTCGGACCGCACGCGGCGCGCGACGCCCGTCCCACGCCGGCGCCCCCGGTCGCCGACCCCGCCGTCGCGCTCGTCGCGGTGGCGATGCGCGATCGCTTCGAGGATCAGCTCGTCGCCGGCGTCGCCCGGCCGAGCGTCGAGCTCGAGGTGCACTTCGACTTCGACTCCGTCGACATCCACGACGAGAGCGGACCGCAGATCGAGGCCGCCGCGGCGGTCCTCGTCGACCACTTCCCGGAGACCCGCTTCCGGGTCGCCGGCTACACCGACGCCGCTGGCAGCGACACCTACAACCAGGACCTCTCCGAGCGCCGCGCCGCGGCGGTCACCCAGCGGCTCGTCGACGAGTTCGGCGTGCCCGCGGATCGCCTCGAGAGCGTGGGCTTCGGCGAGGACGCCTCGGCGGAGGCGTCCGATGCCCAGCGTCGGCGGGTGGAGCTGCAGATCCTGCGCGGCGCGGACCGCACGCTCCTGACCGCGCGCGATTAGACCTTCTCGAGAGAGCGGTGGGGCTCGGTCGGGAGCGCGACTCGGATCTGCGCGCCCTGCACCACCTCACCGCCGGTCCGCACGATCGCCATCATGCCGCCGCGCCGGATCACCGACGCGTCCTCGGCGACCGTCTTCAGTCGCTTCATGAGACCGGCGCCGACACCGTTCAGCTGACCGCAGGGATTGCGCAGGCCGGTCAGCTCGATCACGGCCTCGTCGCCGAGCGCGAGGATCGTGCCTTCCGGCAGCGCGTGGAGGTCGAGTCCCTCGGTGAGGACGTTCTCGCCGAGCCGCCCGGGCGTGACGTCGTAGCCCTCGCTCGCGAGCTCCGCGAGGAGCTCCGCCGAGACGAGGTGGACCTGCCGGAGATTGGGTTGGGTCGGGTCCTTCGCCACGCGAGAGCGATGCTTCACCGTCTCGCCGGCGTGGGCATCGCCCTCGACGCCGATCCCGGCGACGAGCCGCACGCGGTCCCGCGGCGTCTTCGAGAAGGTGTGCGTGGCGCTCACGGCCAGACTGGCGACGCGGCCGGTCATCGGGGCTCCTCCACACGGGCGCGCGCAGTATGCCACACGTCCGGGCCGCAGCGTCGGACCGAGCGCCCCACGCTCGATTCGGCTCGTCTACCTTCTCGGCATGACGGACACCCCCTCGGACTCCCAGGGCGGCGCCGCGCGCCGCGAAGACCTCGACCCCGAATGGCAGCGCGCCTTCGCCTGGGTCGAGAAGGAACTCGGCGGCGAGATCGTCGCCTTCGAACGACAGCCGCGTTGGCGGCCGGCGTTCTTCGTCGACCTCGTACGCGACGGGGAGACGCTGCCGCTCTACCTGCGCGGAGAGCGCGGTGAACTCGACCACGGCGCCAACCCCTTCGAGTTCGAAGCGCACGTCTTCGAGATGATGGAAGACGAGGGGCTCCCGGTTCCGCACATCCACGGGATCATTCCCGACCCGAAGATGATCGTGATGGACAAGGTCCCGGGACGCATCGACCTCTCGACCGCCGACGACGAAGAAGAACGCGTCTCCGTTCTGAACCACTACATGGAGCTGCTCGGTCAGCTCCACGCGATCGACCCGAAGCGCTTCGAAGCGCTCGGCGTGAAGAAGCCCGAGGACGCAAAGGCGGCGGGCTTCGCAGACCTCGCGACCTGGGAGTCGCACTACCGCGCGGCCAAGAATCGTCCGGAGCCGATCATCGAGTTCGTCTACGGCTGGCTGCGGCGCAACGTCCCGACGGATCGCTACGAGATCTCGTGCCTGCAGGTCGACTCGGCGCAGTTCCTCTTCGACCAGGGCCGCGTCACCTCCTTCATCGATCTCGAGCTCGCCACCCTGGGCGATCCCGCGGCGGACCTCGCCGGGATGCGCGGCCGCGATCTCGCTGAGCCCCTCGGTCCGCTCGCTCCGGCCTTCGAGCACTACTTCGAGAAGACCGGCGCGCGGATCCCGAAGGAGGTGATCGACTATCACACGGTGCGCTTCAACCTGGCGACGCCCACGACCTGCGCGCCCTTCGTGATCGAGCCGCCGGCCGCGGCGGACTACATCCAGTACCTCGCGTGGTACTGGGTCTGGTCGCGAGCCTGCGTCGAGGTCATGGCGGACGCGATGGGGATCGCGTTGCCGACGCCCGCGATTCCAGAGCCGGCTGCGAGCGTATTCTCGCCGGCGCACGGCTGGCTCGTCGACAAGCTCGCCGACGTGCGGGGCGCGACCGACGATTTCGTGAAGTACGAGATCGACACGACCTGGCGGACGGCGGTCTACCTGCAGCGCGTGGAGTCGATCTGGCCGGCGCTCGAGGCCGAGGAGAACGCGGAGATCGACGCGCTGCTCGGTCGCGTGACCGCGCCCGAGAATCGGGAGGCCGACTTCGAGGCGTTCGTGCTCGAGAAGGGCGCGGCGAACGAAGAGGCGCTCCTGCAGTTCTTCCAGAAGCGCTGTCTGCGACACGAAGCGCTCTTCGAGCCGGTGGCGCGGGAGCTCCAGGGCAAGAAGACGCAGCTTCTGTAGCTCCGGTAGAAAGGGCCGACGACGTGATCGATCACATGAGCACCTACGCGAGAGACTTCGGGAAGAGCAAGGCGTTCTATGACGCCGTGCTGGAGCCCCTCGGCGCGTCGCTCCAGATGGAGATGGTCGCGAGCTGGGACGAGGAGTTCCCCGAGCGCCGGATGGCGGCCTGGGGTCCCGGGCGACCGATGTTCTGGCTCGTGGAGACGAAGGTGGAGTACACCCCGCGCCACTTCGCGTTCACCGCGGAGAACCGCGCGATCGTCGACGCCTTCCACGCCGCGGGGATCGGGACCGGCGCGGAAGACTTCGGCGCACCCGGACCGCGCCCGATCTACCACCCGGATTACTACGGCGGATTCCTGCTCGATCCCGACGGGAACAACGTCGAAGCGGTCTGCCACGCGCCGCCGGCCTGATGCGGTCGTGAAGGTCGAGGAACACAACCGCCGGGCATGGGATCGCGCGGTGGCAGAGCGGGACAAGTGGACGTTGCCCGTGTCGACGGAGGAGGTGACCCGCGCGCGTGACGGCGATCTGTCCGTTTTCGCCACGCCGACGCGCGTCGTTCCCCCGGAATGGTACGGCGGCGGCGTCGCGGGCGAGGACGTGCTCTGTCTCGCGTCGGGCGGCGGTCAGCAGGCGCCGCTATTTGCGGCGGCCGGCGCGCGGGTGACGAGTCTCGACAATTCGCCTGCGCAGCTCGCCCGCGACCGTGAAGTTGCGGAACGCGAACACCTCGAGCTGCGAACCGAGCTCGGCGTGATGGCGGATCTCTCGCGTTTCGACGATGCGAGCTTCGATCTGGTCTTTCATCCGGTATCGAACGTGTTCGCCCCCGAGATCCGGCCGGTCTGGCGGGAGTGCTTCCGGGTGCTGCGATCCGGTGGGACGCTGATCGCCGGCTTCGTGAACCCGTGGTGGTACGTCTTCGACGATGAATCGATGTCGCGGGGCGAGTTCGTCGTTCGGCACAGCCTTCCGTACTCGTGCGTCGACTCACTCACGCCGCAGGAGCTGAAGGCTCGCGTCGAGGCCGAGCGTCCCCTCGAATACGCCCACAGCCTCGAGGATCAGATCGGAGGTCAGCTCGACGCCGGCTTCCTGCTCGCGGGCTATCTCGACGACGTCTTTCCAGGAGAGGCGCTCGAGAAGATCGCGCCCCAGTTCTCGGCGACGCGCGCCATCAAACCCTGACTCGGATGATTGGCAACTCGTCGGACATCGCCTTAGTCTCGATCGAGCCCGAGCAGAGAGGAGCACCACGATGCAACGCGAAGAACAGATCCGGCTGCTCAAGGAGCTGATGCGCCACCGCGACGAGGACACGAACGTCGACGCCGGCGGCCAGCGCCTGAATCCGACCGACGTCTACCGCTCTCCGGAGATCGCGGCGCAGGAGTGGGCGCGCTTCTTCCAGGGCCACCCGCAGCTCCTCGGCCTCTCAGGTGATCTTCCGAAGGCGGGGAGCTTCGTCACGAGTCGCGACTTCGGCGGCCCGGTCCTCGCGACGCGCGATTCGGACGGCCGCTTCCGCGCCTTCGCGAACACGTGTCGCCACCGCGGCGTCGTCCTCGAGGATCGAGACCGCGGCGAGGCCGAGCGCTTCGTGTGCCCCTTCCACGCCTGGACCTACTCGAACAAGGGCGAGCTGGTCGGGATCCCGAAGTCGGAGCATTTCGGGCCCGTCGACAAGTCGTGCCACGGCCTGATCGAGCTGCCGGCGGCCGAGCTGCACGGCTTCCTCTTCGTGCACCCGAACCCGCAAGGCGAGATCGACGAGGCGGACGTGTTCGGAGGCCTGTCCGACGAGTTCGCGTCGTGGGATTTTTCGAAGATGGTCCACACCGGGACCGACACCTACGACATGCGCCTCAACTGGAAGCTCGCGATCGACACCTTCGGTGAGACCTACCACTTCGGCACGCTGCACAGGAACACCCTCGCGCAGAACTTCTACGGCAACGCCCAGTGCTACGACACCTTCGGCCGCAACCACCGCATGATCCTCTGCCTCAAGAGCCTCGACGACCTGCGCGGCAAGCCCGAGGACGACTGGCACATCACGGACGGCGGCTTCCCGGTCTACTACCTCTTCCCGAACGTGCAGGTGAACGTCGGCGGGGCCGGGGTCGTGCTCGTGCGGACCTACCCCGATCGCGAGAATCCCGGGCGCTCGATCTCACGCGTCACGTTCTACTCGACCGAGGCGTCCCTTCGCGAAGATCCCGAGCTCGCGCACAATCGAACCAAGATCTTCGGCGACGTCATCCGCGACGAGGACTACGCGGTCGCCGAGGGCTCGCAGCTCTCGGCCGAGGCCGGGCTCCAGGAGCACGTGATCTTCGGCCGCAACGAGCCGGCGCTCCACCACTACCACAACACGTATCGCGCGGAGTTGGGGATGGAGCCGTTGCCGCTGATCGAGGCTTAGGCCGGCGCTAGTCGCGTCGGCGCGCGGCCAGGGCGAGGAGGCCGAGGCCGAGCAGGGTCGCGGTCCCGGGCTCCGGGATCGGGACGATCCGGAAGTCCTGGCGGAAGGCGCCGAACGCGGTCGCACCGTCCGCGAAGGCCGACTCGGCGGTCACGTGTACGCGCACCGTCTGCGACGCCCCGAAGGCCTGCTCGTGGGAGACCGCGAGCCCGGGGAAGGGGGGCGAGCCCGGTCCGCCGGTCGAGGCGAAACCCGCCAGCAGCGCGCCGCCGGTCGTCTCGACGAGCACTTCGAGCATCAGCTCGTCGCCGTGGGACGGATTGCCGAAGAAGCCCACGTCCATGGCGAAGTGCTCGGCGTCGAAACCGTGGCTCGGTGTGAGGACCGTGAGGTCGTAGCTGAGGCTGAAGCGTTCGATCGCGTTCGTGCCGCCCGGATCCGACAGGAAATACTGTCCGAGACCCCCGGTCGACCAGTAGAAGTACGGGGAGACCGGCGTCGTCGTGTAGAAGCTCTCCATCATTCCGCCGTGGGGACTGATGTACGAGGTGCCGACCGAGAGACCGAGGCCGGCGAATTCGCTGGCGCCGTATTGCGTCGTCGTGGAGGCGAGGCCGCCCACGGACGCGATCGCCGCTTCGAGCCCGAGCACGTCCTTGACGAGAGCGAACGCGACCGGATCCGCGCCCGCCGGGAGCGTCTCGGTCGTATGGCTCGCGCTCAGGTTCGAGATGCGGACGCCGATCGCATCGGCGGTCGCGCCCGGTGCCGAGAGTGCAGCGAGGTCCACGTTCGGCGTCGGCGGCGCGTAGGCGGGCTGGATGACCGCCGCTTCTTCGATCGTGAGCCCGGACTCCACCACCCACGCGTAGAGTGCGCCGCCCTCGGCGTCTTCGACGTAGATCCCGTTTCGTTCAGCGAGGATCGCCGCGACGTCGTCCTCCCAGCCGTCCGCGCGCATCAGGAAGCCGACCGCGCAGGCGGTGTCGGCCTCGTCGACGAAGATCGGCCGCGCGCCGCGCGTCGAATCGGCGTTGATCGGAAAGCGTTCGCGCTGCGCGTACCGCGTCAGCGTCGCCACCTGGCGAGCTCGCGCGAACCGCAGTCGCGCCCGGAGGACGCGGGCTTCGTCGCCGGTGAGCGCGCGGCCCCGCCCCGCCTGCCAGCGCGCGACCGCGAGGTCGAGACTCGCGGCTTCGTTCTCGGCGAGCCAGCCCGTCACGAACTCGAAATGGGCGCGGAGGCTCGTCCGCTCGACACCCGGGTCGAGACGCAAGTCGTCGCCCAGACCCGAGGCCCGCAGCCAGCCCGCGCTCCGAACACGTTCGTCCGCCGGCCAGTCGAATCCCTCGAAGGGCGCGATCGCAGCGACGGCGGGCGGCGCTTCGGGTTCCGGTGCCTGGCGCGCCGCACATCCGAGCCCCTGCAGCATCACGAGCAGGCAGGCGACGAGGGCAAGGCGCGCGGGTCCGGGAAGGGCGGGCAGAGGCATGGCTCTCTCCGGCTCCCAGGGACGCCGATGATAGGCGAGGCCGGCTGGCCGTTGGGAAAAATCTCGCACCGCTGGCTTCTCGCTACCCTCTCCCGATGGACGGCCTCCCCCCCGCCTTCGCCCAGGCCACCCGGGCCTGGCTCGCGTCGCAGTTCGACGCGCCGACGCCCGTGCAGGTGCAGGGCTGGCCCCGGCTCGCCGCGGGCGACAACGCGCTGCTCGTGGCGCCGACCGGGAGCGGCAAGACGCTGGCCGCGTTCCTGGCGGCGATCGACGCGCTCGGAAGTCGCGCGCCGACGGACGAGCCTGGCGTGCGCGTCCTCTACGTCTCGCCGCTCAAGGCCCTCGTCTACGACATCGAGCGCAACCTGCGCGCGCCTCTGGCCGGGATCACCGCGGAAGCCGAGCGCGCCGGCGACGCGGCGTTCCGGCCGCCCCGCGTGGGCATCCGGACCGGCGACACCAGCGCGAAGGATCGCCGGCTCCATATCCGTGACCCGGCCGAGATCCTGGTCACGACGCCGGAGTCGCTCTACCTGATCCTCGGATCCCAGGCGCGCGAGACCCTGCGCACGGTCGAGACGATCATCGTCGACGAGATCCACGCCCTCGCGCCGACCAAGCGCGGTGTGCATCTCATGCTGAGCCTCGAGCGCGTCGCACGTCGCGCGCGAGGCGGCGACCCGCAACGCATCGGCCTTTCGGCGACCGCGCGCCCGACCGAGGCGATCGCGCGCTTCCTCGGCGGCGATCGGCACGTCGCGATCGTCGACACGAGTCGTGAGCCGGACCTCGATCTCAAAGTCTCGGTCCCCGTGCCCGACATGACACGCCCCGAGGTCGGGGGTCGAACGGATCCCGACGATCGCGACAAGCCGCTGCGCGCGGTCGGGGAGGGCGAGTCCGAGACGAGCCTCTGGACCGCGATCTATCCCGAGCTGCTCGACCTGATCCACGCCCACCGCAGCTCGATCCTCTTCGTGAACAACCGCGCGTTATGCGAGCGTCTGGCACACCGCCTGAACGAGCTCGAAGGCGCCGACGAATCCGTGCCCTTCGTGCGCGCGCACCACGGCTCGCTGGCCCACGACAAGCGCAAGGAGATCGAGGAGGCGCTCGCGAAGGGCGAGCTGCGCGCGATCGTGGCGACGTCGAGCCTCGAGCTCGGGATCGACATGGCGAGCGTCGAGCTCGTGTTGCTGGTCGAGAGCCCGGGCGCCGTCTCACGCGGCCTGCAGCGGATCGGGCGCGCCGGCCATGCGGTCGGCGAGATCTCGCGCGGCGTCGTGTTCCCGAAGCATCGCGGCGATCTCCTCGAAGCGGCGGTCGTCGCGAAGGGCATGCGTGAGGGGGCCGTCGAAGAGATCGCGGTGCCGCGCCATCCCCTCGACGTCCTCGCGCAACAGATCGTCGCGCTCGTTGCGGAAGGCGCGATCGCGATCGACGAGATCGAGGCTTTGCTCGCGCGGACCGACAGCTTCGCGACCTTGCCGCGACGGCTGCTCGAGTCGGTCCTCGACATGCTCGCCGGTCGCTACCCCTCGACGGACTTCGCGGAGCTGCGACCGCGGCTGCACTGGGATCGCGAGACCGACGTGCTCGAGATCCGGGAGGGGGCCGGGCGGATCGCACTTCTGTCCGGCGGGACGATTCCGGATCGCGGGCAGTATGCGGTGCACGTGGGCCCGGACGGGCCGCGGATCGGCGAGCTCGACGAAGAGATGGTGCACGAGACGAAGCCCGGGGACGTCGTCACCCTCGGCGCTTCGAGCTGGCGCGCGATGGAGATCACTCGCGACCGCGTGATCGTCTCGCCGGCGCCGGGAGAGCCGGGACGGCTGCCCTTCTGGCGCGGCGACGGGCCGGGGCGGCCGATCGAGCTCGGGCGCGCGATGGGGCGCTTCACCCGGGAGCTCGCCCTCCACGACGACCCGGTCGGTTGGCTCGAAGACGAGCACGGGCTCGACGGGTACGCGGCGAAGAACCTCGTGGCCTACGTCGCCGACCAGGGCGAGTGGACCGGTGGTGCGCCGACGGACGAGCGGATCACGATCGAGCGCTTCCGGGACGAGCTCGGGGACTGGCGGCTCTGCATCCTGTCTCCGTTCGGGTCGCGGATCCACGCGCCCTGGGCGCTCGCGATCTCGGCGCGGCTCGCGGGGGCCGGGGAGTTCGACGCGCAGCCGCTCTGGACCGACGACGGGATCATGTTCCGGTTCCTCGATGCGGACCGGCTGCCATCGGCCGACGTGTTCCTCCCGGATCCCGACGAGATCGAAGAGCTCGTCACGCAGCAGCTCGACCAGTCCGCGCTCTTCGCCGCGCAGTTCCGGGAGAACGCGGCGCGCGCGCTGTTGATTCCGCGCATGCGACCCGGCGCGCGCACGCCGCTCTGGGTGCAGCGCCTGCGCAGCCAGAACCTGCACTCGGTCGCGCGCGCCTATCCCGACTTCCCGATCATGCTCGAGACGTTCCGTTCGTGTCTGCAGGACGTGTTCGACTTGCCGGGACTCGTCGGCCTGATGGCGAGGATCCGCTCGCGCGAGATCCGGGTCGACGACGTCGAGACGCGTTCGCCGTCGCCCTTCGCGCGGAACCTCGTCTTCTCGTATACGGCGACCTACCTCTACCAGCTCGACATGCCCGCGGCCGAGCGGCGCACGCAGGCCCTCGCCCTCGATCGGCACATGCTGCGCGAGCTGCTCGGGGCCGAGGCCCTGCGCGAGCTGCTCGACCCGGCGGTCATCGATCGCGTCGAATCGCGGCGGCAGGGGCTCGACCCCGAGACGAAGGCGCGGCACGCGGACGGGATCCACGACCTGTTGCGGCGTGTGGGAGCGCTGTCGACCGACGAGGTCGCAGCGCGCTTCGACGGCGACGCGACGTCGGCGCTCGAGGAGCTCGCGCAGGCGCGGCGGACGATCGAAGTGGACGTCGCGGGTCGTTCGGCGTGGATCGCGGCGGAGGAGGCCGGGCTCTACCGGGATGCGCTCGGCACGGTGCTCCCCGGCGCGCTTCCGGACGCGTTCCTTTCTCCGAGCGCTGCGCCTCTCGAACAGCTGCTCACGCGTCATGCGCGCACCCACGGTCCGTTCACGACGCGGGCGATCGCGGATCACTTCGGGCTCGTTCCGGGGCAGCTCGAACCGGTGCTCGCTTCGCTCGCCGCCCGCGGCAAGATCGAGGCGGGGGAATTCGATCCGCGCGGCAGTGAGCCCGAATGGGTCGATCCCGAGATCCTGCGCCGGATCAAGCGCGGCACCCTCGAGCGGTTGCGGGGCGAGATCTCACCGGTCGACGGCGACGTGCTCGCGCGTTTCCTGATCGATTGGCATGGGATCGACTCGGGTCGCGGCGGCGACGCGCGCTTCGACGAAGTGATCGACCTGCTCGAAGGGCTACCGCTCTCCTTCGCGGAGCTGGAACGCGCGATCCTGCCGGCGCGCATCCCCGGAGACGCGTCACGCTGGCTCGACGAGCGGGGCGCCCAGGGCGGCCTCGTCTGGGTGGGCCATCGCGCCCTCGGTGAGAAGGACGGCCGCGTCGCGCTCTACCGCCGTGAGAACGTTGCGAGCCTCCTCGACCGGGCCGATCCCGACGACCAGGACGAGGCGCTCTCGCGCGTTCAGCGCGAGCTCCTCGATCGCCTCGAAGCACGAGGCGCCTCGTTCTATGCGGAGCTCGTGCACGGGATCGAGGTCGATTCGAGCGAGACCCTCTTCAAGGCGCTGTGGGACCTGGTCTGGCGCGGCTTCGTCACGAACGACACCTTCGCGCCCCTGCGCGCACTGGCCCATCGCCCGGCGCCGGGTCGGCGTCGCGGGCGACGCGCACCGCCGACCGCGACGGCGGGGCGTTGGTCCCTGGTCTCGAAGCTCGTCCTCGACTCGCCGAGTCCCACCGAACGGATGCACGCCCGCACGCTGCTCTATCTCGACCGACACGGAATCGTGTCACGTGAGGCCCTCGCGATCGAGCCGCAGGTCGGCGGCTTCGGCGCGATCTATCCCGTGCTCCGGGAGATGGAGGAGACGGGTCGGATCCGGCGCGGTCACTTCGTCACCGGCTCCTCGAGCGCACAGCTGGCGGTGCCGGGCGCCGTCGATCGACTGCGCGCGCTCCGCGAGACCCAGGCCGACGCGCGCGCCGTGCTGCTGGCGACGACGGATCCAGCGCAGGCGTACGGCGTGCAGCTTCCGTGGCCGAAGACGCGAGGTGTCGGCAAGCCGCGCCGTGCCGTGGGCGCGTACGTCGTGCTGGTCGACGGCCGCGCGACGTTGTTCGTCGATCGGGGCGGCGAGCGGGTGTTGTGTTTCGCGGATCCGTCGAACGAGGAAGACACGGGGCGGATCGAACGTGGGCTGCGGGCGTTCGCCCGGTCGCTGTCACGGATCGGGAAGACGCGCGTGGAGGTGCAGGAGGTGGACGGCGAGAAGGCCCGGAGCTCGCCGATCGCGGAGCTGTTCACGCGGGCGGGGTTTCGGGCCGGCTATCGGGGGTTCGAGGTGGAACGTGGGGTCGTGCGGGCGGATTGATGGGGGAGGTGGTTCCCTCGGCGTTCGCACGTGGGTGGCGCTTCGGGCGCTCGGGGGCCGTGCCGTGGGGCCGAGCTAGCCCGGGACTTCCGAGAGGGAGATCGGGCCTCCGCCTCGTTGCCAGCCTTCGGCGAGGAGCCAGGACCTCGGCCGTGCGACCTCGATCTTCGGGATCGCTTTGATCCGCTCCTTCCAGCCTTCGAAGAAGCGACCGGAAGAGGCCGAATCGGGCGCGTTGCTTCTGCCGCGCAGATCGCCACGCTGACCGCGGTGCTTCCGATCGTTGAGGAGCACGTAGCGCAGCGCGTTCCGGACCCGGCGAGGGCTCGCGAGTACGACCGAGTGGAAGCGACCGTCCAGGACCGGTCCCTTCCTGCGGAACACGCGGTTCACCGCCAGGGCGATGCGAGCGCCGATGCTCTTCATCCCCGACGCGAGCGCCTGCTTGTCCGCGGCCTCCACCGTCATGTGCACGTGATCGCGCTGAACGGAGTAGTGCGCGACGCGGAAGTCGCCTCGCTCGCATCCACGCGCGAGCGTCTCCCGAAAAGCGCGAAGCCAGCGCCCATTCCGAAGCGACGGGAGATCCCGACGCATGCGAAGCGTGACGTGAACCGGGTGTTCCTTCCGAACCGCCACACGCTCCCTGTGCCGAACCCGTGCTCTCTGAGCAGGTTTCCGCCCGGGCTTCTTTCGCCGCCGTGAAGCCACGCGGCGCTGCACGAAGCATTGATCGATCGAGAGCTGCTGGGGATCTGTCATCGCCTAACAAACATAGGGGCGATGGTCCACCGAATCGAGCACGGAACCAGCGTTTACACCGAATCTGATCTGAGACCGGGCCCCAAGGCAGAGCGCCCGCCTAACACCTACCCACCCCATCAAAACCGAATGCAGAGCGCCCCGTCTATCTCCCAACCACCGGCGAAATCCGGTCTCCCGCCGCCGCATGCAGCTCCACCCGCTGCGCTCCGATCCCCACCGCCGTCACGACCGAGACCGCGGACAGCGCCGTCCCGACCATGAACGCCGTCGCGAAGGCGTCGGGTGACTGGACGCCGCCGTAGGCGAGGGTGAGGAGGGTGATGCCGAAGGCGGCGCCGCCCTGGCCGAAGAGGCGGTTGGAGGCGGCTGCGATTCCGAGGTCGGACTCGTCGACGGAGCGGGAGATGGCGGCAGTGATGGAGGGTTGGCTCCAGCCGTGGCCGAGGCCCTGGCCGATCAAGCCGAGCATGAAGAGGGGAAGGCTCTCGGTGACGATTCCCCAGCCGGCGAGGGCGAGGCCGATGGTCATGACGCTGCAGCCGAAGACAGAGGCGCCACGTTCGCCGAGGCGCTCGCCCAGGCGACCGCCCATCGGGGAGGCGATGGTGAGGGCGCCGGTTCGGAGCAGGATGAGGAAGGATGCGGCGGTCGTGGAGAAGCCCAGGTAGAAGAGGAAGAGCGGGGCGATCACGAAGGAGCCCATGTAGCCGGCGCTGGTGGTCGCGTTCGTGAGCAGCGTCGCCGAGAAATTGCGCGCGCGGAAGAACGCGAGAGGGAGGAGCGGGTCCTGCACGCGGCGCTCGATCACGATGAAGGCCGCGAGGCTGAGAACCCCGATCGCGACCGCCGTCAGCGGGATCATCGGATTGCTGTCGAGTTGTCGCAGGCTCCCGAGCGCGAACATGAAGCCCCCGATGCCGACCGCGAGGGCGACCATGCCGGCGACGTCGAAGCGGACGTTCTTGCTCGGCGTCTCGCGCAGTACGGTATAGGCGAGGGCGAGCGCGACGAGGCTGATCGCCGCTTGCACGCCGAACACGACGCGCCAACCGAAGAGCTCGACGAGTGGGCCGCCGAGGGCGAGGCCGAGCGCCGGTGCGGCCGCGCCGGTCATCGACCACCAGCCCATCGCGCGCACGCGCTGTTCCGGTGGATAGACGGAGAAGATCAGCGCCATCGACGTCGGCTGGGTCGCGCCGCCCAGGATCGCGGCGAGGGTTCGGAAACCGATCAGGCTCCATTCGTCCCAGGCGAAGGCGGTGAGTCCCGCAACGAGAGTTGCGAAGCCGAATCCGATCAGGAAGATCTGTCGATGACCGCGCAGGTCCCCGAGCTTGCCGAGCAGGGGGAAGAAGACGGCCGACAGCAGCATGGGCGCGGAGATCACCCAGGCGATCGTCGTCTCCGGCGCCTCGAATTCCTGCGCGATCGGGCCGAGGGAGATCGTCAGGATCGTGACCGGGAAGCTCGTTGCGAACATGCCGGCGAGCGCGGTCACGAGGGTCACGGTGCGGAAGCGTCTACTCGCCTCGAGTCGATCGATCACGCGCTGGCGCCAGGGCGCGGGGGTGTCGGTCGGCGGCGAGGGGGGCATGGCGGCGGCAGGTTAGCGGGTCGCCGTTCGGCGGCCGGAACCGACGGTCCGGCGTGGTAGCGTTCGGGGTTCGGCGCGCGAAGGGCGCGCAAAGCAGGAGACGCGGCCCTTGAGCGAAGCGAACGGATCGATGGAAGAGATCGAAGGAGTCGACCTCGCGATCCTCGATGCCTGGATGGACGAGCAGGGTCTCGCGCCGGGGCCGATCGAGAACATCACGTCCCTCACGGGCGGCACGCAGAACATCCTCGTTCGCTTCGAGCGCGGCGGACGCGCGTTCGTGCTGCGTCGACCGCCGATTCACAAACGCGCCAACAGCGACGAGACGATGCGTCGGGAAGCGCGGGTGCTCGGCGCGCTCGCCGGGAGCGACGTTCCGCATCCGGGCCTGATCGCGCCGTGTCCCGACGAGGCATTGATCGGCGCGGCTTTCTATCTGATGGAGCCCGTCGATGGATGGGGGGTCGGGAGCGGTCTGCCGGAGCTGCACGCGAACGACGCGGCGATCCGTCGCGAGATGGGCTTCTCGATGGCGCGCGGGATCGCGAGTCTCGGGCGCGTGGACTACGAGGCGGTCGGCCTCGAGGGGCTCGGGCGGCCGGAGGGGTATCTCGAGCGGCAGGTGTCGCGCTGGCGTCATCAGCTCGACAGCTACTCGGAGATGGACGGTTACCCGGGGCCGGAGATCCCCGGCGTCGAACGCGTCGCAGGGTGGCTCGAGGCGAATCGACCGGCCGATGCGCCGCCGGGCATCCTCCATGGCGACTATCACATCGCGAACGTCATGTTCCGACACGACGGGCCCGAGCTCGCGGCGATCGTCGACTGGGAGCTCGCGACGATCGGCGATCCGATGCTCGACCTGGGCGCGTTGGTGATCGGCTGGCCCGACGAGAACGGGGCGTCGCCGATGAGCGGCGCGACGGGGGCCATGCAGGGGCTGCCCTCGACGGACGAGCTCGTCGCGTGCTACCGCGAGAACACCACGCGGGACCTCGAGGCGATCGAGTGGTACGTCGTGCTCGCGGCCTATCGCCTCGGGATCATCCTCGAGGGCTCGCACGCGCGCGCCTGCGCCGGTCGCGCGCCGAGGGAGATCGGCGACCTGCTCCACGCGACGACAGTGCGGCTCTTCGAGCGGGCACTCACGTTCATCTGATCCGTTGGCGACGCAGCTCCGGGTTGCGTCGTCGTGCCCGGGTGAGCTGCTAAGGTCCCGCGATTCATGGACTTTTCGCTGATTCCCCCGGTCAATGCGGCGCTGAACGCGACCTCGATGGCGCTGCTCTTGTGGGGCCGCGCGCTGGTCAAGCGGGGCGAGGTCGAGCGCCACCGACGCGTGATGCTGTCGGCCTTCGGCGTCTCGTCGCTCTTCCTTCTTCTATACGTGGGACACAAGGTCTCACGGAACTTCGAGAACACGACCTTCAATGCCGAGGGATGGGGCAAGGTCGCGTACCTGGTGTTGCTCGGATCCCACGTCCTGCTGGCGATGACCGTGCCCGTGTTCGCGATCTGGCTGATCCGCCTCGGGCTCGCCGACGATCGCGCGCGCCACCGCCGGATCGCGCGGGTCGCGTGGCCGATCTGGATGTACGTCTCGATCACCGGCGTGCTCATCTATCTGCTGCTCTA
This sequence comes from uncultured Spirochaetaceae bacterium, assembly GCA_964488255.1. Classification (GTDB taxonomy): domain Bacteria; phylum Myxococcota_A; class UBA9160; order UBA9160; family UBA4427; genus UBA4427. The sequence goes on along the minus strand of CAZAUR010000014.1, from coordinate 89,696 downwards.
CCCGTTCAATCCCCCAGCGCCGCCCATGTGATCACCGGTGCAGCGGATCGTTGCGCAAGGCCGACGCGAAGGCGCGCCGATGCGCGGTTTTTCGGGTCGGCTCCGGCCCCGTCGGGACGGCACGGCGCTATGCTCCCTTCGCGCCGTTCACGGACGACGGGCGCTTCGGCCGATCTCTTGACCGATCGAAGCACCCTGGGCTAACTCGCGGACGGCCGATCGACGGCTATGCCGTTTCAGGACCTTCCGGAAGGCCGTGAACGCCCCCCCAGCTTCACATTCGAGTGTATGTCCCCCCAAGATCGCGCATTCAGAGCCCTGTTAGGTCTCTGACGAGCAGAGATCGGGTGGCAGAGCTGACGGTGGCTCGTTCGGACCGATCGATCGGGACGCTCCATCGGCGAGCGGCCGAAGTCAGTGTCAGAGAAAGAGGAAAGACCTTGTTCGGGAAACTCTTCGCAAACCAGACGATTCGAGCAGGCGCGCTCGGAGTGGCCTTCGTGGTCGCCTTCGCCGCGCACGCGAACGCGGAGGGCGCTGACCTCGCCCGTGGCGAGCAGCTCTACTCCCTCTGTACCCAGTGCCACATGGCTGACGGTGGCGGCAGCAGCGTGGCGCTCGCGCCCGCGATCGCCGGCATGCCTTCCTGGTACGTCGAGATGCAGCTGAAGAACTTCGCTTCGGGAATCCGCGGCCTCCATGCTCAGGACACCGGCGGGCTCCGTATGTACCCGATGTCGCGCTGGCTCCGCTCCGAGCCCGACCGGAAGGCCGTCGCCGCCTACGTGGCGAGCATGACGCCGACCACTCCGGCGAAGGAGCTCGACGCGGAAGGCAACGCGGCCCTCGGTGCCGGCTACTACGCCGTCTGCAGCGGCTGCCACGGCGCTGCTGCTGAAGGCAACGAGGGCATGGGCGCGCCGCCGCTCGCTGGCCAGTCCGACTGGTACCTGAAGTCGTCGATCGAGAAGTACCGCGACCGGGTGCGCGGCGCCGGCGCCGGCGACCCCTACGGTGTCGCGATGCAGGCCATGGTCGGCACCCTCGCCGACGACACCGCGATCATCGACGTGATCGCGCACATCGAGTCCCTCGGGAACTAGCCCGTTCGGCCTTCCGAGCGAGCAACGGAGAACGAACCATGTCCGACGACGACAACACCTCAGGGCAGCACATCGAGCCGACCCCGCCGCCGGCCGGCGATCTCGCCGACCGCCTCTTCCTCCTCGGAATCGGTGGCATCCTCGGCTTCATCTCCATCGTCTTCATCTTCATCCTCTAGATCAGCGCACGAACCAGGTAGGCAGCCCAATGATTCTCGACTCACTGCTCCCGGCCGCGGCCTCGACCTATGCAGCGGACATCGATCAGCTCTTCGATGTCATCACGCTGCTGGTCATGATCCCGTTCACGGTCGCCTGTTATCTCTTCTTCACGTTCATTCTCCGCTTCCGAAAGAAGGACGGCGAGAAGGCGATGTACATCACGGGAACCGAGCACAAGTACATGAAGTGGATCCACCGGGCCCACTTCCCGATCCTGACCTTCGACCTGATCATCGTCGTGATGGCGGTCAACGTCTGGTACGACGTGAAGCAGGATCTGCCGGAGATGGAGTCCGAGGTCCGGGTGATCGCCCAGCAGTGGGCCTGGACTTTCGTCCATCCGGGTGTGGACAATACGCTGGGCACTGCCGACGACATCTCGAAGGTAAACGAGCTTCACGTTTCGACCGACACGCTCTACCACTACAAGCTCGAAGCCCTCGACGTGCTGCACAACTTCTCGGTGCCGGTCTTCCGCCTCAAGCAAGACGCGATTCCCGGCCGGGTCATCACCGGTTGGTTCGAGCCGACGCTCGCGGGTGAGTTCGACATCCAGTGCGCAGAGATCTGCGGAATCGGCCACGGCCTGATGCCGGCTCGGATCCACATCAAGGGTCCGAGCGAGCACGCTGCATGGGTCGAGCGCGAATCCGCGCTGGCCCTCGCGAGAGCCGCTGGCGATTCGGCCCCCGTGGAACTCGCGGTCCGTTAGCAACCGGCAGCAAGAAGACAACCGAGTCTTGAAGAGGCGGTTTCGCCGCCCAGGTCCCGCCCGACGTTCGGAACCCCGAGAGCAGGGGCGGGAAGCAGGAGAACGAAAAGATGGCCGAGTCGATTCCCGCCCCGCACGCCGACGATCACGCGGGTCACGACCACCATGAGATGAGCTTCTCCGAGAAGTACATCTTCCCGCTCGATCACAAGATGATCGCCATGCAGTACATGTTCACCGGCATGTTCATGGCGTTGATCGGCGGCTTCTTCGCCTACGCCTTCCGCATGCAGCTCGCCTTCCCGGGCATGGAGGTGCCAGGCTGGGGTGTCGTCTCGCCCGCCGACTACAACTCGCTGGTCACGAACCACGGCACGATCATGATCTTCTGGGTCGCGATGCCGGTCCTGATCGCGGCCTTCGGCAACTACCTGATCCCGCTGATGATCGGCGCGGACGACATGGTCTTCCCGAAGATCAACCGCCTCTCCTATCAAATCTTCCTACTCTCGGCGATCGTGATCCTCTCGGCGTTCTTCGTCGAGGGCGGCGCCTTCGGCGGCGCATGGACGGCGTACCCGCCCCTCTCGACCAAGGCCGAGTACTCCCTCACGGGTCTAGGATCCACATTGTGGATCACAGCGGTCTTCCTCGAGTTCGTCGCCTTCCTGCTCGGCGGCATCAACTTCATCACGACCTGCATGAACAGCCGCGCGCCCGGCATGAAGATGTGGGACATCCCGATGGTCGTGTGGATGATCGTGATCGCCTCGATCCTCTTCATGCTCTCGGTCGGCCCGCTGCTGGCCGGTGGCATCATGATGCTCTTCGACCAGAACCTCGGTACGGCCTTCTTCGACCCGGACCGCGGCGGTGACCCGATCCTCTGGCAGCACCTCTTCTGGTTCTTCGGCCATCCCGAGGTCTACGTCGTGCTCCTGCCCGCCGTGGGCATCGTCGCCGACGTGATGACGACCTTCTCCCGAAAGAAGCTCTTCGGTTACAAGACCGTGCTCTACACGGCGATTGGTACCGGCGTCCTGTCCTTCACGGTCTGGGCCCACCATCAATTTATCGCTGGGATTGATCCCCGCATGGCGAACGTCTTTACGGTCACGACGCTGTTGATCTCGGTCCCGATCGCGGAGATGATGTTCGTCTACATCGCGACGCTCTACGGGGGATCGATCACCCTGAGCACGCCGATGCTCTGGGCGCTCGCCTTCATCTTCGAGTTCCTGATCGGCGGCATCACCGGCATCTTCCTGGGCGCGTCGGGGAACGACATCTTCATGCACGACACCTACTTCGTGCTCGCCCACTTCCACTACACGTTCTATCCAATCGCGATCATCGGAACCTATGCGGGCTTCACGTACTGGTTCCCGAAAATGTTCGGTCGCATGATGAACGACAGCCTCGGCAAGCTGCACTTCTGGCTGACGGTCCTGCCTTTCAACGGGATTTTCCTGCCGTTGTTCGTCCTTGGTGCGGCAGGGCAGCATCGGCGCATCTACGACTACCAGAATTTCCCGGAGCTGGCGTTGCCCTGGATGCAGGACGTGAGGCAGTTCGCGACGATCTGCCTGCTGATCATGCTCGGCGCCCAGCTGCTCTTCTTCTACAACGTCATCACGAGCTGGATGAGCGGAGAGAAGGCGCCCAAGAATCCGTGGAAGGCGAACAGCCTCGAGTGGACGGCGGATTCTCCGCCTCCGCATGGCAATTGGCCGGAGGGACTGCCGACGTGTTACCGCGGTCCCTACGAGTACAGCCATCCGGATCGCGAAGACGACTACTGGCCTCAGAACGAGCCGGCTTAGATCTTCTCTCGCTCTTTCCACGCCTATTCGGGAGCCCGGCTCCCCTGATTCGATACGGAGAATTTGATGTCCGCAACACCGATCGCAACGACGCGCAGCGCAGCGGGGATCCCCACCGCGCGGCTCGCCGTCTGGTGGATCATCGCTTCGGAAATCGTGATTTTCGGTGGCGTCCTCGGGTCGTACATCATGCACCGCCTCGCCCACGGCATCTGGGCGGACTACGCGGCGAACACGAACCCGTGGATCGGCCTGCTCAACACGTTCATCCTGTTGACCTCGAGCCTCGCAGCGGTGCTCGCGCATCAGGCAGCGGAGCGGGGTGACGGAGCGCGCGCGGCGAATCTCCTCTACGCGACCTGCGGCGGCGGCTTCGCCTTCCTCTGTGTCAAGGCGTTCGAGTGGAACTACGAGATCAGCCACGGAATGACGATCACGGCCAACACCTTCTGGTCGTTCTATTACACCGCTGCGGGCATCCACGCGGCCCACGTCATCGCCGGCGTCATCATCATGCTCTTCACGGCCTCCTGGGCCAAGCGGAACGAGCACCTCCACCGGGTCGAGATCATCGGCATCTACTGGCACTTCGTCGATGTCGTGTGGATCTTCCTCTTCCCGCTCCTCTACATCGCGAAGTAGGACGGCGAAGTAGGACGGCGAAGTAGGACGGCGAAGGCTAAGTAGGACGGCCAAGTAAGACGGCTCTTCGAGACGCAAGGAACACACCATGAGTGACCACGCAGACCACGCAGACCACGGCGATCAGCACTACATCAAGATCTGGGGCTACCTCGTCGCCCTCCTGACGATCTCCTTCGTCGGCCCGATGGCGGAGATCCAGTGGCTGACCCTGGTCACTGCCTTCGGCATCGCAGTCGTGAAGGCCTATCTGGTCGCCGTGCACTTCATGCACATCAACCTGACCCCGCGCTTCGTGATCTACACCGTGACGACGACCCTCGTCTTCATGCTGCTCTTCTTCGCAGGCACGGCCCCCGACGTCATGAAGGCCGAGGGCACGAACTGGGTGAAGCCCGCCTGGATCGAAGCCGACCGCGCCTACGCGGCCGGCGAGGTCGGTGGCCGCGCGCACGGCGCGGGGCACGGTGAAGACCACGCCGAGGAAGAAGCACCGCACTGATTGTTACCAGCGGGCGCCTACTCGCGGGTATGCCGCTCCGCCTGTCGATCGCCTTGCGATCGACCGCTGACGGCTTCGATGAGCCGGCAGCGCTACTCTCTTTGGCTGCTGGGGGGAGCCGGGAGGAACCGATGAGCAATACGTATCCCCCCGCCGGCAACGTCCGCCTCGTCTCCGAGGAGCAGGGCGAACCGAAGGTCGTCTCGAACGGCGTGCTCGGGATGACGCTGTTCATCCTGACCGAGATCATGTTCTTCTCCGGCATGATCAGTGCGTTCTCGATCGTGCGTGCCTCGGCCCTGGTGTGGCCGCCGCCGGATCAGCCGCGACTACCGGTCGAGGAGACCGCGATCAACACCGCGGCGCTCTTCCTCTCGGGGCTGCTGCTCTACGTGGCCCAGCGCCGGTTCGCGATCGACCGCGAAACCGCCCGCACCCCGCTGATCGCGTCGATCGCCCTCGGCACCTTCTTCGTGCTCTTCCAGGGATGGGAGTGGGCCTCGATGCTCGCACAGGGGCTCACGCTCACGTCGTCGACCCTGGGCAGCTTCTTCTATCTGATCGTCGGAACCCACGCGCTCCACGCGATCGCGGCCCTCGTCCTGCTCGTCCGCGTCTGGCGGCGGCACGCGGCGGGCTGGCTGCAGCCGAGCCAGCTCGCGACGGCGGCGGTGCTCTGGTATTTCGTGGTGGGCGCGTGGCCGGTGGTGTACTGGCGCGTCTATCTTTGAACGCGCGCGGAGCGCGCTGTCAGTGAGCGGAGCTCACGGACCGCTGAGGGCTCGGCGTAACTCGAGGCATTTGAGCTGTGATCGAACTCGTCAGACGACTTTCCGTGCTTCGCGCTGCGCTCGTCGTTGCACTGCTCGTGCATGCGCCGACGCTCGCGTCGGCTTGCGCGGTTTGTGGGGCGGGGCGGGACGAGGAGAACGCTTTTGCGTTCTTGATGACGACGATCTTCATGTCGTTGATGCCGCTCGCGGCGATCGGGACGCTGGTCTACGTGCTGTGGCGGCGGATCCAGAAGCTCGAGGCAGAGCGAGAGCAGGCGGCGCCGGTCGGCGCGCAGCGTCCCGCGGCGTCGCCGCGCTAGGCGGACTCGCTCGTCGACCGCGTCGGGCGTCGCCGATCTCAGCCGTTCGCGGCGCGGGGCGGCGGCTCGAGGGCGTGGAGCGCGAGCTCCGGCGCCGTGACGATGCTGGCGCTCTCGTGCTCGAGGTCGAACACGATCCGGGCCTCGCCGCATTCCAGCTGGCGATAGACCTGGGCCACCTTGTCCTCGAGCGACCAGTCCGTGTGCCCGTAGTCCGTGCCCTCCCGGGTCACGTATTCCTCCACGAGGCCACGCAGGGCACCGGGCGAGAGCTGATCGGGGTCGAGCTCGATGCCCGCGTCCGTCGATCCGAACGGGGAGGATGGCTGGGGGGCGCGCCGATCTGGCGCGGGTCTGTCGTCGTCCATGCCTGCGAGCGTAGCCCTGATCCGGTCTGCCGAGGTCGGGTCCGTTCGAAGCGATGGCAAAAGCCCGCGTTTCGACCTGCGAGCCGACCCGAGTCCGGCTCTTACGGCTCGGGTTTCCGCGCGGAGTTGCCGATCGGGGAACTCGATGATCCCCATTCTCGGACTCACGCTCACGATCTTCGTCGCGGGCTGGATCGCGATCGGTGCGCTCCAGCGCCCGACCCTCGGATTCGGCACCCGCGCCTTCGTGAGCTTCGGCGTCCTGATCGCGCTGTGGTCCCTGGGTGAGCTGCTGGTGATGGCGGCTTCGACGCCCGCCGAGCTGACCTCGGCGCGACGGGTGTTTTTTCTCGCCTCGGCAGGACTGCCCCCGACGTGGTTCTGGCTGGGCGTCCGAGCAGCGCAGCCCGCGTGGTACAGACGCGAGCCGCGTCTCGTCGCTGCGGCATTCGCGGTCCCCGCGTTCTTCTATTCGAGCCTCTATTGGGAGACGACCGGCCGCTTCATCGACCTCGACGCGTGGCCCCCGTCGCACGGACCCTGGTTCGAGCTCTTCATGAACTGGCAGTACCTGCTCTGCCTGGTCGGAACGGGCCTCTTCCTGCGCGCGGCGATCCGGATCGGGCGATCGAGCGCGGCGGCCATGTCGATGCTGGTCGCGGGCGTTGCGGCTCCGGTGCTCGTGAACCTCGCCTACTACTTCCGGCTGACTGACTCGGATTGGACTGCGATCGCCCTCGGACCGGCGGCGCTCCTGATCTGGCACGCTGCGGTCGAGTCCGGGCTGGCCTCGAACCTCACTGCGGATCGATCCGACGTCATCGACCAGCTCGACGTCGGCGTGATCGTGGCGGACCCCGACGGTCGGATCGTCAGCGCGAACCGCGCGGCGTCGCGCCTCGCCGAGATCGACGAGCTGCGCGGGCTGCTCCTGCCGGAAGCCGTCGCAGCCGCCGAGCAGCGACCGGAAGCCGTGATCGAATCCCGGGGCATCGCCCTGCGCGGCCGCTTCGGAACGACCGGCCACGCGCTGATCCTGACCGATCGAACCGAAGCGGAGTCCTCGCGCCGCCGCCTCGAGCTCGGCGGTCGTCTCGAAGCGCTGGGCTCGCTGACCGCCGGCATCGCGCACGAGGTCAACAATCCGCTCGCCTTCATCCAGGCGAACCTCTCGTCCCTCGAATCGACCGCCAAGGACCTCTCGCACCCCCACGTGCGATCGGTCCTCGAAGAGCCGCTCGAGGAAGCCGTCGACGACATGGCCGCCCTGATCGAGGAGACACAGGAAGGCGTCGAGCGGATCCGACAGCTCGTCCAGCGCCTCAAGACCTTCTCCCGCACGCCGGACCTCTCCGCCACCGCGGTCGAGGTCGACCTGGCCCGCGCCGTCCATCAGGCCGCCGCCATCGCTTCGATCGGCAAGTCTTCGAACGCGATCCGCGTCGTCGGCGAGACGCGGCTGACCGCGATCACGATCGAGACCGCCGTGTTCCAGATCCTCGTGAACCTGTTGCTGAACGCCGTCCAGGCCGCGACGGGCGATCCCGACGTCGAGGTGGAGCTGTGTGCGCGCGACGAGGGCGCCCTGATCCGAGTCGCCGATCGGGGCCCAGGCATCTCTGCTTCTCTCCTCCCGCGGATCTTCGATCCCTTCTTCACGACCAAGCCGACCGGCACCGGACTCGGCTTGTCTCTCTCGTACGATCTCGCCCGGCAGCTCGGTGGCGACCTGTCCGCCGAAAATCGTGAGGGGGGCGGCGCCTGCTTCTCGTTCTGGCTGCCGTGGTCGCCGCGCGACGCGCGAGCCGCGAACGCGGTTCAGGAGCCTGCGCCTGTGGCATGATCGGAGCTTCCCCAGGGAGGCCCCCATGACCGAACAAGAGATCGTCTGGCAAGACATCGCGGGACTCCGCGCCGCCCTCGAGAAGGGCACGCTCTCCGCGCGGGACATCACTGACGCGTTCCTCGCCCGCATCGAACGCCTGGATCCCGACCTGCAGGCGTTCTCGGTCGTGTACCCGGAACGAGCCCGCGACCGCGCGGCGCAGCGCGACGGCGCTCGTGCGAGCGGCGCAGCCGCCGGCGCCCTCGAAGGCGTCGCCGTCGCGCTCAAGGATCTCTGCGACGTCGAAGGCCAGCCGACGAAGGCCGGCACGACGGCCCTCGGCCAGAGCCCCGCCACCTCGAACGCCGAGGTCGTCGATCGCCTCGAAGCGGCCGGCGCGATCGTGCTCGGCAAGGTCAAGATGACGGAGGGCGCCTTCATCGAACACCACTCGAGCGTGGTGCCGCCGGTGAATCCGTGGAACGCCTCGCGCTGGACCGGGATCTCCTCGAGTGGATCGGGGGTATCCGTCGCGGCGGGACTCTGCACCCTCGCGCTCGGGACGGACACCGGCGGGTCGATTCGATATCCATCGGCCTCGTGCGGCCTGTCCGGACTCAAGCCCACCCACGGGCGGGTCTCGATTCGGGGCGTCCAGGCCCTCGCGGACTCCCTCGATCACATCGGCCCGATGGCGCGCTCCGCGCGCGACGCGTCCCTCGCGTTCGACGTGTTATGCGGCTACGACGCCGGGGATCCCTGGAGCCTGGCCGACAATCCGCGTCCGAAACCGATTCCGGCGACGCCCTCGGCGCGGGGCGCGCGCATCGGGTACGATCCGCGTTATGCCGAAGAGGGCGTTTCGGCCGCCGTCGTCGAGTCGACCCGGCGCGCGCTCGACGCCTACCGCGAGCTCGGCGCAGAGATCGTCGAATTCGAGTTGCCCGAGGTCGGGCCCGCGATCGGCGCCTGGCTCTTCATCGGCTCCGCGGAGATCGCGAACGCCCACGCCGACGCCTACCCGAGCCGAAAGGACGAGTACGGGCCCGGCCTGGCCGAGGCGATCGAAATGGGGCGCGCCGGGGCAGCTCAGGACGTCGCGCGGGCCTGGCGTGAGCGGATCGCCTGGACCCGGCGCCTCGAAGGCGTGTTCGAGGCCGGGGCGGCGACGTGTCCGGCGGGTGCGCCGGACGGACTCGACGCGCTGCTCGCGCCCGTCGTGCCCGGGCCCTTCCCGGCGAACGCGAACCTCGGGGATCCGGGCGCCCTTCCGAACGGCGGGGCGGCGATGCGATTTTCGGGACCCTTCAATCTGTCGGGATCGCCGTCGCTCACGATGTGTGGCGGATTCGATGACGAGGGCGCGCCGATCGGTTTCCAGGTCGTCGGTCCCCGGCTCTCGGAGGCCCGACTCCTCGAGCTCGGCGCCGCGTATCAGGACGCGACGGACCACCACACGCGACGGCCGGATCTGGGCTGACGATCCCTGCGACGGCGACCGCGAGCCGGGTAGACTCCGGCCATGGTGCAAACGGTGCGATCCCTCCTCCCGGTGCTGCTCCTCTGGCTGGCGACGCTGCCTCTCGGCGGTTGCTACTACCTCGGCAGCGAACCCGTCCCCGAGACCTCCAACTACGATCTCGACCTCGGACACCTGCGGATGCTCGCCGGCAGCCTGCCGGGCCCACGGCCGACGGAGGTGCGCCACCTGCTCGTGTGCGACGGGGCGATGCCCCGGGCGTTCATGATGGCGGGTGCCGGGTGGGACGAGATCCGCACGACCTACGGCGTGTTCCAGCTCCTGCGCGCCGACGGCAGCTACGACGTCATCGACAGCGCGCAGGACCAACGGATGAACGACGAGTCGCCCCTCGGCGCGGATTTCTTCCCGGAAGCCTGGGCGGAGCTCGTGGCCCTGCTCGAGAGCGCCGACCAGATCGTGATCACCCACGAGCACGGCGACCACATCGGCGGTGTCGCCAAGCACCCGCGACCGGAGGCTCTCGTCTCCCGCCTGCGGCTCTCTCCGGACCAGCTCGCGAACGAGGCGGCCCTCGAACTCGTCGATTTCCCGGCCGCGCTCGCCGAAGGGCTCGAGCCCCTCGCGTTCGACGGGAAGGGCGCGGTGGCGATCGCGCCGGGTGTCGTCGTCCGGAAGGCCGCGGGCCACACGCCGGGCAATCAGATCGTCTTCGTGCAGCTCGCCGACGGTCGGGAGCTGCTCTTCGTGGGCGACGTGGTCTGGAATCGCGACGCGATCACCGAGCTCGCCTACCGCCCGCGCTTCATCACGGACTGGCTCCTCGGTGAAGATCGCGAAGCCGGTCTGAACCAGCTGCGCGCGCTCCGCGACCTCTACGACAGCGACGAAGGCGTCCACATCGTCATCGCGCACGACGATCGGACCCATGCACACCCCGCCATTCGCGAAGGCGTCGTCCTTCCATGAGCCGCGACGCCGACCTCCGAGGAGACCGACGATGAGGGTCGACGCCCCGCTGTATTCGTTCGATGCGCCCGAGGACGAGGTCCGCCGCCTGGAGGCGAAGGGTTATGCCGGCGCGTTCACCTACGAAGGGCCGCACGACCCGTTCTTCCCGCTGCTCCTCGCCGCGCGTGCAAGCCAGTCGATCGATCTCTACACGGCGGTCGCGATCGGCTTCGCGCGCAACCCGATGATCCTCGCGAACATCGGCTGGGATCTGCAGGCGATCTCGAAGGGTCGCTTCCTGCTCGGGCTCGGCACGCAGATCAAGCCGCACATCGAGAAGCGTTTCGACATGCCGTGGTCGAAGCCCGCCACGCGGATGCGCGAGATGGTCCTCGCGATCAAGGCGATCTGGGCGGCGTGGGAAGAGGGTGAACGTCTGGACTTCCGCGGCGACATCTACTCGAACACGCTGATGACGCCGATGTTCAACCCCGGTCCCGCGCCCTACGGGCTGCCGCCGATCTTTCTCGCGGGTGTCGGCCCGCGCATGACGGAGGTCTGTGGCGAGGTCGCGGACGGATTCTTCGTGCATCCCTTCTCGACGTCCCGCTCGTTCGCGGAGCTCACGCTACCGGCGATCGATCGCGGGCTCCTCGCCCGCGCGCGGGATCGCGACGCGTTCTCGATCTCGCTCCAGGTGATGATCTGCACCGGGGCGGACGACGAGGAGATCGAGCAGGCGCGCCAGTCGACCAAGCGGCAGATCGCGTTCTATGGATCCACTCCCGCCTATCGTCCCGTCCTCGAATGCCATGGCTCGGGAGACCTGCAGGACGAGCTGAACGCGCTCACGAAGCAGGGGAAGTGGGGCGACATGAACGCCCTGATCTCGGACGACCTGCTGGAAGAAATCGCGGTGTGTGCCCCGATCGGCGAGGTGGCGAAGCGAGTCGCCGAACGCGCTCAGGGCCGGGCCGACCGCGTGAGCCTCGTCGCGCACTGGACCCGGGACCCCGACCTTTGGGACGACGTCGTGCGTGACCTGTCGGCGGTGGACTGAGGCGTGGCGCTACAACGAAACTTCGTGATCGAGCTCTTCTGGCGTTGGCATCCGCGGATCTATCGCTGGTCCGGAGGCCGGGTCGGCGGCAAGATGGCCGGGCTGCCGGTCCTGCTGATCGAGACGGTGGGTCGACGATCCGGGGAGCGTCGCGAGACCGCGCTCACTTACCTGCCGCATCCCGCGCCGGATGGCGACGCGTTCGTCGTGATCGCGTCGGTCCTCGGCGAGCCGCGCCACCCGGCCTGGTACCTGAACCTCGAGGCCGATCGGAAGATCGCCGTTACCGTCGGTCGTGACCGGATCGCCGTCGATGCGAGAGACGCCGAGGGCGAGGAACGCGAGCAGATCTGGGACGATCTCGTCGCGCGTTCACCGGACTATGCGCAGTACCGGACGCGGACGGACCGGGTGATCCCGGTGGTCGTGCTGGAGCGGCGAGCGCGCTGATGGATTCGATCGCGCGACCCGGGTGGGACCCATCGGCCGCTAGTCGACGGTGAACCCCGCCGCGACGCTCGCGTTCAGCTGCGCCTTGAGCGTTCCGAAGATCCGGCGGCCCTTGCTCGCGAGGGCCTCGGCCTGCTTGCGCGCCCCCGGGAGGAGTTCGCTCTCGGACGTCGCGGTGTCGACGAGTCCGGCGGCGACTGCGTCCGCGCCGCCGTAACGACGGCCGGTCAGTACCGCGTCCCGCGCGACCTGGGGCGTGGCCTTGGCCTGGAGCAGGCCCATCATGGGCGCGCCGATGGGCACACCGACGTCGACCTCCGAAATGCAGAAGAAGCCGCGGTCCTCGCGCATGACGCGATAGTCGGCGGCCAGCGCGAGGAAGGCACCGGCCGCGAACGCGTGGCCGTTGATCGCGGCGACCGTCGGAATCGGCAGCAGCAGAAGGCGCTGCATCATCTCCATCATGCGCGCGGAGAACTGCGTGCGGGCGTCGCCCTCGAGGCTCATCACGACCTCGACGTTCAGGCCGGTGCAGAACGCCTTCTCCTGTCCGGTCAGGATCATGGCCGCGTCGCCCTCGCAATTCCCCTCGATCTCGTCGAGCACTTCGAGGAGACGCTTCTGAAAGTCCGGGTCGATCATGTTCGGCCCGTTGGCCAGGGTCACGAGATGGAGGGCGCCGTCGCGCTCGTAGTCGATCATGTCGGTTCTCCTGACGAGGTCGCTAGTCCCGAAGCTGGCCGGCGAGCCGCTCGGCTGCTTCCTCGAATTCCTTGACCGTGTCCGCGATGATCTCCGCGACCGGGCGGACCGAGTCGATTCGTCCCGCGACCTGGCCGGTCAAGGCGATGCCGTTCTCGAGCTTGCCTTCGAAGTAGACGTCCTTCACGCCGCCACCGAGGCTCGCCATCGCGTTCCCGTCGCCGCCTTCGAGCTCTTCGGTCGTCGAGGTGCGCAGCGCGCGCAGGGCCGGACCACCCGGGGTCCGCAGGAAGCACGTGTCGGTCTCGGCAGCGCCGACGATCGCGTCCTTCCAGCCGTCGTGGACCGGCGACTCGAGGGCCGACACCATCCGCGTCCCCATCTGGACGCCTTCGGCACCGAGCGCGAATGCGGCGGCCATCGACACGCCGTCGCAGATGCCGCCGGCCGCGATGATCGGGACGTCTACCTGGGATCGGATCAGCGGCAGCAGCACCAGGCTCGACACCGGCGTGGGGTTCTTGAAGCCGCCGCCTTCGCCCCCTTCCACGACGAGACCGTCGACCCCGGCATCGACCGCCTTCCGGGCGGCGCGCAGGGTCGGGACGACGTGATAGACGGTGAGGCCGTGCTCCTTGAGGGAGCTCGTGTACTGGGTCGGGCTGCCGGCGGAGGTCGTCACGAACTTCACGCCCTCGCCGGCGACGAACTCGACGATCGACGGGTCGCGGACGAAGGCCTGGGCGATGTTCACGCCGAACGGGAGTCCGGCGTCCTTCATCTTCGTGATCTCGCCGCGGACTGCGTCGAGCTCGCCGGAGCTCGTCTCGATGATCCCGCAGGCACCGGCGCGGGAGACGGCGCTCGCCAGTGGAGCACGGGCGATCCAGCCCATCGGGGCCTGCACGATCGGGATGTCGACGCCGAGGTCGCGGGTCACGCGGTTTTCGAAGCGCATGGGAGGAGTCCTCGAGAGGGCCGGTAGACCGGCGCTGGGGAGGGATGAGGCTAGCGCGTCGGGGCCCACCGGGTTGCTACGTTCGCGCCGCTCGATCGGACGCGAGGTCTCTCCGGTCGACGCTATCAGGAGTCCTCTCGTGCTGAAGCCCATGTCCGAACGCACCCCGCGCCCCGATTGGGTGCGCCGCATCAACGTGATGGCCGACTCGGTCGGGGGCGCAGATCGCCTGATCCCCCTCGACGTCGACGCGATGGTCGCGAGCGCCCGGGAGACGACGGGACTCTCGGACTTCGGTGACTTCGACGGCGATTGGCGCGGACGCCTCGACAGCCTGGTGGCCGCGATCGAGTCCGAGTCGAACCTGTCGGTCGTCGGTCGACTCTGCACGCGCCAGGAGATCCTGCGTTGCCTGCGGACGCGTCTGGCGATGACGCGCCGGCTCGACGAAGTCCCGGCGATCCTCGACGAGGTGATCGAAGAACCGATCATCGTGACCGGTCAGGGTCGCTCCGGCACGTCGATCCTCTTCGAGCTCCTGGCCCTCGATCCCGACGCGCGCAGCATCAGCGCCTGGGACGCCACGAATCCCGTCCCTGAGACCGACGACGTCTCCGCGCTGATCGCCCGGACCGAGCCCGAGCAGGAGTTCTGGGCCGACATCCAACCGGAGTACGCGGCCATCCATGAGCATCGCTCGGACCTTCCGGTCGAGTGCATCACGGCGATGCTGCCGAGCTTCGCCTCGTTCCAGTGGTGGATGGAGAACACGGTGACGAGCTGGGCGCCCGACTTCATGGCGTCCCTCCAGTTCCACACGACCTTCCTCAAGATCCTGCAGTACGGGAAGCCGAGGAAGAACTGGGTGCTGAAGACACCGGTCTATCTGCCCGTGCTCGACCTCGTATTCGAGTTCTTCCGCGACGCGTGGGTGCTGCTCACGCACCGCGATCCGCTGAAGACGCTGCCGTCGGGGATGTCGACCCTCGCGCAGGTCCGTTGGCACCGCAGCGACACCGTCGATCTCGAGAACCTGACCGCGGGCGCGGCCGGAGGCTTCGACCTGATCGCGCACATCAAGCAGCGACGCGACGCCGGGGACTTCCCCGACCGGATCGCCGACGTGCACTTCCTCGACCAGATGCGCGACCCGACGAGCGGGATCCGCGCGGCCTACGCGAAGATGGGTCGCCCCTTCGAAGAGACACATGCCGAGCGAATCCGGAGCTATGTCGACGCGAAGCCGAAGGGGAAGTTCGGACAGCACGCGTATTCGCCGGAGGACTGGGGCTTCACGAAGGCTTCGATTCGAGAGGATACGCGGGCCTACGTCGAGGCCTACTGGGTCGAGCTCGAAGACTGACGCGGACGCCTGCCGCGGTCAGTCGGTGGCTACGAGTCGAGCGGCTCCTGCGGCACTTCCTTGGCCCACCGATACTCGAACACGAACGTGGTCACGAAGCGCCCTCCCGGCATCAGCTCCGGCGAGCCCTTCTTCTTCTTGGGGTTCGCCTGCACGACGGCCTCGACCGCCCAGGTCGCGAGCAGCGGATGGGACATCTCGAGGACACGGACCGCGCGCGTCTTGTCGTTGCCCGCGAGCTCGAAGGACACGACGACCCGGCCGATGATCTTGGATCGCCGCGCGAACTCGGGGTAGCGCGGCGAGGCGATCTTCAACCACGCCGGAGGCCGGTCGAAGCCGCCCTTCGGCACGGTGCGCACGCGGAAGACCGAGGTGCCGTCGGCTTCCGGATAGGCCATCGGCTGGTCGGTGTAGAAGTCCGTGATCATGCGTCGATGGGCGGTCGCCATCTCCGTCAGGCCGAGCTTGTCGTAGCAACGCGCGCGGGCGAGGGTCGATTCCTTGGAGTAGGCGCCGAGGTCGATGCGCGCCTGGGCTCGGTCGAGCTCGTTGATCGCCTTGCTGCACTGGCCGCGGTTGGTGTGGGTGCGCGCGCTGTCGAGGGCGAAGAGTCGCTCGTTCTCGCGGTGGCGGTCCCACATCGACTGGCAGCCGGTCGCAAAGACCAGCAACGAGGCGAGCAGGCTCGAGAGCAGGAGCGTATGGAGGGACGGGGCCAGGGATCGAGTCATGCTTCCTCCGGAGTCGGCAAGGCCGACGCGCGGTACGGGGCCGAGAGCATAATGCCTCTGGCGGAAAAGCGGTCGTCGCCGTCTGACACTCTTTCACGCTATCGGATGCGTGGTCAGGCGCGCGCAGGGTCGACTTCCTGAAGGTCGATTCCGTTCGTCTCTGGAAGCGTCCAGACGAGAGGCAGCACCACCAGGGTCACCGCGGCGAGCGCGGGGATCGCCGCGCCCGCGGAGCCCCAGGCGGCAGAGAGCGCGCCCCCGGCCATCGGGCCGAAGACCAGGCCCATCCGCCCCACGAGGTTGTTGGCGATCGCGAGGGCCGTCGCGCGCGACTCGGTCGCGAAGAGTTCGAGGGTCCAGGTCGTGACGATCGTCCAGACGCCGTTCAATCCGAACATCGCGCAGTAGGCCAGGTAGATCAGGCGATCGTCGGTCGCCCGATAACAGATCGTCGTCATCACGAAGCAGGCGACGAGGTAGGCCGACGCGGCGCGCCGACGGCCGAAGCGATCCATCGCGACACCGGCGAGCACGTAGAGCGCGACACCGAGGGGGATCGTGCCGAGGGGCAGCCACTGCAGATCGGCCGGCGTCCAACCGCGCTCTTCGCTCGAATAGAGAAAGAAGAAGTACATCGCCGAGCCGGACCAGAAATTCACGGCGACCCAGATCGCGCTGATCCGAATCAGGCGTCCGCGATCTTCGGAGCGCCAGAGGGTGCGCGCGATCCGCTTGAATTCCTCGCCGTAGCGCGTCCCGGCATGCGGTCGATCCGCGAAGGCGCGGGTCTCCGGAATCCGCCGGATGTAGATCGGCAGCAACACGAGGGGCAGCGCGCCGATCAGGAAGAGCCCGCGCCAGCCGATGCCCATCGACTCGAGGGGGGCGAGCAGGACGGCGGGGACCGCGGCGCCGAGGGTGGCGGTCGAGGCGAGCAGGCCGTTCACCCGGCCACGGATCGCCGGGGCGACCTCCTCGGAGAGGATCTGATAGGCGAGGAAGAGCTCGACGACCATGGCGCCGCGCGCGACGAACTGCAGCGCGGTGAAGGTGGCCAGGTCCTGGGCGAAGGCGGTCGCGAGGGTGAAGAGCGCGTAGACGGCGAGGGCGCCCAGGAAGATCGGGCGACGACCGACCACGTCCGCCTGCAGGTTCACGAAGAAGGCGAGGACCATGCCGAAGCTGGAGACGCCGAGGGCGTAGCCGACCGCCTCGACGGACGCCGCGAAATCCTCGCGGATCACGGGCTGGACGAAGCTCGCGAGCTTCGTGTCGAAGCCTTCGAAGAAGGTGGCGATGCAGAGCAGCGCGAAGAGCGTCGCGTGCGGCCCGAGCGCGCGGAGCGCCTCGCCGACTCCGGGGGGACGCGGGGACGGGTTCGGCGGCGAGGGCGGGGCGTCGGGCGAGCGCACGTCGCGAGTGTCGGCGCTCGTGAGCCGGGTGGCAATGCGCGTCTCCGAGTGGAATGCTCGGGGCGGGAGGTCCCGTGATTCGTACACTTTCGCTCATCAAGCGTCGTCCGGACATCGATCGGGACGCGTTCCGCGATCACTACGAGACCGTGCACGCACCGCTCGCGCTGCCGCACATGACCGGGCTCGTGCGTTATGTCCGCTACCACCTCGAGGCGGAGCTCTTCGGCACGATCGGCTTCGACGTGATCTCTGCGTTCTGGTACCGGGACGCCGACTCGACCGCGAAGATGATGGAGACCCTCGCGAGCCCGGCGGGCAAGCCGATCATCGAGGACGAGCTCACCTTCATGGACAAGCCGGCGAACACGTTCTTTCCCGTGAGCGAGCGGATGCTCGTCGAGGGGGACGAAGGGGACGTGCACGACTGGGTGCTCGTCCGAAAGCCCGACGACGTCGATCGTTCGGATGCATCGAAGCGCCTCGTGCGCGAGCACCTGCCGGCCTTGCTCGCCGGCTGCGATTCGCTCCGGATGGCGCTCGTGCGGGACGCGTTCCCCGTCGAGGGGGGTGAGCTCCGCTACAACGCCGCGATCCAGATCGGGAGCGAGGGCGTCGGTGGTCTCGACGCGTGGGCTGCGGGACTCGAAACGGAAGGCTGGATGGTCGCGGCGGTGCGTACGCGTCGACACGAGACCGACCTCGGCGACGCCACCTGATTCACTCTCGACTCGTGGTCGAAGCGGGTGCGCAGGTCCGGCTCGACTCATGATCGAAGCGGGCGCGCAGGTCCGGCTCGACTAGTGGTCGAAGCGGGCGCGCAGGTCCGGCGGCAGGATCGGGCACGCGTCGGTCGGCCGTGCAAAGAGCTTCTTGCGGACCCCCGCGACCGCGTCGTAGACCCGGTCGAGGAGCGCGGTCGGAATCGGGGTCGAGATCAGGGCCAGCCCTCGCCACAGACCGCCCAGGCGTGAGGCGATCTCGGTCACCGCCTCGAATCGCGTGAGCAGTCGCCCGTCCGCGAGCAGCAACACGATGCTGTCCGGAATTTCGTCGAGCGCGACGTCGTCCCGGCCCGCCACCCGCGCCTCGAAGGTGTCGCTCGCGAGGGGGGCGAAGCGCAGGCGCAGAGGCGAAGGCGTGTTGCCCTCTTCGGAGAGGACGAAGCGCACGCTGCGGTGGCAGAAACCGCAGTCGCCGTCGTAGAAGAGCGTCGCGGGCTCGCCGCTCGTGTCGCCCACGAACGTCCGCCCCGGCCACCACCCGGGGTTCGCCGCGAAGGCGAGCACCAGGAGCAGGACGCCGTCGCCCGGGGCGAGCCCGACCGCGGCGATCCAGGCCGAGTGCGCGAGCGTGAGGGCGATCCAGACGAAGGGGCGCAGTCGAGGCAGGACGAGCGCCGGGAGGGTCGCGACCTGGATCGCGGCCAACACGAGCGCAGGGATCGCGAGCTCCTGGGTGGCGGGGCCCCGCGCCGCGATGCCGAAGCTGCCGAGGGCGCGCTCGACGTGAATCATCGCGAGCCAGAGCCAGGCCGCGTGATCGAGCCAGCCGGGTCGCCGCCAGTCGCCGCGGGGGTCGATGCGACCCCGGGCATCCCACGAGCCGAAGGGCGTGATGGGTACGAAGAGATGCAGAAAGAGGAGGCTGCCCGTGAAGAGCACGTCGCTCTTGGGCAGGACCAGCGGCGCGCCGTCGATGAACGCAGCGAGCCCGGCGACCAAGGCGAAGAGCGCGGTCGCGACCGCGCGGTCCCGCCAACCGAGCGCGAAGGCCATCGCCCCCGGCAGGCCCAGCGCGAGCAGCGGCCACGGCGGCCCCTCGACGAGTCCGAGCCTCGCCCAGCAGACGTGGATCACCGCGAGCGCGAGCCCGCCGCGATAGACCGAGTACTGGATCCCGGTCCAACCCGTCGTCGCTTCGGTTTCCGTCACGCGAGCTCGGCGAACTTCACGACGCGCGTGCGCACCGGCGGATGATCGCCCTCGGCGTCGATCCAGCGGAAGAGCATGCCGCCATAGTCGTGTCCGCAGGTCTCCACCCAGTTGGGGAAGCCGGGTCCCGGGTCTGCGTGCGCGAGCACGATCCGCACGCCGCCGTTCGGCTCGTAGTGCGCGGTGTGTTTGTTGACGTGGATGCGATGGTGGCGGTAGTCCAGGCTCTCCATCCAGAAGTTGCTGATCTGGAGGTTCCAGTGGCCCTTCTCGGGGATGCGGTCGGCTTCGATCAGGAGCGCTTCGTCGGGTCCGAGACGCCAGCGGCTCTGGAGGTAGTGGATGTTGGCGTCGCCGCCGGCGCGCTGACATCGCTCCTGGTCGTCGGAGGGCAGCTCGTTCAGGTGCGCCTCGTAGATCTCCATCCAGTCGGTGAACAGGTTCGAAGTCGACGTGACGAAATTCGTCGCACGGCGAAGCGAGCCTTCGAGGCTCGCCGGGTCGAGCCGGTCGTCCGCGTCGCCGCGGGTCAGGCACTCGATGTCGTAGCTCGCGGGGGTTTCGTCGACCCGGGTCGTGAAGAGCTGGCGCACGATGATCATGCCGGTCTCTTCGGTCATCGGCAGCCAGTTGCCGGGCTTCTCGTCCTTCGAGACGAGGATCTCGAACGTGCCGTCGTCGTTCACCTCCATCGCGCTCGAATCGATCTGACCCGTGGGCCACATCTCGCCGTTCTCTTCGTAGGTGCCGGCCTTGGTCCCGAAGCTGATGTACGGGACCGACCCGCGGGTGCCCGTGATCCGGTAGTCGTGGCGACCGGAGATGTTGCAGTTGTGATAGGTGTTGTCCGGGTTGTCGTTGCCGATCTTGATCGTCTGGTTGGACAGCTGGTAGAAGCGCGGGTAGCAGACGTCCGAGGACTCGACCTGGCTCTCGAGGGCAGCACGCAGCAGGCGCGTCAAGTATCGCACGCCCTCGCCGCGGTTGAAGGGATCCGCGGGCGTGCTCTCGCGCAGGATCGTGTCGCCCGCCTTCTCGAGGGCGCGGCAGAACTCGCGCCAGACCGTGCCATCGACGACCCGGTCCTCGGCTTCGGCGCGTCGCTCGTCGTCTGCAGTACTCATCGGGGCTCCTCCTCGCCTCGATGGTGGCGCGTTGGCCGGAGCGGTCAATCTCCGCCGGGAGCGCCCGTCGCGGTCGCTTCTTCGCCGAGGGGCAGCAGGATCCGGACGCGAGTGCCCTTGCCGGGGTCGGATTCGATCTCGATCTCGCCGCCGTGGTCGCTCACGATCCCGTGCGCGACCGAGAGACCGAGGCCGGTCCCACCTTCGCGGGTGCGCGTCGAGTAGAAGGGCTCGAAGAGGCGGATCCGGTCGGCCTCGTCGATGCCGCGCCCGTCGTCGGCGATCTCGATCACCGCCTCGCTGTCCATCCGCGAGAGGGCGATCTCGACGCGAACGCCGCGCTCTGCGGACTCGATCGCGTTGCGGAGGATGTTGACGATCGCCTGCTCGATCTCGATCGGTGAGATGGTCGCGCGCAGCGGCGCAGCCGGGAGCTTCAGGCTGATGCCGGCGTCGCGATCCTGGGCGTAGGCGGCGATCGCGCGGTGGGCGTGGCGGATCACACGGTCGAGATCCTCCTCCCACTTCTCGGTCGGCTCGTCCCGCGAGAACTGGAGCATGCTCTTCACGATCCGAGCACAGCGTTGCGCCTCGCCGAGATTGCTCGCAAGCGCCTCCTGGAAGATGCGGATCGCGTCCTCGTCCTCGGCACAGAGCAGGGCGTACTCCGCCGAGTTCAAGATCGCGCCGATCGGGTTGTTGATCTGATGCGCCACACCCGCGGCGAGCGTGCCCACCGCCGCGAGGCGTTCCGCTTCGGAGAGTCGGCTGCGAGACTCGAGCAGCTCGTGGGTGCGCTCCGAGACCGTCTCCTCGAGGCGGAGCTGTTCTGCGGCGACGAACGCTTCCGCGCGTTTCCGCTCGCTGATGTCGAGGGCGATCACGATCGCCTGTCCTGGCTCGATGCGCGCGCATGCGATCACCATCGGGACGGTCACGCCCGAGCTCGAATAGAACTCCTTCTCGTAGGGCAGGGAGGTGCCGGTCTCGGTCAGATCGCGCAGCGCCACTTCGTCTCGCGCGTGGCCTTCGATCGGCGTGAGTGCCCTCCAGTTGAGGGGCAGATCGTCGCTGGTGAAGCCGAGGACCGAGAGGAAGGCGTCATTCGCTTCGATGATCGTGCCGTCGAGTCGAGCGTAGAACACGCCGACGATGTTCGCGTTCACGAGCGTATCGAGGTATTCGCGTCCACGACGAAGGGCGGCCTCGAGCTCACGCCGATCCGTGACGTCGATGCTGGCGCCACTCACGCGCACGATCTCGTCGTCATCGCCGTACTCGACCTCTCCGCGCGTACGGAAGTAGCGGGTCTCGCCGTCGTCGGCGCGCCGGATGGAGTATTCGAACTCCGGGAACATCCGGCCCTCGATCAGGCCGAGCGCGTTCTCGGTCATGTGATCGATGTCGCCCGGACTCACGAGGGGGTGGATGGCGTCACGATCGAGGGGGCCGGCGCTCGGCTCGAGGCCGTGCATGCGATAGAGCTGGTCCGACCAGTAGGTGACGTTCTCGTGTGGGAGGTACTCCCAGCTTCCGAACTGCCCGATCGCCTCGGAGCGGTTCAGGCGCCGCGCGCTCTCGCGGAGCGCCTGCTCGCGCTCTACGCGGTTTGTCACGTTCCTCGCCTGGGAGAGGATCCGGAGTTCACCCGACGGAGTTCGGTAGGTCGTCCGCAGCGCTTCGTAGTAGAACGTCTCGCCGGAGGGCAGGCGCGCTCGCTGGGTCTCGATCTTCGCGGCGGAGATGTCCTCCTCGGTGATGTAGCCCTTCTCGTCGAGGGCGGCCTTGATGACGGAGTCGCCAACGCCGTCGAAATAGTCGGAGGCGTTCCGCCCGATCACGTCTTCCACGCGCGCGCCCATCACGCGCTCGGCGCTCCGACTCACGTACGTGAGGACGCCGTTCACGTCGTATTCGACGACGATCGAACCGCTGGATTCCGTGAGGATCCGAAGCCGTTCGGCGTGGTCGCTCGCGATCTGGCGATCACTCTCCGAGCCCCGGGCGAGGCGCCGCATGTACAGCCAGAGCTGGGCGGCGAAGAGCGGCATGCAGAGCGCGAGCCAGACGCTCCAGACGAACCAGTTCGACTGCGCGGTAAATCGGAGGCCTGCATCGGCGAGCTCGCAGACGGCGTAGGCGGCGAGCCCCAGCGTGAGCAGCGTGTCGCCCCGGGTGCGGACGCCGGTCGGCGTCGCCCTCGCCACGACGACCGCGGCCGTCGCGCCGAGCGCGGGCTCGACCACGGCGGCGAGGATCGTGCCCAGCTCGGTGACCCCGAGCTGATAGGCGGCGACGCGCGCGGCACCGAGCCCGATGCCGAGCGCGAAGAGTCCGCTCGGCGCGGGACGCTTCGCGTGTTCGTAGGCGCCCGCGAGCATGAGCGGCGCGACCAGCGAGCTGAACACGAAGGTGACGGGCCGGATCGACGGCACGCCGAAGGTGACGAGGACGAGGCCCGCGGCGCTGAGGTGGGCGGTCCAGGCGAAGAGCCAGAACCCGAGCGGTCTCGCGCGCGTTCGAAAGGCCGTGACCGCGATCAGGCCCAGCACCGACGCGACCGCGAATACGATCGCGGTGGACAGCATCAGCGCCGGGGTCATCCGCTCCGCTCCCTTCGTCGCACCGAACGAGTATAGACCCGCCCGACCTCGCCGATCGAGCACTACGGCGCGCTACCCTCGCGTCTCCATCCCCCCCCGACCCCGGAGCACCATGTCGAGCCTCGTCGAACGCGACCAGCGCGTCGTCTGGCATCCCTACGCGCCCCCCGCGGCCTCCCCGCTCTTCGGGGTCGAACGCGCGGACGGCGTGCGGCTCACCCTCGACGACGGCCGCGAGATCATCGATGGCATGTCCTCGTGGTGGTCGACGATTCACGGCTATCGCCACCCACACATCGAGGCTGCGTTACGAGAACAACTCGAGTGTCTACCGCACGTCATGTTCGGCGGGCTCACCCACGAGGGCGCCGTCCGGCTCTGCGAGCGATTGGTCGAGCACGCCCCCGCCGGGCTCGAGCGCGTCTTCCTCAGCGACTCGGGTTCGGTGGCGGTGGAGATCGCGATCAAGATGGCGTTGCAGGTGTGGCAGTCCCGGGGTCGACCCGAGCGGAGCCGCCTGCTGACGATCCGCGGCGGCTATCACGGAGACACGTTTGGTGCGATGGCGGTGTGTGATCCCGTGACCGGGATGCACACGCTCTTCGAGGAGGCGCTCGCGCATCACGAGTTCGCGCCGCGTCCGGAGCGGCGCTTCGGTGAGGACTGCAGCGACGCGGATTTCGCGCCGATCGAGAAGGCCGTCCGAGAGAACGAAGACCGGCTCGCGGGCGTGATCCTCGAACCCATCGTGCAGGGCGCCGGAGGACTGTGGTTCTACTCGGCCGGTTACCTCGCGCGGCTGCGCGCGCTCTGCGACGAGCTCGGTCTCCTGCTGATCGCCGACGAGATCGCGACCGGGTTCGGACGCACCGGCCGCTTCTTCGCTTGCGAACACGCTGGGGTGTCGCCGGACATCCTGTGCGTGGGCAAGGCGCTCACGGGCGGAACGATGACGATGGCGGCGACCCTCGCGAGCGGCGTGGTCGCGCGCAGTCTCGGGGAGGGCGAACCCGGTCTGTTCATGCACGGGCCCACCTTCATGGCGAACCCGCTCGCGTGCGCCGCCGCGAACGCGAGCCTCGACATTCTCGACCGCGGGGAGTGGCCCGAGCAGGTCTCGCGAATCGAGACGCAACTCTCGGATGAGCTCGCGCCGTGCCGCTCGCTGCCGGCGGTCGCCGACGTGCGCGTGATCGGCGCGATCGGCGTCGTCGAGCTGCACGAGCCGGTCGACATGTCGGTCGTCCAGCCGGCCTTCGTCGACGAGGGTATCTGGCTCAGGCCCTTCGGCGAGCTCGTCTACACGATGCCGCCGTACGTGATCGGGGA
The DNA here is from genome assembly GCA_964488255.1 of uncultured Spirochaetaceae bacterium. GTDB lineage: Bacteria > Myxococcota_A > UBA9160 > UBA9160 > UBA4427 > UBA4427. Next base: position 65,306 of record CAZAUR010000014.1, on the reverse strand, counting down.
AGCGGATCTCCGCGCGATCACGCGGGGGATCCACGCGGTCGTCGAGCGGATCCGTTAGTCGTCACGCGCCATCGTCACGCGCCATCGGCGCGCGCGATCAGGAAGGGGCCGCAGGCGACGGGCACGGGTGCTCCCGGTCTCCCCCGCCCGGGACGAGCCCGAACGGGGGAGCCGTGGATGCGGCTGTCTTTGCGGACAGCGTGGCGGCAGGGTTCTCGCATTGATCCCCCTGCCATTGCCTCCGGTACCTCGCCTCCGGAGTACACCTCGAGCGCCGATCGTGGACCGGCGTGAAAGAGGTCGACGACGGCCGCCGGTGTGCTCGCGTTCCAGGGTCGGGTTCTTCGCGTCCACTTCGATGGGGACGCCCCTCCTCCGAGCGTGACGGCAGCCGTCGTCGAAAAGAACTCGCTGGTCCGGGCGCTCCGGATCCACGCTCCCTGATGATCCGATTCCCCGACTCGTTGGGGGGCGCGGGCCGTCCGGTGGTCGGCCAGTCGTGTCGACGAAGCAGTGTTCGTCGGCGTCGAGTCGCTACGGGAACCGGAACACGCGATCCGGGGATCAGCGGGTTCTCGTTCGGTCGTGGTTGTTAGTGCGTGAGCCATCTGAACGCATCAGACCACGACGGTGTTGCAAGGCAAGGAAATAGTTCGGGATCCCCGAAAAAAAATCGTCGAGGCGAAGATCGTGGGGAGTCGACACCTCTGACGGATCATGAGATCGCGCAGATCGATTCATGACGTGCGATCAGTTGACGGCCGTCAGTGACGAGTGCCAACGAGCTACCGATTCTGGTCGCCGTTTCGCGCAACGCGCGCCCGGCCACCCGGCCGGGAACGGGCTCTGGACGCGCTCGTCGCGATTTGACCTGGGGTCAGCCAGGGCCTCGCCTCCGCCAAAGCCGCCTCGTTATGATCTGGCCTTGCCGGCGCTCCGCCGGCGTTCCCGAGCTGTCCGTGTCGACTCCCTTCTCGCGGGCTCTGGCCGCCCTGGTCGCGACCGAGCCCTCGTGCGAGCGGTGTCGCCGCGTTCGTGATCCCCAGGGCCGCGCCGAGGGTGTGGCCGAGCAGGAAAGGCGTTCCGATGGAGCTTGCGTATTCCGACGACCAGATCCGATTCCGCGAAGAAGTGCGGAGTTGGATCGCGGAGGCCCTGCCGCCGCACATCAAGACCAAGGCGGAGAACGGTCAGAACTTCGAGCAGTCCGAGGTGATGGAGTGGCACAAGATCCTCTATCGGAAGGGCTGGGTCGCGCCGAACTGGCCGGACGAGGTCGGTGGCCCCGGATGGGACGTGACCGAGCGCTCGATCTTCCAGGAGGAGTGCGTCCGCGCGAATACGCCGGGTCTCTCGCCCTTCGGCCTGTCGATGGTCGGCCCCCTGCTCATCCAGTACGGCTCGCCGGAACAGAAGGAGCGCTTCCTCCCGAAGATCCTCGCCGGCGAAGAGGTCTGGTGTCAGGGCTACTCCGAGCCGAACGCGGGATCGGACCTCGCCAACCTCCAGCTCCGCGCGGACAAGGACGGTGACGACTACATCCTGAACGGGCAGAAGACCTGGACGACCTACGCGCAATACGCCGATTGGATCTTCGTGCTCTGTCGGACGAGCGGTGAGGGCAAGAAGCAGGAGGGCATCACCTTCCTCCTCGCCGACATCCACACGACCTCCGGCATCGACGTGAAGCCCTTCCTCACGACCGGCGGGACCTATGCGTTCTCCGAGACGTGGTTCAAGGACGCGCGGGTGCCCCAGGCCAACCGCGTCGGTCCCGAGGGCGGTGGCTGGACGATGGCGAAGGCGCTGCTCGGACACGAGCGCACGGGCATCGGCGGGATCGCCGACTCGGCCCGCGGCATCAAGCGCGCCAAGCAGATCGCCCAGCAGACCCAGGTCGGCGCTTCGACGCTCTTCGATGACGCGAATTTCCGGAACCGGATCGCGCGCAAGGAGATGCGTCTCCGCAACATCGAGATCCTGAACCTGCGGCAGCTCTCCGCGGCGCAGCTCGGCCACGCGCCGGGCGCCGAGAGCTCGGTGCTCAAGATCGTGGGCACGGAGATGCAGCAGGAGATCGATGAGCTGAGCATGGACGCGATGGGCCACAACGCGCTCGGTTGGCTCGATTCGCCGGAAGAGGCGATGCCGCCGAACCAGCAGTCGATGGCTTCGCAGTTCAACTACCAGCGTGCGGCGACCATCTACGGCGGATCGAACGAGATCCAGAAGAACATCATCGCGAAGCAGATGCTTCGCATGCCGGGAGCCTGATCCCATGAATTTCGATCTGACCGAAGAACAGCAGATGATCGTCGACCAGGCGGCCAAGTTCGTCTCGAACGAATCTCCGGTCGAGCGTTTCCGTCGCCTGCGCGACACCGAGTTGGGCTGGGAGCCCGAGATGTGGGCGAAGATGGCCGAGCAGGGTTGGCTCGCGATCGCCGTCCCCGAGGAGCAGGGCGGCTTCGGCGGCACCTTCCTCGACATGTCGCTCATCCTCGAGCAGCTCGGCCGCGGCCTGGTGCCGGAGCCGGTGATCGCCTCGGCTGTCCTGGCCGGCGGCATCCTGTCGGACATCGGAACGGAGGCCCAGCGTGAGGCCTTCCTGGACCCGATGATCGAGGGAAGCACGAGCCTGGCCTTCGCCTACGCGGAGACCCAGAGCCGCTACACGCTGGGCGACTGCAAGACGACGGCGACGAAGGACGGCGACGGCTGGAAGATCAGCGGAGAGAAGGTGTGGGTGCTCAACGGCCACGCCGCCGACCAGATCATCGTGGCCGCCCGGACCGGCGGTGGCCAGTTCGACGACGAAGGCCTCTCGCTCTTCGTGGTCGACGGCGACGCGGCGGGCCTCGAGCGCGTGCGCGTGGCGCAGATGGACGGCCAGCGGAGCGCGATCCTGCGCTTCTCGGATGTCGCTGTGGGTGCCGATCGACTGCTCGGCCGCGAGGGTGCGGCCCGCGCGACGATCGAGCTCGCCGTCGATCGCGGCGCGGCGGCTGCCTGTGCAGAAGGCTTCGGCTGTGCGCAGGAGCTCTTCGAGCGGACTGTCGCGTACCTCAAGGAGCGCGAGCAGTTCGGCGTGCCGATCGGCTCGTTCCAGGCTCTCCAGCACAAGGTCGTCGACATGTACGCCGAGCTCGAGCTGCTGCGTTCCGCGACGATCCTGTCTTCGGTCCAGGTGGACGTCGACGACGAGGAGACGCGCAAAGCGGAGGTCTCCGCCGCGAAGATGCAGCTCACCGAGAGCGGCTGGTTCATCCAGGAGAACGCGATCCAGCTCTTCGGCGGCATCGGCGTGACCGACGAACAGGACGAGGGGCTCTTCTTCAAGCGCCTGCGCGTGCTGCAGGGACTCTTCGGCGACGCCGACTCGCACGTCGATCGCTTCCAGGGGCTGAAGCGCTTCGACGCGGTCGACTGAGACCGATCGGCGCTGCGCGCCTCTCGACGCGGCCCTTGCGGGGGGAGCCGCGAGCGATCAGCGAGCGGCGAGTATGAGATTCGCTGCGTGCGCAAGCACGCAGTGAATCGAAGGGAAGCGTCTTGCGCTCGCGGCGCGGGGAGCTTGGGCGGGCCGCGTCTTGCGCTCGCAGCGCGTGAAGCTTGGGCGGGCCCTGTCTTGCGCTCGCGGCGCGCGTGAAGCTTGATCGGGTGGGCTTGGGTGCTTGCGGCGTTCGCGATGGGGCGACGTGCCCCGGTTCAGCGGCCGATCGTGACCTCGCAGGAGTCGGGGGCGCGGAGGCCGGCGGCTTTGGGCAGGGTGCAGGTCAGGCGGACGCGTTTGGACATGGCGGCTCCGATCGAGGCGGCGAGGGTGCCGTGGCCGTAGGTCCGGGCGCTCGCTTTCCAGAGGCATCTGCGTTCGGTCTCTGAGTGCGACTGGCAGTAGTCCGGGAGGGCGCCGACCAGGCGCACGAGCTCGAAGAATGTCGTGGCGTCGGCGAGCATCTGCCTGCTCGCGACCTCGCGTTCGTCGCGCTTGTTCGCCGCGTCCTTCTGGAGCTTCCGGTTCTTGGTGGACTTGCGGGCCGTCGTCCGGAACTTCCAGCGGTTCGATTCCATCGGCACAGCGAAGCAGGCGCTGCGAGCGCGTTCGCTGCCGTCGTCCGGCAGGTCGCAGATGACCGTGACTCGTCGGTGCGTCGAGAGCGCGTGAGAGAGGGGTTGCCAGCCGGACTGCTGCTTGGAGAGCTCCCAGGCGCAGGACTTCAGCCCTGGAACGCTGGCGATGCAGCGAGTCGGCGCGTTCCCCAGGATCCGCTCGAGCTGCCTGCGGGTGTTCGATCCCTCGAGGATCTCGAGCACCTTGCCGTGCTCCTCGGGGTGCGTCCGGCTGTAGTCTTCAGCGGATGCGAGCGACGCGACGAAGATCACGATCGTCGCGGTGGCGAAGACGAAGGGTCTCATGGGCAACTCTCCTCGGGGCGCCGGAGCGGTTCGATTCACTCCCTGCGGACGTCGCGAACGTAGCGTTCGTCCCCTTCGGACGACGAATCTGATCGGAAAGATGCTAGGTCGAGGGCGCCTCGGTGGAGTCCTCGTTGCTCGCGACGTGCAGGGTGAGCTGCGTGAAGGGGATGACCCAGCCCTCTTCGTTGCAGACGTCCACACAGAAGCGCGCGAGGGCACGGGACTGCGCCTGGACGTCGATCGCCTGGGAGCCGTCGAGGTCGACGCGCACGAAGTAGTCGAGCGACGATGCGCCCGCTTCCTTGAACTCGACGGAGCAGCTGAGGAGAGATTCCGCCCACTTCGACTCGCGCCAGCCTGCTTCCACGCCGCGCTCCATCCGCACCCGCATCGTCGTCGTGATGTTCGCCTGGTCGCCGTAGTCGAGACCGAACGTGATGTCGACTCGGTAGCCGTCCGACAGGCGCTCGACGGAGGAGCTCGCGAACTCGGCCGCCGGCACGATCACACGGTTGTCACCCGGCGACCTCAGGCGGACCCCTTCGATCGATTGGAACTCGACTTCGGCAGGGCGTCCATCGGGCAGCAGCACGACGTCGCCGGGCTTGGTGGGGAACCACGGTTCCTCTTCGCTCCATGCGCGCGAGCGCAGGTTGCCGAGGTCGTCGATCGGGAGTCGGATCGTCCCACCGACGAGGGCCGGATTGTAGAGCTGCGAATAGAAGGAGATCGAGTCGACGATCCAGGGCAGGCCCTCGTAGATGACACGTTCGCCTTCGCGTACGGCGCCCATGTCGAGGATCAGGACCGTCTGCGACCAGAAGCGCGGGATCGCCTGCTTCGACGTCCAGATCAGGCCGAGGATCAGCAACAACATCAGGATCAGCAGGACCCAGTCGCCGAAGAAGTAGAGGGAGATCAGGAAGACGAGGACCGCACCGAGTACGGTGAAAGCGGAGTAGATGAGACTGAAGACGCGGCCTTCGAAGCTCTCGGCGCGTCGAGATACGACGGGGCGGGCGGCGAGGAAGCTGCGTAGCCGTCGAATCCCGTAGAGGAAGCCGATCATCGCGACGAGGGCGAGGAGTAGGTTGCGTCCGCGGCTCTTGAAGAAGAGCTGGAACAGATTCTCGACCGCCTGCGCGATCGATTGGCTTTCGCCGAGGCGTTGGTCGAGCTTCTGCTGCGCGACCTGGAGCGAGGCGGACACCGCGCTGTGTCGGCGACTCCAGTCCTGCCGCTCCTGATCGATCGCCTCGATCAGCGCGTCGTCGACGAGCTGGCCCCGGATGCGGTCGAGTCGTTCGACGGCGCCCGCGATCTCGGCGAGCTGTTCGCGAAGCTCGGAGATCCTGGTGCGCAACCGATCGATCTCGCGGGGCCGGCTGGTGGCTCGCTTCAGCTCGTTCACGAGCGGGCCGAGCAGCTCCCGGACCTCCGCGGCCAGGTTGAGCTGTTCGGTCTCCTGCTCCGAGTCGATCGAAACCGGGTCGACGCCGGCCGCGAGCTCGGAGAAGTTGCGGTTCAACTCGGCGAGCTCTTCGGACAGCGCGCGGATCGACTCCCCGATCTCGTCCTCGCGTCCGCGCGCGTCGTCGGAGCTCAAGCTGTCCTGGAGCGATCGGAGGTGCGCCTCGATCTCTCGGCGCGCCTCGAGCACCCGGGCCAGGCCCTCCTCGCGCGCACCAGGGAGGGCCGGTCCCGCGATTTCGCTAGGGTCGTCCCCGGTGGATTCTGCCACGCTCGGGTCGGAGTCCGCGCTTGCCTGCGCGACGGCGAGGCGCGGTGCCCCAGCGACGAGGAGCGAGAGGCCGGACAGGCCGATCCAGAGTGCCAGAACGCGCTGCGTGTGCGTGCGGATGCGCATGGTTCGTTCGGTTAGCACCCTGCTCTGACCCGCACCAGACGGCTGCAGTCCGCGACTTCGCGCTGAGGGAGCGCGCTTGGCGGCAGTGGGCTCGCTAGACTCGGCGCCCCGCTCCGACCGCTGCCCCTGGAGCGAGTGCTGGAGGCCTCATGCTTCGCAAGCTCGTCCTCGTCCTGATCGCCCTGGCGTTCTTCGCCTACCTCGTCGCCTGGATGGCCGGGAGCGGGGTCTTCTCCGACGTGCCCGTCGGTGGCACGCCCGAAGCGCCCGCCGTCTCCGAGGCCGTGCTTGAGTTCAAGCGCGCGGCCCTCGAGGACGCGGCCGACGAGATCGGCGTCGCGCGTCCGAAGCAGATCCTGTTCGGCGACCTCCACGTCCACTCGACCTTCAGCTTCGATGCGTTCACCCTGAGCTTGCCGATGAGCGGCGGCGATGGCGCACATCCGGTCTCCGATGCCTGCGACTACGCGCGTCATTGCTCGGGTCTGGATTTCTGGTCGATCAACGATCACGCCGTGACGCTCACCCCGCGTCGTTGGCAGGAGACGATCGACGCGATCCGCCAGTGCAACGACATTGCCGGCAACGAACAGAACCCCGACCTCGTGACCTACCTCGGTTGGGAGTGGACCCAGGTCGGCGCGACGCCGGAGACCCACTGGGGTCACAAGAACGTGATCATTCGCGGGCTCGACGACACCGAGATCCCGACGCGACCGATCGCGGCGGGGCTGCCCCTCGGCGTCGAGAGCATCAATGACGAGCTGCCTTCCGCTGCGACGATGGGTGCGCTCGCGCTGACGGACATCGAGGGCGGCGGCCTCGAGTTCGCCGCCTATCAGAGCGAGCTGATGGACACGGTCGACTGCGAGTCCGGCGTCGCGGTTCGAGAGCTGCCCGACGATTGTCGGGAGTCGGCAGCGACCCCGGGTGAGCTCTTCGGGAAGCTCGACGACTGGGGCTTCGACTCGATGGTGATCCCGCACGGCACGACCTGGGGTTTCTATACGCCCCTCGGCTCGTCCTGGGACAAGCAACTCACTCAGGAGAACCACGACCCGCGCTACCAGCGCATGATCGAGGTCTTCTCGGGTCACGGAAACTCGGAGGAGTTCCGACCCTTCGAGGAGATCACCTTCGACGCCGAAGGGGAACCGGTCTGCCCGGAGCCGGCGAACGGCTATCTCCCCAGCTGCTGGCGCGCCGGCGAGATCATCGCGGAGCGATGCCTCGAAGAAGGTGAAGACCAGAGCGAGTGCGACGAACGTGTGGCGCGAACCCGGCAGCTCTTCGTCGAGGCGACCAACAACGGCGGCAGCCACGTCGTGTCGGCCACGACCGTTGGCGATTGGCAGGACGCGGGGCAGTGTCGCGACTGCTTCCAGCCGTCCTTCAACTATCGCCCGAAGAGCTCCGTGCAGTACATCATGGCGCTCGGTCGGCAGGACGGGTCCGGTGGACCCTTTCGCTTCGACTTCGGGTTCATCGCCGCGAGCGACAACCACTCCGCACGCCCGGGAACGGGCTACAAGGAAGTCGCGCGGACCGAGTTCACCGAGAGCCGCTTCGGCAACTTCGTGAACACGCCGGTTGGCATGAACCTGTACGCCCCGGAATACAGCAGCGAGCCGACTCCCTTCGAGTTCGATCCCGGCGCCGCCGGTCCGCTTTCCGCCTTCGAGGTCGAGCGCGGCGCCTCGTTCTTCTTGAACGGCGGCCTCGCGGCAGTCCACTCCACCGGACGCGATCGCGACGCGATCTGGGAAGGCATGCACCGGAAGGAGGTCTACGGCACGAGCGGGCCGCGCATTCTCCTCTGGTTCGACCTCCTGAACGGGCCCGGTCGGACGAACCCGATGGGCAGCCAGGTCGAGCTGGGAGACAACCCGATCTTCCAGGTCAAGGCCGTCGGCTCCTTCGAACAGCGCGATGGTTGCGGCGCCAACGTCGGCAGCGCGATGTCGGCAGAGCGCATCGAACGCCTCTGTCAGGGCGAGTGTTACAACCCGCTCACGATCCGCCGCCCGATCACCCGTCTCGAGATCGTGCGCATCCGGCCCCAACGCACCCCCGACGAGGACATCGTCGGCCTCGTCGAGGACCCGTGGAAGGTGATCCCCTGCGACGGCGATCCCCAGGGTTGCACCGGCGTCTTCGTCGACGAGGACTACGCGACCTCCGGCCGCGACGTCCTCTACTACGCCCGCGCGATCGAGGCCCCGAGCGACGCCATCGCCGCCGACCCCCTCGGTTGCCGTCGCGACGAGACCGGCCGCTGTGTACAGGTCGACCCGTGCTTCGGCCGCGAAGAAGACGACGAATGCCTGGCGCAGACCGAAGAGCGTGCCTGGTCCAGCCCGATCTTCGTGAACCAGCCGCGGACTGCGGTGGCGGTTCGGTAGGGGGCGCGTACAGGGCGTTGATGAGATCGGGACTCGCCGTCCCTTCGGCTTGAGCGTCGCGCTTCGGGTGATCGGGGGCCGTGCACTCGGTGTTGATGGGGGAGGTGGTTCCCTCTGCCCGCGCTCGTTTGTCGCGCTTCTGATGCTCGAACGCCGTGCCGTGGGGCCGAGCTAGCCCGGGATCTCCGAGAGGGAGATCGGGCCGCCGCCTCTCTGCCAGCCCTTGGCGAGGAGCCAGGATCTCGGCCGTGCGACCTCGATCTTCGGGATCGCTTTGATTCGCTCCTTCCAGCCTTCGAAGAAGCGACCGGAAGAGTGGGAATCCGGCGCGCTGCTCCGTTCGAGACGTTCGCCACGCTGACGGCTGTGCTTCCGATCATTGAGGAGCACGTAACGAAGCGCGTTTCGCACCTGGCGCGGGGTCGCGAGCACGACCGAGTGGAAGCGACCGTCCAGCACGGGTCCTTTCCGCCGGAAAACGCGGTTCACCGCCAGCGCAATGCGAGAGCCGATGCTCTTCATGCCCGAGGCGAGCGCTTCCTTGTCCACCGCCTCCACGATCATGTGCACGTGATCGCGCTGAACGGAGTAGTGGGCGACACGAAAGTCCCCGCGCTCGCACCCCCGCGCGAGCGTCTCCCGAAACGCGCGCAGCCAGCGCCCATTCCGGAGCGACGGAACGTCCCGACGCATCCGCAGTGTCACGTGGACCGGGTGTTCCTTCCGGACCGCCACGCGCTCCCGATGAAGAACCCGCGCTCGCCGAGCAGGCTTCCGCCCGGGCTTCTTCTTCCGCCGCGAAGGCACGCGCCGATGCACGAAGCACTGATCGATAGAGAGCTGCTGGGGATCCTTCATCGCCTAACAAAAATAGGGGCGATGGTCCAACGAATCGAGCACGGAACCAGCGTTCACGCTAAAGCCGACCCAAGACCGGGCCCCACGGCAGAGCGTCTGCCTAACACCCACCCACCCCCATCAATACCGAGGGCAAGGCGATCGCGACTACCGCCCTAAGCGAACAACGCCTCCAGCCCCGTCCCCGCGATCACCTCATCCACGAACGCGCGATCCTCCGCCGCCAGCGCCGCATGGTCCCGTCGCAGCCACTCCAGGCACTTCCCCTGGTACGGGAACGGCTTCTGCGTCCACGTCTCGCCGTCGATCCGGCACTCGACCTTCTCGGCGCCGCTCGCGAGGGCTTCGGCGTTCGCGAGCAGGAAGGGCGGGTAGACGCGGCCGATCTCCGACAGGAGCGCGCGGAAGGTGTCGGGCAGGCCGTCGCGCGTGAACCAGCCGTCTTCGCTCGGCTCGAGGCCCGAGAGGTCTTCGACGAGCTCGGTCCAGGCGTAGGTCCGGGGGGAGACGCGCAGCACCGTCGCGACTGCGGTCGGGTCGAAGAGGGCGAGCTGGGTGAGCTGGCCGTAGAGGGCGAAGTCGCCGCTGCCGGGGCGGTCGCCTAGCACGAAGCGGTGGTCTCGTAGATGGTTTTCCATGCAGGTGAGGAAGCGTTCGAAGCTCGCTTCGATGATCGGGCCGGTCTTCTCGTTCGAGCCGACGACCCACAGCCGATCGATCTGCCGCTTGGAGAACATCTGGCTCAGCTTTTCGAGCTGCTCGTCGGGCTGCTGGGACATGGACCAGCGCGGCAGGATGAGTCCGGCCTTCTCGACGTCCGCTTCGTAGGCCCATCGGTAGTGGAACATCGCCTTGGTGATCCACTCGTCGCCGTAGTCCTCGACGAGGGCGTCGAGGAAGGCGAGGGCGGGATCCGTCGGGATGACGGAGCGGTCGTTCGGGTGTTCGCTCTCGAGGCGGCGGATGAGCGGCGTGGTGTCCGTGATCGCCTTGCGCTCGCCGTCCTCGTCGACGACCAGCTGCGGCATCAGCTCGACCTTCGGCTTCGGAAGGCCGCGGGACTCGGGCTGACCGTTCTGGATGAAGACGTGGGGCAGGCGCCGGAAGCGACAGACCGCGCGGAGCTTGCGCGTGTAAGGCGAGCCGACGGCGCCGAGAATCGGGAGGGGAGAAGTCGTCATGGAATCCTCGCTTTCGCGGCCGGGGCCGCGGTTGGGTCGGGCGGCGATCAGCGTCGCGCGGGGAGCGCCGCGACCAACGTCGAGACGATCCGTTCGACGGCTTCGCGAGCGCGCCGGGCGCCGAGGCGTTGGTCGGTGCGCAGGCGGTCCCACGCTTCGAAGGAGAGGGCGAGATCGAGCGCGTCGGCGACCGCCGGGTCGGCGTCCGCGAGCTCGGGGAGGCGATGTCGGAGATCCCGCTGTAGGTCGCGCACATTGCGTTCGTGCTGTGCCTGGAGGAAGTCCGAGCGGGTGCGCTGGGGCTGGGCGGAGCGCACGTAGGGGGCGACGCGCTCGAGGATCTCGAAGCGGGCGTCGAGAAGCGCACGGACCCGCGCATCGAGGGGGCCGTCCTGGATCTCGTCGGCGAAGAGTGGGCGGACCTGCTCACTCAGTCGCTCGTTCATGGTCGCGAAGAGCGTGTCCATGTCCGAGAAGTGTCGGAAGACGGTGCGCACGCCGACGTCGGCCCGGGCGGCCACCTGCTGCGCGGTCGGCGACAGCGCGCCCGCGCCGATCAGGTCGATCATCGCCTGCACGATCGCTTCGCGGCTGCGCTCCGATCGTTGGACGCGACCGTCGGTCTGACTCTCGGCAGGGGTGGCCATGTCGTGATTATGGCATACTCCGTGCCATTAGATCCAGACGGCCTCCCGGGAATCGACGATGAGCTCCACCGACCGCCCCTACGTCCTGCACGGCTTCGACGTGTCGTACTTCTCCGCGAAGGCGCGGGTCGCCATGCGATACAAGCAGCTCTTCATGGAGGAGAAGCGGGCGAACCTCGGACTGATCTTCGAGAAGACCGGGTTGGCGTTCATCCCGGCCGTCTCGACACCGGACGGCGAGTTCTGGCAGGACACGAGCGACATCATCGACCGGCTCGAGGCGCGCCACCCGAGCCCGCCGCTCTACCCGGAGACGCCGCTGCACCGGATCGTCTGCGCGATCTTCGAACTCTTCTCGGACGAGGTGCTCTTGACTGCGGCGATGCACACGCGCTGGGGGACGGAAGAGAGCGAGGCGCTCACCCGGCGGCGCTTCGCCGCCATGACGGGCTCGATCGAGGACGGCAATCGCGCGGCGGACAAGATGGTGAAGGGGCGCTTCGCGGTCGGAGCGACGCCGGCGGCCGCGCCGGCGATCGACGAACACATCGACGCGATCCTCGCTGCCCTCTCCGCGCACTTCGACGAGCACGACTTCGTGTTGGGCGACCGCATGAGCCTCGCGGACTGCGCTCTGATGGGGCCGGTCTACGCCCACTTCTACACGGACCTGATCTCGCGCAAGCTGTTGCTCGAGACGGCGGTGCCCGTCGTGCGTTGGATCGAGTACTGCAACCTGCCCGGGGCGGACGATCAAGGGGATTGGTTCGACGCGGACGCCGTTCCGGACACGCTCGTCGCGGCGCTCGTCGAGATGGCTCGCGACGGCGTGCCGCTCCTGCTCGCCTCCGCCGAGCGGATCGAGAAGTGGGCCGACGAGCACGCCGTCGTGGGCGAGACACCGCCGCGCGCAGTCGGGACCGTCGATTTTCCGTTGCGCGGCTCAACGCTGACGCGCGGACTCCAGGTCTACACGCTGTGGATGATCCAGCGCCTGCTCGATCCGTACCGCGCGCTCCCGGACGCTGAACGTGCCCACGTGGACGCTGCCCTCGCGGGAACCGGTTGGGAATCCCTGCTCGCCTACGAACCGCGCCATCGCCTCGAAAAACGCGGCTACGATCTGGTCTTCGCGGCAACGGCGCCCTGAGCCCCGGCCCGCCGCCCATCCATCAGGAGACGCGCCCCCCATGAGCATCTTCGGCGACCTGCACCGGACCTCCGGCTACCTGGCCGCGTTCGGTCCCGTCCTACTCAAGGCCGCACGCTTCCTGCCGGACAAGCCGGTCGAGTACTCGGACGCCCTGACCGAGCACTTCCAGCGCCGCCCGGACCGACCGGTCCTGATCGGCGAGTCGAGCCGAATGACGTGGGGCGAGCTGGATCACCACGCCAACCGCGTCGCGAACTGGGCCCTCGAGCAGGGGCTGTCGCGCGGGGACGTCGTCGCGCTGATGATGGAGAACCGCCCGGAGTACATCGCGACCTGGCTCGGGCTGTCCCGGGTCGGCATCGTGTCGGCGCTGCTCAACACGAACCTGACGGGCGATCGCCTGGCCCACTGCATTCGTGAAGCCGACACCGCCCACTGCATCGTCGGCTCCGAGCTCGCGTCCGGACTCGCTTCGGCGCTGCCTTCCCTCGACGCGCCCCTCGCGCAGCTGATCGCGGATCGCGACGGCGACGGCGCGGCCGAGGCGCGCGGGATCCTCCCCGACGCGAGCTCCTTCGACGAAGCCCGCGACCGGCAGCCCGAGGCCGCCGTGCCCGACCCCATCCGCGCCGCGCGTCGCGGCGCCGACGGGCTCTTCCTGATCTACACGAGCGGGACGACCGGGCTGCCGAAGGCTGCGCGCATGTCGCACTCGAAGGCGATCGTGATGGGCGTGAGCGCGAGCTCGATCCAGAAGCTGACGCCCGCGGACCGCGTCTACGACTGCCTGCCGCTCTACCACAGCGCGGGCGGCGTGATGGCCGTCGGGGCCGCGCTCAACTCGGGCGCCGCCCTCGTGATCGCACGAAGATTCTCGGCGAAGCGCTTCTGGAGCGACTGCGTCCAGCACGACGTCACGGCCTTCCAGTACATCGGCGAGCTCTGCCGCTACCTGCTGAACTCGCCCGCGCACCCGGATGAGAACCGACACCGCATTCGCGTCGCGATCGGCAACGGGCTGCGACCCGAGGTCTGGGGCCCCTTCCAGGACCGCTTCGGGATCGGGAAGATCAACGAGTTCTACGGCGCGACGGAGGGCAACGCCGCCGTGCTCAACTTCGACGGGACCGTCGGCTCGGTCGGGTACATGCCGGCGTTCATGCGTCAGCTCCAGGGTGTGCAAATCGTGCAGTTCGACGTCGACAGCGAGGAGATCGTCCGGGGCGCGGACGGCCGCGTCGTTCCGTGTGCCGCCGGCGAGCCCGGTGAGCTGCTCGTCAAGATCACCGAAACCCAGCGCTTCGAGGGCTACACCAACGAAGAGGCCACGAAGAAGAAGATCCTCCGCGACGCGTTCGAGGACGGGGACGCGTATTTCCGGAGCGGCGATCTCCTCAAGATCGATGAGCGCGGCTACTTCTACTTCGTCGACCGGATCGGGGACACGTTCCGCTGGAAGGGTGAGAACGTCTCGACGAACGAGGTCGCCGAAGTCGTCTCCGTCGTGTCCGGGGTCGAGGAGGCCAACGTCTACGGCGTCGAGGTGGCTGGCGCGGACGGCCGCGCGGGCATGGCTGCCCTCGTCACGACCGACGCGTTCGACCTCGATGCATTCGGTCGCAAGGTCGAGCAGGAGCTGGCGGCCTACGCGCGTCCCCTCTTCGTTCGTCTTCTCCCGCAGATGGAGATCACCGGCACCTTCAAGCACCGCAAGGTCGACCTCGTGACGGACGGCTTCGATCCGAAGAGCGTCGAAGATCCGATCTACTACCGGGATCCGGAGAAGGGCGGCTACGTCCCCCTCGACGCCCTCGCGTTCGATCGGATCGCCCAGGGCGAGATCCGCATCTGAGTCGAACGACGCATCGATGAGCGACGTCACGATCGAGATTGCGCGGCGCTTCTGTGGCCCTCCGCTCTCCGGCAACGGTGGCTATACGGGCGGTCGTCTCGCCGAACACGTCGCGGTCGCCGAAGACGCGCCTGCGGTGGCTGTGCGGCTCTTCGCGCCGACGCCCCTCGAGCGGCCGCTCGCGGTCCACGACGTCGACGGCCGCTTCGAGCTTCGCGATGGCGACACGCTGATCGCGCGCGCATTTGCAACGGCGCTCGATCTCGAGCCGCCGGCTCCGCCGGACCTCGATTCGGCGACTCGCGCGGCGAAGGACTTTCGCGGCTTCCACGAGCACGTATTCCCCGGCTGCTTCGCTTGCGGGCCGGATCGCCCGGAGGGCGACGGGCTCCGGATCTTTCCCGGACCCGCGAACGCCGAGGGTCTCTTCGCGGCGCCCTGGACCCCGGACGAGAGCCTTTGCTTCGAGGCCGACACCATTCCGCTCGGGATCGTCTGGGCGGCGCTCGATTGCGCGGGCGCCTTTTCGTTCCCGCAGCCCGAGGGCCGCGTCCTCTTGTTAGGCGAGATGAAGGTGCGGTCGCTGGCGCCGGTCGCGGTCGGCGAGGCCTGCATCGTCACGAGCTGGTACTTCGAGCAGGACGGCCGCAAGCACCGTACGGGATCGGCACTGCACGGTGAAGACGGCACCTGTCGCGCGTACGCGCAGACGCTCTGGATCGAAGTCGATCCGGAGTCGGTCCCACGCGACTGACGAGCGAGGACGCCGAGACGGACCCGGCGTCGATGGCAGCGCCCGGATCGATCTGCGCTCGTGCCCGGGCTCGAGTCACGCTCGTGCCCGGGCTCGAAAACGAGAGGCCCCCCATGTCGTCCGACGAGTACCGCATCTTCGGCAACGAGCTCTCGCCGTTCTCGGTGAAGATCCGCTCCTACTTCCGCTTCAAGGACGTGCCCCATCGCTGGATCGTCCGGAACGCGGACTCGATGGCTGAGTACCAGAAGTACGCGAAGATCCCGATCGTTCCGCTCGTCGTGACCCCGGACGAGCAGGGACTCCAGGACTCGACGCCGATCATGGAGACCCTCGACGCCCTGGCTCCCGAGCCCTCGGCGCATCCCGACGACCCGGTCGCGCGCTTCGTGTCGGTCCTGCTCGAGGAGTTCGGCGACGAGTGGGGCAACAAGTGGATGTTCCACCTGCGATGGGCGCGGGACGAGGACTGTCTCTCCGCGTCCGGTCGCGCGGCGACGATGATGGCGCCGAAGGGAAACGAGGAGGCTCGCCTCCAGGTGCGCGCGCAGTTCATGGAGCGGATGCAGGGGCGACTCCACTTCGTCGGCTCGAGCGACGTGACCGCCGACCAGATCGAAGAGTCCTTCCTCGGCGCGCTCGCTCAGCTCGAGGAACACCTCGCGACGCGCCCCTACATGTTCGGCGGGCGCCCGTCCTGGGGCGACTTCGGTCTCTGGGGTCAGATCTACAACGCGTGGACCGATCCGACCGGTGGCGCCTGGGTCGAGGGCAGCGCACCGAACGTCCTCGATTGGATCCACCGCATGACCTGGCCCACGATCCTGGGCGACTGGGAGGACTGGTCGAGCGTTTCGAAGACCCTCGCGCCCTTCCTGAAGGAGCAGGTCGGCGCGCTCTTCTGTCCCTGGACGGTCGCGAACGCCGCGGCCTTCGCCGCAGGCGACGAGGAGTTCAGCGTCGAGCTCGACGGCAAGACCTTCACGCAGCAGCCCCAGAAGTACCACGCGAAGTCCCTCGCGGTCCTGCGCGAGAAATACGCAGCCGCCGACGGCAAGGACGAACTCGATCCGGTGCTCGCGGAAGCGGGCTGCCTTCCGGCGCTGCAGGGCTAGGGGCGCGGACATGATCGACCTCTATACGTCGCCGACCCCGAACGGACACAAGGCCTCCTGCACCCTCGAGGAGCTCGGCCTCGAGTACACGGCTCACGCCATCGATCTGTCCAAGAACGTGCAGAAGGAAGAGTGGTTCCTCACCCTCAACCCGAACGGCCGGATCCCGGTGATCGTCGATCGTGATGCCGACGACTTCGCCGTCTTCGAGACCGGCGCGATCATGGTCTACCTGGCCGAGAAGACGGGTCGTTTGCTGCCGACCGACGTGCAGGGGCGGAGCGAGACGATGCAATGGCTGATGTTCCAGATGGGCGGGGTGGGACCGATGATGGGCCAGGCCAACGTCTTCCATCGCTACTTCCCCGAGAAGCTGCCGTCGGCGATCGCGCGGTATCAGAACGAAAGCCGCCGGCTCTTCGAAGTGCTCGAGCGCGGCCTCGAAGACAAGGAGTGGCTCGCCGCCGGCGAGTTCACGATCGCGGACATCGCGAACTGGTGCTGGGTGAAGACGTACAAGTGGTCCGGGGTCTCGATCGAGGGCCTGCCGAACTTGAAGCGCTGGCTGGACACGATCCGCGCGCGACCCGGATGTGGTGCGGGGCTCGAAGTCCCGCACAAGGTGAAGAACCTCGTGAAAGACGAGGAAGCCGCGAAGAAGTTCGCGGAGAACGCTCGGAAGAGCCTCCAGACCTAGCGTCGACTGCTTCGTCGACCGCAAGACGACCCCAAGACGACTGAAAGAAAGGGACCACCCATGAAGCTCGCCATCAACGCCATGAACTTCGGGCCGAAGGCCTCGATCAAGATGGACCTCATCAAGCACGCCGAGAGCCTCGGCTTCGACTCCGCCTGGACGGCGGAAGCCTGGGGCAACGACGCGGTCACGACCGCGACCTGGATCGCGGCGCAGACGACGACCCTCAAGGTCGGGACGGCCATCATGCAGATGCAGGCGCGCACGCCGGCGATGACGGCCATGACGGCGATGACCCTGGATCACCTGAGCGGCGGCCGGTTCATGCTCGGGCTCGGTCCCTCCGGCCCGCAGGTGATCGAGGGCTGGCACGGGCAGCCCTACGGCAAACCCCTCGCACGCACGAAGGAGTACATCGCGATCGTTCGCAAGATCCTCGCGCGCGAAGAGAAGCTCGAGTTCGACGGCGAGTTCTACCAGATCCCGACCCGCGCCGAGGGCGCGTCGGGCCTCGGCAAGCCGCTCAAGAGCATCCTCCACGGCAACCCGGACATCCCGATCTACACCGCGTCGATCAGCCCGAAGGGCCTCGAGTGCGCGGCGGAGGTCGCCGACGGCGTGATCCCGATGATGTACGACCCGGAGCGCTACGCCGAGCTGCTCCAGCCGTCCCTCGAAGCCGGCTTCGCGAAAGCGAAGACGAACGGGGTCGAGAAGAACCTCCAGAACTTCGACGTGCAGGTCGGGATCACCTGCATCGTCAGCGACGACGTCGAGAAGGCGATGATGCCCGTCAAGGCGAACATCGCGCAGTACGTCGGCGGCATGGGCGCGCGCGACAAGAACTTCTACAACGACTACGCGAAGCGGATGGGCTTCGAAGAGGCGGCGGTCGAGATCCAGGACCTCTTCCTCTCCGGCAAGAAGCAGGAGGCGATGGCCGCGGTCCCCAACGAGCTCGTCGACGCCGTGCACCTCGTCGGTCCGAAGGACAAGATCCGCGAACGCCTCAAGGCGTGGAAGGCCGCGGGGGAGCGGCGAGAGGTCGCGGCGATGCAGGTCGGCGCGATGCAGCCCGAGGCCCTCGAGCTGCTCGCAGAGGAGCTGCTCTAGGTAGCCGTCGCGCGGACGCTAGTCCCCGATCCGCTCCGGCACCGTCTCGAGCGGATCGATCTCCGGCACCCGGTCCTTGCCGCGTCGGAACAGGCTCGCGATGTCCTCGAGGACGACGTACGAGCTCGGGACCAGGAAGAGCGAGATCGCGGAGCCGAGGATCACGCCGAAGCTGAGGCTCGTCGCCATCGGGATCAGGAACTGTGCCGAGACGCTCGTCTCGCGCAGGATCGGCAGCAGCCCCACGAAGGTCGTCATCGACGTCAGGACGATGGGCCGGAAGCGGGCGACGCCCGCCGTACGAACCGCCTCTTCGAGGGGGACGCCCGCGTCGCGCCGCTCGTTGATGTAGTGCACGAGCACGAGGCTCGAGTTCACGACGACGCCGGTGAGCGCGACGACGCCGAAGATCGACATCATCGAGAAGTTGAAGGTCTGGTCCGTGAAGAGCTCGCGCCCGATGTACATGACCCAGTGGCCGACGATCGCGCCGACGAGGCCGAAGGGGATCACGGCCATGATGATCAGCGGCTGCACGTAGGAGCGGAGCGGGATCGCGAGCAGCGCGTAGATCGCACAGAGCGCGATCATGTAGTTCGTGAGCAGTCCGGCGAAGCTCTCGATCTGCTCGGATTGCTCGCCCTCGAGCACGTACGACATGCCGGGGTAGTCGGCGAGCAGGATCGGGAAGAATTCGCGTTCGAGGGCGGCGATGATGTCGTTGGGGGCAACCTTCTCCACGTCGACGTCGGCGTTCACGTGGATCACGCGGTTGCGGTCCGCGCGCTTGATCGTGGCGAAGCCGCGGCCGAGCTCCGCCTTGGCGACGGCGTAGAAGGGCACTTCGCCGCCATCCGGCGTGCGGATTCGGAGGTCGTCGAGATCCGCGAGGGAGCGCCGGTATTCGTCGGGGTAGCGGACCATCACGCGGATGTCGTCACGGCCACGCTGGATACGCTGGGCCTCTTCGCCATAGAAAGCCTGCCGGACCTGGCGGGAGAGATCGTCGAGGGTGAGGCCGAGGGTCTGGGCCGCGGGTAGGATGTCGAGCTTCAACTCGCGCTTGCCCGCCCGGAACGAATCGCTGATGTCGGAGACGCCGGCCTGTTTGGCGAGCTCGGCCTTCAGGCGGGTGGCGGCTGCGACGAGATCGTCGACGTCGTTGCTCCGGAGCTGGATGTCGATCGGATCGCCGGCGTCGAAGAACGCGGCGTTGAACGAGAGCTCGACGACGTCGGGGATCGCCGGGGTGTTGGCGCGCCAACGCCGCTTGATCTCGGCCGCGCTGATCGGGCGGTCGTCGCCGGACTGGATCGCGATGCGGACCTCCGCGAGGTGACTGCCGCTCGCGCCCGCCGGGTCGCCCGGGCCGCGATCGCCCGCGTTCGGCTGCTGCCCGACCGAGAAGAGCACGTGCGTTACGAGGGACTCGCCGTCGACCTCGTAGCCCTCTTCGTCGAGCTCGTCCTTCGTTCGATAGGCGGCGTCGAGAATGTCTCGGGCCGCGCGCTCGGTGTACTCGATCGGCGTCCCCTGCGGCATCGTGAGCGACGCCGTCACGAAGTCGCTCTCGATCGGCGGGAAGAACGAGAAGTTCATCTTCGCCGGACCGATGCCCGCGACGGCGGTGGTCAGAGCGATCACCAGCACGGCGATCCCGGCCGCGATCACGGAGTAGCGATTGGCCAGGGCACGGTCGAGGAGCGGCCGGTAGCGCTCGTTCGCCAAGCGCGTGAGGCTCGTCGACATGCGCGTCTGGAACGTCTTCCAGCGTGCCTGGACCGTGCCCTCGCGCAGGACGTCGCTCGACTCGCTGGGCTTCATGTGCCCGAGGTGGGCGGGCAGGACGAGCTGCGACTCGATCACCGAGAAGAAGAGGCACAGGCACGCGGACACGCCGATCACGCTGAAGATGGTGCTGAAGCCGCCCGGCGCGTAGATCATCGGGAAGAACGCGGCGATCGTCGTGAGGACGCCAAAGATCACCGGCACCGACACCTCGCGCGCGCCGTTGATCGCGGCCTCGAGGGGATCCTCGGCGGCTTCCTGGTGTCGGTGGACGTTCTCGCCCACGACGACGGCGTCGTCGACGAGCAACCCCAGGACCATGATGAACGCGAAGAGCGAGATCACATCGATCGAGACGTCGGCGAAGGGGAAGAGGAAGAGCGCGCCCATGATCGACAGCGGCACGCCGATCGAGACCCAGATCGCGAGCTTGAGGCGTAGGAAGAGCGCGAGCAGCACGAACACGAGGACGAAGCCGCCGATCCCGTTTGCGATCAGGATCGCGAGGCGGTTCTTCAGCACTTCCGACTGATCGTCCCAGACCGTCATCGAAATGCCCTCGGGCATGAACTCCGCCAGCTCCTTCAGGTGCGCGCGGACGGTCTCGACGAGGTCGATCACCTTCTGGTCGCCGACGCGATAGGCGGTGATCGTGACCGCGGGCGTCCCGTCGAAGGTCGAGATCAGGTCGTCGGTGTCGAAGCCGTCGACGACGGTCGCCACGTCCGAGAGCAGCAGCCGCGTGCCGTCGGGCTCGGTCCGCAGGACGATTCGCTCGAACTCCTCGCCGACGTAGGCCTGGCCCTTGGTGCGCAGCAGGATCTCGCCGCCGGTGGTCTTGATCGAACCGCCGGGTCGGTCGAGGGAGCCGCGGCGCACGGCGGCGACGACCTCGTCGAAGGTGAGTCCGTGTCGGCGCAGGGTCTCCTCCGAGACCTCGATCGAGATCTCGTAGTCCCGCGCGTTCTTGAGCTTGACCTGGGTCACGTCGGGCAGGGACGAGATCGAATCACGGATCCGTTCGCCGTAGACCTTCAGCGATCGCTCGGAGGCGTCGGCGGTCACGACGACCGCGATCGCGGTGTTGTTCACCTCGACGTGGCTGACGGTCGGTTTCTCGGTCTCTTCGGGGAAGGTCGTGATCGAGTCGACGGCGTTCTTGATCTCGGAGAGCGCCCGATCGATCGGGTAGTCGCTCATGATCTCGGCGCTCACGCCGCAGGCGCCTTCGGCGGCGGAGCTGGTGATCTCCTCGATGCCTTCGATGCCGTAGATCTCTTCTTCGATCCGGACGCAGACGCCCTGCTCGACCTCCTCGGGCGCGGCGCCGAGGTAGACGACGTTGATGGCGATCACGTCGACGTCGATCTCGGGGAAGGTGCGCTGCTCGATCTGAGGCAGGCTGACGAAGCCGCCGATCAGCATGAGCATCATCAGCAGGTTCGCGGCGACGTGGTTGCGCGCGAACCAGGCGATCGCGCGACTCACGGAATCGCTCCCGCGGCGGCCTCGCCCTCGCCGCCCTTCGCGATCGCCGCGCCGGGAATCGGGTCAGCATCGTCGGCGATCGTCTCCGCGGGAGTCGCCTCGGGCGTGGCGACCCGGACGAGCATGCCGTCGATCGTGGCGTCCAGGGCGGAGGTGCAGACGCGCTCTCCGGCCGCGAGGCCTCCGGCGACGATGATGTGGTCGCGCTCGGTCCGGAGCAGCTCGACCTTCCGGAAGCGGATCCGATCCTCGGTGTCGATCACGTAGACGTGTTCGTCGGCGCGCAGCGCGTCCCGCGGCAGGACGAAGGCGTTCTCGATCGTTCGGCCTACGATCGCGGCGTCGACGAAGAGGCCGATCGCGAGGGGCGCGCTTCGGGGCGGGTCCAGGCGGTAGGGCTCGCGCACCCGTGCGACGAGGTGGATCATGCGGCTGCGGGGATCGAGCTCGCCCTCGGTCCGGTCGAGCTCACCGATCCAGAAGTGGGTCGTGCCGGCGAACTCCGCCGAGAGCTCCACGCGCGAGCCGATCGCGCCGCTCTGGCCCGCGGTGATCGTGGCGCGGAGCTGGTCGAGGTCGAGGTAGGCGAGCTCGCGATCCGGGATCGGGAGGCGCACCTCCGCGAAGTCGATCGCGTAGATCGTCCCGATCGACGAGCCGCGGTTCACGAACTGGCCGAGGTCGACCTGCTCGGCGCGCACTCGACCGGTGAACGGCGCGCGGATCACCGTTCGCTTCAGGTCGCGCTCGGCGCGCTCGAGTCGTGCTTCGGCTTCGCGCAGGCTCGCCTCGGCGACCCGATAGGCGTTCACGGCGTCGTCGATGCGGGCCTCGCTCGAGACCGAGCGATCGGCGAGCTGGCGCTGGCGCGAGAGCTCCTTGTCGGCGCGCGCGTACTCGCTCTGTGCGCGCGCGACCTGGGCGCGGGCGGCCTCGCGGTCGACGCGGTAGTCGGCGCCGTCGATTCGAGCGAGCAGGTCACCTTCCTGGAAGAAGCCGCCGGGGACGAGCTGCGGCGACATCTCGACGACCTCGCCCGAGACCTGCGGAATCAGCTCGCTCTCGGTCCGGGGCGTCACGGAGCCGTTCGCGCGGACGACGAAGCGGTGGGTCGACGGTTCGGCGACCACGGTTCGGACGAGGGGAGCAAGGGACCGGTCGGGGAGCTGCTCGGGCTCCTGCCGGAGGCTCATCAGGACGAGGACCACGAGGGCCGTGACCCCGAGGATCAGCAGCGGCTGGCGAACCTGCCTCTTCACGCGACGCGCGCCCGAGCGGACACCTGACGCCACGTCGAATCCCGACCCGCGGCGTCGCGCGCGAGCGGGGCGACCCGCATGGAAGACTTGGCATTCCAGGCAGTTAGGGGCATCGAGGATCCGGGGAAGCGCGTGCTCTCGGAGGCCGATGAGCCCGCGGGGAGCCGTCTCGAGGAGGGTCGGCTCGTGAGGGGGGACGCGTTCTCCGGAAGCTAGGAGGGGGCTGCCTGGGTGTCAAACGGGCTCGGGTCACGGGCCCGAGCCGCCCCCGAATCGCCGCCTTCCCTAGTATGCCCGCAGGAGATCACCATGCCCGAGTCCGCAACCCACCGAACCCATTACCGAACCTGCCCCCTCTGCGAGGCGACCTGCGGCCTCGCGGTCGAGGTCGAGGGCGACCAGGTCGTGCGCGTCCGCGGCGACGACGGCGACCCCTTCAGCCAGGGCTTCATCTGCCCCAAGGGCGCCAACCTCGGCGCGCTCCATCACGACCCGGATCGGCTCCGCACGCCGCTGGTCCGCCGCGACGGAGCCCTCCAGGAAGCGACCTGGGACGAGGCCTTCGCCGCGATCGCCGAGGGCTTCGGCCGGGTCTTCGAGGAGCATGGACGCGAGAGCCTCGCGATCCTGCTCGGCAATCCGACGACCCACCACCTCGCGCCCGCCTTCTACCTCGGGCCGCTGATCCGCGCCTGTGCCACGCGCCAGATCTACAGCGCATCGACCGTCGATCAGATGCCGGCCCACGTCGTGTCCGGGCTGCTCTGGGGCGATCCCGCCGCGTTCCCGATTCCCGACATCGATCGCACCGACCACCTGCTAATGCTCGGGGCGAACCCGATGGCGTCGAACGGCAGCCTCATGACCGCGCCCGACTTCCCGGGTCGGATCAAGGACATGCCCAAGCGCGGCGCTCGCCTCATCGTCGTCGACCCGCGCCGGACCGAGACCGCCGCGCGGGCGAACGAGCACCTCTTCATCCGCCCGGGCACGGACGTCTTCTGGCTGGCCGCGCTCGTACAGACCCTCTTCGAAGAGGACCTCGTCGACATCGGTCGCCTCGAGCCCCACGTCTCCGGCGTCGACACCGTGCGTGACCTCGTCGCCGTCTTCTCGCCCGAAGCCGTCGCCGATCTCTGCGGCATCGACGCCGACACCACACGACGTCAGGCCCGCGATCTGGCGGGCGCCGCGGCCGGCGCCGTCTACGGACGGATCGGCGCCCACACCGTCGAGTTCGGGACCGCCACCGCCTGGATGTGCGCGATCCTCAACATCCTGACCGGCAACTTCGATCGACCCGGTGGCGTGATGACGTCGTCACCGCTCGCCGCGCACATCGACGACGGCGAGCCCGGGGGCAAGGGCTACGTCGTCGGGCGCTGGAAGAGCCGGGTGAACGGGCATCCCGAGGTGAACGGCGAGTTCCCCGCGGCGAGCCTGGCCGACGAGATGGAGACCGGCGGACCCGGGCAGATCCGCGCGACGCTCTCGGTCGCGACGAACCCGGTCCTCTCGTATCCGAACAGCAATCGACTCGATCGCGCCTTCGGCGAGCTCGACTTCTTCGTCGCCTTCGACATCTACGTGAACGAGACGACGCGACACGCGGACGTGATCCTGCCGGCGCCTAGCGCCCTCGACGAGCCGAACTACGAGATGACGTTCATGGTGAACGCGATCCGCAGCTTCGGGAAGTACGACGACCCCGTCTTCGAGCTCGATGGCCCCGACGAGGCGGAGATCTTCGCGCGGCTGACCCTCGCGATCCGGGGCGACGGCGCCGACGCGGATCCGAATCTCGTCCACGATGACCTGATCGAGCGCGCGATCACGAAGCTCGTCGATGGCCACGAGCTCGATCGCGAGAAGATCGAGGCGGAGCTCGAAGGGCTCTCGCCGCTCCAGAAGCAGCTCGACCTGAAGCTGCGCGGGGGTTGGCAGGGCGACCTCTTCGGCAAGCGCCCCGGCGGCGTCTCCCTCCGCAAGCTCGCGGAGCACGAACACGGGATCGACCTCGGCCCGATGGTCGAGCGCTTCCCGGCGCGCCTCAAGACCGCGAGCGGCAAGTTCGAGCTCGCGAGTCCGCACCTCGTCGAGGACTGGGCGCGGGTGCGCGCGCGCTTCGACCAGCCGCCGGGCGACGGCCTCCTGCTGATCGGCCGCCGTCATCTCCGTTCGAACAACTCGTGGATGCACAACGTGCCGAGCCTCGTGGCCGGCAAGTCGCGCTGCACCCTGCTCATGCACCCCGAGGACGCCGAGGCGCGCGGGCTCGGGTCGGGGAGTCGGACCGAGATCCGCTCCAAGGCCGGAGCGCTCGAGGTCGAAGTCGAGGTCAGCGACGTGATGATGCCCGGGGTCGTCTCGCTCCCCCACGGCTGGGGCCACGGTCGCCCGGGGTCGCGCATGTCGGTCGCGGCGGACAACGCCGGCGTCGCGAGCAACGTCCTGACCGACGACCGCGTGATCGATACCGCGAGTGGGAACGGCGTGCTGAACGGGATTCCGGTCGAGGTGGCGGCGGCCTGAGGCCGTTCAGTCGCGCAGGGTCCAATGGGGCGAATAGAGATCGCTGGCGAGACCTGCGGCCTCTTCGAGCACGCCCTCGAGCGCGCTGACCGATTCACCGAGTCGTTCGGCGGAGTCGCCCGTCGCCGCGAGTACGCTTCGCACCCGCGATCCGAAGCCCTCCGGCCTGATCGCGAAGCCGTCGATCTCTTCGAGCGCCGTCTTGTCGTTCACGAGGTAGCGGCGGTTCAGGGCGAAGAGCGCGAGGCTGAGCGCGTGGGCGGCACGGGCGAGGGTGCTCGTCACGAGGTAGGCGTCGCCGTTCGCGGCCGCCTTCCGCGCGAACGTGTGCAACGCGAACTCCGCGGACCAGAGGAAATCACCGACGACGCGGGTGCGGAGTGCCTCGGGATAGGTCGCGACGCGTTCTTTGAGTGGGGCGATTCGGTCTTGGGGATCGTGCAGCACGCGCGCGATCTCGAGCTCGCCCAGTAGGGTCGGCGAGAAGAAGCCGAACGGTGGCTGTTGGCCGAAGTGGAGCTCGTAGTCGCCGTGTTCCGCCGCTTCGATCGTGCTCTCCTGTTGGTCGAGGCTCCGGTAGAGGAGATCGACGGCCTGGTCGTCGATCGTGAGCCACGCGCCGCCGTTCACCCACGGCCCCCAGGCCCAGAGGTCCGTGACGCTGTCGGCGCCGCTCGGCGAGATTTCGCGGGCGAGCGCGCGGATCGCCGAGACGTCGAGTCCATCGCCGTCGTCGTAGTAGATCCCGACGTCGAGGTCCGAGTCCGGCCGCGCGCGGCCGCGGGCATGCGAGCCGCCGAGCACGACGGCGCGGACGCCCTCGACGTCGCGCAGGCGCGCGGTGAGGGCGTCGAGCAGGGCGCACTGGACGTCGGTGAGCTGTTCCACGCCGGGTCTCCGGGTCGGGGCACTGACGTTCGATGTTAGGCGATCACACCTTCGCTGCGCAGGGCCTCGACGTCGGCGTCGGAGAGATCCAGGTCCGCGCGCAGCAACTCGTGGGTGTGCTCTCCGACGAGAGGCCACTTGGTCGCCGGTCCTTCCGGGCTCTCCGAGAACTTGATCGGGTTGCCGTGGACACGAACGGGCTGGTCCCGGCCTTCGACCGTGACCTCGCAGATCATGTCGTGGGACTGCACGTGGGGATCCGCGAGCAGGTCGTGGCCCTCGTAGGACGGTCCGGCGACGACCCCGGCTTCGGCGAGAATGCGCGACGCGTCGAGCTTCGTTTTGTCTGCAGCCCAGCTTTCGACCGCGGGCCGGATCACGGGTTCGACGTTGGCGCTCCAGCCTTCCCGGGTCGCGAAGCGCGCGTCGCTCGTCCACTCCGGGCGGCCGATCAGCTCGGCGAGGCGCTCGAATTGATGTTCGCGCCCGACCTGCAGCACGAAGAGCCCGTCGCTCGCGGCGAAGCTCTCGAGGATGCCCGGCCACGCCTTCACACTCTGATCCTCGATCCCGATCGACGGACCGAAGGCGACCATGTCCATGATCGACATCATCGCGTCGAGCATCGCGACGTCGACCTTCTGCCCTCGACCGGTCTGGCCCTTTCGGTGGAGCGCCGCGAGCAGCCCCACCATCGCGAAGAGGCCGGAACCGATGTCGCCGATCGCGCCGGCCACGCCGATGTTCGGCCGACGACCGGGCTCCGGCCGGAACGAGTAGAACCCGCTCATCGCCTCGGGCACACAGGCGTAGGCCGGCCAGCTTCCGTACGGCGTCTCGCGCAAGGATCCGAACCCGGACACCGCGACGTACACGAGGGCCGGGTGGATCGCGGCGAGGGTGTCGTACCCGATCCCCAGCCGCTCCATCGTGCCGGGCTTGAAGTTCTCGACCACGACGTCGTAGGCCGGCACGAGCTTCTTGAAGAGCTCCGCGCCCTTCGGGTTCTTGAGGTCGAGGCCGAGGCTGCGCTTCGAGAGGTTGTTGCGGAGAAAGGTCGCGCCCTGCTCGGAGCCGTCGACGTCCGTAATCGACGGCGCGCTCCCGCGGCCGCTCTCGCCGCGGGTCGGATGCTCGACCTTCACGACGTCGGCGCCCATCCGCGCGAGGAGCTGGGTTCCGAAGGGCATCGCCTGCATCTGCTCGACGGCGAAGATGCGCACGCCTTCGAGGGGCAGGCCGCTGGACTCGGACATGGGGGCGACTACTCCTGCTCGGCGATCTGGATCAGCTGCTTGCCGAGGTTCTTGCCCTGGAAGAGGCGCAGGAACGTCGCCGGCGTGTTCTCGAAGCCCTGCTGGATGTCTTCTTCCACGGCGATGTCGCCGTTCGCAGACCAGGTGGAGAGGTCCGTGATCGCCTGTGCCGCGTTCGCGATGTGGTCGAAGAGGATGAAGCCCTTGACCGAAAGCCGCCGGATCACGATCTGCATGATGTTGCGCGGACCCGGGGGCAGCTCCTTCTCGTTGTAGGCCGAGATGCCACCGCAAAGGGTGACGCGGCCCCGCTCGGCCATGTTCACGAGGGCGTCGTCGAGGATGTCGCCTCCGACGTTGTCGAAAAAGAGATCGACGCCCTTCGGAAACTCCTCGCGCATCCGTCGCCTGACGTCCTCGTTCTTGTAGTCGATCGCGGCGTCGAGCTTCGCCTCTTCGAGGAGCCAGCGGCACTTCTCGGGGCCGCCTGCGATGCCCACGACCTTGCCCGCGCCGCGCAGTCGCGCGATCTGGGCCGCGACCGAGCCGGTCGCGCCGGCGGCGCCGGAGACGAGAACGTTGTCGCCCTCGTTCACGGGATGGATGTCGTGGATTCCGAAATAGGCGGTGAGCCCCGTTCCGCCCAGGACGGAGAGCACGCGCTGAGGCGGGATCCCGTCCGGGACGCGAGAAAGCCCGCCGAAGGGTCCCGGCGTCCCGTCGGTCAGGAAGTACTCCTGCCAGCCGAGCATGCCCGAGACGAGCTGTCCCTTCGTGAACTCGTCGTTCTTCGACTCGACGACCTGACCGACGGCCGACGCGCGCATGACCTCGCCGATCTGCACCGGCGGGATGTAGCTCTTCACGTCGTCGAGCCAGCCGCGCTGCGCCGGCTCGAAGGCGAGGAAGAGGTTGCGGACGAGCACTTCGCCGTCGGCGAGGTCGCCGATCCCTTCGCTCGCGAGCTCGAAGTCGCTCTCCTTCACCATTCCGACGGGTCGGGAGGCGAGGCGCCATTGTCGATTCGTGACGGTCATGTCGATTCCTTTTTCGGGTCTTTGCCTAACGCTCGAGGCCGAGCTCGGCGAGGATTTCGTCCGTGTGTTCGCCGAGGGTCGGCGCAGGACGGTCGAGGTGGGTCGGGGTCTTCTCGAATCGCGCGGCGGCGCGCGCCTGGCGGATGCGTCCGGCGACCGGGTGGTCGGTCTCGACCACGACCCCCGTCGCCTGGATCTGCGGATGCTCGATGATCTGAGACAAGGGCAGGATCGGCGCGCAAGGAACCTGCTCCGCATCGAGTCGCTCGAGCCACTCGTCGGTGGTGCGCTCGCGCAGCACGTCGGCGGTCTGGTCGAGCCGCTCCTTCGCGTAGGCCACGCGGCCCCCCGCCGTCTTGAAGCGGTCGTCGTCGAGCCACTCGGGATGGTCGAGGGCGCGGGTGAGGCCGTGCCACTCCGAGTCCGAGACGGCGCCGGCGGTCATGAACCCGTCCTTCGTCTCGAACACGAGGTCCTGGGCGAGCGCGTTGCGCGGAACGTCCGCTTCGCTTCCGACGAAGGTGTGACCGGCATAGCCTTCGGGCCAGGCGAGGGAGATCATCGCGTCGAGCATCGAGAGCCGGACGTGCTGTCCCTCCCCGGATCGTTCCCGGGCGAGCAGGGCCGCGGTGATCGCCTGCGCTGCGGTCATGGCCGTCACCTTGTCGGGGATCACGACGCGCATCATCTTCGGCCGACCGACGCCGCGGTCTCCCTGAATCGTCGCGAGGCCGGAGAGGGCCTGGATCACTGGGTCGTACACGCGCTTGTGGGAGTAGGGTCCGGTCTCGCCGAAGCCCGAGATCGAGACGTAGATCAGGTCGGGCTTGATCTTCTTCAGGTCGTCGTAACCGAACCCCATTCGCTCGACGACGCCGGGGCGGAAGTTCTGGACGACGACGTCCGCCGTCGCGACGAGCTTCTCGAGGGCTTCGCGATCGGGCTCGGTCTTCAGGTCGAGGACCATCGAGCGCTTGTTGCGGTTGATCGTCGCGAACGAGGCGGTGATCCCGTCCCTCGGAGCGCCGAGCCGGCGCACGAGGTCGCCGACTCCAGGGGACTCGACCTTGATCACGTCCGCGCCCTGGTCGCCGAGCAGGCAGGTCGCCATCGGGCCCGAGAGCATCGTGGTCAGGTCGATGATACGGTAGCCGGAGAGAGGGCCTCGAGGGCCCGCGGAATCGGTCATTGGGGGGTTCCTCCGCAGCGGGCCGGAAGGCTAGCAGCTGAAGCGTGCCCTCCGGCGCGCGCGAGTCCGGTATGCTCGGGACATGCCCCCGACCCCCTCCGACTCGACCGCGAAGCCGCCGCTGCCTGCGGGCGTCGTCGCCTTCGTGAAGCGCGACTGCCCGACCTGCGAGCTGGTCGCCCCGGTTCTCGCGGCCCTCTCGAAAGACGTCCCGCTCACCGTCTACACCCAGGACGACCCGAGCTTCCCGGACGGCGTCGAGCGCGTCGACGACACGGACCTCGCCGTCTCGTGGCACCACGAGATCGAAGCCGTGCCGACGCTGCTGCGCGTCGAAGACGGGCGCGAGGTCGAACGCGCGATCGGCTGGCATCGCGGCGAGTGGGAAGCGCTTACGCGCGCGACCGGTCTGGGCCCCGGGCTCCCGGAGCTCCGGCCCGGCTGTGGCTCCCTCTCGGTCGATCCGTCCCGCGCCCCCGAGCTCGCGATCCGCTTCAGCGGTTCGAAGCTGCAAGCGCGACGCGTCGAGATCGCTGCGCTGGAAGACGAGCAGGAGGCCTTCCTCGACCGCGGTTGGACCGACGGGCTCCCGATCGTACCGCCGACCGAAGCGCGCGTGCTGCGCATGCTCGAAGGGACGAGCCGCGCGCCGGACGAAGTCGTCGCGATCGTGCCCCCGGACCTCGCGCCGTGCACCGTCGAGAAGGTCGCGATCAACGCCGTCATGGCGGGCTGCAAGCCCGAGTACCTGCCGGTCGTGCTCGCGGCGGTCGAGGCGGCGTGCACCGAGCAATTCAACATCCACGGACTCCTCGCGACGACGATGTCCGCGGGGCCCGTGCTCGTCGTGAACGGCCCGATCCGAAATCGCATCGGCATGAACGCCGGCAAGAACGTCTTCGGTCAGGGCAACCGCGCGAACAGCACGATCGGTCGCGCACTCCAGCTCGTGATCCGCAACGTCGGCGGCGGCCGCCCCGGCGAGGTCGATCGCGCGACCCTCGGCAACCCGGGCAAGGTCGGCTTCTGCTTCCCGGAGGACGAAGAAGGCTCGCCCTGGACACCGCTCAACGTCGAGTTCGGCTTCGAGGCCGGGACGGACACGGTGATGCTCTTCCCGGGCGAAGGCCCGCGCACGATCGTCGATCAGATCGCGCGGGATCCCGATTCGCTCTGCCACATGTTCGCGGACGCGCTGAAGCACATGCTGACGCCGAAGATGGTCCTGGCCTTCGATGCGATCGTCGTGGTCGGGCCCGAGCACTCGCGGATCTTCCGGGAAGCCGGCTGGTCGCGGGAGGACTTCCTCGCGAAGCTCCACGCGCTGACGCTGATGAACGGCGACGACCTCGTGCGCGGCGCGGGCGGGATCGCCGACGGCTTGCCGGACGGCGTTCGCGGCAAGCAGATTCCGAAGTTCAAGCCCGACGGGCTGCGGGTGGTCCACGCGGGCGGAGGCGCTGGCCTCTTCTCGGCGATCATCCCCGGCTGGGCGAACGGCGAGATGGGCAGCGCGCCCGTCTGCAAGGAGATCACTTCATGACGACGGTTCTACTCGATCCCTCGAGCGAAGCGGTCCCCGCGGAGCGCATTCGCGCGGCGCGGCTGGCCGAGCTTGACGGCAAGACGATCGGTCTCCTCGACATCGTGAAGGCCCGCGGCGACGTCTTCCTCGACCAGCTCGAAGAGCGGCTCGTCGAACGCGGCGCGAAGGTGAAGCGCTACGCGAAGCCGACGTTCACGAAGCCCGCGCCCATCGACCTTCGGCACGAGATCGCGACCGAGTGCGATGCGGTCGTCGAAGCCCTCGCGGATTGAGGCAGCTGCACGTCGTGCAGTGTGCACGACACGGTGGACCTCGAGGATCGCGGCATCCCCTCCGTCTTCGTCTCGACGATCGAGTTCGTCGACGGCGCGGACGCGCAGGCGAAAGCCCTGGGCACGGTGCCGAGCGCCGTCTACGTCGAGCATCCGATCCAGGATCGGACCGACGACGAGATGCGCGTGATCGCCGACAAGGCGGTCGACGAGGTCGTGGCGCGGATCGTCGGTTAGGCGGGCTCAGCCCCCGCTAACCGACCAGTTGGTAGCCCGCGTCCAGACGCTCCTGGAGGCGGGACAGCTGCTGCTGCCGTTCGGGGCCGCGCTCGACGTGGTTCGGGGACGTGAGTTGGATGTGCCTCTGGCCGTCGGTGAGGCAGATCGAGCGCGCCCCGTTCAGGCGAGCGCGTTCGGTCCGCGTGAGGCCGACGTGCTCCCAGGGGTCGCAGCCGACTTCGTCGAGGGGCGGGACGCCGAAGGGGGACGGGGGGTGGGGGTGGGTCGGCGTCCATTCGCGGATTCGCAGCTCTTCCATTTCGGGGGATTCTCCTGACGATTCTCTATTTGATTTCGTCGGGAGGATCGCCCGCGTCCGTGTCGTTTCCGTTAAGGGCCTGCGAGGTTTCGAGGGCAGGGTGACGCGTTGCGGTGTCAGCCCCCCAACACCTTCCCCTTCAGCTCGCTCTCGCCGACCTTCACGTCGAGCCAGTCTGCCGAGAGCTGCGCCCAGCGCAGTGCCTGGTCGCGACTCATGTCGTCGATCCGGTCGAGGTGGGCGAGGACGAGCTTCACGCCATCGGGCTTCATGCCCGCGATCTGGCCCGCCATCTCGAAGGCGCCGGCTTCGAGGGCGTCGGAGTCGTAGACGGCGCTCGCGAAGCCGATCCGGAGCGCTTCGTCGCCGTCGATCTCGCGCCCGGTGAGCAGCATCTGCTTGGCGTTGGTCACGCCGCACTCCCGGGCCCAGCGCGTCGACGCGCCCCAGGCGCCGAGGCCCGTTCCCAGCTTCTTGAGATGCCAGTCGCTGATCCGCGCCTGGCGGCCGACGATCCGGAAGTCGCAGGCGAGGGCGATCTCGCCGCCGCCGGTCGTGCAGACGCCGTCGATGACCGCGATCGACGGCTTCAGCAGGTCGTCGAGCTTGTTCGTCAGGAGGAAGCCCTGTTCTTCGCCGACGCCCTGGCCGTCCGCGAAGGCCGAGACGTCGACGCCGGCGCTGAAGCACGGGCGGCCGTCGGGCCGGGGGGCGCCGCGGATCAGGAACACGCGGATCTCCGGATCGTTCGCGACCCGGTCGACGGCCGCGTCGAGGGCGTCGAGGAGGGGGCCGGTCAGCGAGTTCAGCTTCTCGGGGCGGTTCAGCGTCACGACGGCGATCCCGTCGTCGCGCTTCTCGAAGAGGATGGGGGACTCGGACATGCTGGGGCTCCTTGCGGCGGGTCTTCCCGAACCGCGCGATGATAACGAGCGCAGACCCG
Organism: uncultured Spirochaetaceae bacterium; assembly: GCA_964488255.1. Taxonomy (GTDB): domain Bacteria; phylum Myxococcota_A; class UBA9160; order UBA9160; family UBA4427; genus UBA4427. Next base: position 32,512 of record CAZAUR010000014.1, on the reverse strand, counting down.
GGAGGAACGAAACATGCCCGTTCGCGGACTCGACCACGTCGCGCTCACCTGCGCCGACGTCGAAGCGACCCTCGACTTCTACAAGCGCGTGCTCGGCGCGACCACCCACTACGAGGACCTCTGGCGCGAGGGCAAGATCCCCGTCGTGCTGATGCAGGTCGGCGCGAGCCGGCTCTCGATCCACGACGCGGCGTCCCCGGCTTCGCCCCACGCGGACGCGCCGACGCCCGGCTCCGCGGACTTCTGTTTCCGGTTCGACGGGCCGATCGCCGAGGCGCGTGAGCTGCTCGTCTCGAACGGCGTCGAGGTGATCGAGGGCGAGGGTCCGCGGCCCGCAGCGGACGGGAAGATGGGCCTGTCGGTCTACTTCCGGGATCCCGACCAGAACCTGCTGGAGCTGCTGAGCACGGACGGTTAGGCGACGCCTACTCGAGCAGGTTCGCGCGAATCGCCGCGCGTTCGTCGTCGGTGATCCCGAGGCCCTTCGCGAGGTAGGTGTCGAAGTCGCCCCAGTCGCTGTCGACCGCGTCGAAGCTCGCCTGGATGTAGGACTCGCGCACGCCGATCAACGGCGCGAGCGCTTCGTGCCACCACGAGTGCCCGTTCTGTTTGCTGCGTTCGATGATCTGTTCGCCGGCGCGGTTGCTGAGCAGGTACTGCTCGATCACCTCGTCCCGCGGCACTCCGATCGTGAGCAGCGCGACCGAGCCCGCCCAGCCCGCGCGGTCCTTGCCGGCGGAGCAGTGGAAGAGCGCCGGAACGTGTCCCGGCTCGGCGAGGGCCTTCAAGAAGAGCGAGTAGGGCTCGCGGCGTTCGCGGACGAGGCCGGCGGCGGATTCGATCATCATCTGCTCGGCCTTGCCGTCGCCGAAGATGCGGTCCATGTCTTCGGGGCCGGCGTTCTCCATCAGCTCGCGGATGTCGGAACCCTTCGCGGGGTCGGGCATCGGCAGCAGGATGTTCTCCGCCTGACTGGTCAGGCGATCTTCGCCTTCGATCGCGATGTCGCTCGCGGTTCGGAAGTCGAAGACGCGGCGCAGGCCGAAGGGCTCGAGCAGCGCGACGTCCGCGTCGGTCGCGTGGGCGAGGTGGCCGGCGCGGAGCAGGCGGCCCGGCGCGAGACGGCGGCCGTCGTGGGTCTGGTGGCCGCCCATGTCGCGGAAGTTGGCGACCTTCTCGAAGGCGAGGGCGGAGGGGGCGCGGAAATCGGTCACGGGAGGGCTCCATCCCGTGCTTCGGCGCGCGGGTCGCGAAAGCATACCGAGCGCGGGGGCGTCGCGCGGGGCGCCCCGAGACCGCGTTGCGGCGGGGCGATCGGCCCTTAGACTCGCGGGTCCACCCGAGGAGGAGCACGATGGGACGCTGGAGTCGAGAAGAGCTGGAGGAGGCCTTCGACCTCTATCAGAAGACCGCACTCGAGGCCGGGACCTCCGGCAATTGGCGGAAGTGGGCCGACATGTTCACCGAGGACGCCACCTACGTGGAGCACCACTACGGCGAGTACGGCGGTCGCGAGGCGATCTACAACTGGATCCAGGGCACCATGGAAGAGCCGATCAATCGCGACATGCGGTACTTCCCGATCGACTGGTACACGATCGACGAAGAGAAGGGCATGGTCATCGCGAAGGTCTGGAACCGCATGGTCGATCCCGGGGACGGCAGCCTCCACCAGGAACACAACATCACGGTCCTGAAGTACGCGGGCAACATGCAGTGGTCCTATGAAGAGGACGCGTACAACCCCGCGAACTTCGGCGTGATGATCAAGGGCTGGATGGATGCCAAGAAGGCGTGCGAAGCGAAGAAGGCGGCCGAGGCCTAGGCGCGACGCTCGACCGCAAGCAGGCTGGATGGAGACGGGACCCGTAGGTCGGGTGCCGAGAGGCGAGGACCACTCGCCGGCGCAGCAAGGAGGGGCGAACTGCAGCCGGCGGCGACCCCTGGCACCCGACGAAGGACCGGAACCCGGACCCCGCCTCCATCCGTTCCGCGACCGCGCGCGGGCGCCGCACCCTGGAGCAGCGCCGCGCCCGCTCATCCGTCGCAGCGGAACCTGATCATTCCTCGACGCTCCGGAGCGTGACTTCCTCCGAAGCGAGGACCGCGACCGCGTCGTCGTACTCCTCGCCCCACTCCTCTTCGGCGGCGGCGTCGATCGCCTCCTGCTCCGCCGCGTAGGCGTCGGCCTGGGCGGCGGCCTGGCGCTCGAGCTCCTGCCACTCCGCGATGTCCTCGTCGCTCCAGCAGTGCTGTTCGCCCTCTCGCGACCAGAAGTCGTTCTCGGAGAAGCCGTAGGTTCCGCGTACGCACCGTTCGCCCATGGTCAGCTCCTGCCTGGGGTCGTCGTAGTAGACCGAGACGTCACAGCTCTCGACGCCGAGGGCTGCGGCGCTCTCCTGGATCGCTCGAGCGACGGCCGCGGTATCGAGCCGATTCGAGACCGACGGAAACGCCGCGAGCGGCATCGCGACGCTCGCATAGCAGTCGCGCCCGACGACGTTGCCTTCTTCGTCCACGTTGTCGAAGACGTTGACCGAGAAGTCCTGGCTCGTGCCCGGGCCGAGCTCGATCGACACGGCGGCGCTGTCGTCCGGGTCCATCACCATGCAGCCGAGGGCGGGCGTCGCCAGGCCGGTCGTGCCGAGGAGGGTGACGACGAGGGCGGCGCGTTTGCGGTCGCGGGAGCCACGGGGGAGATCGGAGTTCGGGGGGCGCATCGTGCATTCCTCGATCGCGCGTGAGTGCTGCGCGGTGGGGGGACACACGATGCGACGCTCGCCGGGACGCTTCGGTTCCCGGGCCGCCGACACGTTCGAGTGACGGATGGCCTCGGAGCCGATGGCGCCTCAGAAGGGCCTTCAGATGTACTGGAGCAGGCTCTTCGGGTGGCGGCGTTTCAGGGCGCGGAATCCGAGGCAGAGCGGGTAGAGCACGACCAGCACCACCCCGGCGGCGACGTAGGTTTCCGTCAACCCGCGGAGCATCATCCCGCCGGTGATCGCCATCGCGCCGGCGCCCAGCAGCATGAAGTGGAGCATGTAGAAGAAGAGGGCGGTCTGGCCGAAGACGAGGAGCGGGTTGCCGGCCCGGGCCGGTTTCGCGAGCCGCCGCTCGGTCCGCATGCAGACGACGAGTCCGAGCGCCATCAGCCCGAGCTCCATCAGGGAGTAGACGAGGGCCGGCGGGTATTTCGACATGTGCAGCCACTGCACGATCGTCGTGTCGTCGCGCAGCAGGCCCATGTTGCCGTAGCCGTTCGCGGCCCGGACCAGCGACCAGGCGAGGAGCGCGGTGAGTCCGCACAAGAGCAGCAGCTTCTCCGTCTCCTGGCGACCGGCGTCGGTCGGCGGTTGCGCGAGCAGATGCCGCCCGAAGGCCCAACCGAGCAGCATCATCGCGAGCCAGTGGGTCATCGGGTAGGAGTTCACGAACGCCGATCCGTTGCCCGGGACGAAGAGCATCATCGCCAGCGCCGAGAAGTGATCGATGGCGCCCGTCGAGAGGTCGGCCGGGATCGGGAAGAGGGTCGAGAGGACGAACTCGCTGCCCGCGAGCCAGCCGACCCCGATCGCGAGCAGGACCGTCGTCGGGAGTCGCCGCAGCAGCACCATCGCGATCATGGACGTGCCGATCGCGAAGAGCACCTGCAGCATCGGCCCGCCCATGTCCGCCATCAGCGAGAGCAGGCCTTCGCAGCCGAGGACGACGCCCGCGCGGATCAGCAGATGACGATCGAGCTCGCCTTCGGCCATGCCCTGGGCGCGTCGCTTCTCGAAGCTCATGGCCAGGGACGTACCGGAGAGGAAGAGGAATGTGGGCGCGCAGAGGTGCGTGATCCAGCGCGTGTAGAACTGCGCCTCGTCGAGGATCGTGCCCGGGATCCAGTAGGTGCCCCCGACCATCATGTTGGCCAGATAGGCCGTGTCTTCGGCGACGCGACCCGAGTTCCACATCTGGGAGGAGTGGTCGATCGCCATCAACACCATCACGAAGCCACGCATCCAATCGATCGCGGCGAGGCGAGGCGCGGACGGGCTCGGGGTTTCTCGTTCGGCTTCGGCCATGACGCGCGGGATCATACTCGTGCCGCTCGCGGCGCGCCGCCGTCGTGTAGGCTCTGCGCGTGCAGGACGCGCGGCTCCCCCTCCACCTGAAGCTGATCTACGGACTCGGGGACCACTCCATCAACGTGGCGCTCGTCGCGCTCACGATGGTCTTCCCGTTCTACCTCACGGACGTCGTCGAAATGCGGCCCCTGCTCGCCGGCGCGGTTCCGCTCGTGGGTCGGTGCGTCGACGCGATCACCGATGTCTACATGGGACGCCTGTCGGATCGCACGCGTTGGAAGGCGGGGCGGCGGCGCCCCTTCCTGTTGATCGGCGCGTTGCCCTTCGCGCTCTCCTTCGCGGCGATCTGGTCGGCGCCGGGCATCGAGGGCGACGTCGGACAATTCGTCTTCTATGCAGGCGTGTACGTGCTGATCAGCATCAGCATGACGGTGTGCGCGATCCCGTACTACTCGCTGATGCCGGACCTGACCGACAGCTACGAGGAACGGACGGCGATCATGACGTTCCGCTCGGCGCTGTCGCTGATCGGGACCCTGCTCATCGCCTCGCTCTTCCATCCGCTCGTCGACACGCTCGGAGGAGACGCGCCAGCCTGGGCGGTGACCGGCGGGATCTTCGCGCTCTGGATCGTCTGGCCCTGGGTGCCGATCTGGTGGGTGACCTGGGAACGGCCGCCGAAGGAGATCGCGGATCCGGTCCCGCTCCGGGAGTACGTGCGCGTGATCGCGGGGAACCGGAACTTCGGTCGTCTGCTCGCCTTCTTCTCGCTCGGTCGAATCGCGATCGACCTGCCCCTCGCGCTCTTCCTTCACTACTTCACCTACGTGATCGGAAAGCCCGCCTACTTCAACGACATGATGTTCACGTTCATCATCGGCACCGTCTGCGCGATGCCGGTTTGGCTCCGGGTCTCGCGCGGGCGGGACAAGGCGCAGGTCTACCGCTTCTCGTGCATCGGTTGGATGACGACCTTCGTCGGCCTCCTCGCGTTCCAGCCGGAGTGGCCCTACGAGGGCATGATCATCGTCAGCTTCCTGTCCGGCTGTGGCTATGCGGCGGCGGACATGATGCCCTGGTCGATGGTCGCGGACATCGCGGACGAGGACGAGCTCGCGAGCGGCGAACGGCGTGAAGGCGTTTTCATGGGGATCTTCACCTTCGTGCGCAAGATCTCGGGAGCGACGGGCGTCTTCCTCGGGATGGGACTCCTGGACCTCGTCGGGTTCACACCGAATGCCGAGAACGGCGACGTGGTCCGATACACGATCCGCGCGCTCACGGCGGGCATCCCGATCCTCTGCATCCTGGCGAGCCTGCGGATCGCGTTCACCTATACCCTCGGCCAGGCGCAGCACACCGAGATCCTCGAGACGCTCGAGGCCCAACGTGGCGAGCGCGTCGCCGACTGAACGTCGCGCCTACTGAATCGAGTCTGCAGTCCCGCCGTCGATCCGCAGGTTCGCGGCGTTGATGTAGCGAGCTTTGTCGCTCGCGAGGAAGGCGACGAGGTGTCCGATGTCCTCGGGATCGCCGACGATGCCCGCCGGGTTCGCCATCGGTCCGTTCGTCGCGGCCTCGCGTTCGAGACTCGCCCAGTCCGTCGCTTCGCCGTTCTTCTCGGCGCGCCGCCGGAACATCTCGCGGATCTCTTCGGTGGCGATGATGCCGGGGCTCACGCAGTTGACGGTGATCCCGGTATTCGCGAGCTCCTTCGCGAGGGAGACCGTCATGTTGATCAGCGCGGTCTTCGACGCGTAGTAGTGGGGCATGCGCGAGTTGGGCCGGACGTAGCCGACCGTCGACAGGAAGATCACGCGTCCCCAGCCGCGCTCCTTCATGCCGGGCGTGAGCGCGTGCACCAGGCGCACGCCCGAGAGCACGTTCTTGTGGTAGATGTCGATCCAGTCCTCGGTCGGGCTCTCCCAGGAGCCCCCTTCGGCGACGCCGTAGTTGTTCACGAGGACGTCGACCTCGCCGACGCTCGCGGCGACGTCCCGGGCGCCCTCGTCGGTCCGGATGTCGCCCGCGACCGCGTGCGCTTCGAAGCCCTCCTGCCGGATCGACTGCGCGACCGCTTCGGCGGGCTCGAGCTCGAAGCCGTGGACCCAGACGATCGCGCCCTCGCGGGCCATCACCCGCGCGAGTCCGGCGCCGGTCCCCCGGTAGCTGCCGGTGATGAGGACGCGTTTCCCGTTCAGCTCGAGGTCCATCGTTCGGTTCCTTCGCTCTCTATCGTTCCGTCGCCATGAGTGCGTCGACCGTTTGGTGGGCGACGGTTTCGGCAAGGGGCTCCGCCTCGCTCGCTCGGAAGGCGCATAACGTGATCGGTGAGCCGCTCCCGGCGAAATCCGGGAAGTGCATCGCCAGCCCATTGTAGCCGGGGCCACCGGCGCCGTGGCCGTACCAGAGACCGGCGCGGCACTCCGGATCGCCGAGCAGACCGCAGCCGGAGCTCGGCCGGACGTCCGGAGCGGCGTCACGGCGCTCCGAACATTCCAGGGCCTCTCCCAGCCTACCTTCGACCGGCGTTTGGTGTCGCGCCCGGGTCAGCGATAGCCTCTCGGCACGGTTCGACCGCGGAGAGGTGGCCGAGCGGTTGAAGGCACCGGTCTTGAAAACCGGCAGGGTGAAAGCTCTCGTGGGTTCGAATCCCACCCTCTCCGCCATCAGCCGCAGGCGCTCCGCCACGAGCCGCAGGCGCTCCACCACTCCGCCTGCAAAGGGTGCGCCCAACATGACCGAGTCGCCCGACACGTCCGCCCTCGAGGCGCTTCGGACCTTGCTCGCGCGATACGTCGTCGCCATCGACGAGCGCCGACTGGACGAGCTGGAACGGGTCTTCACTCCGGATTGCCGCGTTCGCTTCGGCGAGGTCGGCATCGAGGGTCGCGACGCACTGCTCGTGCACCTCCGCGAGAACCTCGCCCATTTTCACGAGACGAAACACGTGATCGGCGAGATCGTGGCCGGGGGAGCGACGGGCGATCCAGTGGCGCCGACCTTCCGCGCGGGTGTGACCGCGTGGCACGCGTTCGAGGGCGACCGCCCGACGCTGACGCTCCACGGCTACTACGACGACACGTTGGCAAGGACGGAGGACGGCTGGCGCATCGCCGTCCACGAAGGCAGCGAGATCTCAAACGAGCAGGGCGCCGCACGTCCCGGCGGTTGGTCGTGGGGCACCTCCCATCAGGCGCTTCGGGGTCCCCGTCCGCAATGAGTACGCCTCGAAAATCCCGGGTATTCTCCCCTCGAATCGGGGAGTCGTTCGCGACAGTCGTGCTCGTCGGGCGATAGCGGTTCGAGTGGCGCGCTCCTGATCTTGCGCCGCGAACGGGGGAGACATGAAGGTGAATCGAGTGCTGCTCCACGCGCTCGCGACCAGCGCGCTGCTGCTCGGCTGCGCGACGTCGCCGCTCGGGCGGATGCAGATCATCACGCAGTCGCCGCAGGCGATGTCCCAGATGGGGCTCTCTGCGTTCGAGGACATCAAGGCCGAGCGCCAACGCTCGACGAACGCGGCCCAGCGGCGGCTCGTCCAGTGCGTCGCGGACGCGATCACCGCTGTTCTGACGCCGAAGGACATGGGCGTCGTGGTCGTGCGGAGTTGGGAGACCGAGCTCTTCGACGATTCGACCGCCAACGCGTTCGCGTTGCCGGGCGGACGTATGGGCGTGCATACCGGTCTCCTCTCCGTGGCGACGACGCCGGACCAGCTCGCGGCGGTGATGGGACACGAGGTCGGGCACGTGCTCGGTCGGCACGGCGCGGAGCGCGTTTCGTCCGCCCAGCTCTCGCAAGCGGGGATGACCGCGGCGCAGATCTGGGCTTCGGGGGATCCCGAGGGCCGAGCGCAGGTGATGCAAGCTCTCGGTGTCGGCGTCCAGCTCGGCATGCTCAAGTACAGCCGGACCCACGAGAGTGAGGCGGACGAGATCGGCCTGTCGCTGATGGCGCGGGCCGGGTTCGATCCGCGCGAGTCCGTCACGCTGTGGCAGAACATGGGCCGCGCTTCCGGGGGCAAGGCACCGCCGGAGTTCATGTCGACGCATCCGAGTGGCGCCACGCGGATCCGCGAGCTTCGCGCGGCGATGCCCGCTGCGTTGCAGGAATACGAAGCTGCGCGCGCCGCCGGCCGTCGGCCAGGCTGTCGTTAGGCGAGGGTGTCGTGACGAATCGACGGGAGAGCGACGAAGCGGCGTCGGCCGACCGCCTGATCAACTACTCGGATGCGCTGGTGGCGGTCACCTTCCTCGGCGTGTCCGGGATTGGCATCGCGATCGCCGACCCGGACATCCGCTGCACGATCGCGGAAGGCGCGAGCTACGTCGCGGTCGGCAACATCTTCAACGGCGCGCTGTTCACCGCGCTGATCCTGCTCTTCCGGCGCTGGGAGACGGCGCTTCGCGCGGAAGATCCGCCGAGTGAGCGGGTCGTGGCGTACGCGCGCTGGATCCACATCGGGCGCCTCGTGATTCTGTGGACGTCGTGTATCGCGGCTTCTTTCCTGGCGATCGAGGCGACGGATACCGACTGCGGGGAGAACGCCTGGCGGAACGGCGCGGCCGCAGAAGTCGCTCCCGCTCCCCAAGACGACATGGTCCGGTCGTGTCCTCGGCGATTGGCTCTGGTGTCCGACGAGGCATCCCGTAGCCTCGGCGCATGAAGCGTCTCGTCCCCGTTCTCTTCGCCGTGGCCGCCGTGATCAACCTGATTCCGTGGGTCGGCGTCGTCTCGGCGACGCAGCTGGAGTCGCTCTACTCGATTCCGATCTCCGATCCGAATCTCGAGATCGTGATGCGCCATCGCGCGGTTTCGATCGGACTCGTCGGGGCGACCCTCGCGGTCGCGGTCTTTCGGCCCGGGCTGCGAACGGTGGCGGCGCTGCTCGGGCTCACGAGCATGGGTGCGTACGCGCTCGTCGTAGGGCTCGTCGGTGAACCGAACGCGGCGCTCACGCGTGTGCTCCACGTCGACCTCGTCGGCCTGACCGCGCTCGCGGCGGGCTTCGGTCTCGATCGGAGGCTTGCTCCGTGATCGAGATCCGCGAATACGAAGCCGCGCGCGATGCGGAAGTCGTTCGCGCCCTCTTCGTCGAGCTGCACGAGACCGAACGCGCGATCGATCCGCGCATGCGGCCGAGCAGCGAGATCGCCGACGCCTATCTGACGAAGACGTTCGAGCGGGCGCGGCTGTACGACGGCGTGCTCTACGTGGCGGAGGACGCAGGCGAGGTCGTCGGATACGTCAGCGTCTGGCGACGCTATGTCTCCGATGAGCTCGACGATCCGCCGGGCGAGATGGGATACGTGTCGGATCTCGTGGTGAGCGAGCGCGTGCGGGGGCGCGGTGTGGGGCGCGCGCTGCTCCGGCACGCGGAGCAGGCGGTTCGCGCCGCGGGCGTCGCGACGCTCCGGCTCTCCGTCCTGGCCGGGAACACCGGCGCGATCGGGCTCTACGAGTCGGAAGGCTTCGGGGCGGTCGAGCTCGATCTCGAGAAGCGGCTCGACGACTGACCGCGAAGGCGATCAGGTCCGCCCCGCGAACGTCCTCCGGATGTCGCGCACGATCGTCTCCGGCGCCTCTGCTGCCGCGAAGTGTCCGCCGTCCGAGTGGCGCTCGACGAAGATCAGGTCGTAGTAGTCCTGCATCCAGTCGAGGGTGCCGGGGCCGGTGTCGTAGTCGAACATCGAGATCCCGCTCGGGGCCTCGATGACCGGCATGCGTTCGTGGCTCGGCTGCCACTGGCCCCAGCCGGTTTCGGCGTAGAAGCGGAGCGCCGACTGGAAGGCATCGGTCAGCCAGTAGAGACAGATCGTCGTGATCAGGTGGTCTTTCGTGAACCGCTTCTCGACGTCGCCGCCGCAGTCGCTCCAGGCGCGTCGGCGTTCGAGGATCCAGGACATCATCCCGACCGGCGAGTCCGCCATCGCGAAAGCGAGGGTCTGCGGGTCGAGGGTGTGCACCGCGATGTGGCTCGCGAATCGCTGCTCCCACTCGATTGCGCGCTCGACGTTTCCGGCTGCGCGCCCCGCCTCCATCATCGCTTCGCCGATCGACCAGGGCCGTTCGTTCGCGAGACTCGTGAGCGGGAACGCGCCCGAGACGTGGATGCCGATCAGGTCCTGCGCGTGTTTGTGACCGAGCTGGGTCGTCACGAACGTGCCCCAGTCCCCGCCGTGTGCACCGAAGCGCTCGTAGCCGAGGACGTCCTTCATCAGGCGGACCCACAGGTCGGCGGTCGTCCACCAGTTGATGCCGGTCTTGTCGAGCGGCGTCGAGAAGCCGAAGCCGGGGAGCGATGGCACGACGACGTCGAAGCTCTCGGCCGGATCGCCACCGTGGGCGGCGGGATCGGTCAGGGGCCCGATCACGTCCTTGAAGTCCCAGAACGTCCAGGGCCAGCCGTGGGTCAGCAGGAGGGGCTTCGGGTTCGGGCCCCGGCCGCGCACGTGCATGAAGTGGATCGGCACGCCGTCGAGCTCGACCCGGAAGTGGTCGTAGGCGTTCATCGCGGCTTCTTGCGCGCGCCAGTCGTAGGACGTGATCCAGTAGTCGACGAGTTCTTTGAGATAGGCGCCGTTCGTGCCGTAGCGCCAGTCGTCGTTCGCGTAGTCCCGCGCCCAGTTCGTCTGGCGCAGGCGTCGGTCGAGGTCCGCGAGACGCTCGTCGGGGATCGCGATCGTGAAGGGGGTGGCTTCCATGGGGCGCTCCTCGCTTCGTCGGATTGGAAATCGTCGCCCGTGGACGTCTCCCGCGCCACAATGTCGAAGGCACCGCGGAACCGTAGGCGACGCCACCGGCCCGGACGTCGTGGGCGCGTCACGCCCGCGGAGGTTCGCATGACGGCAACGGCACAGCTGCACATCGCGATGGGACTGGTCGCCCTGGCCCTCGGCACGATCATCGTGTTCGGGCGCAAGGGCACGAAGCGGCACGTGTTGATCGGGCGCGGCTTCGCCCTGGCGATGCTCGCGCTCAACCTCTCCGCGTTCGGGATCCACCGGCTCTACGCCTTCGGTCCCTTCCACGTCGCCGCGGTCTTCAGCCTCGGCACCCTCGTCGCCGGCTACTGGCCGAGCTGGCGCCGGCACGAGGGCTGGCGCGACGACCACGCCTACTACATGAGCTGGTGTTACGTCGGCCTCTTGACCGGGACCGCCGGCGAGATCTTCTCGCGCGTCCCCGAATGGGACTTCGCCACGAGCGTCACCATCTCCTGCTCGCGCACCGTGCTCGCGGGCGCGGCCGTGATCCACAAGCGCGTGCCGAGCAGGTGGGGCGGCTTCGCGCGGCCGTCACGCCCAAGCGCAGAGGCCGGGTCGGCCGCCTAGCGTGCACTCCCGAGCCACGAAGCGCCCGCGGCCCAAGGGCGCGTACGCGCCCGAGGCAAAAAGAGCGCCCGCGGCCCAAGGGCGCGTACGCGCCCGAGGCAAGGAGTGGATCCCCGACATGGATTCGAACCATGATTCACAGATTCAGAGTCTGTTGTCCTGCCGTTAGACGATCGGGGATCGGCCATCCGAGCGGGTCCCGCCCGGAGTCGGAGCCGTTTTGTACCGGAACCGGCGGCTCGCGTCGAGGCGACGTGCCGGGGTCCGGGAGCGGCTCGGGATGCCTCCATCGGCAGCGTTCGCGCCCGGGTTGAATTCCCCCGGGGTCACCCGCGCGAGCCCCAGTGTGAACCCCCGGACTCGGGCTTGCGCCGCGCTCCAGGCCCCGTCTTCGAGGGTGTCGGGATCCGACCCCTTCCTTAGACTCGCCACCCCGCACGAACCCCGAGCCCAGGAGCCCGCCGATGTCCGAGCCCGCAGTCCTCGTCGAAAAGGACGGCCACGTCCTCACCGTCACGCTGAACCGACCCGAGAAGCGCAACTGCTTCAACTCCGAAGTGATGTGCCGCATGTACGACGCGTGGGTGCAGCTCGACGAGGACCCCGATCTCCGCGTCGCGATCCTGACCGGCAAGGGCACCACGTTCTGCGCCGGGATGGATCTGTCCGAGATCCCGAAGCTCCGCGCGGGCAAGCCCGAGAACGAGTGGATGAAGCGCGTGATGGAGAACCCGGACATCACGCTCGCCTGCTGGCTCAAGACCTATCGCCCGACCAAGCCCGTGATCCTCGCCGCCGAGGGCTTCGCGCGCGCCGGCGGGACCGAGATTCTCCAGGGCACCGACATCCGCGTCGCGGGCGAGAGCGCGATGTTTGGCGTGACCGAGGTCCAGCGCGGGCTCTTCCCGATGGCGGGCTCGGCGGTTCGCCTGCGACGCCAGATTCCGTACGCGATCGCGGCCGAGATGCTGCTCGCGGGCGAGGACCTGCCGGCCCAGCGCGCCTACGACCTCGGCCTGGTGAACCACGTCGTCCCCGACGGCCAGGCGCTCACGAAGGCGCGGGAGATCGCGGATCGGATCGCGAGCAACGGCCCGCTCGCGGTCACGGCGATCCTCGCGACGCTGCGTCGGACCGAATCGATGCCCGAAGAAGAGGCATTCAAGATCGAAATGGAACTCGGCATCAAGGTCATGTCGTCCAAGGATGCAGCCGAGGGGCCGAAGGCGTTCCTCGAGAAGCGGCCGCCGGTGTTCACGGGGGAGTAGTTTGGCGAGAGGGCACGATCGAACGCGACGGCGGCGCGCGCTCCGCCTGGGCGCGGGCGCAGCCTTCGCTCTGGCCCTCTTCGTCGCGGCGCCGCTCGTCTTTCCTAGCCCGCTCTTCGCGCATTCCGTCGGGCGCGCGGGGCTCTCGGTCCACTCGGACGCGCCGATTCCGAGCGCCGCCGCCGCGAGCGCGCTCGAAGACGTCGAGGCGCGGCTCGCGGCGTCGCCCCTCGGTCCGCCGGACGTGTCGCTGCGCATCTACGTCGTCGAGCGCGACTGGCTGCGAAGCTGGCTGTGGATCGTTCCGCCCGCGACCGCCGGCGGCTTCGTGGCACCGCCCGCCACGCGCGACCACACGTTCTTCTCGGGCGCGGACTTCGAAGCGGACTCGCTCGTCTCGCCCTCCGGCTACCGGACGACCCCGCCGCGTGGACTCGCCTACTACGGTGCGCACGAGCTCACCCACGTGATGACGATCCGCCGGGTCGGTGCGCTCGGGTTCCATCTTCGGCCGGCGTGGGTGGTCGAGGGCCTCGCCGACTACGTGGCGATGCCGCGGGAGCCGGCGCACGCGCTCTTCGAGAAGATCGGACGTTGGGACGCGGATCTCACGATGATGCAGACCCAGGGCGTCTACGCGCCCTATCGGCTCGTCGTCGCGTGGTTCCTGGAACACGAGGGCTGGACGATCGAGCAGCTGCTCGCGACCTCCCTCGACTTCGAAGCCGCGCGTGCGATCGCGTACGACGGGCTCAGTCGTCCAGGTCCCGCCTGACGCAGCCGTCGAGTTCGAGGACGAAATCCGCGCCGAGGGCCGTCGCCGGCGTGTGATAGCCGGGTGCGGCATCGCCGCGCGCCACGCGTTCGAGGGCGGCGAGGGCCGCAGTGGCCGTGAGTGCGTAGGGGCTCGGGGTTTCGAGCATCGACCGCGCGCGCGACCCGTCGGCGCCAGTCACCTCCGCGAGGGCGACGGTGCGCGTGCCGTCACGCTCTTCGGCGGTCGGTCCTTCGGGCGCGCCCTCGACCCGGCGCTTCAGGAAGCTCTGGACGCCGCGGAGACGGAGGAGTGGCGCGAACACCCGCGCTAGTTGCAGGGCGCGGGGAAGCGGACCGCTCGCGACCAGATAGGTCTCGATGTTGGGCGCGCCGGTCGAGTGGAAGGCCGTCGCGACGTCGCCGAGGGGCATGCCGATCGCGCGCACCGGCCCGGCACCGAAATCGAAGTCGCGCGTGAGGCTCGCCATCGGGCGGTACGTGATCACGCCGTCGCGGCGGATGGCGAGGCCGCGGCCGACGAACTCGATCGAGGTCTTCGCGGTACCGCGGGACACGCCGGCGCCCATGCCAGCGATCGCGATGTGCACGCGCTCGGGTTCGTTCACGCGCGATGCCGTATGCGCCGCGAGGCAGTCGGTCGGGACGACGTCGAAGCCGACCCCCGGGAGCAGGACGACGCCCGCGGCCCGTGCTTCCTCGTCGCGCCGCGCGAGGGCTTCGAACACGTCGAGCTCGCCCGTCACATCGAGGTAGTGCGTGCCGGTCGCGAGGCACGCGTCGACCATCGGCTCCGAGGTCGCGGAGAAGGGGCCCGCGATGTGCAGCACCGCGGCGATGTCCTCGAGGGTGGCGCGGAGACGCGGCGCGTCGTGGAGCGCGACGGCCCGGGTCTCGAACCCGTGCTGCTCTCCGAGCGCCTTCACCTTTTCGGCGTCGCGCCCCGCGAGCACGACGCCGAGGCCACGGGCGGCGGCTTCGGCGGCGACGAGCTTGCCCGTGTAGCCGGTCGCGCCGTAGACGAGAAGGCGAGGCGGGTTGGTCATGTCGGTTCTCCTGCGCTCCGCGGCGCGTGACTGCGAAGATAGCGGGGGCGCTGGCCGCCCCTGCCGCGTTTTGCGAGGCTTGCGGGGCTGTCGCCGTCGACGCCGCGACCGCCCTCCCTTTCCCTACCGCAAACCCTACGCAGGAGAACGCCATGAAGGCCGCCGTGATGCGCGCGAACAACGCCCCCCTCGAGATCGAGGAGCTCACCATCGACGATCCCGGCCCCGGCGAGGTCCTCGTGAAGACCGCTGCGAGCGGTATCTGCCATAGCGATCTCCACGTGATCGAAGGCGGCCTGCCGCTTCCGCCTCCGTGCGTGCTTGGCCACGAGCCGGCGGGCATCGTCGAGAAGGTCGGCCCCGGCGTGACGAGCGTCGCGGAAGGCGATCACGTGATCGCGTGCCTGTCGCGCTACTGCGGCACCTGCAACTTCTGCACGGGCGGCCGCCCCTATCTATGTACGGCGGGATTCACGGGTCGGCCGGGCAGCAACTCGAAGCCCGCGCTGACTGACGCGAACGGCGAGCCCGTCATGCAGTTCACGAGCCTCTCGTCCTTCGCGGAGCAGATGCTCACGACCGAGATGAGCGTGGTGAAGATCCGCGACGACATGCCGCTCGACCGCGCGAGTTTGATCGGCTGCGGCGTGACCACCGGAATCGGTGCCGCGCTCCACACCGTCGACATCCGCGCCGGCGACTCCGTCGTCGTGATCGGTTGCGGCGGCGTCGGGCTCTCGGCGATCCAGGGCGCGCGCATCACCGGCGCCGGGAAGATCATCGCCGTCGACGCCCAGCCCTGGAAGTTCGATCTCGCCCGCGACTGCGGCGCGACGGACTGCGTCGACGCGAGCGAAGGCAACGCCGTCGAGGCCGTGATGGACCTGACCGGCGGCGGCGCCAACTACGTCTTCGAGTGCATCGGCCTCAAGCCCACCATCGAGCAGGGCGTGCAGATGACCGGTCGCGGCGGCACCACCGTCCTGGTCGGCGTCCTCCCGGTCGGGCAGACCGTCGAGATCGCGGCGGCGGACCTCACGCTCCAGGAGAAGAAGGTCACGGGCTCGCTGATGGGCTCGAACCGCTTCCAGTTCGACATGCCGCGTTATGTCGACTTCTACCTGGACGGCCGACTCCGCCTCGACGAGATGATCTCCTCGCGCATTCCGCTCGAAGAGATCAACAACGCCTTCGACGCGATGCGAAAGGGCGAAGCGGCGCGCCAGGTCATCATGTTCGACTAGAGGCGACGCGCTCCACACGCTCGACGCTCACGTTGGCGAGCGGCAGGCGGATCGTGACGTCGGTGCCGACTTCCGGGCGCGACTCGACCGAGAGCGAGCCGCCGTGGTCTTCGATGATGCCGTGGGCGACGCTCAGGCCGAGCCCCGTTCCGCCGCGCCGCAGACGCGTGGTGTAGAACGGGTCGAAGACGCGCGCGGCTTCCTCCCGGGTCATGCCGCGGCCGTCGTCTGCGATGCGCAGGATCGCGTCGTCGCCGTCGCTCGCGAGACGAATGGACACGCGGACCGACTCGCCGTCCGAGGTGCCTGCCTCGCACGCGTTGTGAAGTACGTTCAGGATCGCTTGCTCGAGCTCGATGGCGCTGGCCCGGATCGGGGTGGCTTCCAGCTCGATCTCGGGGGCGAGGACGGCCCGGTCGGCGACGGGGCTCCGTCGGACGAGGTCGCAGGCGCTACGAACGATGCGTGTGAGGTCTTCATCCTGTTTCGGGATCGATTCGTTTCGCGCGAACTGCAGCATGCTCGCGACGATCCGGCCGCATCGCTCCGCCTGCTCGACGCAGTTCGCGAGGGCGTGTCGAAGGATGCCGACTTCGTCGTCGTTGTCGTTGTCGTTGTCGTTGTCGTTGTCGGAGTCGCGCGTCGTGCCCTCGTTGGCGAGCGCGTACTCCGCGGCGAGGCGGATCGAGCCGATCGGGTTATTGATCTGATGCGCGATGCCGGCGGCCATCGTGCCCATCGCGGCGAGGCGCTGGGACTCCTGGAGCTCGCGGAGCGACGATTCGAGCTCGCTTGAGCGCGTGTCGACGAGCGCAAGCAGGTCCTTCTGCGCGCGCTCGCGATCCGACTCGCGTCGCGCGCGTTCGGTCACGTCGCGACCCGTCACGACGACGTGCAGTGATCCATCGCCACTTCGGAAGGGTCGGAGGTTGTATTCGAGGGTCACGGGTCGCCCCGTCGCGTCCTCGACGAGGCCGATGTGTTGCGTCGCGCCGGAGTTCGCGGCGGTCCCGTCCTTGCCCGCGAGCGTGAGGTGGGTCTCGAGATCGAGGCCGATCGCCTTCGCCTCCATGCCGACCAGGCTCGTCGGATCGATCCCGAGGATCGTTCGCCAGGCCGGATTCGCGTAGACCATGCGACCCTCGGCATCGAACTCCGCGATCAGATCGCTCGCCTGCTCGACGAGGTCGTCGTAGCGCGCGGCGAGCTCGGCCTGCGCACGCTCCGAACGGCGGGCGTCCTTCGAGAGCGTGGCGAGCCGCTCGCTCACGAGTGAGACGAAGGCTCCCGTGTTGAGGCTGCAGATGAGAATGCCGACCAGGAACCACGCGACGCGCAGGGGCAGCGTCGGTTCACCCGAGATTCGCACGATCGAATACATCCACGTCACCGCCGGCACGACCACGAACGCCGCCGCGAGCGTCCGGTTCCACGGCCCGACGACCCCTGAGCTCGGCCGCAGGAAGACCCACCACGAAGCGATCACCGCGGTCGTAGTCGCGATCCCGCCGATCGTCTGACTGACCTGCGGACCGAAGAGGAAGAAGGCAGCGGTTCGCGAGGCGATGAACGCGACGGTCACGCCGACGAGGGCCCCGATCCTATCGTGATAGGTGCGGGTGAAGATCGACGCGCCGCGGAAGAGCAGCGCCGCAAACGCGGTGAACAGGGTGACCGCGACTGGCACGAAGAGCGTGACGCCCCGATCGACGGGGATCATCGCGAGGCCCCCGGCGTAGAGGCAGAGCCACGCCGCCGACCAGGCCGGCCCGCCGTGGTTCGCGCCGAGTAGGATCATCGACGCAGAGAGCGCCACAAGGAAGATCGCGGCTGCAACGAAGAGCCCGAGCTCGCTCATCGAGACCTCGTGACCGGAGGGGCGGACCGGGAACCTGGATAGGCTAGCCCGTCGGGAGTCCCCCCAGCTCTGCTGGGGAGGCCTTCAAAGTTTGACGGTTCCGGAATTCGAGGAAACCCCGTCCCGTGATTTGCTCGGCGTCACACAGGAGGGAGCCTCTCGTCGAAGAACGCGAGGCTAGGGCACACGGACTGAGAGCGCCGTGTGAAGAACTGTTCCAGCAGTGGATTCAGCGCCAGAAGCTCGAGCGCTCTCAGCGGGGCCAGTCGGAGTTCGGCTGGCCGTCTGCCGCCTGTAAGGCGGCCCAAGGGAAGGCGGTCGCCTTCCCGTCAATCCCGCTTTGAGCGGGTCACCTGGATGCCCCCGGCTTTGCCGGGGGAGGATGTCACCCTCGCTATGGGCTCACGATACGGAGACGCACGGTGAGGCCCGGAATCTCGTGGAGACTCGCTGACTTACGCCGAGTGTGCCCCACTAGGGTCTGGTCGACGGGAGCCCGGGCGAGGCGCGTCGGGCCGCGCAGCGAGCGAGGCTGCCCGCGACGCGCGAACGAGCGTGACGGTGAGCGCGCCGACGTGCGACGCGTGCTTGCGGCCCGCGGCGACGATCCCGGGCATGACGGCAGCCGAACGCGAGACCGCTTCGTCGACGCCGATCGGGCCTACGTCATAGAGTGTGAGGTGCCTCGCGCGACGGCGGTTCTCGTCGACGCGGCTCCAGCGTGAGACGCCGGTGAACGCTTCCGACGCGAGCATGTCCGGCATGTGCACGTCGTCGTTCCAGGCATCCCACTCGGCTTCGACGCGCGAGTCGTTGCAGAGGACGTAGGCAAGGATGTGGGCTGTTAGGTCGGGGCTCGGCGGAGGCTTGTCGTTCCAGCGACCGTGGGCTTCGAGGAGGTCGGTCTCGATCACGCAGTGGTTCGGGTCGAGCTCGCCCGCGTCGCGGAGCTCGTCTTCGCGGGTTGCGAGGGCGGTGGCGGCTTCGTGGAGGTCCGCGTCGTGCGCGATCTCGTAGAGCGTCACGTGCGAGAAGCCGACCGAGGGCATGCCCGGCGTGGGCTGCACGCTCAGCGCGAAGTGCGAGGCGGCGCGAACGCCGGGCGTCTCGGCCATCGCGGGGACATGGGTGTCGACCATCCACCGGTTCCAGTCGGGGATGCGCTCGGCGGCGTTGCAGCGGGTGAAGGCGAGGGAGAGGCCGGCGGCCGGTTGCATCGGGAATCCCTGTCTCGGAAAGCCGGGAAAATCACGCCATCCCGGGGAGTTGCGGCGTTTCGGGCTCGCGAACGGGCCGTCTTTCGGTACTCTGTGCGGCCGCGGAGAGGTGGCCGAGTGGCTGAAGGCGCGCCCCTGCTAAGGGTGTATAGGTAACCCCTATCGAGGGTTCGAATCCCTCCCTCTCCGCCACTGAGTCCTTGTCAGTAGAGACTTCCCGCCCGGAACCGAGGATGGAGCCGGAAAAGCCCGCGATTCCGCGGGGTCTTGGGGCATGGGGCCGTCCGATACCGAACCAGAGACCGATCTCGCGAGGGGGGATTCTGGCCGGGGTCGCGGCTTGTCTCTGTCGGTGATTTGAGCGGTTCGGATTGCGGAGTATCGGCGGGCGCAGAGCTGCCGTTCACGTCGCCTTGGCGGTTTGGGTTGGCGCCCTGTCGATTGCGCGAGTCTGGCTCGAATGCGCAGACTTTCCCACCGCACATCGCACGTGCGTTGGCGCGTATTCCAGGACCGAATCCCGAATATTGCCGATCCAGCCGCGCCGATCATAGCAGTCGTCCCAACCTATAGTCTTAACCACTGATGCAGTTCGGCTGAACGATCCGGAGTTCCACTGAGCTGGGGGAGCGCTGGTCTGGCGGCGCGAGGACGAGCGTGATCCGCCCGTTTCGCGAAATTTTCCGTACAGCTCGGGCGCCAATATCGCCTTGAGCGCGGAACCCCCTAGTCATGAAGACTCAGTTACCCAGATTGGGGTGAACGCGACGACGTGACTGGAGTGACTAGGGAAGCTCGCGCTCTAGACATGCTGCTAGCTCGAGGCACGTCATCACGGCCGACACAGCTACGCCTACAGGCACCTTCGCTCCCTCTAGGTGCTGCCCGAAGTTGCCGAAGCCGTGAGCGGCGTTCGCAAGCACGTAGACATTCCGTGATACGTGCTTTGCCCTCGAAGAGCAGTTCTCCGTGCCTGTAAGGAGCTGAAGGAGCCGAATCTGATCGCCGCCTTTGGGTAGGTCGGTGGTCCATTTCTGCACGCTTCCTTTCTCGTGGTACTGCCAGTCGGTAAGCCATTCCGATGGAATAGTCGGAGTGGGCCCGAGCTCCGCAGCCCAGACTAGGCCGAGGGCGCGATCCACGATGCCCCGGATGCTTTGAAGACATACCTCGGGATGACCAGGGATGTCTTCGATGCTGCGCTCGATAAAGCGACGAAGCGTCTTGTCGAGCGACTTCATCTGATCAAGCCGCAATTGCAGCACACCGCGGAGGTTCTCCTCGTACGCTTCCCGAGTCGTGAACAACCGCACGACGCTTCCGGAGTCACCATTGAGGCTTGCTATATGACTTTCGAGCAGGCGGCATGACTTCGTGACCTTATTGCCGATGCTTCGAACAAGGCTCTTCTCAGACAAATTCAACTTGTCCTGATTGCTGACTTCTGAAGCCAGGACCTCGCCGTTTTCTACCAAGTGGGTGTAGAGGTCTTTCGTCGTCGCGGGACAGTCCGCCCAGAGCTGATCCAGCACTCCAGTCAAAGTGCCGGCGCCAAGAGCTCGCTGTGCCGCGTCATTTACGGCCCCGTTGTCGACCTTCGCTGCCGGCGGGAGTTCAAGAAGCTCGTTAAGGATCGACAGAAAGAGAGGAGGATATCCTGCCGACCAATTGCCAATCTCTGTAGCGGCTCCGCTGTTAAGGGCGAGCTCAGGCAGCGCCGAGAGAATCTCAGAACAGTCGTCTTCGCTGAATGCGCCCACGCGCACATGGTTCTGATCGAAGACATTCCAGAAATCACTGCCGGCCTCCTCCGAACTTCGGATCAAGTCCGGAAGGGGTCTGCGCGACGCGGTGACCAGCCTCAGGCTGGGTGAGCTTGCCAGCTCTCGAAGCTGATCCCACAAGTTTCGAGTCAGGAGGCCCGAACTCAGAGGCTTATCGAAGCCGTCCCAGAGCATGAGTATCTTCACGCCTTCCTCGTTGAGCATCTCCATCACGTCGCGGAGGGCGCCGTATTCGTCCCCCGGATCCGCTTTGGACAGGTGCTTTGAACACTCATCGTTGGTCTTCGCCAGTTTCACACTTAGCTCCGCGCATAGAGACTTGAGAAAGTCGGCATCGGAGGTGGGCGTTAGGTGGCCAAGATCCCATAGGACTACACAGCGATAGGGAGAATCGGCACCTTCCATCCGCGACGCCAGAGCGCTGAGAATTACGGATTTTCCTGAGTACCGCGGCCCGACGATCGAAAGATGGCTGGGGGATGGCTTTGTGAGATCGTTCCAGAGACGTTGCATGATTGACGTTCGCCCCAGCATCGGGGGGACGGACGCTCCGAGAATCGGGAATCGTTTCTCAGCCATTTCGTTCCTCTGCCTCCGCCCTAGCCTTCGTCAAGATCGCTGCGAAATCTTGTTGTTTCTCAATCCATTTGCCCATCAGCGGAATAGCCGGTGAATAGTGTCCAGCCGCGGCCTTGCCGATCAGTTCGATCAACTCGAGCTCGCGTAGAGCAGTTAGATCCTCGATCAAGTCTTCGTCGTCGAGCTCGATTTCGAATTCGTCTACTAGAAGCTCAGACATGGCGCCAATACCTAGGAGCCTATGGTCGCGCGCGGCTTGGCGGTGAATGACTGCCAGAAGAAGGCGCCTCAAATTGTCTCCCGCGAACTCCCAGAGGCTTCGAAAATACGTATTGTCGTGAACCAGCACGGCAGCAGCTTCCTCAACGAGATCTATCGTAATTGAGCGCTGCTCACGCTGTGCTGCCACGTCAAAGACGCGATTGCAGAGGCATTGAAGCAAGTAGGGCTGTCCGGAGGTAAGGTGAAACGCTCGCTCGATCGCCTCATCTGAGTAGGTCAGTCTGCCTTTGACGGGATTTTCGATCAGCCGCCGCCCGGCGTCTCTTGAAAGAAAGCTCACTCGAAGCTCGAGGCCGCTCAATCCAAAGAGCGCCGACCAGTACTCATCCTTGAGCCGGCTAATGACTCGTGAGCCCGTGAGAATGGCTGAGAGCTGAGGATACTCGTGCACCAAGAAGCGGATGTTTTCTGGGACTTGTGGCGACGTGATGCCGCGATCGATCCCGTCCTGCAGCTTGTCGAACTCGTCTAGCATAAGAAGAATTCCGAGCTCGCGATCCGCTAGAAAATCCAGCGCAATCTCGAGGTAGTCTCGAAAATCAGGGAAAGGATGCGCCTCGCTGATCCCCTCTTTGCAAGACGTCCGGATTCTCTTCTTCCCAGCGAGGCTCGCGACCTCCTCGGGAAGCAGTGTCGTCCCATCTGGAAGCGGCGTCTCAACTCCTAGTGACTGGACACTCCTAACAATCGATGCTGCGATCTCGCGGAAGACCTGGTCCGTTGGCACACCGACACCGGACTGACTGCCCTCGGCGCTCTGAAGGCTGCAATAGACCCCTAACCATCCGGGAATCGCCTGAGTCCCCTCGAGGTGTCGAAGGACGGATGACTTTCCGGAGCGCCTGTTTCCTTCCAGCAAGACAACATTTCCGCTCTCAGCCACTTGCCTTCGAATTTGCGCGAGGAGTTCCTCGCGTCCGACGAACACTTCGCTTTGTCCGGGCCGCACGGGGTCTCCGCAGATATAGGGGCTGCCGCCAAGGTCAGAAGCGTCGGAACCAGCAGTTGTGCTCGGTTCGACAACCTGCAGTGCGATACTGCGGGAATTCTGAATCTCCTGGCCGTCGAGAGTCACCGCTGACCACCGAACAGTGAAATCCAGGTTGCCTGGTACTTTCGGGGCGCCGCCCGTGAGGTGCACCGTCTCTTTCGAATTTTCTGCGACGTAGTCGAACTGCGCTCCCCCCCAGTCGGGCTCCGTTGTGACTGTCACGCTTCGAAGCGGCAGTGGCCCGCGGTTGTGGACCTGCAGTCTGACGTTCGCCGTCTCGCCAGCCTGAACGGCTCCCGAGCTCTCAGTCACCGCGATTTCTGACTCCCGCAGCATCGAATCGGACACGCCGTGGACCAGGGCCGTGAGAACTGAGGTCAGCTCCCAGGCTTCGGATTCGCTGGCGGAGCGCCCCGCGATATCGGCCCCCGCCTCGTGAACTCGTTCTTCAGCCGCCTTGAGGAGCGAGAAGAGACTGGGGCCGGGCGGAATGCTCGAGATCCCGCGCAGCTTTCCAAGCGCTTCGTTCAGTGCGAGCGACCAATCGGCGAGTGGGCTCCGACGTCGCAGTTCCTCTCCCCGTTCCGGATTCGGGCCTGCGCCGAGCCAGCAGGCGAGACAGACACGGTCTGCTCCCTTCTCGTACTCATGAGGAGGACCGACGTAGGAAGGGTTATTGAGACCCTCTTCGGTCCAATACGGCTCCCTGCAATCTGCGCATCGATTAATCGGCGCGGGACTCCACGAGGATTCCAGCGATCTCAGGCGGTCACGCCAGTTGCCATCAGCCAGCCGTCCGTGCGCCCAAGTGTTTCGGAAGCTCTGGAACGTGCTGATCCAGCGGTGCAGCGACTCCGAGATGGGATCGTCTTCATCTTCTCGTAGAAGAGTCAGCAGCGACGTAAGCGCGTCGCCCTCGAGGTCGCGAAACCGAGCCGCAACGCGCTGTTGGATCTGAAGCGGGGGGAGCGGCACCGGGAGATCTTCGATCCCGCCCCTCGATAGGTGCAGAACCTTCGTGCCCCGCGCTCGGTCCTGGAGCCAATTGCGGGCTTCCCTGCTTGCAAAGTACGCCACTAGAAAGTGTGGATCGAGACGGCTCTGGTCGCACCGCAATAAGTAGAGCCCTTGAGCCGGGACCGCGCCTACGGCGCCATTGCGCACGATACCCGCTTTTCCGATGGTACCTGACTTCGAAAGGAGAACGTCGCCGTGGCGCAGCTTCAGTTTTCGGTCGATCCCTTCGGAGGCCTTGGCGGACAGCCACGAGGAGCTCGTGTCGGCGTGTCCTTTCTTCAGGTCTCGAATCCGCACGTAGGGGATCGCATCTACGAGCTCGGGCTCGTCAGTCAGTTCCGCTGATCTAATCGAGCGGCCGGCGACCACATCACAGACTTCCTTAAGTGGAAGGGTCTCCACGGTTTCGCGAACTGACTCGAGAGCCTCCTCAAGGCGGCTCTTGTCGCGCCGACGCGGGCTCAGATCCCAATCGATCTCGGCCAACGTTTTGACATCCACGTCCCAGCAATGATTCGATGGCTCCGCCGTCTTCAGGTTCTGAGCAATTTCTTCTGCCAACTCATGGCGCAGCGTTCGGGGCTTTAGCTTCCGGAGAACCCGCTCTGCGAACTCATCCCGCCGCGTAAGGGGCTCTCTGCCAAGCGCCTTCTCGAAAAACGGCTCCGCGTCTACCATCCGAACCGTCTGAGTAGGCCCTAGAGGCCGAAGCACGAGAATGCTGGTCTTAACCTCGGTATGTGGGAATACACCTGCCGGAAGCGAGACTACGCCGGTGACTTCGTGAAGATTCAGCAGCATGCGGCGCAGCTGTTGTGTCCTCGCGCTGAACAGAAAGCCCTCTGGCACTACCACCACAGCTCGTCCCTCGGGTCGGAGTTGCGCGAGGGCGTGTTGAATGAAGAGTCCATTCGAATCGCGAGTCTTGACTCGAAAGTGGTCGAGCCCGGCTGAATCAACGCGAGCATTCCACGGCGGGTTGGCCACAACGATGTCGAACCCGTCCTGTTGTGAGCTATCCGGGGGGACGCGTTCGAGACTGTTTCCGATCTCGATCTGCGGAGCCGCCACTCCAGCAAGAGCCAAACGGGCCAGTCCGATGACATACGAATCTTGGTTCAGCTCGAGACCAAAAACGCTGAGAGATGACGCGTCACCGCGGCTGAAGCGTCCTTTCTCTTGCCTTTGCACGTAGTCGCTTGCTGCGCAGAGTACACCTGCGTAGCCGAAACAGGGGTCGTATATCCGATCACCGGCGGCGGGTGCCGCGAGTTCGACGATTAGCCGAGCTACGGACTCCGGAGTTCTATGTTCTCCGCGCTCGGGCGACGTGGACTTGGCGAGAAAGCCGTCGAAGCTCTCCAGAAGTTTGCGCCTATCGGACGGTGTCTCGAACGGCTGCGCCGCAAGCCATTCAACAACGGCGTCTAGCACCGCCGGCGACATCCGCCCAAACTTGCAGACAACATGTGCCGCTCGGCGAAGGCTCGTCCCTACGAAGCTCGCGCGATTGGTCGCGAGGTCCGGCGTCTCTAGGCCCAAACTCTCATGAAGAACCTCTACAAGGCTCGGGGCCGGTAGGCTGTGCCACGACCGCCAAAGGGCGGCGTTCGAAGCCGCAGGCTCGAAACTCGCTTCCTCGAAGACGGCTATCGCTTCCCTCTCGGCCTCCTGAAAGTCGACCCAGCGGAGATAGATCAGTGCCGCCAACGCGATGGGTACGTCGTGTACCGCCTGGGTACCTCGAATAAAGTCGAGGCGTTCCCAGAGGCGACTATGTGAGGCGAGATCCGCCACGGCGCCTAGAGCTCCCCCGCGAAGGCGCGTCGCAGTACGGCTGCCCGCAATTGCTCACATTCGGGGTTTCGTAAATTGGCCGTCAACTCCGACGACAAATCATGGAGGCAATCAAATCTTTCAAGCAACTCGTCTTGTTCGGACAGCGGGGGCACGCAGACGGCGACGTCCTTCAGTCGCCCGCCCGAGATCTTCACCATACTTTGGCTCGTACCTACGGCCCGAGCTCGAATTTGTTTCCTGCTCTCGGGGGTTCTTAGGGCGTATGCGAGAAACCTCGGCCTTATTACATCCCTATTCGGAGTGAGCTTGATCAGCAGATCGGGATAGATGAGTCGGTCCGGCGGGGTATCGACCGCCACGGATGCTAGTCCGACCAACCCGATTGTATTTGCTCGAGAGACAAAGACATCCCCGGCAGCGATCGGGTACTTCGCTGCGATGTCTTCGGGAAGAACAATTGGCTTTCGCTGCGCGAGATCCAGAGAGACACCCCGAACGGCGCGGAGCGACAAGACGTGTCCGTCGCCGTTCACGCTATCTTGGCGGATTGATTTCCCGTTTCGCGCACCAGAAATGAGATCCGCGATCTTCTTTCGGGGCCAGGTACCGGATTTGTCGATCGCCCCATAGAGTGACGGAGCTAGTGCCTCTGCTTCGATGAGAGCTCGAGAGCGCGATTCGTTGATCTCCTCGATTTTCTCCATGCACTCCTTGATACGAGCAACAATTCGACGCTGCTCTTGCATGCCAGGAAAAGCAATAGGCGTCGCCTTAATCTTTGCGCCATTGATGTTCTGAAGACTTGAACTCGTGCCAGTTGCTTGTTCCTTTAGGAATCTTTGAACTGCTGCCGAGGTAAGCCAGAAGAACCCAAATTCGGCATCAACGACGGCGGAATCGAATCGAAGTTTCTGACAGAAGTTCGCCGTGATGTATCTGCGGGAATCACCCGTAGGCTGGTGGAAAATTCCACAGGACCCGATGCGCTGAATACTATTCGACTTCGTCATGACGACATCGCCGCTCTTAAGTGTTTGCCGACTAAGTTGTTTGATCGGTAGTTCTCTCCATGCAACTTCCTCAAGATTCAAATGATGACGAATCGAGATATTCGTCGTTCGGACAACTCCCGCATTAGGGGTTGGAGTAGCGTCCCCCCAGGCCCCACCAAAGCACTCGATCAAGACATCTCCGAGACTCGACGAGCTCCAGCTGTCGGGTGTATTAGTCATGTTCAGCTCTCGAGTATTTCTTCAAGCTCGCCGAGTAGATTCATTATTCGCTCTTCTTTCGACTTGATATTTTGGATGAGTTCGAGTGCCGAGATGTACTCGTACCCTTCCGGCGCATTCGGATTCTTCGCGGAGAACTGATAGTCGCGTTCAATGATCTCCTCGCGAGAGAGGGACCATGAGTTCTCGCCCTCAACCTGTTTCTCCCACTTCGCCAAGAAGTCGGGGATTTGATCCCCGTCCTGAGGCTTGCGAGTTTGCTTAAGCTCAAAGCCATCGTTGGTGAGCTCGTAGAACCACACTCTGTCTGTAGCCGACCCATCCTTCGGGCGATCGAAAAACAGAATGTTTGTCTTGACTCCTGTGTAAGGCAGGAAGCAACCAGCCGGTAGAGAGAGAACTGTATGAAGATTGAAATTCTCGAAGAGCTCCTTCCTGATTTTCCGGTCCGCGCCACTGCGAAACAGCACTCCCTCGGGAACAATGACAGCTGCCCGCCCGCCCTTTGCAAGGTTCGCCATAATGTGTTGAACGAAGAGACATTCGGTCGCGTTCGAGCTGACACGAAAATTGGTCTGGAGGGATGCGTCCATCTTCCCTCCGTACGGCGGGTTCGAGAGAATCACGCTGTACTTGTCCTTCTCGCTCACGTTCTGACTGTGGACTTCCAAGGTGTTGGCGAGCTCAAGATTGGCCCCTTCGATTCCGTGCAGGATCATGTTCATGGCGCCAAGTAGAAAGCTTCGCTCCTTCAGCTCGAGCCCATAGAAGGCTCGATGCTGGAGATCGTCCAGTTGCTTTCCGGAGAGATTCGCGTTGCGCCGGATGTGCTCGGCGGCTTCGCCAAGGAAGCCGCCCGAACCGAAGCAGGGGTCATAGATCCGGTCGCCCGGATTCGGCTGGACAACCTGGATCATTGCCCGAATGATGTGCCGTTGCGTGTAGAACTCTCCCGCCCAGCCCGACGAGTCCGCCGCTACACGCTTTAGTAGGTCCTCGTAGATCTCCGAGAGGATGTGAATGTCGGTGTCGTCCGAGAAGTGAAGCTGGTCGACCTGCTGAACGACTCGAGCGAAGGAGGTTCCCTTGCGGCAATAGTTTCCGACGCTTTGGAAGATCCGGCGGAAGCGTTCCGCCAGCGGATCATCGCCCATCCCCTTATCGGGATCGGAGCTCGTGAGTTTCGTCCACAACTTTCCCTTCACGAAATCCAACATCTGATCCGGGTGGTCAGTGTCCTTGGCCCAGTGGGACCATGCGTACTCGCCGCTCAATCGCCGCTGGTACGGCGTGTCTTCGAACTCGCCCTCCTCTTCGTGACGTGACTCGGACTCATCGAACGCCTTCAAGAAGAACAGCCAGGCGAGTTGCTCTACGTAGTTGCGCGCGTCGACGCCTTCCGCGTTCAGCTGGTCGCACGCGTTCTTGACGATCTGTTGCACTTCCTGACGTCTGTGGTCGACGCCGTTCTGGCTCTTTGTCATCCCTTCAATCTCCGTTTCTTCAATCCACCATCGGGACGTAGAGGTGCTGTTTGACTGCTTCCAAATCGGAACGGAGAAGCTGCGCACCGCCATATTCGCGGGTGAGGGTCTGGAAGCTGCCGAAGCGCTCCACGAATTGCGGCGCACCATATGTGCGCGCCTGCTCGAGCTCATCGATTCCGAAGAGCGCGTAGTGGTCGAGGCTGGTTCGCCAGAAGTCGAGCTTGATTGAATCGGCGTCGCCAGCAGAACGGTCTGCCGCGATTGCAGGGCCGGCACCGACTGGACCGGTCAGGATCCCTGACAGAGGAGCCGGCCGGAGGCTGAGCCTCCCGTGAAGCCAGGCCTCATCTATGTCCCAAAAGTGGTCGACCCGCTGCGGGCGCGTGGGTACGCGAGGGAGCTCGAAGCCGACCTTCGCGAGGATGTCGACATCGTCGGTCTCCGGCAGATCGAGGTAGTGCCGAAACGCAGCCGGGTAGATGTCATGGTCGCGCAGCTCCTCTCTAAGCTCCTGCCGGCTCTTGGAGTCGATCCAGATCGCAAGGAGGTCATCAAGGCTGCGAGTCGAAACGCTCTGGATGAAGTCCCGCGACTGTTCTGTGTAGTCCTCAAAGGGGATCTTTTGACCGTCCGCGAGGCACACGTAGCGATTGGTGTCGGAGATGACGACGGTGATGCCTTCGCCGACCGGCTTAGGGGTCTCGTCGCCCTTGTTCTTCGGCTTGGACTTCGAACTAGATTTCGCGCCTTTCTGGCGATTGGCCGGATGCCCGTCGAACTCGGTGTCTTCCAGAAGACTTGCGCCCGAGTAGTCAAATATCGTGAAGTAGCGCTTATTGATGTCCTCGCAGATCCGCGTACCGCGGCCTTTCATCTGCTTGTAGAGGATGGCGCTGCGCAGAGGACGCACGAAGACGATGTTCTTCACATCCGGAGCATCGAAGCCGGTCGACAGGAGGTCGACCGTGACGGCGATGCGCGGATTGGTCGGCCCGATCACGCCAAAATTGCGTTCGAGCTGGCGGCTGTTGCGCTCTGAGCGTGTGACGCGCGCCGCGTACTCGTTGTCGCCCGAAAGTCGGCGCAACTCCTGCGCCATGAATGCAGCGTGTGTGTCGTTGACGCAAAAGACGATCGTCTTGTCATCTCGTAGCCCGTACTTGCCGAGGGTCGCCCAGAGATCCTCGGCGATGGTGCGAGTGCGATCTGGCATGCTGATATCGCGCTCGAAGTTTGAGGTCGTATAGAGCTTGCCGTCGGAGTCCGTGTAGCCGCTCTCGTCGACGTTCGTGATGCGCTCTTCCAGGAGGTACGGGACAAGGAAGCCATCCTCGATCGCCTGCTTGAGGCTGTACGTGTAGATGGGCTCTCCGAAGTAGGTGTGGGTATCTCGCCGTTTTTCCTCGTCGTTGAGGGGGCGACGGCCCTCCTCGAGTTCGCGTGGCGTAGCGGTCAGACCAAGCTGGAGGGCAGAGCCAAAGTGGTCGAGTACGCCGAACCAATCCCCGAAGCCTGACCGGTGGCACTCGTCGATGACGATCAGGTCAAAGAAGTCGCTGTCGTAGTGCTCGTAGAGCTTCTTGCCGTCGAGATCCTCGTCGAGGTTCTGGTAGTTCGCGAAGAAGACTTTTCCGACGAGGTGCTGGCCAGTGGATACCGTTTCCTTGTCGACCAGGACGCGTTCATTGGCGTCAAACGCAAAGAACGCCTTGTAGGCCTGATCTTTCAAGCTGTTTCGGTCGGTCAGGAAGAGAACGTGCTGGCGATTGAGAGCTCCTCCGTTCAGCATCTTCCAGATGAGCTGGAAGGCCGTGAATGTCTTTCCCGTGCCGGTCGCCATCAGAAGAAGGGCGCGGTCCTCGCCCTGGGCGAACTGCCAAAGTGACTTGGCGATCGCCATCTCCTGGAAGGGCCGGACCTTCTTTCGAGTCACCTGGTCGACGTGGTATTGCGCGCCGAACGTGTTCTCCCATCGGCCCCAGTCGATGCTGACGCCCATCCGGTCGAGAATCTCCTCGGGGCTCGGCGGTGCCTGGAGAGTTTCGTAGTCCCCGGTGTCATTGTCCGTGAGAATCCAGTCGTGCCCGTTGGACGCGACTGAAAAGCGAATGGCGAGGCGTCGCGCGTAGCGGGATGCCTGCTGCATACCGTCAGCGGCCGTTGCGGTTTCGGCTTTTGCTTCGAGAATCGCAAGCGGGACGCCACGGTATCGCAGGATGTAGTCTGCGATGATCGCCTGCGTCTCGTCGTACATGTTCTCGCCCGTGATGTTGACGCGGCCGGGCGCAATGCGGAGCTGTGCTTCCCAAGCCCACCCCACGTTCGTGATGGCGGGCTCGATCAGCTCTTGGCAGGTTATGCGTTCGTTTCGCGACATGGCGAGACCTTGCTCCTCAACTCTCGGATCGATGATGCAACGGGCGTGCCATCACTTCTTCAGCCCGTACTTCTTCATACGGTCCGAGAAGTTCTGGTAGTTGGGAAAGCCGAGCAGCTCCGCGGCCGCCTTTACCTTCTTCCCTGACTCCGACCACGCACGCTCGACGTACTTTCGCTCGAGTTCAGTAAGAAATTCAGTGAGTTGGAACCCGTCGCCGAGTGGCGCGTCGGCTTTGCGGGCGCTAGCTGGCGGTCCCGCCAGCAGCGACTCACGCATGTCCTGGGCGCTCACCGCGTCTCCCTGAGACCAAATCGTCGCTCGCGTCAGCGTGTTCTGGAGCTCACGCACATTCCCTGGCCAGCCGTGCGCCAATAGAAGATTTCTTGCTGATGGGGAGAGTTTCTTATCTACGTAGCCGGGCTGGCGGCCTGCCTTGGCGTTGACCTGCGCCATCAGCCCATCGATGAGGAGCCCGAGATCGCCCTTTCGATCCCGGAGCGCCGGGATCTGGAGGACTCCTACCGCGATTCGATAGAAGAGATCTTCTCGGAACTGCTCGGTCTCGATCGCGTCCAGAAGATTGCGATGGGTGGCTGCAATGATGCGAACGTCCACCTTCAGGGGCTTCGCCGGTCCGCCAACGCGCCTGACCTCACCCTCTTGGAGAACGCGGAGGAGCTTTACCTGGGCCTCCTTGGGCAGCTCGCCGATCTCATCCAAGAAGAGCGTGCCGCCATCCGCCTCCTCGAAGTGGCCCTTCCGGGCCTTGATGGCTCCCGTGAAGGCACCCTTCTCGTGCCCGAAGAGCTCCGAATCCACGAGTTCACGCGGGATTGCCCCGCAGTTCACGGCCAGGAAGGGCTTGTCTCGGCGATGGCTCGACTGGTGGATCGCGTTCGCGAACAGCTCCTTGCCGGTGCCGGATTCGCCGAGGATGAGGACTGGTACATCGCGGATCGCTACGCGCTTCGCCTTCTGCACCAGCTCCTTCATCTGCGCACAGCGATAGATAATGTCGTCGAACTCTGGGGCGCCGTCGGGCTGGCCCTGAGAGAGCCGCTGAAGGTCTTTATCTGGCCTCCTGAGGAGATCCGGCAAGTACTCGGCCGAGATATCGAAGGGCACGGAGGCCGTCTTCACGCCTGCTTCGGGGGAGGACTCGATCAGCTCTGCCGCTGGGAAGCGCGTCTTCGCCAGCAGGATCCACACGGCCGCCATCGCCGGTGTGCCGGGGCTTAGGTGGAGGGTCAGCGGGGCTTCTTCCCCGTGCTTCTCGATCAGGTCTTCGATGGCCGCGACGGCTGCCTGATGGATCTCCCCGAAATCGGTCGGGCTCGTGAGCTTCGCCGTCACGAATCGGACCGGGCACCCGCCCCTGGCTTTCAGCCATGAGCCGTAGGCCGAGTTCGTCGCCTTCGTTTGGTCCGAGAGGATGACGATTTCGGAGTAGTCGCGCGCGTCTACCGCATTCGCGATCGGGCCGGGCCCACCCCGCCCTTTGGGCGAGCCGGAATCGCCCTTGGAAGCGCGAATGTCGGTCATTCCGAGCCAGCACACGAGGATCCTCGACATGGGTCCGAGGGTAGAAGAAATCTTGTCAAAAAACAATATTTCTTACTCATACGTCCGCTCTTCTCGAGTGTGGGGTGCGGCGAGGGTCCCTCCGTTGCCTCTGGTTCACAGGAGGAGGGTGAACACGAGTTGGCACGCCGGTTGCTCTATGGCCCTGCATGAAGCGAGAAACGGGCATGAACAACGAGATCGAGATCGTCACGAAAGCCTCAGACGGCGGTCGGGTCATTCCGGTCTATGTCGATTCCTCGATCGACAGCGAGCTCGTTTCCGCCGGCGCCGGGACGGCGTCCCGGGCATCGAGCACCGATGGATCGCGGATCTGCGCGGGGAGGGCGCGATGAACCGGCCGAACCTGATTCGCAGTATCTACGCCGAGCTGCGTGAGGTCGCAGGCGAGGTCGCCAACGACGCCGAGCTTCTGAAGGTCGCGGCGGCGGTCGTGGAGGCCGCGGATCCGGATGCCCGCGGAAATCTTCGCAATCTCAGTGGTCGCACTGGTGGTCTGCCCTTCGACCGCTGGGCATTGGACCGAGCCATGGCCGACGGCGGCTGGAGAATTCTCAGGTACGAG
>CAZAUR010000013.1:0-165136 GCA_964488255.1 uncultured Spirochaetaceae bacterium | reverse complement strand
AAGGAGTCGACGGTAGCGGCCTTCTTTCTGGGCCATGCCTCATAGGATCTAACGCCGAGGTCCGCGAGACCAGTCGGCGATCGGCTTCGCGAAGGGCAGGAATCGCTCCTGCACCCGCTCGACGAGTCCGGGCGTGATCTCGTCCTCGAAGTCGTCGAGGGTGAGCACCAGCCGGATCGCACCGTCGGCGTGCTCGACCCCGGTCAGTCGCGTCTGGGGCGCGAGTCGTGGCAGGGGCAGGTAGGTCCGGAAGAGACTCGCGAGTCGGTTGCGGACGCCGAGGATCTCTTGTCGCTTCGGGCGCAGCGCGATCCAGCCCCTGGAGATCCGCAGCTCGGTCTCGGCCCGACTCACCGGGAAGCCTGCGACGTCCATCCGGAACTCGACCGACTCCTCGGTCAGCCGGAGCTCGAAGGGGGCGCGCGCCCGTTCGAGCCAGAGGTCGATCTGGCGCTGGTCGATCGAGATGCCGAGCCGTGGTCCCTGAACTTCGAAGCGGGCGGGAATTCCGGGGACGAACTGGAAGTGCTGCGCCTCGAGTACGAGCCGATCGACCGGCAGCGCGAGCACCGCGACGCCCGCCAGCTCGAGGCGTGCATCCTCGAAGCGGCCCCGGGCGCTGTCCGCGAGGGCGCCGCTCCAGCTCACGCGAGCGGGCATCTCGAGGAAGGTGCTGATGACCTGATCGATCGCGTCGGATCGCACGTTCAACGTCCCTGATCGATTTCGTCGGAGCGCATGTCGTTCTCGGGTCGCCTCCGGCCAGGTTCGACGGGACTAACGAGCTTCTCCGCGGCGTGGAGCGAGCTCCTTCGCCGCGGCGGCGCGCTGGCGATCGTAGGCGGCGAAGGCCGCGGCCGCTCGCGCGGCGAGATCGTCGGGGGCATTCGCCGCGAGGCGAGGGTGGTCCCGCACGGTTTGCGCGATGAGCTCGACGTCGAGGGCGACGAGGGCGTAGGTCTCGCCGGTGTCCGCGCGCCACACGTCGGTCACCTGGAGGCCGCGCATCGACGTGCTCGAGAGCTGGTGGACGATCGACTCGAGCTCGCCGTCCTCTACACCGTCCTCTACGTCTACGTCGTTCGCCCCACGCTCGGTCAGGCGCACGAGACTCTCGATCGTCACCTCGAGACTGCGCGCGATCTCCGCGCGCCCGCGGGCGATCGCGGTCTCCCGGGCGGCGACGCGGTCGCGGTAGGCCGGGGCCGAGCCGATGCCGCAGACGACCCGTTCGTCCCGGGCCGGGTCCGCGAACCAGGCGCGACATCCGCGTACGAGCCAGCCCGGCGCGCGATCGAGGGAGGCCTCGCGCGGGGGCGGGGACGCGTAGGGCGAACGCGAAGTCGCCGCGTTCGACGCGCAACCGGACGCCACGACGAGGGCGAGCCCGGTCAGGACCGTCATCGTCTTTCGCCCCAGCGATCGCCCCATCACACTCGTCTCCTCGACCCGCGGATCGCCGGGTGTCGTCTGCGGGAACCCGACACCGCCTTCGACGCACTCAGTGCACGCCCGTTGGTGTCGTCGGTCATCCATTCGGCCGTTGACCCCGGGGGTCGGAATCTGGATCATCCGATCCGCCGGCCGTTTCGGTCACGACACGAGGATAGGGAGAGTTCCGATGCAGCGCGTTCCTCACTTTCGAATCTCCGCGCGGGGGCACGCCCGCGGCCGCATCGCCCTCCGTGCCGCGCTGCTCGTCGTGCTCGGCCTCGCGGTCGGTTGCGCGTCGGGCACGCAGGTCACCCGGACCGCCGTCGACGAGCAGATCGATCTGTCCGGCCTCTGGAACGACGTCGACAGCCAGCAGGTCTCCGAGGAGATGATCGCGGACTCGCTGTCCCGATACTGGATCGAGGACTGGCGCGATCGAACCGGCGAGCGACCGACCGTGATCGTGGGGGCCGTCCGCAACAAGTCGAGCGAGCACATCAACACGCGGACCTTCTCGAAGGACCTCGAGCGTGCGTTCGTGAACTCCGGCCGCGTGCGCGTCGTCGCGTCGAGCGGTGAGCGCGAGGGCATGCGGGAAGAGCGCCTCGACCAGCTGCGCAACGCCACGATCGAGACCGCCAAGAGCATGGGCAAGGAGATCGGCGCGGACTTCATGCTGATCGGCGGGATCAATACGATCATCGACGCCGCCGGTAACAAAGAGGTGCGCTTCTACCAGGTCGAGCTAGAGCTGATCGCCCTCGAGACCAACGAGAAGGTCTGGATCGGTCAGCACAAGCTGAAGAAGCTGGTGCGGAATCCGAAATACCGCTTCTAGCGCACACCTGCCTCCCCCGCTTCGCAGGACCGCGCACCATGATCCGACGTCCCCTCTCCCTCCTGGCTGCGGCCGGCGTGCTCTGCGCGCTGATCGGCTGCGCCTCGACGGGCGCCGTCCAGCAGGAGCTCGCGGCGCAGATGCGCCTGGGGGACTATCCGACCGCGATCCAGACGGTCGAGGACCAGCGGGAGCGCGCCTACCGCGGCAAGAACCGGCTCCTCTACTTCCTCGAGCGGGGCATGCTGCTGCACGTCGACGGGCAGTACGCCGACAGCAACGCCGCCTTCGAGACCGCGAAGCGGGTCGCGAACGACCTCTACGCGACGAGCGTCTCGGGCACCGGCATCTCGCTGATGACCAACGACTACGCCCTCGACTACGCGGGCGAGAACTTCGAGCGCACGCTGATCTATCTCTTCTCGGCGCTCAACTACGAGCAGCTCGGCGACATGGACGCCGCCCTCGTCGAGATCCGACAGCTCGGTGACTACCTGCGCAAGCTCCAGGTCGATTCGACGAGCGAGAACGTCTATCAAGAGGACGCTTTCGCACGTTACCTCGGCGCGCTCTTCTACGAGCAGGGCGGCGAGTACGACGCGGCGCTCGTCGATTACAAGAAGGCCCTCGACGCCTACGTGACCTACGCCGACCAGTTCTCCGTCGGTCGGCCGGACTCGCTCTTCCCGAACGCCGAGCGCGTCGCGGGCCGGCTCGGGCCCTGGGCCGAGGACGACCTGCGCGACCGAGGGAGCGCCGGCCTGGCGCGGGAGATTCCGGACGGCCACGGCGAGCTCGTGCTGCTCCACTACAACGGTCTCGCGCCCGTGAAGGAGCAGGACATGATCGTCGTGCCCTTCAACGAGGCCTGGGCGATCGTGCTCGCGCTCCAGCTCGCGACCGACGATCGGGCCCGCGAACAGATCGCGCAGGCGACGACGGTGATCTCGACGGTGCGGGGCGTCGACGTCGTGCCCGTCGCGTTCCCGAAATACGTCCGCCGACCCTATTCGATCGCCGCGATGGAACCTCGCGTCTCCGGCGCGACACAGATCACTGGACCGGAACTCGTCGAGGACATCGGCGCCATCGCCGTGAAGGACCTCCAAGATCGCAAGGCGCGGATCTACGCGAAGAGCGTGGCCCGCGCGGCGATCAAGTTCGCGATCCAGAAGGGCGCGGAGGAGGCCGCGCGACAGGCGTCGAACGGCGACCAGAACCAGGCGCTGTTGGTGGCGGGGACCCAGCTCCTCGGCACCCTCGGCCGCTTCGCGACGGAGCAGGCCGACAAGCGCGTGTGGTCGACGTTGCCCGACGAGATCTGGATGTCGTCGATGGTGTTGCCGGCAGGGCGACACGACGTCGAGGTCGACTTCCTGACCGCGCAGGCGATGCTCGTCGAGTCGCGGACGATTCCCCAGGTCGAAGTGCCCGCCGGCGGTCGGCGCTTCCTGATCCTGCGTACGGTGAGATGAACATGCAGACGAACGCGTTCCGACTCATCCCGATCGTGGCCCTCGGCCTGTCGCTCGTGACGCTGGGCTGTGCCGGCGTCGGCGCGGCGCCCGGCTGGGTGAACGGCGCGCGCCCCGACGGCTATTCGGCGAGGACCCACGTCGCCGCGATCGGCACGGGCGAGAACCTCGCCGCCGCGCAGGTCGCCGCGAAGGGCGAGCTCACCCGGGTCTTCGCGGCGCAGGTCGACACCGAGGTCGAGCTGATCGACCGCGAGAACGTCGTCGACGGCGAGGCCAGCACGAGCTCGGACCTGCTCGACGCGACGCGCATCACGACCGACCTCGAGCTGCAGGGCGTCGAGGTCCCGCTGCATTGGCGCGACTCCCGGACCGGAGAGATCTGGGCCTTCGCCGCGCTCGAGAAGAACAAGGAATGTCTGCGGATCCGCGCCGAGGGGCGCGACCTCGCGACCGAGCTCGACGGTCACGTGCGGACGTCGCGGGATCCCGCGAATCCCCTCGCGGCGATTCGCGCCTCGGTCTACGCGATCGAGGTCGGCGCCGCCCTGGACCGCCTGCAGGCGCGCAGTCGTGTGCTCGGCACGCAATGCGCGCCGAAGCGATCCGTGTCCACCGGCCAGCTCAGGGGCGAGGCGGCCCAGGCGCTCGCGCACCTCACCTTCGTCGTGCGAACCGCGGACGTCGATGCCCGCACGCGTCGGGTGATCGGACCGCTGCCGCAGCTCCGCGAGCAGATCGCCGGCAACCTGTCGAAGCTGGGCTTCCAGGTCGGCCCCGCCGACGGTGCGCGGGTATTGCCGATCGACGCGCGGCTGCGCCTGTCGCGCGTCGAGCGGGGCACCGAGTGGGTCGAATATCGCTACGAGGGCTCCGCCGAAGTCGGGACCCCCGACGAGCGCGCGCCGGCGATGATCTCCGTCGAGACCAGCGGCGCCGAGAGTCACCCCGAGCCGTCGAGCGCGCGCCTGCGGGCGCGCCGCGCGGGCGAGCGTGATCTCGCGCAGCAACTCGACCGGCAGATCCGGGCCTTTCTCGAGGACGCGGGCGAGGACTGATCCCGCCCGACCGCGACGGAACTCGCGCCGGCCCATCGGGCACTCCCGATCGACCCGGATGCAGCCCGATTCCTCCCGGATGCCTGCGCCTCCGGTCGTGCGCCTCGGGGGCAGGGGAGCTATCTCCCGATCGACCTTCGACGGATCCCTCGGGCGCGACCCGATCCCCCGCGGACGACTGAGAACGAAGGAAAGAGGTGAGCGATGCGATTCGATGAACGGAACCGGAACCGGCTGGGGCGCGCCTCGCGCTTCGCGGGTGTTTTGACCCCCGTCCTGTTCACACTCGCGCTGTGCCTGGCCGCGGCGCCTGCTGCGGCCTTCTCGGCCGCCAAGGTCTACCGCGAAGCCGCGAACTCCGTCGTGCTGATCTTCGGATTCGAGGACAACGGCGCCGGCAGCTCGGGGACGGGCTCGATCCTGACCCGCGACGGCCTCGTCCTGACCAACCACCACGTGATCGCGAAGGCCGACAGTGACCGGCTGTATTCGAACCTGGTCGTCTACTTCAAGCCGAACCCGATCTCCGGCGACAACCAGAAGGACCTGACGAAGCCGTACCTCGTCGACGTGGTCGCCCGCGACAAGGCCCTCGACCTGGCGCTGCTGCGCGTGAAGAACCCGCCCGCCGACCTGCGACCGCTGCCGGTCGGCGACTCGGAAGAGGTCGACATCGGCGAAGACGTCGCGGCCATCGGCCACCCCGGTGGCGGCGGTCTGTGGACCCTCACGACGGGCACCGTCTCGAGCAAGCGCCGCGACCAGTCGCGGGACGTCTTCCAGACCGACACCGCGATCAACCCCGGCAACTCCGGCGGTCCGCTGCTCGACGAGCACGCCCGACTCGTCGGCGTGAACACCTTCGTGCGCCGCGTGAACGAGCAGGGACTTCCGCTCGAGGGTCTCAACTACTCCCTGCGCAGCTCGGTCGCCCTCGCCTGGGTGAACCGTCAGGGTGTGCGCCGGGTCAGCAGCGTCTCCCGCGCTTCGGCCGCGGCGACCGCGCCCGTCCCGACGCCGGTCCCCCGGAGCGCGCCCCCGCCCGCGCCTGAGCCCGCGCCCCAGGAAGCGCCGGCACCGCCGAGCGAGCCCGCCCCCGAGCCGCCGAGCCTCGCGGAGGACGATTCCCTGGCGAAGCCCGCCCCGGAGCCCCTCGCCGAGCCGGCGCCCGAGCCCCTGGCCGAGCCCGAGCCGCCGATCCTCGCCTCCCCGCCGCCGCCGCCGCCGCCGCCGCCGCCGCCCGAGCCGGAAGCGCGTGAGTTCGTCGCACCGGACGGCACGCGCATGTACGGCGTGCCGAACCTCGAGAACGATCTGGCGGAATCGCTCATGCAGGTCCGGGAAGCCTATGCCGAGCTGACCGAGCGCCGGGACGAGTCGATCGAAGAGATGGAAGATCTCTTCGACGACTACGACAACTTCTAGTCCCCGCGCGGGCGGACACGCAGGCGATGGCGAACCTGCTGTCCCGGACGCAATCGCCGACGCCGTTCCCGGCCTTCGATCCGGACCAGCGCGCACGCTTCGACGAGCGTGCGCGCTTCGTCGTCCAGGCCCCGTGGTCGGCGTTGCAGCGTGTGCACGAGGAACTCGTGCAACTCCACGGCAGCGAGCTCGAAGAGCTCGACGAAGCGCCTTCCGTGGCGTCGGCGCAGGCGCTGCTCGCGCAGCTCGATGCGGCGCGGCGCGATGGGCTCACGGATGCGACGGAGGGCGCCGTGGGAGGCGTGAGCGGCGTGCGGTGGCTGCTCTTCCGACCGGGTCGTTCGCTGTCGACGGGGGAGGCCGAGATCGCGAGTCGCGGCTTCTATGACGTCGCGGACCGACCGCCGCTCTCGCTCTGGGTCGAGGCGGTCGGGCGTCCGCGGGCCGAGGGGTCGCAGGAGACCGAGGTCGCGATCCTCTGCGCGGTGCCGGAAGCGGTCTGCGACGCCGCGGGCGCCGGGCGCGACGTCTGCTCGAGCGGCGCACTCGCGTGGGTGGAGGAGCTGGCCCCGCCCCTCGCCGAACAGCTCGGTGACGTGAGCTAGAGGACGCGGGTCGGCTGTGAGCCGAGGGCCTGGATGCGGACCCGTCGATCGCCGTCGTAGATCATCACCTGCTGCATGCCCTGCGCGCGCAGTCGTTCCACGAGATCCTCGGCGATCATCTCACGCTCGCTCGGCGGGAGTGTGAGCCAGGCGTCCGCGATCTCGCCGACGAAGGAGCGTCCGGCGCCCTCGCCGTCGCGCTTACCCGCTTCGAGGTAGGGCGAGAGCTGGGCGAGCTGGGACGCGTTCATGCGGTCGAGGTCCACGTCGCGCTGCAGGAAATACCAGACGCCGGCGAGCAGGGCAGCGGCGAGGACGACGCCCTGGCCGATCCTCGCCCACGGCATCGCCATGAAGTCGAAGCCTGCGTCGGCTTCCTCGTCGTCGGCAGTCAGGGCTTCGCGCACGAGCTCCCGCGCGTTCTCGCGCTTCGGCTCCTCGGCGGCCGGTTCCTCGTTCGGACGCGAACGCGGGCGCGGAGGCGGCAGCTTGGCCGCCCGCTCCGCGGCGCGCTCTCCGCGCAGGTGGTCCGCGAGGGGCTCGAGCAGGAACTTGTTCTTCAGCTCGGAGAGGGCGCAGGCGACCTTGTAGGCGTCGTCGGAGATGTAGCGATTGATCTCTTCCTGGAAGAGCGCGTTCAGCTCGTCGACCCAGGGGCCGGTCAACTGGTCGGGCGGAAGGCCCGCGTCCTGCAGATCGATCGAGAGGACCGCGACCGAGCGGCACAGGAGGCCGATCAGCACCACGGTTCCGAGCGGGTCTTCGGGCGTGGCGAGGGCGCCGCTCTCGATCGCCTTCGATTCGTTCGGCGCCAGGTAGTCGAAGTCGAGGGCCCAGGCGATCCGGTCGATCGGCGTGGGTTGCTGCGCTTCTTCACGCAGCCGGCGATGGACCGCCGCGGCGAGCGCGCGAAGCGGCTCGGAGTCGAAGACGGAGGTCGCTTCCGCGGCCGCCGACGGCGCCTCGTCGATCGCGCCCCAGTCCGCAGACTCGAGCAGCTCGTCCGCGACCCGGGCGAGCAGCGCCGCGTTGTAGGTGACGATCGCGCGCAGGACCCTCGGCGCGAAGTAGAGCGCGCCGATCTCGACCTTGCGCCCCCGCAGCGTGCGTTGTCGAAGTTCCTCCCGGAGCTCCTCCGCGTCGAGGTTCGCGGCGGCGAAGAACTCGCCCTCGACGTCCGCGAGGCGAGGATCGTCCGGGGCGTCGTGCTGCGCGCACAGCGCCGAGAGCCGCTCCGTCAGGGTCACCGGGTCGAAACGGACCGCGCCGCGTTCGGCGCCATGGGTGCAGAGCAGCGTGACGAGGTAGTCGATCGCGCCGATCCGTTCCGCGATGTCGCGCTCGCTTCCGTAGGTGTCGCCGATCAGGAGGTCGAGGAGATCGCAGAGTCCGCGGCGATCTTCGTCGCGGAGGCCGGGCAGGGCCGAGCGCAGCGCGGACACCGGCACGTTCGTCGCGACGTGGCGGATGGAGGCCTCGAACTCGGCGAGCAGGTTGTCGATCCCGGCGAGCGCCGCGTCGGAGACGTCGCTGTGGGACTTCACGATCGCCGACAGGTGGTCGGTCAGCGCACGACCGGTCGCGCCGATCTCGTCGGCGTCGGCGACGAGGCCCGCTGGTGCGAGCACGCCCCAGGCGGAACGCAGCGACCGCAGGCGCTCGAGTCGCGGCGTGATCTGCTCGTCGTCGAGCAAACCGTCCGTGGCCGCATCCAGCTGTGCTTCAGCGCTCACGAATCGACCCGCGGAGAAGGGGGACGGCGTTCATGCGGGGACCTTCCGGGCGGGCGCGCGAACACGCGGTCGCGAGGGGGCTAGTAGACGGAGTTGCTCGAGATGCAGGAGCCGAGCACTTCGGCGATCAGGTTGGTGTGGTCACAACCGAGGCCACCGTTCACGAAGCTGCCGTCACCGGCGGCTTTCTTGTAGCCCCAGATCTGGACCACGCCGTTCTCGTCGAGGTCCGCGGCGGCGTCGGACGTGTAGCCGCTCGCGTCCGCCGAAGCGACGACGGCGTACGAGAAGTAGACGCGCCCTTCCGGCGACCAGCCGAGCTGCGCGAAGTCGCTGCCGACGGTGTCGAAGACGACCGGCGAGCCGCCCGGAACCACCGCAGGCTCCGCGTTCGCTGCGAGGTAGGTCCCGGTCTCCCCGAAGTTCGCCTCCTCGACGACGCGAATCGCGCCGAGGTTCGTCTTCGCTTCGGTGCTCTTCGTGCGGAGCTGCTGCGAAGCGAGCATCGGGACGGCGATGGAGGCGAGGATGCCGATGATCGCAACCACGATCATCAGCTCGATCAGCGTGAAACCGCCGCGGTGGCCAGGTCGAGTCGGTCTTGTTCTCATGACGAGTTCGACATCGACGTGACCCAGACGCCGCTGGAGTGCGTTCTGTCACATGCCCGATCGATCTCATCGAAACATCGAGGTCAGGAAGTCGACCGGCAGCGAACGCGCAACTCGGATCGCGTTTCGGGGCGAATGGGTCTCCGAAGGGAAGCGCTCTTGCGCACGATCCGCGTGTCCGACGACCGTGTGACTAATAGGCGCTGCGCATCGTGGTCAGCGTGAGGGTCTGCTCCGCGACCTCCTTCTTCTCGCGCCGCGCGATCCCGCGCGTGCGCACGACCTGATCGGCGCCGTCCGGGATCACGGTGTAGCGCTCGCCGTCGATCACCTTGGCCCGGGTGACGAGCTTCGGGGGGCGCTCGCTCGACGCCATCGCGTGGATCATCTCGACACCGAAGGGCGCGACGATCTCGAAGCTCGCGGGGTACTCGACGAGCTGGTTCACCTTCTCCTCGTCGATGAACCACTCCTGGGTGATCGGGACGTGGTCACCGCTGGTGAGGACGTAGATGAGCTGGATCCAGGCGGGCTGGTTCACGCGCACATAGAGGGAGAGCGCCTCGCCCTCGTCGTAGACGATGCCCCGGGCGCCCCGGTCGGTCCGGACCTCGACGCGGAGGTCGCCGGACACGACCTCGCCGCCGGCGAGCTTGTCCGCGTCCGCGGCGAAGCGCTCGAAATTCGCGGGGCGGGTCTCGATGCCGTCCGGGATCCCGCCCGCGGCGAGCACGATCTCGGCGCTCGCCACGAGTCGCGCCGTGGCGGCCTCCTTCGCGTTCACGCGGATCTGGAACCCGTCCCCCTGCTCGCGATAGGTCCCGCGCAGGACGATCGCGTCGGCGCTCGCGGCGCGACCCGCGTTCGTTCGGCCGATCGCCGACTCCAGGGCGAGGGCGACCTCGCGACCGAAGGGGCTCGAGACGTCGCGGCCCTGATAGAGGAGGGGAGCCACGGTGAGCGGGACCCCGCGCCCGATGCCTGCATCGCCGAGCTGGACGGCCAGGGCTTCGGCTGCACCGCGGATCGAGCGGGCATCTTCGTGGGGAATCGCGCGGACGCGGGCGTTGATCCGCGTCGCGTGGGATGCGAGCGTCGGGCCGACGTCCTCGCCGAGCAGACCGCCGCGGGTGAGCGCCGACGCGACCGCTTCGTGTTCGATCGCCTCGTCGAGGGAGCGGCGGCAGCCGCGGTAGGCATCGAGGGCCTGTCGCGCCCGGCCGGCCTCTTCTTCCTTGGCGGCGGCGTCGAGACACT
Organism: uncultured Spirochaetaceae bacterium; assembly: GCA_964488255.1. Taxonomy (GTDB): domain Bacteria; phylum Myxococcota_A; class UBA9160; order UBA9160; family UBA4427; genus UBA4427. The sequence goes on along the minus strand of CAZAUR010000013.1, from coordinate 154,700 downwards.
GGGAAGTCGCCACGATCGCGCGATCGCGCAGACGGCGACGCGACTGGGCCGCCGGCAGTCGTTCGAGGACGGCGAGCGCCCAGACCGTCTTGCGCTTGCGGTGGGTCTCGAAGCGGATGCCTTCCAGGCGGACGTCCGACGTGGCGCGGATCTGACTCGTCAGCTCGTTTTCGATCTTCCCCTGTCGCTCCTGCAGCACGTCGACGACGTTGGACTCGATCTGCACCGACACCTGTCGGGCGAGATCCGCGGCGGCCTGCTGCTTCGCCGCTTCGACCGCGTCTTCCTTACCCGTCGTCTGGGCGAAGCCGACGAGGAACCGCTTCGTCGGATACGCTTCGGAGAATCCGTTCTGCTCCACCCAGTCCGGCGCCGCTGCCGTCGCGCTGGAAACGAAGCACGTCGTGATCGCCGCCGACGCGACGAAGGCACGGACGGCTCGGAGGGGCGATCGAAGGGTGGAAGGGCGCGAGGGCATGTGGGGAAAACCTCCGGGGCGGAGCGGTGAAGAGGGCGGGCGCCGAGCCGGGCAAGATCGGATCGGACCGGACAGGGGGAAGGCCTTCGGCCAGCCCCTACGTCGTCGTCAGTGCCGAATCGGGGAACGCGCGTTTCGTCGGAAAAAGCGCGAGAGCCAGTGAAACCTATCTCGGGGATTACGCTACTTAATCCCAGCAGCCGCCGGGGGGATGTCCCCCGCGACCCTGCGCCCCGGCAGGAGCGATCGGAGAAGCGATCGACGTACCGGGCGCAGCATACGCGGTCGGCGTGCGAGATCGAGGACCAGGGCCGGCGCGGAACCCGCACGGCACCTCGTGGCACGTAGCGCGCAAACGATGGGTGGCCGATGGATCCCGGAAGCGGGTCCCGGCCGCAAGAGATGAGCCAACAGGGCTTGGAGGCACACGGGATGCGTGTCCAGAACCGGATGATTCGATTCTTCCTCGGCGCGACGGCCGTCGTCGCCGTGATGGCGACCGCGGGATGTGGCGAGGGCGTCACGGCGCCCGACGAGGTCGCACCCAGCGAGTTCGCAGGCGCCCCCGACTGGGTGCTCTCCGGCTGCACCGCCTACTGGGGCGACGATGGAGGCGCCCGCATCTGCGGCGTCGGCAACGCGCGCTTCACCGGCAACATGTCTATCACGCGCCAGAAGGCCACCTCCCGAGCGCGTGCCGAGATCAGCCGCACGCTGGAGACCAAGGTCAAGAACATGGTCAAGGACTTCCAGGAGCAGGTGACCGACGGGGAGTCGGAGATGACCGCCGAGCAGTTCTCGAGCACGACGATTTCGCTGTCCAAGGCGACGCTGAACGGCACCCAGCAGACCGACCAGTGGCTGTCCCCCTCGAACGAGCTCTACATGCTGGTCGCCCTCGATGTCGCGGCCTTCGAGAACTCGGTTCGCGAGATGGACGAGATGAGCGATCGGCTCCGGACCTTCATCGAGTCCCGCGCCAAGAAGTCCTTCGCGGAGCTCGACGAGGAGATGGAGGACTACTAGGTCCCCCGGATCCCTCCCCTCGAGATTCCGAGTCGAACGATGCTGAAACGAGCCACGAGTCTGTTGGGACTCGTGGCTTGTTTCGTTTCGTGCGCCGGCGCGGACCGAGGCGGGCCCTCCGCCGCCGCTCGTTTCGATCCGCCCCGGCCGATCGTGGCCTGGGTCGACGCCCCGCCCGACCGCTGCGCCGTCGGCTCGTCCGGTCCGACCCTCAACCCGCGCAACGCGATCCGTTATGCGCGGGTCGCGGCGATCGACGCGCTGGCCGCCGGCTCGCTCTCCGTCGACGTCCAGTCGGTCACGGGCAGCGGACGCCGCGGTGACTTCGAGATGACGACGCAGTCGCTGTCGGGCGTGCTCTCGGACGCCCGGATCGCCGCGCTCTTCGCCGAGACGAATGCCGGCGTCGAAGGCCGCGCGCGCCTGCGCCAGGTTCACGCCCTCGCGTGCTGGCCGGACGCGGATCTCTCGGGGCTGCCGGGAACCGACGCCCCGGACTGGCTCGTCGAGGCCCCGAACGAGCCCGGTCGCATCTGCGGCACGGGCATCTCCGGCCCGACCTGGCGCGCCGAGGACCAGAAGGCATCGGCGCTCGGAGACGGTCGCCTGGCACTCGCGCTGGCCCTCGAGAGCCGAATCGAGAAGCGCGTCTTCGACGACGGCCGGGGCGTCGCGCGATTGGCGCGACAGGTCGATCCATCTCCGGCGGCGCTCCGGCGAGCGTCTGCGGCGGATGCGCTCGAGGAGCAGTGGTTCGACGAGGACGGGGAGGGGCCGCTCGGGCTGCCGGGGATCCTATACGGTCTCGTCTGTATCGAAGATTGAGTCGAGGTGGGCCTCGATTTCGTCCTCCGACTCGACCGGTCCCGACTCGCCATTCGGATCTCGCGCTTCCGCGTCGCCATCGACCTCGTCATCCGATGACTTCGACACGGTCTCGAGCATCTCGCCCATCACGACCGAGCCGCTTTGCGCGTTCAAGTCGTCGTCGCTGCCGGCCTGGATGGGGCTGCTGCTCGCGATGATCTTTTCGAGATGGTCGCGCTGTCCGTCGGACAGCTCCGGGAAGGTCAGCACGATGCCGGCTTCGCCGTCGTCTCGGAGCGCGGTCGCGAGGACGACCAGCGGCTCGAGCTCGGTGCCGCAGTGGAGCGCGACGCGGAGTGTATCGCCGACGTCGACGGTTTCCGTCGCGGCGATGCGCATCCCGCCGTGGGAGAGATCTCGTCCGACGAGCACGCGCGCGGCTTCCTCACCGAGGGCGACCACGCGGCGGTCGTAGGGGATCCGTGGATCGCGTCGCCGGTCGTCGTCGTCCGTCGCGGGCGCTTCCGAAGGCGCGTCCATCTCGATCTCGAACTCGATGCCCGTCTGGGTATCGGCGTTCACTTCGATCTCGACGTCGCTCGTCGCCTCGTCTCCGGCGTCGGCCTCGTGGGGCAGCTGATCGGTCGCGTCCTCTGCGTCGTCGAGCGTCAGCTCCTCGGTCGCGTCCTCTGCGTCCTCGAACGAGAGCGTCGCCGTTGCGTGTTCTCCGATCTCGAAGTCGACGGCGTCGATCTCTTCGTCATCGCACGAAGCATCGGCCTTGGCATCGGCCTTGGCACCGGCGTTGGCACCGGCGTTGGCATCGGCGTTGGCGTCGAGCTGGGCGTCGTCGCTCGCGACTTCCGCGGCTCCGATCTCGTCCTCGCCGATCATGAGATCGTCGGATTCGCAGGCGCCTTCGTCGATCGCATCCTCTGCGACCTCGGGCGCGCTGATCAGCTCGTCGCTCTCGGCGTCGTCTTCCGCCTCTTCGACTACGGAGGCCGCGGAGCGCATGGGCGGGAGCTCTGCGGACTTGCTAGGCGGGAGTCGGCGTTCGGACTCGCCGGCGTCGATGTTCGCGATCGGCGATTCGGCCGTCGCCGCGGTGATCGAGGTGTTGCCGGTCGCGGTGTCCCCGTCGACGTCGCTGCTCTCGACCTTGCCGCTCCAGCTCGCGGGTCCGGACGCGAATCGATCGAGGATCGCGGCGACCGCCTTGTGATGCTTGCGCGGATCGACGAGCGCGACACCGATCTCGGATTCCTGGCGACCCTTCTCGCCGGAGGCGCGGATGCAGCGCACGACCTTGGCCTGGAGCTTGAGGGGCTTGCCGAGCGTCAGGTCCTTGCCGACCAGGATGCTGAGCTTGCCGCCGATCTTGGGCGCCTTCGGCAGCTCGATCCGTGCGCCGGTATCCGACAGCTCGAGGAGCGTGGCGCGCTGCTTGAAGAGGCCGGTGCCGACGCGGATCGGGTGACCGATCAGGATCCGCTTGCGTCGCCTTCGCTCGGGACCCCGATAGATTTCGTGGAGCAGGACCAGGCGCAACGTGCGCGGGTGGATCGGGCGGCGGATCACGAGGGCGGCGCCGACGCGATTCAGATGCGCGACCAGGGTCTTGCTCGCGTCGTCGACGACGGCGAGAGTGCGCGGCCAGAGAGACAGGTTGGGCGTGCCACCGTCGAGCAGGCGCGTGCCAGACACGACGACCACTGCCGCGCCGGCGACCTCGTCCGGGGTCGGCATCGAAGCGGCCGAGCGCAACTCGACGGGGACCGCGAGATCCTCGAGGACCTGCACGAACTCGGAGAGCTCCCCCGCGCGCTGGATCACGATCGCGCGGTCATTCACCTGTTCATTGCTGGACTCACCCACGAAGTCGCGCTTCCCTTGCCCGCGAGCCGGGGCCCGCGTGCAGTCGTGCACGCGCATCCCGGAGAGGGGGCCTCCCTACTGGACGATTCGACCTTTCGGGGTCGAGTCTGAAGCCCGGACCGGGGATTTCGAGGCGGATTCTCGGATCGGGCGGCGCCGTCGTCCAGGGCGGGAGAATCGGCCCCAGGAGAGACGCAAATGGCCACGACGCAGGGGATCGGAGCCCGGGATCGGGCGCTACCCGGCGGAAACAGGATCCCGGGTCACGAACTCGAGGAGCTGGCGAGTCGCGCCGGCGGCCCTGGCGGCCAGCACGTGAACACGTCGAGCACCCGGGTGTCCCTGCGCTGGAATCTGCGCGAATCGGAAGGCCTCGACGCGGAGGCGCGGTCCCGGCTGATGGACCGGCTGCGCGGTCGGGTCTCCCGGGCCGGCGTTCTCGTCGTCCATGCGGATCGCCACCGCAGCCGACGCCGGAATCTCGAAGAGGCCCACGACCGGCTCTTCGAGCTCGTCCGGACCGCTCTCTATCAGGCCCCTCCGCGCCGCCCGACGCGGCCGGGGCGCGGAGCGGTGGAGCGACGTCTGGACGCGAAACGTCGCAAGAGCCAGAAGAAGCGCGACCGTCGAACGCGGCGGGACGACGACTGAGGGCGCTGCCGGGAAATTGCGCCGCCCGCCGGAATGCTCCCGGTTTCGGACGGAATGCGGCTCAGAGCGTTTCGAATCGAATGTTCCCGAGCCCCAATTCGGGCTTTTCCCATGGCCAATTTGTTGAGTTCGCCCGATCGACACGGACCGCCCGTCGGACGATCCACTTCCAGACGACTCGAGCCGTCCGGACCCGGTCCACTGCGACCGGTGATCCACCCGGCACGAGCGGGGGATCGAATGGCAGCCAGGAAGAAATTGGGCTGGGGCGGAGCGCGACCCGGCGCCGGGCGACCGAAGGGATCGGGAACCGGTCCGTCGCCCGACGCGCGCAAGAACCGCGTCGCGATCATGCTCACCGACGCCGAGCTCAAGAAGCTGAACCGTGTGGCTTCGCGCAAGAAGAAGCCCGTGGCGACGCTTGCCTACGAGCTGATGTCGAAGGGCCTGAAGACCAGCCGCTAGGCGCGATCCCGCGCCGCCCGGGCTCGGCCCGCTCTAGCCGGGCGAGCATTCCGCCGATGAGCCTCTCGATCGGTGAGAACGGTCGCGGCAGGGCCCCGCGGGTCGGTGTTTCGTAGTGGAGACGCGCCTGCTTCCCTGGATCGACGGGGAATCCTATGGTGTGCCCCGTTCGCCGCGCCCATTGTGGCCCCGATCGGGAGGCAACCTTGTCGACCTGGCTGACCGCCTGGCGCAATCGTGAGGATCGCGAGCCCACCGGCCCCGTGATGGAGCTGCTGGTGGTCGCGGGCGCGGACGCCGGCAGCCAGTTCACCCTCGAGGGCGACGAAGTGCTGGTCGGGCGGGGGCAGCCCGCGAGTGGCCAGATCGACGTGATCCGGCTCGACGACAAGAGCATCTCCCGCAAGCAGGCCTGGATCCGGCGCGACGGGACCGGGACGTCGATCGAGCACATCCCGACTGCGGCCAACCCGACCCTCGTGAACGGCGCCGAGATCTCGCGCGCTCGACTCTCGGTCGGCGATCGGGTCGAGATGGGTCGCGTCGCGATCGACGTGCGTGCCCGCGAGGGCATGAACCTGTCCGGCCTGACCGAGATCATGGAGGACGCCGCGCGGGAGAGCACCGTGACCGGTGCAAGTCTGCGTCAAGCGGTGACCCAGACGGCCGTCACCCGTTCGCCCGCCCAGCCGGATCCCGCGGAAGAGGTCACGCTCTCGACGCACGGCATGCCCGGGGACGTGACCGACGTGCGGCCGGTCGAAGTCGAGATCGGCGACCTGATCGTCGCTCGCGGCGTCGAGGAGCTCCCGAACGCGCGCTTCCCGATCACGATGGGTTCGACCACGATCGGTCGCGGCGAAGAGGCCGACGTGCAGATTCCCGAGCGCGGTGTCTCGCGGCTCCACGCCGAGATCGAGATCGTCGGCCGCTCCCTCGAGCTCGTCCACCGGAGCGGAACGAACCAGACCTTCGTGAACGGCTTCCCCGTCGTCGATCGCGTGGAGCTCGAGAACGGGGACGAGATCCAGCTCGCCGATCGGGTCGTTCTCCGCGTCGCGCTGACGGACACGGCGCGGCCGGTCGACCGGAACGCCAACTCGCTCTCCGGCTCGGCGCTCTCGCAGCGCATGGAGGACAAGCTCGACCTCGAACGCGAGATCGAGGAGTACAGCGTGCTGGGCAGCTTCCTCGACGTCGACGTCGTGGAGTCGCGGAAGATGAAGGGCGGCGGCGAGAAGGCCGAACACATCATCGTGTCCTTCGACCGCTTCCGCAGCTTCGTCTCCGGGATCTGCGAGGAGTTCGACGGCCAGGTGCTGAACAGCAACGGCGACGAGCTCATGTGCTTCTTCGAGAGCCCGGGACAGGCGCTGCTCGCGGGCAGCTCGATCCTCGAGCGGCTCGACGCGTTCAACGAAGCATCGAACCTGCTGGGCCAGCCGTTCCGCTTCCGGCTCGGCGCGCACACGGGCGTGTCGCTCGTCGACCTGTCCGCGGGCATCGCCTACAGCGAGGTGCTCGACACCGCGGGGCACATCCAGAAGCAGGCCGAGCCCGATACCCTGCTGATCTCGGAGCAGACCCTCGAGAGCGTGCGCAAGGACCTTCCGGTCACGAGCGTGGGCGAGCTCGCAGGGGATGGCGGCACGCTCTATCGCGTCGACCGCTTCCTCACGCCCGAGGACGTCGCTTCGGACGAGCCCGGCGTGGCGGGCTGACTAGCAGCCCTCGGTCAGCTGGTAGATGTCCGTGCCGCCGTCTTCCGAGGTGCGGAGCATGAGCACGGTCGTGCCGCAATCGCTGGTGGCGGTGATCGACGTGTTCGGACCGATCACCTTCGTGTCGGTGATTTCCCAGCCGCCGGCGTCGAGGTTGGTCTCGTAGAACGCGACGACGTCGGCGAGCGAGTCGTTCGAGAGCAGCGCCACCCCGCTTCGCTCGTTGTCGTTCACCGCGCCGGACATGCCCATCGACGGGCTGGCGTTCGGATAGACCGGCATCGTCGACGGGAAGTTCTCCGGGATCGCGGCCTGCGCGCCCTCCGGCAGCTCTTCGGGGAAGCGGCTGGGATCGATCGAGCCGCTGCTCGCCGGGCGCGAGGCGGCAGCCGAAGACGCGTCGGCCTCCGGCGTGGCTCCGAACTCCACGGCCTCGGCTTCGGGCGCGTCCGGCTCCTGGGTGCCCGACTCGCAGCCGACCAGGGCCACGAGCCCCACCATTGCGGCGGCGATCGCTGCGGTCAGGGACGTCGAGGTCCGACGAGCGGGAAGAAGATGCGTGCGGGAACGGGCCATCGTGTGTCTCCGTGGAGGTGAGGCGGGCAGAGCATACCAAAGGAACCCGGCGAGCCAGCGGGCGTTTCATCCCCCGCTCCGAGGTTGCCTGTCGGATGCCGAAGGCCCCCTCCGCGTCCCCGGATCGGACGCGGCGGATCCTGGGATCAGCCTTCGGATTCGGCGAGATCGTCCCGGATCTGCCGGGCGCTCTTGCGAATGTCTTCGAGCGTACGTGACCAGTCGCCCCGGCGAAGTGACTCGGAAAGGACGGGTCGGACCTCGACGCGGCGCCATTCGGCGTAACACTCGCGGCTCTGCTGGGGGCACGTCGCCGGCGGTCGCGAGAAGGACACCCCCGACACCACCGCGAGCCGCTCGAAGTCTCCGCGATCCGACTCCGACAGCCCACTTTCACCGACGAGGAAGAGCAGCACGCCGAGGGGGCGTTGTTGAGAGCCGACCATGTTGGTCGCGTAGGGCGTGCGGACTGCGCGCGGGTCGGCGTGACCGCGGAGCTCGATCGCCTCGAGGCTGTCCCAGATGGCGGGCAGCTCCCGCAGTCGACCCAGGTAGATCCGCATCGCGGCGAGCACGTCCTCCTGGGCCTCGGGGCCGAGGGTCGCGCTGCCGAAGCCGTCGAAGAGCTCGTCGGCGAGGGTGATTACGCCCGTCTCGCAATCGGGCTCGAGCTCGATCGCGAGGAGGACCGGGTCGCTGCACAGCGACGCGAAGGCGCGCTCGACGTCGCCGAGGGCGGCTTCGGCCGGTGCGATCGCCGCGAGCATCTGGGGGGACGGATCGACGGGCGCGGGCCTCTGGGCGGCACCGCTCGTGCCCATCAAGGAGACGACTCCGACCGCGACCAGCGCGACGACCGCGAGCGTGCCCCACCACTCCCCGAATCCGGCGACGCCGTCGACGGTGGCCCCGCCGCGACCGGGCCGGTCGGCGTCCCGCGCGTGTACGCCGCGTCCGTGGAATCGCGCGCCCATCGTTAGTCCGACTCGTCCTTGGGCTCGTCGTCGCGCTCGTCCGATTCGTCCTCTTCCGAGCGACCGAGCAGCCCGGAGAGCTTCAGCCCGTCCCCGAGCTCACGATCCGAGGTCGGGAAGTGGCGCAGGTTCGACTGACCGCCGGCGTCGCCGCCGCTGCCGTCATCGAAGCGTGCATAAGGGTCGGGTCCCTGGGCCCGGGGCGTGCCCATGCGATAGCCCGAGAGCGGGAGGTCGCGCGCCGTCGACTCGTTCGTCTCGTGCGGTTCCTCGTCGTCGTGGTTCGCAGCGAAGCTCGAGGTCGAGGTTGACGGCGACGGCGACGGTGTCGCGGCATCGCCCGCCGGGGTTCGCGGCGGCGGTTCTTCGAAACGCGGCGACTCATCGCGCGGCGGCCGGTCGAAGCGCGAGACGCTGTGGGGCGGCTCGGGCTCGGACGCGCGCTCCGAAGACGGCGCCGGGGACCAGCTCCGCTCGCGCGGCGCCGTACCTTCGCTCGGCCGGACGCGGCGCACCGCCTCCGACGTCGTGGTCTCGAGCATGCCGACCGCGTCGGTCGCCTGGGTGAGGCGGCGGCCGAGGTCGCTGCCCGCGCCCTGGAGACGACGACTCTCCTCGTGGATCTCCGAGCGAAGGGACTCCATCGTCTTGTCGATCTGCCGCGTATGACTCGAGAACTCGCCGATCGCGCGGCTGATGTCCTCGGCGCGGGTCTCGACGTCGCTGAGGCCGGTGCGTAGGGGCTTCACGGCCTGGTTCATCCACTGGCCGAGGGCTTCGACCTCGTTGCGCACGCGGTCGAGGGCGACGTGGGTCTCGCGGGTCGTGCCCTCCGCGGCGCGGATCGGACCGGAGAGGCGCTCGATCGTCTCGTTCGATTCGGCCAGGGTGTCGCGGAGCTGGCCGACGGTCGAACCGAGCACGTCGTCGACTTCGCGGAGCGAGCGCTGGAGGGAGTCGCCGAGGCCGTCGCCGAGTCCGACGAGCGACCGGCGGATCTCACCCAGGGATCGCTCGATGAACTCGCGCTGCTCGTCGACGCCGCTGGCGGCGTGCTCGAGGGAGCCGCGCACGCCTTCCGCGGTTCGCGCGACCACCTGCTGGGTGTCGCCGATCTTGTCCGCGGTGTCGGAGAGCGCGCGACTCGTCGTGCCGAGGTGTTCGAGGACGGGCTTCATCTCGCCGGCGGATCCGCGCATCGAGCGCGCGGCTTCTTCGACCGAGTTCGCGCTGTCGATCAACGTGCGAGCGACACGTTCCTGTGTCTGTGAGTTCTCGACCATCCGCTCGAAGGTCTCCGCGAGCCCGCTGGTGACCGTGCCCTGATGCTCGATCGCGCGTTGCAGCGCGCCGCGCAGCTCGGTCAGGTGATGCTCGACGCCCTGTCGGACCGAGAGCGACAGCTCCTGAACGACGGTGTGAAGCGCACCGCGCTGCTCCTGGGAGACGAGGCTGGCTGCGCGAGAAGTCGACTGCTCGATCCGCTGCAGTCCGCGGTCGAGGCGTTCGTTCAGCTCGTTGGCGAACTGGGTGAGCTCCTTGCCGAGGGTCTCGAGGCTGCGCTGCTGGGTCTGGCGCGTGATCTCCGCGAGCTCACCCGGCGAAACGGAGCCGTAGGCGCGCTCGACGAGCTCATCGAGGGAGACCGCTCGGGCGTTGAATCCGCCTTCGACGAGTCGGCCTGTGATGGCGGCCCCGAGTCCGCAGAGGAAACCCCAGGCCGTCGCGCGCAGCGCCTGGCCGAGCTGCATGGCCATCCAGGCCGACTGCGCCTCCCGCGACGCTTCGTCGGCGGCGAGGCTCGAGAGGCTCGGGATCAGTCCCAGCAAGGCGGCGAAGACCCCGAGACCGAGGAAGAGCCCGGGCAGGACCGGGAGCAGGCTGCGCCGCGGTCCGTAGGGCAGCAGCGGCTTGTCCTCGAACACGTCGATCAGGCGGATCGGCGCGCGATCGTGACTCTCGCCGAGCTGGGCCGTCGTCCAGCGTCGATCGAACTCGGAGAAGGCGTCCGCGAGGGGCGAGGCCGCCATGACCTGTCGGAGCGGATCGTGCCTTCCGCCGGGCGCACCGCTGCGGTCGAGGTCGCTCGAGGGGTCGCGCAGACGCCGCTCGAGGAGGAAGAGGCGCGCGAGCCGGAGCAGGAGCGGTCCGTAGACCGTGGCCGCGGCGACGGTCGCGGCGCCGATCACCAGCCACAGAGCGGTGCGTCCGCTGGGGTCGGTCGACCAGAGGATCGAATACAACGAGTCCGGATCAGCCACGGTTCCATCACTCCAGCTGCGCTCGTTCGAGGGGGAACGAACGCGCGTGTGAAGCGCGAAACGGTAGCACCCGGCGGATCGGCGCTCGCCGCCCGCCCGGGCGGTCAGTTTTCCTCGACGAGATCCTCGAGGGGCGGACAGGTGCAGACGAGGTTGCGATCCCCGTAAGCGTTGTCGATTCGCGCGACCGGCGGCCAGAATTTGTGCTCGCGTGTCCACGGCGCAGGGTAGGCCGCCTCGGCCCGGGTGTAGGCAAAGGGCCATTCGTCGCCGCACACGACCTCCGCCGGGTGCGGAGCGTGCTTGAGGGGCGAATCGCCGTCGGCGACGTCGCCGCGCTCGATGGCGTGGATCTCCTGACGGATCGTGATCAGCGCGTCGCAGAGCCGATCGAGCTCCTCCTTCGCCTCGCTCTCGGTCGGCTCGATCATGAGCGTGCCCGCCACCGGGAATGACATCGTCGGCGCGTGGAAGCCGTAGTCGATCAGCCGCTTGGCGATGTCCTCGACGGTCACGTTCGCGCTGCGTTCGAAGGGGCGGCAGTCGATGATGAACTCGTGGGCGACCCGGCCGCCGGGGCCGGTGTAGAGCACGTCGTAGTGGTCGGCGAGCCGGCGGGCCATGTAGTTCGCGTTCAGGATCGCGATCCGGGTCGCGCGCGTGAGCCCCTCCGCGCCCATCAGCGCGATGTAGCTCCAGGAGATCGGCAGGATCGAGGGGCTGCCGAAAGGCGCGGCGGAGACGGCGCCGTTGCCGAAGACCGGATGGCCCGGGATGAAGTCGCGCAGGTGTTCCGCCGCGCAGATCGGTCCCATGCCCGGGCCGCCGCCACCATGCGGGATCGAGAACGTCTTGTGCAGGTTGAGGTGGCAGACGTCCGCACCGATCTCGGCGGGCGACGTGAGTCCCACCTGCGCGTTCATGTTCGCGCCGTCCATGTAGACCTGCCCGCCGGCTTCGTGGATCGCCGCGCAGATCTCGACCACCGCTTCCTCGAACACGCCGTGCGTCGAGGGGTAGGTAATCATCAGCGCGCCGAGTTGGTCGCGATGTTCCGCGATCCGCTCGCGCAGGTCGCCGACGTCGATGTTGCCTCGCTCGTCGCACTTGACCGCGACGCAGCGGAAGCCGGCGATGACCGCGCTCGACGCGTTCGTGCCGTGCGCGGACACCGGAATGAGGCACACGTCGCGCTCGTCTTCGCCGCGGGCCTTGTGATATCGGCGGATCGCGAGCAGACCCGCGTACTCACCCTGCGAGCCCGCGTTCGGTTGAAGCGACACGGCGGGCAGACCGGTGATCTGACCGAGCCAGGTCTCGAGTTGCTCGAATAACATCGCGTAGCCCGCCGCCTGATCCGCCGGGGCGTAGGGATGCAGGTCACCGAACTCCGGCCACGTCACCGGGATCATCTCGACCGTCGCGTTCAGCTTCATCGTGCACGAGCCGAGCGGGATCATCGACGTCGTGAGCGAGAGGTCCTTCGCCTCGAGGCGATGGATGTACCGCAACATCTCCGTCTCGGAGTGGTAGCGGTGGAACACCTCGTGAGTGAGGAACTCGCTCGAGCGCGTGAGCGCTTCCGGGAGGGCGTCCTCGTTCTCCTCCGTCGGCGCGATCGCCTCGAAATCGAAGTCGAGGTCAGCACCTGCGGCGCCAAGAGAGTCTCCTGCGAAGCAGGACAGGATGTCGAGCACGTCGTCCGGGGTCGTCGTCTCGTCGAGGGCGATGCCCAACGAGCCGTCCGGTTCCTGGTGGCGCGCGCCGCGTTGAGAGCCTTCGGCCCATCGATAGAACGGGCGAAGGTTGAGCTCGCGCTCCCAGCCGGCGGAGAGCACGTCCTGCGCAGAGAGTCCGACGGGGCGCACCCGCAGCGTGTCGAAGTAGTCGAAGTCCTCGACGTCCTGGCCGAGTCGGACGAGTCCGCGCTTGAGCGCGCCGGTCAGCGCGCGCACGCGCAGCGCGGTTCGGGTGAGTCCAACCGGACCGTGATAGACCGCGTACATCGAGGCGAGGATCGCGAGCAGGACCTGCGCGGTGCAGATGTTGCTCGTCGCCTTCTCGCGCCGGATGTGTTGTTCGCGGGTCTGGATCGCGAGGCGATAGGCGCGGCGACCGTCGCGGTCGACCGAGATCCCGACAAGGCGACCCGGGATCCGACGCGCGTGTTTGTCGAGGGTCGCGAAGTAGGCGGCGTGGGGACCGCCGAAGCCCATCGGCACCCCGAAGCGCTGGGTCGTGCCGAGCGCGACGTCGGCGCCGAGCTCGCCCGGGGGCGTGAGCAGGGTCATCGCGAGCAGGTCCGCGGACACGCAGGCGAGGGCGGAGGCAGCGTGGGCCCGTTCGATGATCCCGCGCGGGTCGCGCACGCGTCCGTCGGTCGAGGGGTACTGGAGCAGCACGCCGCAAACGCCGAGCGCTTCGAAGTCCGCGGTCTCGGGATCGCCGACGTGCAGCGTCATGCCGAGGCCTTCGGCCCGGGTCCGCAGCACACCGAGGGTCTGGGGATGGCAATCGTCGGCGGCGAAGAACGCGCTCTTCTTCTCGCCCTTGCCGACCGCGCGGCACAATCCGAGCGCCTCGGCGGCAGCCGTCGCTTCGTCGAGGAGCGACGCGTTCGCGAGGGGCAGCCCCGTCAGGTCCGCCACCATCGTCTGGAAGTTCAGCAGGGCCTCGAGTCGTCCCTGCGAGATCTCCGCCTGATAGGGCGTGTACTGCGTGTACCAGCCGGGGTTTTCGAGCACGTTCCGGGCGACGACCCCGGGCACGATCGTGCCGTGGTAGCCCTGGCCGAGGTAGCTGCGGTGGACGCGGTTCTCGTTCGCGATCTCCCGCAGCGCCGTGAGCAGCTCGGCTTCGCCGAGCGGCGCCTCGGGCAGCCCGTCGAGGACGAGCTTCTGTTTGGCGCGGATCGAAGCCGGGACCGTCGCGTCCGCGAGGCTGTCGAGCCGATCGACGCCGACCCGCGCGAGCATCTCCGGGAGGTCGCTGTGGCGCGGGCCCAGATGCCGGCGGGCGAACGTGTCGGAGGGGCGCACCTGATGAAGGCGCGAATGCGCGGACTGCTGGGTCATTGGGGGGACCTGTCGTGCCGGGCGCGATGGGGGGCGCGCGCCCTGCGAACACGGGCGGTCCGGATTCTAGCAGCTGTCCTCGCGGATCGGGCGGCAGAAAGGGCCCCTGTGGCCCCGATCAGCGGCTCAGAGCGCCCACCAGAAGATCGTCTCCGTGAGCGACCCGACCGAGCCGCAGTCGCTCTTGTAGAAGCCGACGTCGTTGCCCCGGGACACGCCCGGGCGCGCCTCGGTGTCGACGTCGCAGCCTGTCGGCTGCAGCGTGACGATCTCGTCGTGGGCCCCGTTCGCGTCGAAGACGATCAGCTCCTCGGTGGTCGCGACGCCGAGCCGGTTGCCCAGCCCGTCGAAGGCGATCGCCGTCATGTCGAGCAGCGAGTCGACGACCCAGAACGTGTCGGTCATGTCCTGCGTGAGGCCGGTCTCGAGGTCGAAGATCAGGTCGGCGACCTGGTCGACGATCGCGATCGAGAAGCCGTCGGGGGACGCCATGACGATTTCGCTGTCCAGATCGTCGAAGATCTCGTTGTCGACGTCGATCTGCGTGTACGTGAGGCCGGGCGTCTCCTCGAAGCTGGCGAGGCCGTTGCCGGCGCTGCTCAGGAAGAGGACGCCGGTGCCGGGATTGTTCGTGCGATCGAAGGCGATCTGCGCGGTGCCGCTCGAGAAGATCTCCGACGGCGTGAAGACACCGCCGGGCGTCATCGTCAGGCCGTCGGTATTGACGATGAGGACATCGGACGGCTCGAAGAAGCCGGTCGTCCAGACGTCGCCGCCGATGCCGAGGGTGATCGACTGCGGGAAGCCGGGCGCGGCCGTCTCGACGAGCGTGCCTGCGCCCGCGCCGGCGAGGTCGATCCGCGCGAGGCCGCCGCCGGACCCCATCGCGACGAAGAGGAACTGGTTCGCCTCGTCGACGACCATCTCGACCGGGAGATCGCGGAGATCCCATTCGGCGGCCGTCACGTCGGTGATGACGTTCTTCAGGATCACGCGGTTGGTGGGGCGTTCGGTCAGGAAGACCCAGCCGTCGCAGAAGGGCTCGAAGTCCTCGCCTAGCGGAATCGTGAGCGAGCCGGACAGAAGGGGCGTGACCGCGCCCAGGGTGTCCGTGCTGCAGAAGGGATCGCCGATCGTCGTCGCGAGGATGCCCGCCGGGACACCGATCGTGCTGTTGGAGTTGCCGAAGCCGGCGGCCGGCGCGTACCAGTGGATCTCGGTGCCGGTTCCCGTGCAGCTCATCTTCGAAATGGCGACGTCGCCGCCCGCGGAGAACTCGGACTCGTCGAAGGAGCCGCTACAGGCGCTCGTCGGCGTCGTCCGCGTGATCTCGGCGTGTCGGGCGAAGTCGAAGATGACGTAGTCGTTGGCGCTCGTCGCGAGCAGGTAGTCCTCGCCGCCGATCGGGTTGAAGGCGGCCGAGGTCGGGTTGATCTCGACCTTCCAGGCGCCCATGACCGTATTGACGTTCGCGGTCGACATGTCGTTGATCACGTTCGCGCCGGCGAAGCTCGCGTTGCCTCCCGGGTTCACGAAGGCGATCTGGCTGTCGTCCGGGGACACATCGAGGTCGAGCACGGTTCCGTTCGACGGATCGTCGGCGTTCGGCACGGCGGTCAGGACGACGCCGACCTCGGTGTAATCGAAGAGTGTGATTTCGGTGTCGCTGATCCCGATCAGCTGTCCGGCCGTGTCGTTGTGGATGATGTGCGTGCTGGCGAGCGTCGCGTCGAGGCCGACGAAGGTCGGCTGGGGCTTCGTGTAGGCACGCAGCTCGCCCCCGTCGTCGGCGGCCACGAGGAGCTGGTTCGCGGTCTGCGTGATCGAGGTCGGGGTGCCGTTGGTCGTGGCGACGTAGTCGGTGCCGGTCGTGAGGTCGATCGCGGCCACGAGGTTCTGGTTGGGCAGCGTCGCGTAGACGTAGTCGTTGGTGGCGTCGAGCTCGAGGGCGTCGGGCGTGCCCGGAAGGTCCCAGCGCGTGTCCCACAGACCGGTGAAGATGTTGCGCAGCTCGACGCGGTCGTTGGTCGTGTCCGCGATCAGGACCCAGCCGTCGCAGAGCGCGATGATGTCGGCGGAGTCGAAGGGAAGTCCGATGCTACCGGTCTCGGCGACGGCACCGAGGACCGTGTCGACGACGCAGCTGGTGGCCGCAGCGATCGCGCCGGCCGCACCCGGGGTCCCGGTCGGGCTCGGATCCGGTTCCGGGAAGACGCTCGGCGTGCCCGGGCCGCCCGGCACGACGGGGGCGGCGCCGCCGCCCTCCATGTTCGAGTCGAGGCAGGCGGTGGACGCCACGATCGCGAACAGGGCGATCCAAATCGCCGCGGCGCGGGGCGCCTCGCTGCGAACGGTCACTCGGGGCAGGAATCTGGACATCGGCTCGTCTCCGGTGGGGCGCCGGGGTCAGGCGCCAACGAGACGGGGAGACGAGCGTGGAGCGCGGAATTCCGGATCCCGTCGGGCTCGACGCGCAGACCCCCCCGATCTGCTCAATCCCCGGTGGAATCGGCGGTTTACTGGGCCCGCTGTAGCGAAAGTTCTCCAGTTGAAACGACGCGACGAACCGCGGACGAAGTCCGGGCCGACCGGCGGATTTGCCGTTGGGATTTCGCCTCGATCGACGAATCGGATCGGCGAATCAGCGCGTCGTGGGCCGTCGCCTAGCGCGGGGCATCGAGCAGCTCGCGCACGCGCTGGAGCTCCTCGGCGCTCCCGAGCACGAGCAGTCTGTCGCCGGGATCGAGGGCGAAGTCCGGGTTCGGGTTCGGCTGGCTGGTCTCTCCCCGCTCGACGACCAGGACGTTGCCGCCGGTGCGTGCGCGGAGGTCGAGGGAGCCGAGGGTCGGGCGATCGGTGACGTGGAAGGGGACCTCGACCCACTCGGTGTCCGTGTGTTCGAGGAGCTCGATCAGCCAGGGATCGATCGGCAGCGCCGCGGGTGCCCGGATCGCGCCATAACCCTCCTCGCGGAGGGCCTCGGTGAAGCGCGCGATCGCCCCGGTCGGCACCTCGAAGTTCTCGAGGGCGCGCGCGACGAGCTCGATCGAGCCCTCGAACTCCTCGGCGACCACGACGTCCGCCCCCGCCATCGACAGGCGGTCGACCTCCCGGACATAACGCGTACGTGCGAGCACTGGCGTGTCCGGCGCCATCGCCCGGATCCGCGACACGATTCGCCGCGTCGCCAGCGGGTCCGAGATTGCCACGGCGACGAGCCGCGCGTCCCAGACCTCGAGGTGGCGCAGCACCTGCGGTCGCGTCGCGTCGCCATAGATGACGGGCTCGCCCGTCCCGCGCGCTTCGAGCGCCGCGCTCGGGTTCGTGTCGACCGCGATGAAGGGCACGTCGAGCGAACGCATCAAGCGAATCAGGGTCTGACCCGCGGGCCCGTAGCCGATCACGACGACACGCTCGCCCGCGGCCGCCTCCGGGAGTGGGCTCCCGTCGGTGAGACTCGCGCCCGGATGGCCGAGACGGTCGGCGACCGCGCTCGCGATCGACGGCGCATAACGGATCAGGAAGGGCGACATCACGAGGGTCACGATCGAAGCGGCGACGACCCGCGCCTGCAGCACGGGTTCGATCACCCCGGCCTGACTGGCGACGCCCAGGAGCACGAAGGCGAACTCGCCCATCTGCGCGAGCGACAGGCCGGCCTCGAGGCTCACCCGGAGCGACCGGCGCAGCAGCACGACCCCAGCGAAGACCACGATCAAGGTCTTGCCCAGCATGATCGCGACCACGTCGACGAGCAGCGTGAGCGGGGCGTCGGCGACCTGCGCGGGCGAGAAGAACATGCCGACGGCGGTGAAGAAGATGCCGAGCAGGACGCCGCGCAGGGGCACGACCTCGCTGAAGAGCTGATGGGCGTAGGGTGAGCCGCTCGCGGCGACGCCCGCGAGGAAGGCGCCGACGGCGAGGGTGAGGCCGAGGGCCTCGGCGGTCAGCGCCGAGCCGAGCACGATCAGCAGCGCGAAGAGGCTGAAGAGCTCGCCGCCGCGGTTCTGGGCCACGCGATCGAGCATCCGCGGCACGAGGAACCACACGCTGAACCCGACGAAGGCGAGGGCGAGGATCATCTTCGCGATCGCGAGGGCGATACCCGCGCCGCCTTCGACATCGCCGGCCAGGAGCGGGACGAGGAGCAGGAAGGGGACGATCGCGAGGTCCTGCATCAAGAGCACCGCGACCGAGAGCTGGCCGCTCGGTGCGTCGATCTGTCCTTCGTCGGTCAGCAGTCGCAGCACGATCGCGGTACTCGACATCGATACGCCGGCGCCGACGACGAGCGCCGCGGGCAGCGGAAGACCGAGTGCCGCCGTCGCGGCGGACACGAGCGCGAGGGTGAACGCGACCTGGAATCCGCCGCCGATCAGCGCGGGTCGCCAGAGCGTGCGGACGCGCTCGAGGGGCAGCTCGAGGCCGATCTCGAAGAGCAGGAAGACGACGCCGAGCTCCGCGAGCTCCCGGACCGCGTCGGGATCCGAGACCAGGCCGAGGGCGCCGGGGCCGGCGATGGCACCGACGACCAGGAAGCCGACGACGGAGGGCAGCCGGAGGCGTTCGGTCGCCGCGAGTCCAGCACTCGCGAGCGCGAGTAGGACGACGGCTTCGATCAGCCCGTGCGACACCCCCAAGTCGACCTACCCCCCAGCGGTGTGCATCGACCGTCGGGTGTCGATCCTGAGGGTCATAGCGATTGCCGGATCTGCTCGAGGACCAGCCTGGATCGGGCCTCGTTCCCGAAGACGCCGATCCGGATGCGCAGGTCCGTCTCGTCCTCGCTCCGCGCGATCAGCCGGATGTCGACGGGATCGCCGCCGGCGGTCGTCGCGCGCCAGCGGATCCGGTCGTCGTCCAGGATGGCCTCGACGTCCACGTAGCGCAGCGTCTCGACGGCGTTCTTCGTCGCCTCGTGCAGCGTCGCGAGGGAGACCGGCTCGGTCACGCGGAGCTCTCCGGTCGCGAAGGCGATCGCGCTGGTCCCGGCGCCTCCGACGAGCAGGAGCGCGCCGCAGCCGCCTTGCAGCAGCACGGCGGCGATCGCGATCCCGAGCAGGGATCGGTTCATGCGGGAGGAGCGGTTCGACACGCGGCGAGTCTCGTCCGAGATCGTGTGGATGTCTAGCCGGCCGCGCGGCCCGGGAAGAGGATTTCGACGCGGGTGACCGGCTTCCCGCCCGACTCGCGGGCGTAGAAGGTCAATTCCGCCTCGGCATCGCCGGCCTGGGCCCGGAGCGAGGGCGTTCCTCCGTGACGGCCGGCCTCGACGTGGAAGCCACCCGCACGTAGATCCTCGGCGTAGCGCTCGAGCGCGGCGTCGCGTTCGCCGGGGACGTCGACCAGCAGGAGCCGGTCTCCGTCGCGGCGGGTGTCGGCGAGGACCTGGCCCGCGGCCGCCGCCGGCCAGGCGACCGGGAGATCGTCGGGCCAAGGCCGCGGCCCGACGCGGCTCTTACCCTGGGAGCGCGAAGGCTCGAGGGCAGCGAACGCCGCGTCGGCGCGGTCGCGGATCGACGCCAGGTCGGCGTCGGCGCTGCGGCGCGGATCGGGCGACGCGGGGAGATGGGAGGTCGCATGCGCAGCGTCCTGTGCCCGACCGTTCTCGGCCGTGCGCTCGTTGCCATCACACGCGATCAAGCAGACCGCGATCGCACAAGCGAGGGTCGCTTCCGCCGCGAAGAGGTTCGAAATCGGGATTCCGGATTGCATCTCGAAACGTCGCCTTTCAACCAGGACGAAGGGATTCGCGGGCTTGTGGATCGTGTGCCAGAGAAGCGGCCTTCGGGTCCGGCGAAACGAGAAAACCCTTCAAGACTCGGGGTATGGGTCGCGATAAGTCCAATCGGTTGCCGCTTCGTTGCGCAGCCGGCCGGGACGCGTGTCCCGCGTCGAGAGAATCTGGAACCGACGAGTGATGGGTAGTAGTAGAGGGATGAGTTCGCAGGATCCGACCGCGCCGACAGCACCGACGACACCGACGGAGATCGATCCGCCCTGCTGGTCGGGCCCGAGCGAGCCCCAGAGCGCGACCGAACACCAGGCCGCCCTCGATGCCACCGTCTTCCGCGCGGGCCGGGACCCCTACGAGGTCGTCCTCGAGCTCGACGCCGGGAAGCTCCGGCTGCGCGGTGAGACCGAAGAGGGCTGAGGCCCTTTCCTGGCCGATTCCTGGCTCTTCGCACCTCCCCAGCACTCGCGTCCCGCAAACCCCGCGGGGCTTCTCCTGATATCTCCATCGACCGGTGTTAGAGTCCCCACGAGGCCCCTCGGATCACGACGGGGCCTCGAATCCGTTGGGGCGCCGGATTGGACCGTTTTTCGTCCAATCCGAACGATCTGCCTGCACCTGCGTACGCGCCCTCTGTCATCCCCGATCTTCCCATACCGCGCCCCCGAACCCGGCTCGCGCGCCATCCCCGGGAGAACCGAATTGAGTCTGCACCCGCTCATCACCCTCGCGAACGACCGCGACGTGAAGCAAGCGAAGGGCTTTCGTGCCGCAGCCGAGAAGCTGACGGGCGTGAGCCTCGAGACCGACTACCAGACGGAGTCGGCGAACTCGCCCAAGCGCTCCGCCGAAGACCTGAAGCACCTGAACGTGCGCGTCGGTCGCAAGGCGAAGCAGCGCCAGAACAACAAGGACGAGAAGCACCTCGCCGAAGCCATCGCGCGCGCCGCGAACGGTGAGGCTCCGCCCGCGCTCGAGCTGCCCTCCGGTGAGTCGCTCACGATCGTCGACCACTCCGTCCCGATCAAGACGGCGGCGGCCGACAAGGACAAGGGCGACGCCGATCCGAACGCCGGCGTCGACGAGATCCCGCTCCTCGCGGTGATCGGCGAGGACCGCCCGGCGGTCGTCGTGCTGAAGTTCCTCGAGCCCGAGGCGACGCGGAGCGGTGCCGGTGACACGCCGCTCCGACTCTTCCTCCAGGGCCTCACCCACGCGGCCTTCGTCGACGGCAATCGCGCCGCTCTGGGCGCCGAGATCCTCGAGGCCACGGGCAAGACCCTGGGCGAAGAAGCGCCGGCGGTGATCCTCGCGGCGAGCCCGCAGTACTGGAAGCTCTGCCGGAAGCGGGAAGCGCAGAAGGGCGCGGGCTGGATTCGCGAGCTCGAGCGGATCGCGCGCGAGATCGGCGAGTCGATCGGAACCGAGGTCTTCTTCGTTGGTCTGTCGACGGACACGAGCGAAGGCGTCGGCTGGAACTACGACGACGAGGGCGCGGTCCTCGCCGGCGCGATCACGCTCGACAAGGCGTGGGAGACCGGCGCGGGCAAGCTCAAGCCGAAGCCCAAGCCGAAGAAGACCGATCCCGCGGACGCGATCGTGGAGGCCGACCTCACGCGACCGATCCGCACGTACAACATTCGTGAGAGCTTCGAGCCCGGCGACCGGATCGCCCACAAGACCCTCGGTGAGGGGGTCGTCCAGGGCGTCACCGGTCGCGGCAAGATCGCCGTGCTCTTCGGCGAAGAGAAGAAGCTCCTGATCCACGAACGCCCCTAGTCGACGACGACGCGCGTGCGTTCGGCGGGCCGGTAGGGGCCCGCTCGCTCTGAAGCAGAAAGAGAAGTCCCCCATGTCCGAAGCTGCCCCTGCTGAGCGATTCGATCGCTTCGAGGGTACGAGCGGGTACATCGCCTCTCGCGCCCTGATCGACGCCGTCAACTGCTCCCTCGCCCTCCAGCGCCCGCTCCTCGTGAAGGGCGAGCCCGGCACGGGCAAGACGCTGCTCGCGCATCACGTGGCCGAAGGCCTCGGAATGCAGATGGACAGCTGGCACATCAAGTCGACGTCGAAGGCCGACGACGGTCTCTACGTCTACGACACGGTCCAGCGCCTGAACGACGCGCGCTTCGGCGACGGTGACGTCAAGGACATCCGCAGCTACATCCGCCTCGGACCCCTGGGTCGCGTGTTCTCCGCCGAGGAACGCCAGGTCCTGCTGATCGACGAGATCGACAAGGCGGATCTCGAGTTTCCGAACGACATCCTGCGCGAGCTCGACGAGATGCAGTTCACGGTGCTCGAGACCGGCGACGAGGTCGTGGCCAACCAGCGCCCGATGGTGATCATCACGTCGAACAACGAGAAGGAGCTGCCCGACGCGTTCCTGCGTCGCTGCGTCTTCCACTTCATCGACTTCCCGGGCATCGACCAGATGCGCGAGATCGTCGACGTCCACCATCCGCAGGTCGAGAAGGCGCTCCTCGAGCAGGTGCTCGTCAAGTTCTACTGGCTCCGCGACCAGAAGGAGCTGCGCAAGCGCCCCTCGACTTCGGAGCTGATCGATTGGATCACGGCGCTGCTCCGCGCCGGCGCCAACCCCGGCCAGCTCGAGGCGGAGATCCCCTTCATGGGGGCGCTCCTCAAGAACGAGCAGGACACGAAGGTGATCTCCCAGTACCTCGATCGCGACGGCAAGCTGCCGACCTCGATGGAAGAGCTGAAGGGCGTCGGTCGCCGTTAGGCGCCCGCGCCTGCGGCCCATAGAGAGGCGGCGATGGTCTTCCTCGAATTCTTCTACGCACTCCGCGCCGCGGGCCTCAAGAGCACGCTGCAGGAGTGGCGCATGCTGCTGCAATGTCTCGAGAAGGGGCTCCACGACTCGAAGGTCGAGGGCTTCTATCACGTCGCGCGCGCGTGCCTCGTGAAGAGCGAGAGCGACTTCGACACCTTCGATCTCGTCTTCGCCGAGTACTTCGACGGGATCGCCGGCTCGGTCGACATCCCGCAGGAGCTCCTCGACTGGCTCGCGAACCCGAAGCCGGCCGAAGATCTCTCTCCGGAGGAATACGCCGCCCTCGAGCACCTCGACATCGAGGAGCTCATGCGGAAATTCCAGGAGACGATGGAGGAGCAGCAGGAGCGGCACGACGGCGGCGGCAAGTGGGTCGGCACCGGCGGCAAGTCCCCCTACGGCCACGGCGGCCAGCACCCGACCGGCATCCGCGTCGGCGGCTCGAGCGGCGGCCGCTCCGCCATGAAGGTCTACGAGGACCGACAGTTCTCGGACTATCGGACCGACGTCGCGCTCGATACGCGGAACGTGAAGCTCGCGCTCCGTCGCCTGCGCCAGCTGACCCGGACCGACGGTCCCGAAGAGCTCGACATCGACGGCACGATCGACAAGACCTGCAAGGAAGCGGGCGAGATCGAGCTGATCTTCCGGCCGAAGCGCAAGAACGACGTGCGGCTGCTCCTGCTGATGGACGTCGGCGGGACGATGGACCCGTACTTCGAGCCGGTGAGCCGGCTGCTGACGGCGCTCCACGAAGAGCGCGGCCTGCGCGACTTCAAGGCCTACTACTTCCACAACTGCGTATACGAACGGGTCTACGAGACCGGTCGTCTGCTCCGGAGCGAATCGATCATGACCGCGGACCTGCTCCGGACCTACGGTGAGCGCTGGAAGCTGATGGTGATCGGCGACGCGGCGATGCACCCGACCGAGCTGAACTCCGCCCGGGGCAACATCAACTTCCGCAACGAGACCGAGACCAGCGGCGCCGCCTGGCTCGACCGGATCGAGCGACACTTCGACCGCAGCGTGTGGCTGAACCCGGATCGTCCGGTCGAGTGGGCGATGTCGTCCACCTGCCGGCAGATCTCCGCCATGTTCCCGATGTACCACCTGTCGGTGAATGGCCTCGAAGAGGGCGTGAAGGGCCTCGTCGGCGCGCGCGCCGCGATCAAGCGCCCGATCATGGCGCCGGGATCGAGCCGGCTGTAGCGCTCGCGAACCCGCCGGTTCACGTCTGATTAGCCCCCTTCCCGGTGCGGTACTTTCTCCGGACGCGCCGGAGGGTTCGGTCATGACCCGAGCACTGCTTTCGAAGCGTCCCGCAGCGCGGCGATCCCCGATCTTCGCCGCCTCGATTCTCGTCTTCCTGTCGAGCCTCGTGCTCACGGGCTGTACGACGTTCGGTCCGCCACCGCCGGGTCCCGCCTACCAGGCCGACCTGCGAGTCGAGGTGACGGAGGCCGACGGGGAGACGCGACCGGTCGAGTACGTGACGGAGTACTACGCCTACGGTCTGCGTCGTCGCCAGGCGACGATCGAAGGCGAGGACCGGATCGTGATCGACCGACCGGATCTGCAGGTGACCTGGGTGCTCGCGCCCGGGACGAAGACGTTCGTGGAACACCGGATGCGGAGCGAAGCCGCCGCCCATCCCGCGATCCCGGATCCGTTCGGGCCGCGCTTGCGCACGCGCTTCGCGCGCGAGGTCGAAGAGTCGATCGACGGGATCCCGGCGACGCGCTTCAACGTCGAAGGCGACGGGGTCGCGGGCCGCGCATGGCTGGCGCCGGACGGCGTGCCGCTTCGTTTCGAGGGATCGCTCGGCGCCGGCACCGGCGCGCTGCATGTCCGGATCGACTACGGCGAGATCCAGCGCACGCCCCAGCCACGCTACCTCTTCGGCATCCCGCCGAACTACGCGGGCTACGAGACGCGCAAGCGGCCTGCCAAGGAGAAAGAGGATCGCGAAGTCGAAGACGCGGTCCAGAAGCTCAGGGATCGCCGGAAGTCGCTGCCGTCGCCGCCGATCGGGTGGTGAACGATCGGCCGCGACGCCGAACGCCCGATCGCGCCCCTGCGTAGGCAGAGGCGTAGGCGATCGCGCCGGTCGTGAGGGGGAGCGCGAGCAGGCTCCATCGCTCCGGGCCGGGGCGCGCTCGCGGCACGAGCTCGAGCAGGATCGCGCCCCAGGTGTCGTCGTCGAGGCGGACGAGCTCGCGGCCGAAGGCGTCGTAGGCGCTCGATCGTCCGCCGTGCACGACCCGAACGAGGGGCAGGCGCTGCTCGATCGCCCGAAACCGCGCGATCCGGGTGAGCTGTCGTGAGGCCCAGGGCGTGTCGACCCAGGAGTCGTCTGCGAGGTTGACGAGGATCGCGTCGCTTTCGCTCCGCCGCGCGCGTGGGATGCGCGGGAAGAGCGCTTCGAAGCAGAGGAGCGGGACGATGCCGGTTCCGTCGCCGAGCGGTCGCACGTGCGTGACCGGTTGCACATGTGGTCCGGCCCCGGCGAGGCCGATCCAGCGGGCGACGGTCTCACCGAGGAAGCCCCCGCGTGATTCGACGACGGGCACGGTGCGGGCCTTGTGGACGGAACCGAGCGTCGCGCGGGACGGAGAGACGGACACGGCACGATTCGTCACGCGCGGCGAGGCACCGTCGCCGGGCACCCGTTCCGCGATCCCGACGACGAGCGTTGTGTCCAGCCGCGCCGCGACAGCGCGTGCGTCGCAGGCGGGGCAGGGCGGCGCGCGGTCGCGGTGCACCCCAGACCCCAGGTCGGCGATCGCGTTCTCGGGCCAGACGACGACCCTGGGACGATGCGCGCTCGCTGCGATCCTGCGTTCGGTGTAGCGCGCCATGCGTTCGACGTTCGCCGCCGTAAGCGACGGGCGAAAACGCTCGCTGCGCGGAAGATCAGGCTGGATTGCCAAGAGCTCGGTTCGGGGACTTCGCATCAAAGGCTCCGGCGTGATCGCGCGCGCAAGCCACTCGCCGCCAAAGGCCAGCGCGGCGAACGCGCACAAGCTCGCCGCGACGGCGGCACGATCGCCCGCGTCGAGGCGGCGCGACGCCGCGCGCGACGACGCGTCGGCGAAGAACACGACCGCGCCGGATACCCACGCGACGCCGCCGAGGGCCGCCAGCTGGGCCACTCCGGGCAGATCGATGACGACGTAGCCGAATCGCGTCCAGGGCACGGCGCCCGGAACGAGCGAGAGCACGTCCTCCCAGAGTCCGACACCGGTCGCGTTCACGGCGAGCGCCGCCGCCGCCGGCATCGATCGCGTCGCTCGCACGAGCGCCGCGACCGGAACGAGATGGGGGACGACGCACCAGAGCACCGCGACGCCGAGGCCGACGAGGGACTCCGCGAAGGTCGCGCCGAGTCCTTCGAGGGCCGGGACGACCCAGAACCCGCTCGTGAGCCCCGCGCCGAACGCGAATGCGCCGCATGACGTGAGCCAGCGCGATGCGACGCGCATGCGACGGAGGAACGCCGCGAGCCCCACCAGGGCCAGGACCGCCCCGCCGTCGACGCCGAGCAGGCTCAGCCCGAAGAGCGCGCCCTCGAACGTGGGCCACGCTGAACCCGCGAGCTTCGTCGTTCTTCGTTCCACGACGCCATCGTGTCCGACCCGGCCAACGTCGGCTCGCGTGCGAACCCGCGGACACGCTCGATTCTGATCCCCGTCTGATCGAAGCCTGGAGCAGTCTTGGTCTCCCCGTGGTCCCGAGACGCTCGAGCCTCTTGCTCCGAGCGCGGGAGACCACGTATGGAGTCGATTCGGAGTCGTTTCACGGAAGAGCGGGGCGCGCGTGCAGCGAGTCCGCGCCTTGGATCGCGAAGCGGTCGGCCCGCGGCCGCGCGCACGGTCGCGATGATCGGGATCGCCGGTCTGGTCGCGGCGGGACTGCTCGGGATGCCGTGGGCCGCCGTCGCGATCACGCATGGGCAGGCGAGTCAGAGCGGCGGCGTCCCGTCCCAGGAGGGCGGGGGAGACATGGAAGTCGTCGGTCTCGACGAGAGCTCCGGTGCCGCGACCCTCTCGATTCCGATCGAGGTGCCGCCCGGTCCCAACGGCCTCCAGCCCTCGCTCGCGTTGTCGTATGACAGCCTCGCCGGGAATGGGCTCCTCGGAGTCGGATGGGACCTGCGGCTGCCGCGGGTCTCGTGCTCGACGCGCTACGGATTGCCGCGGGACGGCTACGACGCGTGCGAGCGCTTCGAGCTGGGCGGCGAGATCCTCGTCGGTCCCGACGCGTCGCATTCGCCCGCGCGATGGCACACGTTCACCGAGGCCTACGATCGCATCACCCACCCGACCGCCGACGTGTGGCACGTGACGTCGGTCGAGGGCACGACGATGTCGTTCGGCGGTGCGGGCGCGCACGTCACGACGCCGGGTGCGGCGCCGGGCAGCGTCGCGATCGCGGCGTGGCTGCTCGCGCGGATCGAGGATGCCTTCGGCAATCGCGTCGACATCGCCTGGGAGAGCGGGGCGGCCGGTGACGAGGGCATGCCGAGGCTCGACGAGATCACCTGGGCCGGGGGGACGCGGGTCGTCGACTTCGTGTACGAGGCGCGGCCGGATCCGGTGCGGAGCTACCGCGGCGGCATTCGGCGCGTCGCGTCGGAGCGGCTCCGCGAAGTGCGGGTGTTCGTGAACGGTGCGCTCCACCACCGCCTCGTGCTCACCTACGACACGCCCACCCTCACGAACCAGTCGCGCCTTCGCTCGGTACAGCGCTTCGGGAGCGACTGCGATCCCGCGTCGGTCCCGCATCCGGTCGAGGGAGGCGCGTGTTCGGCGCTCCCCGCGATGACCTTCGGCTATTCGGATACGGGACTCGCGGATGCGACCCTCAAGTGGGAGGCGACCGGCGCGCCGGGCCCGGCGGTTCCGGCAGGCATCCCCAATCCCGATCTCCCCGTGCCCGACTGGTACTCGCCGGCGGACTCTGTCTTCAGCAGTGCCCAGGCCTTTCTGCGCGGCACCTTCACCGAGATGGCGGACATCGACGGCGATGGTCTGGTCGACATCGTCGCCGACTGGCCTCGCCGAGAGAACGGCGTCGACGTGCTCATGTTCGA
The DNA here is from genome assembly GCA_964488255.1 of uncultured Spirochaetaceae bacterium. Taxonomy (GTDB): domain Bacteria; phylum Myxococcota_A; class UBA9160; order UBA9160; family UBA4427; genus UBA4427. Next base: position 127,166 of record CAZAUR010000013.1, on the reverse strand, counting down.
CGAGTTCACGGGATACGACTTCGGCGAGTTCTCCGATCCGGTCGTGATGATCAACAACGGCGTCGACGGATGGGACCTGCCGAACGGCACGAACGCTTCGCAGGTCTGGACCGATCGGATCCGCGCCCTCGAGTTCGAGCTGCCGTCGATCACGGTGAAGCAGGCGGCGAGCATCGATCCCGGGGACTACCCGCCGATGGACACGGAGGGGATCCTCCTCGACTGGTGGGGACACACGAAGGCGTTCGGCACCTGCGTCGATCCCGGTGAACCGCTGCCCGAGGTCGAGTGGAAGCCGATCGGGGACATCCAGTTCGCCGGGGTGGAGCCTTGGAGCTCGCCGCCCCATTTCGACGCGACGACCTTTCGCAACCACACGCCGGAGATGTGCGCGGCGGTCGCGGGGATCGCGCCCTGCGTCGAGTTCGCACCACCCGAGGACCAGGCCGTCGAGACCGAGATCCGTCCGTGGCCGACCTTCCAGTTCGTCGATCTGAACGGGGACCAACGCACCGATCTCGTGATGTCCGTCCACCTCTCGGGCTTCCATCTCTCCTTCGACGACTGCGCATCGCGCCAGATCCCCGCGCGCGGTCAGGAGACCTGGATCGAGGGCGCCTCGACGAAGGTCGTGTTCATGAACAACGGCGCGGGTTGGGACCGCGACGACGCGCGAGATCCGACCGACGGACTCGTCGCCGAGTCGCTGCCGCTCTTCGGGATCGTCGCGTTCGAGAGCTCGGACATCGCGTTCCTGCGTCTCGACGGGCACATCGACGTGGACGGGGACGGCTCGCCGGACATCGATCCGCCCCTCGAATACTCCCTTCGCAATCGCTTCTACTCGAGCCCTTGCGACGACTACGGGCTCGCGGGGGTCCGCGGCGTGCATCCGCTCTGGGTGGAGAACACGAGCTGGGACTTCTGTACGACGACCTACGACCTGACGCCGATCTTCACGGACCTCGACGGCGACGGCCTCGTCGATCTCGTCGTGACGGAGACCGCCGACCCCGACGCGCTCTTCCACGAATTCGAGGGCCTCTGGCAGTACCTTCCCGGCGGCGGCTTCGATTGGTTGCCGACGGGTTGGCGAGACAGCGCGGAGGTGAAGTCCGTCGCGTATCTGCAGGACCCCGATGCCGGACCCGCAGAGGATCATTGGCGGCGCGCGCCGGAATACGATCCGCCCTTCCGCCACTCCCGCGTGCTGCAGATCGAGGGCGAGTCGCCCTACACGATGCTCAACTGGCGTCAGGCGGACGCCGCCGGGAATCCGCAGACCTACAACCTCGACGAGGGAGTTCGTTTCGTCGATCTGAATCGCGACGGGCTCGCGGATCTCGTGAAGGGAGACTGGTACAACTACGACCACTCGGTGAATCCCGGGGTGGCGCTCCTGAATACCGGCGCGCGAGCAGGGGACCTGCCCTCGTCGGCCTGGTGCGCGAGTCGTCCGGTCGGAAACGTGGCGGTCTGCGCCGACGCTGCGCCCTACGAGCTGCCGATCCCGGTGCGCTCCGTGGCCGACGTCCAGTACGGTGACTCCAACCCTACGCTCGCGATGGGGACCACCACGGTCGATACCTGGAACGCGGTCTATCGGTTCGCGGATCTGAACGGCGACGGGTGGCTCGACTTCATCCACTCGGATCCGGACGGGCTCGCGGGCCCCGCGATCGCAGGGACGCCGGTCGTCTATCTACACCACCCCGGTCGGAGCGATTCGGTCTGGCAGGAGGCCCCGGACTTCCTGCCGTCCGGGATCGCCGCGATCAAGATCAGCCTGATCGGTCCCGGCGCCCTCGGCTCCGGTCTCGACGGCAGCGAGACTCATGGGCCCTCGGGCTATTCGCTCTCGGACGTGAACGGGGACGGCGTGCTCGACTTCGTGGCCTCCGATCGCCAGCTGATGACGCACTTCAGCTCGTGGGTCAGCACGGCGGCGAGCGCCCGAAGCGCGCTGCTCACGCGCTACGAGAACGGCCGTGGGCTCGCGATCGATCTCGGCTATGCGAGCGCGATCCAACAGCGCGACGCACTGAACGAGACGCGAGCCGTCGACCAGTCGCTGGCGGCCCTCGGCAATTCCGACGCGTCGGACGATCACCTCGCAGAGCCCCTCGGTCCCGACCCCGTCTGGCCGAGCGTCGACGACCTCACGTTCTGGACGGCTTCGCCGGTCGTCGCGAGTCGCACGGTGACATCGCCTATGTCGTCCTCCGCGACGACGACCTACCGCTACGCGCAGCCGCGGCGCTGCGTCGAACACCACATGGATCTCGGATTCCGCTTCGTCGAGCTCACGCGCCCCGACCAGTCCCGGGTCGAGTCCTTCTTCCACCAGAAGCACGGGCGGATGGGGCAGCTCGCGGAGCGAATCGTCTACGACGAGCTGGATCGGCCAATTCACTTCGCACGCAACGATTGGGCCTTGCCGGATCCCGGCACGGTCGAAGGCGGCTACGTAGGCGGCGGAGGTGCCTTCGACCTGGCCTACATCGGTCGCCTCACGCGATCCGAACGACGCACCGAATACGGCACGACCGTCGGCGAGGACCCTGGTTATGCGACGGTCGAATCCCTCGTGTACGACGACGTGCACGGGTACGACTTCGTGTCCGAGCGCTTCGTCGACGCGCCCGGGCGACGGACGCGAACGCTCGCCATCGCCGCCGGGGTCGACCCGACCTACCACCTCGCGCGTCGTCCGGCGCGCGTCGAGGTGTTCGCGAACCAGGGGGCGGATCAGCGCCTGCTCTCACGCGTCGACTACTTCTACGTCGATCGCTTCGGGACGGCGGACCCGAGGAAGGTCGGCTGGCGCGTCGATCGGATACAGGATCGTGACGACCCGATCGACTGGGACGAGCGGTGGACCTACTACGAGCATTCCGCCGAGGGCAACCTGATCGAGGAGCGCGTCCAGCTCGAGCCCGCGGTCGGCGCGGAGGGCGTCGTGACTCGAACCTGCTGGGACGGGGATCCTGGCTGTCCGTTGGGTCAAGGGAGTCACAGTCTGCCGGTCGGCGTCGAGGACGCCCACGGTCGCTGGCGCTACGAGTCGTTCCATCCGGTCTTTCCGACGCCCGTGCAGAGCGGGTCCGAGTACCTGGACGAGCCGACCCGGCTGACCGATCTCGACACGTTCGGTCGTCCCGTGCGGGAGTGGTACGCACCCTCGGACGGGAGCGACGTGGTGCTGCTCGCCGAGCTCGACCACGTCGACTTCGCGACGTCGGGAATCGAAAACGGCACGGGCTTCCAGCCCTACATGGTGCGCCGTCGCTTCGCGGTGCCGGGTGGGCCGGCGGTGGAGGCGGCGATCTCGGTGGACGGTGGCGCGGGGACACCGATGCTCGAGATCGAGCTGCTCGTCGACGGGGCCGGACTCGCGACGGCGGTCGGCGCCGAGCTCTGGGACGACCCGGTCGTCCGGACCAAGGAGCAGAGCGAGCCCTTCGCGTGCGGCGCGTTCCCGCTCGGATCTGCTTCGGTCTACGGCGACGTCATCGAAGCCTGCGAGACCGTCCCGGCACTCACGAAGACGAGCGTGCGAACGATGACCGACGCCCTGGGTCGGCCGACGCGTGTCGACACGCCCCTCGGCTTCGAGCTCTTCGACTACTCGAGCGAGTCGATCGACGTGTTCGGAGAAGGGCAGGCGTGGCCCCACGACGTGGTGTTCCAGAAGGACGCCGGGGGCGGACTCGCGGAGCGGGTGATGGCGGGCGATTCGACGATTCGCGTCCGTGATTGCGACGACGCGAATCTCGACCCCACGCTCGCCGACCTCTCGAGCGTCGGCTGCGACGATCCGCTCGAGTCACGGCTCGTCTACGAGCCGACGGGCGAGCTGCGATCGCGCATCGACGCGACCGTCGCGCCCGGTGCGTGGTTAGCGGGCGTCGACACGCTCGATGCATCGCAGCACCTCACGTACCGGCGCGACACGCTCGGGCGCGTGACCGAGATCCGGGATCCCGACGCCGGCGTGACGCAGCTCGCGTACGATCGGCTCGACCGACTCACGTCGACGGTCGACGCGCGCGGTCTCGAGGTCCGGAACGTATACGACGATCTCGGCCGGCTGGTTCGGATCGAGACCGACGATCCGAGCGAGGTGCCGACGACCCTCGAGTACACTGGGGACACGCTGAGGCAGCGACGCCTGGTCGACGGCGCGAAGGGCGAGTTCGACAAGCTCTCGTTCTACGACGACTTCGGAAGGGCGATGCGCGTCGTGCGCTGGGTCGACGGACACCAGCTCAGGATGGATTTCGCATACGACCTGCTGGGTCGTCCCCTGCGAATCGCCTATCCGACCGTGCTGAACGGGGCGATCGACCGCGTCGCGTACGAGTACGACGGCGCCTTCCTGACGCGTGTCTGCGATGTTGGGGACGATGGGGGCGATTGCGACGGACAGGGCGCGACCGATCTCCTCGCGGCCGCCAGCTACGACGGGAACGGTCGGCTCACATCGATGACGCTGCCCGGCGGCGTCCGGAGCTTCACCTACCACGGGAACTCGGGGCGGCGGACCTCCGACGTGCTCGCCTCGGTCGTCGGCGACGACGTCGCCTATCACTATCGGGACACGACCGGGCCCGGGGGTGCGATGGCGCCGGCCTACGACGCGCGCGGGAATCTGACCCGGGTCGAAGCCTCGCTCGGCTCCGGCGCCTCAGCGGAGAGCTTCACCCACGACTACAGCTACGACGGCCGCAACCGGATCGCTTCCTGGACCTGGGATGCGGAGCCGACGCCCCGGATCTTCGACTACGACGCGCGGGGCAACATGATCCACCACGGCAACGAGCCCCAGGGCTTCATCGTCGGCTTCGGTGAGACCATCGATCCGATTCAGCGCGCGCACGCGATCCGTGCACGCCTCGACGAGGCCGGTGACCTGTGGACCTATCGGTACGACGCCGCGGGGAACCTCGAGCGCCGCAATGGTCCGGGCGGACAGGAGCGCCGCTATCGCTTCGACGCGCGAGGTCGACTCGATTGCATCGGCACGGTCGGCGCCCCGTGCCAATCCCTCGCGCTCCGCCATCGCGGAGACGGAGAGCGAGCCCGGGAGGTCGGCTCGAGCACCTACTACTACGCCGGTTCGAATTTCCGGATGGCCACACAGGGAGGCGCGCTCGACGAGTACTGGATCGAGGTCCACGCCCTCGGCCAGCGCATCGCCTACAAGCACGTGAACGGGGGCGCGCTGCGACTGGTCGAGGTCCTGCCGGGCTGGATCACGCCACCTCGCTGGCGACCGATCGGGACCGGGGTGACGATCCTGATCGTCGTCGGCGGGCTCGCCTTCCTCGTGAGGGTCACGGTCCGGGCCCCGCGCCCGGCGCGCGCCGCGATGGGCATGGCGGCGACCTTCCTCTTCACGCTCGTGCCGGTCCAGGTCTGGGCGGGCGGTTGGCTCGTGAACCCGCGCGGGACCGGCTCGGCGGTCCATCGTTGGGTGCTGTCCGACATGATCGGGAGCGGGCAGGCGGAGTTCGACGCCTCGGGGCATCGCCTCTCGTACGCGACGTACACCCCCTTCGGCCGCGTCGCTGAGAGCGGAGGTTCATCCGGCGTCGGTGGCCGCCGCTACTACGCCGGCCACGATCGTCAGCTCGACGTCGGTCTCGTCTACATGAACTCGCGATGGATGGATCCGGCGACGGGCACCTTCGTGAGCGTCGATCCAGTCGTGCGGCGCGCGACGACCGCCCAGACCTTCAATGGGTACGCCTACGTGGAGAACAACCCGATCACGGCGACGGATCCGACGGGGACCGCCGTCGAGTGGCGGATCGTGTGGACGAACCCGAAGACCGGGAAGTCGTTCTCGTCGAAATGGCAATCCGCCGATGGCGCTGGGGACATCGGCACCGGAGTCGGCGCGAACCTCAGCATCGACGGCATGGACGCCGGCTTCGTCTCTTTCACTCAGGGCGTGCCGTCGTTCTCCGCGGCCGCCGGTCCTGCTGCCTCGGTCGGCTCGGTCGGCTCGGTCGGTTCGGTCGGCGGGGCGGCGACCGTCGCAGGCGGGGCTGCAACGGAGGGGACCACCCAGCTGGCGGGAGCCGGGAATATGGGGCGGATGAACCGATCGAATCCGCGACCGCGCGGATCGCGCTTCACGCCGGATCTGCCGCCCCAGTACCGCGGCCTCGGCGGAACGATGGGCGGCCCGCCGACGAATCCGAGTCAGGCCCTCGCGGACGCAGTGGGTTCGGTCGCGGAGAAGCTCGCCACGTCGGGGATGTGGGGCGGAGGGGCGGCCGCGAGAAACTTCCAGTCGCAGGCCTTTCAGCTGGGACAGGACATCCTCGATGGAGGCTACGGGAATCAGGGAGCGTGGATCGTCGGGGACGTGTTGACCGGGGAGGCGGGCGAGTTCGGGACCGTCCTGCTGCCGCGGACGGTGAACCTGATCGTGATTCCGGACGACGGCTCGGGTCGCGTGCCGAGGACGATCGGAGGGGGCATCGAGCTCGGACCGATCTACGTTCCGCCTACGCGACCGGCGCCACCGGGCCCCGCGCCCTTCGGGCACGGAGGCGCCGGCTCGCTTACGAGGTGAGTCGAAATCAAGTGTCGCTGGGTGGCACACGGAGGAGGGTTCGATGTCGAAGGATGTCTCGCTGGTTCGGATGGCGCTCGTGCTGTTGGTCTTGTTCCTGGGATGCGCGATCCATCGCAGTGATCCCGGCGCCGATCCCGGCGGCGAGATCGCGACGATTCGGCTCGCGATGGTCGTGGGGGCCGAAGACGGGGTGGGTCTCGACGACGCAAAGCGGTGGGTGGGGTGCCGATCCTGCCGACTCGAGACACGCGCCGCGCCCTCCCGTGATCGCACGTTCGTCGTGGCCGACGCCGCCTTCGCCGAAATCCGTTCGAGCGACGTGGCGCGCGTCCTCGTCCGCGAGGAGCTTCGCCTCGAGGATTCGGCATCGAGCTATTTCAGCGTCGCAATCGAACGCGCCGAGGGGGCGAGCGAGACGCTGCAGTCCCTGCACGAACAGACGCCGCTCTGGCTCGCATTCGAGATCGACGGACAGATCGTCGGGATCCAGTCGGTCGGTGTCCGTGGCGACGCGCGTGTGCGGGTGGGGTGGGCGGAGACCCGGACCGAAGCCGTCGAGCTCGGTGCTCGCTTCGGTTCGGTCGTCGCCCTGGCGTCGTCACAGGAGGAGCTGGCAGCGCGACGGGAGCGCGCACTCGACTTCCTCGCCGAGGCGTTCCGGGCGAATCAGTGCGCGCCCGACTCCGAAGCCGCGCGGGCCCAACAGGCCGGCTACGAGATCATGCTCCGCCGGGTGCCGGCGCTCGCCGACCGGGTCGAGTGCGAGCCCCCGCAGTAGACGTCAGTCCGCGTCGGCGCTCTTGCCCGCCACGTCGAGGTGCACGTCCATCTGCGGGAACGCGATGACGATGCCGTTCTCCGTGAAGAGCTCGTCGATCCGGTAGCGGATGTCGCTCTGGATCGCGGCGCGGTCGGTCTGCTCGGTGTATCGGATCCAGAACCGGACCTCGAACAGGAGCGCGCTGTCCCCGAAGTCGCTGAAGATGACGGTCGGATCGGAGGGACGCGAGACGCAGCGCGGGTGTTCGCTCGCGGCCTGCAGCAATAGTTCTTCGACCTTGCGGACTCGCGTGCCGTAGGCGACGCCGACCTTCACGCGCAGGCGCAGCATCGGATCCTCGTGCGTCCAGTTGACGACGTTGCTCTCGAGGAAGGCCGCGTTCGGCACGATGATGTGGAAGTTGTCGGGCGTCTGGATGCGCGTGCTGCGCAGGCCGATCGAGTCGACGGTCCCGACGATGCCGCCGACCTCGACGAGGTCGCCCGTGCGGATGGGTCGCTCGGCGAGCAGCAGCAGTCCGCTGATGAAGTTCGAGAGGACGGTCTGGGAGCCGAAGCCGATCCCGATCGCGAGGGCGCCACCCGCGACGGCGAAGGCGGTCAGCGGGATGTTGACCGCGCGGAGCGCGAGCAGGAACGCGATCGCCATCAGCGCGTAGAAGGTCAGACTCGCGAACGCGCTCGACGCGCCCATGTCGAAGCCGAAGCGCGGGAAGAGGCGGCGGCGGAGCTGGGTACGGACGAAGCGGGCGAGCCAGAGACCGCTGACGAAGACCGCGAGGCCGATCAGCAGCTTGCCCGGGGTGATCGGGCTGTCGTCGGAGGTCGTGAGTTCCCAGGTCCAGAACGCGCTGAGTGCCGCCCACACGCTCCGCGCACGTTCGCCGAGGTCGCGCCGCTTCATGCGGCTCGTGAGCTCGACCGCGAGGCGCTCCTCGAGCTGGATCGCGTCGTCGAGGTTCGCGAGGTGCTGGTCGTAGCGTCGCGCGAGCTGACGCAGGTCCTCTTCTTCCAGGCGGAGCGCGTTCGCGATCTCGGCTTCGTCATCGTCGAGCTCGACGCGGCGACGCTGAACGTCGGCCAGGGTGAGCCGCGCTTCGGCGCGTTCGGTCTCGTGGATCCGGCGCAGGGTGGTCAGCCGTTCGAGCGCGAGCTCCGCGTCGCCGCGCCAGCCGGGGGCCTGGGCCAGGTCGAAGTTCGCGCCGAGGACGGCGTAGCGGTGTTGCCAGGTCGTGCGCATGCGCGCGAGGCGTTCGATCCGGTCCGACAGGAGCGCGACGATCTGTTGGCGGTGGGCGAGCTGGGCGCGGCGGGCGGCGAGCACGCTCGCGAAGCTCGGCTCGTCGGCAGGGCTGATCCGACCGCGCAGCTCCTCTTTCGTGCGAAGCGTGGCCTCCGCGGCGACGAGACGGGAGCGCTCGAGGTCGAGCTCGCGATCGAGGCGCTCGCGGTCGAGGCGCGCGACCTGATCGGAGAGGTCCGCTTCCCGCGGCTCGAGCTGGGACTCGACCCACGTGAGTGCAGCGCGCGCCTGGCGCGTGGTGCTGACCTGGATGTCGTGCTCGATCGTCGCGCTCGCGACGCGCTGCTCGGCGAGGCGGACCTGCTCCGTCGCGAGAGCGACGCGGTCTTCGAGTCCGCGTAGCTCGGTCTCGAGCCGGATCTTCTCCACCTCGTCTGCCGTGTTCGAGAGCGAATCGCGGAGCCGCCTGCGTTCGCGTTCGCGGTCGTCCCGGGACTTCCGCGCGAGGTCCAGGTTCGCCCGACGATCTTCGAGGACGTTCCGGAATTGCTCCTCCTGCCGCGCGGCGGCGCGCCAGGCGTGGAGCACGCCGTCGAGGGTGGGGACCGGGAAGGGCGGAGGGTCCGCGACGATCTCCGAGGGATCACGCGCGAGCCCGGACTCGATCACGCTTCGCCCGACCTCGAGGGCATCGATCTGCAGCTGCGCCTCGCGCCGCTGTTCGAGGACGCGCACGAGGCGCGTCGCGAGGTCGAGGGACGCGGAGGGCAGGGCGGGCCCGTCGTCCGGGGAACGTTCGGAGGCCTGCGCCCCTTCGAGGGCAGCGACACGGCTGCGCGCTTCGGTCAGCGAGGACTCGATCGCGGCGAGCGGATCGCCGGTTTCGGCCGCCGGCTCCGCGGGCGACGGGGCTTCGGTCGGCTCCGCTTCGAGCGCCTGCAGGAGCGGGTTCTGGGCGCGGGCCGAAGGCGCGGTCAGCAGGCAGACGGTGAAGAGAAGAAGGAGGATCCGTCCGCCCAATCGGTCGCGTCCGCGCGCGAGGCCCGTCGGCTCTCTTCGATCGTCGCTGCCCCTCGCCATGGCGCGCAGCCTAGCAGCCCCCCGAATTGCCTCGTGTGGCTTTGTCGGAGGGCCGACAAAACCCCGACAAAGTCGAGAAAAGTCTCTCGAAAACGGGGACTTGTCGACGTCTGTCACCGGACGAAGGGCTTGCTGGTCACCCGCGCGTCCGTTGACGCGGGTGCCCCCAGGAGGGAGCCTCTCGGGGTCGCGCCCCGACGCCCCTTGTCCAGCGAGGACCTCGCGCATGGCTGCTTCCGCCTCCTCTTCCGACGACGACGTCGTCGCGCCCTTCGCGCACCACTTCGACTACGAGACCGAGGTCGCCGATCCGATCCGGGACGACCTGCCTGCGGCCCATCGCCGCGCGTGGGCGCGCCTCGCGCACCCGGGCACGTGGTGGACCGCCGAAGAGCGGATCGCGATCGCCGCCGAGTCCCGCGCCGCCGTCTACTGCACTTTCTGCCGCGAGCGAAAGGAAGCGCTCTCGCCCTTCGCCCTCGAAGGGGAACACGATCATGTGTCGGGGGACGTGCTGCCCCCCGCGGCGGTCGATGCGGTTCATCGGCTGGTCACCGACGCGACCCGGTTGACCGGTAGCTGGGTCGAAGGCCTGGCGTCCGAGGGCGTGCCGGACACGCACTACGTCGAGCTCGTGAGCATCGTCGTGGCGATGCGCAGCATCGACGGCTTCCATCGCGCGATGGGGCTCGCGCCGGAGCCGCTGCCGACGGCGTGCCCGGAGAGTGAGACGGGTCCGCCGTCTCGGAAGCGACCGGCGGTGACCGAAGACGCGGGCGCGTTCGTGCCGCTGATCGTGCCGACGAAGCTCGAGGCGGAGAACCAGGATCTCTTCCCGGCGGCCGTCGTGCCCTACGTGATCCGCGCGATGTCCCTCGTGCCGGACGCGGTGCGCTGGCTGAAGGACCTCTCCGACGCACACTACCTGCCGATGGCGGGGAACGCGATGATGGACTTCTCGCGCGGCCGCGGGCCCTTGTCTCGCGCGCAGACCGAGCTGATCGCCGGCAGGGTCTCCGCGGTCAACGAGTGTTTCTATTGAACGAGCTCACACGCCATGATGCTCCGTGCGAGCATCGAGATCGAAGGCGGTGACGTCGACCTGCGCGCCATCACCGACAGCGAAGCCGCCGTGGAATCCGCGATTCCGGGCGCCGACGCCCTCGTCGCGTTCGCGAACGCGACCCTCGGCGCCGACGAGGCCGAGATCACGAAGGCCCGGGACCGCGTTCGCGCCGAGCTCGGGACCGAATCCCTCGTCGACGCGGCGGCCGTGATCGGGAACTTCGAGCGGATGGTGCGAATCGCCGACGGGATCGGGATTCCGCTCGACACGGTCGTCAACGTCGGCACGGAGACGATCCGCCAGGACCTCGGGATCGACGAGTACGTGACGGGCGAGCGGACCGCGAAGGTCACGGGGGTGCAGCGCTTCTTCGGTCGGATCGTCCAGCCGATCGTGATGCGCCTGATGCAGCGCCGGGCGAGGAAAGGGCTCGGCTGAACCACAGCCGACCCCACCGGGTCCTATACTCCGGGCGTCACCCTGCGCCCCGGAGTCACGCCCCTTGTTCGAACAACCCCGGCATACGATCTGGGCAGCTCCGTCGCTGCTCGCGGGTCTCGTCTGGGTCTCCACCGCCGCGGGCCTCTCCTTCGTCGCCTCGCTCCCGCCGTGGGGGGTCGGGGGTGCGCTTCTCGCTTCCGGCGTGACCCAGCTCGTCGCGCCCGGCGACCGGCGCATGACCCAGCTCGGGGCCCTCGCGGGTCTCGTCGCCGCGCTGCTCGCGCTCCCCTACGCCTTCGTCGTGGGCCCGGCGAGGGCGCTCGGCCTCTTCGTCGCCGGCCTCGCCGGCACCTGGGGTGCCGGACGGGTCGCGCTCCAGCTCGAGCCGCACACGCCCGGCGTGCCCGCGCCGTCGGCGAGCGCCGCGACCGCGGCGAAGGTCGCGGCCGACGATCTGATCCTCGGCTTCGAGATGCTCGCCGGGACGGTTTCGTTTCCGCTCGACGGGACGATCGAGCGGGTGATCGACGAGATCGATCACGCTCATCTGCAGTTCGCCCGTGATGGCTTCCTCGAGAAGCCCGAGACCTATCATGTCGCTCCGCCGGACCTCGTCGATCCCGAGATCCGCGTGAAGGAGGTCGCGGGCCAGCGCGTCGAGGTGCTGCGCTTCGAGAGTGGCTACGCGCCGCCCGAAGACGAACCCGGGCGCGAACGCTGGCTAGGCTACGACGCCTGCCGCGACGGCTGGGCCTATGTGCTGCGGCACGACGGGCCGCCGCGTCCGTGGCTGATTGCGACCAACGGCTACCGGATGGGACACGCCCCGATCGACGTCTCGATCTTCGCGCGCTTCTTCCACGATGCCGGTCGCGCGGGCGCCCAGCGCGCGGCCGGGCTCGGGCTGAACGTCTTGATTCCGGTGCTCCCGCTCCACGGTCCGCGGCGCCGTGGCTGGCATTCAGGCGACGGCATGCTCGGCATCGAGTTGATGGACACGATCCACGCGGAGACCCAGGGGCTCTGGGACATGCGACGGCTGCTCTCCTGGATTCGCAGCCAGGACGCGCCCGCGGTCGGCGCCTTCGGGCTCTCCCTCGGTGGTCTCACGACGGCGAATTTCGCGAGCCTGGCCGAAGGGCTCGTGAGCGCGGTGCCCGGGATTCCGTTGGTCGACGTCCGCCGGACCCTCGACCGGCACGGCGCCTCGCATCAGCTGCGTTATGCGGAGAGCCTCGGACTCGATCTCGACCGGGTCGGCGACGTGCTGCGCGTGATCGATCCGACTCGGCTCACGCCGCAGGTGCCACACGAGGGACGGTTCCTCTTCGCGGGCACCGCCGATCGTCTGGTCACGCCGGACCACGTTCGCGATCTGTGGCAACATTGGGACGAGCCCGAGATCGTCTGGTACGACGGGTCGCACGTGAGCTTCGCGCTCGAACCCGAGGTCTGGCAGGGCGTCGACCGGACGCTCCGGGAGAACGGCCTCGCGGCCTGACGCCTCCGCGTTGCACTCTGCCTACGCACGCGTCGCACATCGTCGTTGCGCTTGACTGGTCACGGGCCCGTGCCGATCTATCCTGTCGAGCGTGGACTCCGCGGCGCGCGCCTCTCGGGCGTGCGCGCGGGACGTGTGTACCGCGCTCGGGGGGCGTATGGGCGATCGAAAGTCGGACGACAGCGGGTCGGCAGCTTCGGGTGAGCGATCGCGACCGATCGCGGCGGCGGATTATGCCCTCGACGATCGCTACCTCGCGGACGAGGGCGTCGTGTTCCTGACGGGGATCCAGGCTCTCGCGCGTCTCCCCCTCGAACAGCTGCGGGTCGATCGGCGCGATGGACTGAACACCGCCGCGCTGATCTCCGGCTATCCGGGGTCTCCCCTCGGTGGCTACGACCGCGCCGCGGCGCAGGCGGCGGCCCTTGCCCCCGACCTCCCGATCTCGTGCCGGCCGGCGATGAACGAGGAGTACGGGGCGAGCGCGGTCATGGGGTCGCAGCTCGCGGCCGAGCAGCCGGACTGTCGCTACGACGGGATCCTCGGGCTCTGGTACGGCAAGGCGCCCGGCGTCGACCGGGCAGCGGACGCGCTCCGGCACGGCGTCTTCGCGGGAACGTCGATGCACGGGGGTGCCGTCGCGATCGTCGGGGACGATCCGGCCGCCAAGAGCTCGACCGTGCCGTCGTCCTCTGCCGGGGTGCTGACCGACATGCACGTCCCGCTCCTCTATCCGGGAGATCCGGCCGAGGCCCTCGATCTCGGTCGCCACGCGATCGCGCTCTCCCGGGCGACCGGTCTCTGGACCGCGCTCAAGATCGTCGCGGACGTCGCGGACGCGACCGCGAGCGTGGAGCTGCATCCCGAACGGATCGTGCCGGTCGTGCCCCGGATCGACGGCAAGCTGTACGTGCACCACGCGGACGGGGCCCTGCTCACCCCACGCACGGTCGAGGTCGAGCGCGAGATCGTCGAGGTCCGCTACGAGCTCGCGCGACGTTATGCGTCCGCGAACAAGCTGAACCACGTGACCGTCGATCCCTCCGACGCCTGGATCGGCATCGTCTCCTCCGGCATCACCTACCGCGAGGTGCGCGAAGCGCTCACGCGGATCGGTCTGCGTCGCGACGACGACCTCGCGGCCTGTGGCATCCGCCTGCTCAAGATGAGCATGCCCATGCCCTTCGATCCCGAGACGGTGCGGCGATTCGCGAAGGGGCTGCACGAGGTGCTCGTGATCGAGGAGAAGCGCCCCGGTCTCGAGTCGCTGATCAAGGACGCGCTCTACGCCGAGGTCGATCGCCCGGTGATCGTCGGCAAACAGGACGCCGACGGCGCGCCCCTCGTGCCGGGCCACGGCGCCCTCGACGCCGACGACCTGATCCCGATCCTGCGACGGCGGCTCGCTTCGCGGATCGGGGACCGGCTCGTTCCCGAGCCCTCGGCGGAGGCCGAGCCCCTCGCGGTCCTGCCGGTCGCGCGGTCCCCCTTCTTCTGTTCGGGCTGCCCGCACAATCGCAGCACCCAGACCCCCGACGGCGCCCTCGTCGGCGCGGGCATCGGCTGCCACACGATGGCGCTGCTGATGGACGAGGAGCGGGTCGGGGACATCGGTGGCCTCGGCTGCATGGGCAACGAGGGCGTCCAGTGGATCGGGATGTCCGACTTCCTCGAGCGCGAGCACTTCATCCAGAACCTCGGCGACGGCACCTACTTCCACTCCGGTCGGCTCGCCGTTCGTGCGAGCGTCGCCGCGGGCGTGAACGTCACGTACAAGCTCCTCTACAACGGCACCGTCGCGATGACCGGTGGGCAGGATCCGCAGGGGCAGCTGTCGGTGCCGCAGGTGGTGCGCGGTCTGCTGAACGACGGTGTCGCGCGGGTGATCATCACGACGGACGACGTCACGCGCTACGACGCGGTGTCGCTTCCGAACGGCGTCGCCGTCTGGACCCGCGACCGGCTGATCGAAGCGCAGGAGGTCCTCACGCAGGTCACCGGAACGACGGTGCTGATCCACGACCAGGGTTGCGCCGCGGAGGCGCGTCGTGCGCGCAAGCGCGGCAAGATTCCGACGCCGCCGCACCGCGTCGTCATCAACCACCGCCTCTGCGAGGGCTGCGGCGATTGCGGCCAGGTGAGCAACTGCTTGTCGGTCCAACCGATCGAGACGCCCTTCGGCCGCAAGACCGAGATCGACCAGACGACCTGCAACCTCGACTACTCGTGCCTCGAAGGCGACTGCCCCTCGTTCATGACCGTGACCGGCGCGGAAGCCGGCCCCAGAAACGCGACCGCGCGCGCGATTCCCGAGCCGCCGTCGGATCTCCCGTCGCCTTCGCTCCGCGTCCCCGACGACGAGTTCGCCGTTCGCATCACCGGCATCGGCGGCACCGGCGTCGTCACCGTCGCGCAGGTCGTCGGGACGGCCGCCATGCTCGACGGCTTCCAGGTGCGCGGGCTCGATCAGATCGGGTTGTCCCAGAAGGCCGGGCCGGTCGTGAGCGATCTGCGGCTGTCCCGGACTTCGCCGACATCGACGAACCGACTCGGGGAGGGGCAGGCGGATCTCCTGCTCGCCTTCGACCAGCTCGTCGCGGCCTCGGACAAGGGTCTCCTCACGACCGACCCGGCGCGCACGACCGTCGTCGGTTCGACGACCGGGACGCCGACCGGTGAGATGATCACGCACCCGGAGATCGCGCTGCCTTCGTCGACGGACCTGATCGACCGGATCGCGTCGCAGACCCGAGCGGACGGGGGCTTCTGGGCCGACGCGGCGGCGGTCACGGAGGAGCTCTTCGGGAACGCGACCACGGCGAACCTCTTCGTCGTCGGCATGGCGATCCAGGCCGGTTGCCTGCCCGTCGAGGCCATCAAGATGGAGGAGGCGATCCGCTTGAACGGGGTCGCCGTCGATGCGAACCTCGCCGCGTTCCGATGGGGCCGCGCGCAGATCGCGCGGCCGGATGCGGTCGTGACCGCGCGCCGGGAGCGTGAAGCGCTCCCGAGCACTCCGGCCCTCGAGGTCTCGTACAGCGCGCCGCCAGCGCTCGCGTCGCGGATCGAGCGGCTCGACGTCGACGAGGCGCTCGGGCAGGACCTCGAACGTTATGCGAGCGAGCTGGTCGCCTGGGGTGGGGACCGCGAGGCCGCTGGATGGCTCGACGTCGTCGAGTCCGCCCTCGTAGCCGAGGACGCCGTCCGCTCTGGCAGCCGGGCGCTCACGCGCACCGTCGCCGAACAGCTCTACAAGCTCACGGCCTACAAGGACGAATACGAAGTCGCGCGGCTCATGACGAACGCCGATGGCCTCGCCGCGGCCCGCGAAGTCGCTGGCGCGTCCGGCCGGATAACCTGGCGTCTCCACCCGCCGATATTCCGCGCCCTCGGCCTGAAGAAGAAGATCCGCATCGGCTTCCGCGCCTGGCCCCTGATCCGCCTGCTCGCAGGCCTGCGCTTCCTGCGTGGCACGCCCTTCGACGTGTTCGGATACGCAGAGGTGCGACGCGTCGAGCGTGAGCTGGTTGGCGAGTATCGGCGGGCGATCACCGAAGTGCTGGAAGGCCTCGATGCAGAGAAGCTCGACCGCGCCGTCGAGCTGGCCGCGCTGCCGGACATGGTGCGCGGCTACGAGGAGCTCAAGCTCGAACGTGCCGCCGCCTATCGCGAGAAGCTGGCGGAGGCGCTCCGAGGCTTGCGCTAGCGGTCTTCGCGACCGTCAGACGCTCCCCGTGCTGGCGTCGGATATCGCGCGCGATCCCCGCGGCGAAACCCCTGCGACGTCCCTAGTGTTCCCGCGTCGTCGGCCCCTGCCCGGCTGGCGTGCGAGGACCCCGCTCCCGTGGACGAAGACCTGCTCTCGAAGCCGTTCCGGCCCCTGCCGATCCGCGCGATGAACGCGCTCGGGCGTGGGCTCGCGCGCGTAGGCGTGAAGCCGATCTCTCTCTCCGAGGACGCGCTGCTCTCGGCGGCGCGCAGGGCGTCGCGCCTCGACGACTTCGGACCCGAGACGTTCCGACCGGGTCTGCAGAAGCTCCTCGAGTCGATCGAGACCAACGGCCGTCTCTCCCTCTTTGGACGCTACTTCGCGCGTCGCCAGCTCCTCGAGCTGCTCGGCCACCGCCTCGAGCTCGCCGATTGGCGCAAGCGACGCCCCGAGATCGCCGCGGTCGAGATCCGCCGCCCGCTCTTCATTCTCGGGCTGCCGCGCACGGGGACGACGCTGCTCTACGGCCTCCTCGCGGAGGATCCTGCCAACCGCGCGCCACTCTCCTGGGAGATCGATCAGCCGAGTCCGCCGGCCGAGACGGCGACGTACGAGACCGATCCCAGAATCGAATCCACCCAGCAGCGCTTCGATCAGGTGAACCAGCTCGCACCGGGCTTCCAGACGATCCACCCGGTCGGTGCGCTGATGCCCCAGGAGTGCATCGTCCCGACCGCGTCCGAGTTCATGAGCATCCGCTTCCAGATGTGCTTCGACGTCGAGTCCTACGACGAGTGGCTACTCGAGCAGGACATGCGACCGACCTATCAGCACCACAAGCGCTTCCTGCAGCACATGCAGTCGCGCCACGCGGGCGAGCGTTGGATCCTGAAGTCGCCGGGCCATCTCGGACCGATCGACGCGCTCTTCGACGTCTACCCGGACGCGATGGTCGTCCAGACCCATCGCGATCCGATCCGGGTGATTCCCTCCGTCGCGCATCTCGAGTACACGATGCGGCTCGTCGCCTCGGACGACGTGGATCCGGCGCGGGTCGGGCGGCAGATGCTCGCGGTCTGGTCGAAGCTCCTCGCGCAGGGCATGGCCGCGCGGGAACGGAGCCCCGAACGCGAGGAGCGCATCCTCGACCTCTCGATGCGTGAGATCGTGGGCGACCCGATCGCGTGCGTCGAACGGATCTATCGGCACTTCGACCTCGAGCTCTCGGCCGAAGCGCAGGAGCGGATGCAGCGCTACCTCGCCGCGCACCCGAAGGACGAATTCGGGGTCCACCGCTACAGCCTCGAAGCGTTCGGCCTCGAAGAGGAGGCCGTGAGCGCCGCCTTCAAGGGCTATCGCGAGCGATTCGATGTCGCGCCCGAGCCCTTCGCCTGACGACGGCGGCCGCCGCGCGAATCAGGCGGAGATCGAGTACACCCGCTTGAGGACCGCGTCCTTCATGCGCGACGGCATGAGGTGCATCATCAGCGCCTGAAGATGCGCGGAGAAGGGCGCGTAGTAGCGCTCCTTCGGCCGACGGGCCTCGGCCGCGCGCACGATCACCTTCGCGACGTCGTCGGGAGAGAGCGGGTTCTTCAGGTTGTCCTTGGCGAGCTCGTCGAGGTCGAACATCGTCTGTCGATACGGGTTCGTCGGATCCTCGCGCAGGTGTTGCGCGCCCTCGCGGGCGTTGTCGAAGACCGCGGTGTCGACGAAGCCCGGGATCACGAGCGACAGCTTGATCCCGAAGGGCGCGAGCTCGAGTCGCAGCGCGTCGGTCGAGGCATGCATCGCGACCTTGGTCGCCGCGTAGGGGATCGCGAGGGGCGCGGGGATCATGCCGGCGACCGAGCCGACGTTCACGATCCGTCCGCCTCCCTGCTCGCGCATGATCGGGGTCACGCCACCGATCAGCTGCAGCGCGCCGAGCAGGTTCACGTCGAAGATGTGCCGCAACTCCTGCCGCGAGAACTGCTCGATCGCGGCGCCCGGCGAATAGCCCGCGTTGTTGACCAGCAGGTCGATCCGGCCGAGTCGTGCGTGAGCCTCGTCCACGATCCGCAGGGTCTGCGTATCGTCCGCGAGGTCCGCGACGATCGGAAACGCTCGCGCGCCCAGCTCGTCGACCTGCTTCGCGCACAGCTCGAGCAGATCGGCGCGCCGGGCGACGAGGGCCACGTCGTAGCTTTCGGCGGCTAGGGCGCGGGCGGTGGCTTCGCCGATGCCGGAGCTCGCGCCGGTGATCAGGGCCGTCTTGCGGACGGGCGTCGGTCGGGTGTCGCTCATGGCGCGGGAGGATCGCCCGTCGCGGGGCCCGATCAATGATCCCGGGCGGGTTCCGCCCGACCCGGACCGGTCCGGAGTTCGACGACGGGGGTCCAGGGGCTAGGCTCGCGCACAATCCGATCCGCGCGACGCGGTCGATCGAGGTTCTCATGAGACACTCCGTTTCGTCCCTCTGGTCTCGAGCGCGCATGCTGGTCGCGGCGCTCGCTCTGGCTTCGCTCGCCTCGGGGGGGTGCGCCGAGATGCAGGCGCAGATGCAGGCGGCGGGGATCGACCTGAACGAAATCCTGGTCGCCGGCGCGCCGCTCGATGGCGCGACCGTCGCGACCGGGCTCAAGCAGGCCCTCGAGGTCGGGACCCAGCGCACGACGACGACGCTGTCGCGGCCGGGCGCGTTCGGGGAAGATCCGATCCTGCGGCTGCGGTTGCCCGGGGAGCTGGGTCGGCTCGCGGAGGTGCTGCGCGGCGTCGGCTTCGGGGCGCAGGTCGACGCGCTCGAGGACTCGATGAACCTGGCCGCCGAAGAAGCGGCCGGGCAGGCAGTGCCGGTCTTCACCCGCGCGATCACGTCGATGACCATCGCCGACGCCTTCGAGATCCTGAACGGCGAGGACGACGCGGCCACCCGCTATTTCCAGGCGCGCACGAGTGACGAGCTGCGAACGCGGTTCCGGCCCGTGGCGATGGGGGCGATGCAGGAGGTCGGGCTCTACAACCTTTATAGGGACCTCGTCACGCGCTACGACCAGATCCCGTTCACGAAGCCGCCCGCGGTGGACCTCGAGGGCTACGTCGCGGATCAGACGCTGTCCGCGCTGTTCGTCGAGATCGCGAAGGAGGAAGCGCGGATCCGGGAAGATCCCGCGGCGCGATCGACCGCGCTCCTGCGCCGGGTCTTCGGCGCACGCGCCACGCCGCCCGGGGATCGCGCCGGCATGTGACGCACGTCTCGGCGCATGAGGCGCACTCTCGTGCCTCCCCGCGACGCGATTCTGTGTCCATTCACCGATCGCGGCTATCCTGACGGCGTCCTGTCGCGGTCGACGCGCCCCGCAGCGTTGGCCGCAAGGGAGGTGCGGTCATGGCGACGGCGACCTGGCTGGCAAGCGACCCCCTCGAGACGATCGTCGTCGCGACGGACTTCTCGGAGACGGCGGGGCTCGCCCTCGAACGCGCCCTCGATCTGGCGGTTCGACACGGCAGCGAGATCGTCCTCGTCCATGTGATGCAGCCGGATCTCCCGGTAGTGGCTTCTCCCGAGATGCTCGTCGTCCCTCCGGACTACGAGACACTCCTGCGCGACGCGTCCAGCGAAGGCCTTTCCCACGCAGCGGAGCGCGTGCGCACGGCCGGGGTGTTCGTGCGCGAGATCCTCGAGAGCGGACGACCCGCGCGCCGGATCATCGCGACAGCGGAGGCCGTCGACGCCGACCTGATCATGATCGGGACGCGCGGGCTCACGGGCTTCAAACATCTGCTGCTCGGCAGCGTCGCCGAAGAAGTGGTCCGGCTCGCGGAGCAGCCGGTGCTGACCGTGCACCCGGGTGACACGCGACCGATCGAGCCGGTGCATCGATTGCTCCTGCCGACGGATTTCTCGCCCGCGGCGGAACGCGCCCTCAGCGCAGCGAGTCGGATCCTGGCGGGGAGCGACGAGGCGCAGGTCCTGCTCGTGCACACCTATCACATCGCCCCGACGGTCGTGCCGCTCGGCGGCTTCGGGAACGGGTTCGCCCCGCATTTCGTCGAGGACGCGCACGAGCTCGCCGGTCGGCGCGTGTCTCCGATCGCGCGACGCCTCGCCAAGCTGGGTTTCGACGTCGAAGTCCTGATCGAGCGAGGCGATCCGGCGACGATCGTGACCGAGCTCGCCGAGGAGCGCAGCGTCGACGTGATCGTGATGGGCACGCGTGGCCACTCGAAGCTGCGGCAGATCCTGCTCGGCAGCACGGCGGAGCGCGTGATCGAGCACGCGCCGTGTCCGGTGATCACGGTGCACGCGTCGGCCGACTAACACCCGATCGCGCGACTAGCCTCGTGCGGGACGCCGCGCCGGTGTGTAACGCACCTCGTCGATCTCCCGCGTGAACGTCCTCGAGAGATAGTCCGCGTGGTCGACGCGATCGCCTTCTTCGCGAGCGAAGTACTGCCCGAAGAACGCGCGGACTGCGAGGGTCGTCAGCATGTGCTGTCGGCCAGGGTTCATCGCCTCGTCGAAGGTGACCTCGCAGGGCATCGCCGAGTCCGCGGCATCCAGGATCCCCTGGTCCGGACCGCCGAGCCCCGGAAACGGATCGTCGCCGGGTTCGAGGTCGAGGTTGTCCAGCAGGCTGCCGCAGCCGAGATCGTCGGGGTTGCCGAGCAGGCGCATCGGCCCCGCCGCCATCGACGAGAAGCCCGCGTGCGATGCCCCGGCGAGGGTCACCAGCCCGCCCTCGCGGATCCGGTCGGGGACGGGCTCGCCGTTCTGGTCGTAGCGGATCATCGCGTCGTGGGTCCCGGCGATCATCAGGAAGGGCACGTCGGCCTGGTCGAAGTACGCGGGTGAGAACATCACGCTCGGTCCCGCGATCGAGATCGCGGCCCGGATGCGCGGGTCGCCGAGCTCCGGATGGAATGCCACGAGGGTCGTGGTGAGGCCGCCGAGGGAGAGACCCATGACGCCGATGCGTGCGCGATCGATCCCGCCTTCGAAGGGTCGTTCCTCGGGGCCGAGCGCGAGCGCACGGTCGATCAGGAACGACACGTCTCCGGGTTGGTTCACGACGTCGAGGGCGTTCGGTCCGCCGGGCGCGCCGAAGTGCGAGAGGGGATAGTCGGTCGCGACGACCACGTAGCCGTGGCTCGCCATGTGTTCGGCGAGGTGCGACCCGCCGTGGCGATTCGACATGAAGCCGTGGCTGTAGACGAGCAGCGGGTGCGGGCCCGGCGCGTCGGCCGGCGCCCAGAGCGTGACCGCGAAGGTACGATCGGGGGCGCCCGCGTAGTCGCCGTTCGCGTCGGTCGGTCGCGCGTCGTCGACCCAGGTGACGTCGCTGGTCGTGAACGCGTAGGGGCCGGGCGTCAGGCGGTCGGCGCTCACGCTGCCTGCCGCGGGCGGCTCGGGACGCGTCGCGACCAGGGCGATGGAGATGCCAGCGGCGACGAGGACGACGAGGGCGAGCAGGATGCGAAGGATCTTCATGCGTTTCTCCGGGGTTCTTTGTAACTTGCAATCCGGTGCGCGGCTGTCCATTGTAGGCCCTTCATCACGAGTGACGCAGTCCAGGAGGGAACCGCCGTGGATCGACGAGATTTCATGAAGAACGTGGGGGTCGCGGGTGGGGTCGCGACCGGATTGTCGATGATGACCGGCGGACTTCCGGACGTGGCGGCGGCCGACGCACACGGGGGCGGCACGGGCTCTGCTGCTCGGACCGCCATGCGCGGGCTCCTCGACACGATCCGGGGCGTGGAGGACAACCTGCTCCGCGCCGAGCGCGGCTTCACCCGGACCGAGCTCGCCGAGGCGGAGCGCGCCCTCGCGCACATCCTGCACACCGCGCTCGATTTCTGGCTCGAGGCCAAGCCCGGGCGCCCGGTCTTCCAGCGCTACGTGCACCAGACGCGAAAGCTGCTCGGCTGCAACCCGGACTCGGTCTACTACTTCGCGCCGATCCGCGACGACAAGTCGTATCGGATCACCGGCAACGTTGGCGCGGCGACGTTCACCTCCTTCACCCTCGAGCGGGGCAGCCAGGAAGGCCACGCCGCCCGCGGCTCCGTCTCCGCGATCAGCGATCTCGAGATGGAGATCGCCGGGGACGGCAGCTACGAGATCATCGTCTCGCGCGAGAAGCCCGCGAAGGGCAACTGGCTGAAGATCGCCGACGGCGCGAGTCAGATCACGACCCGCCATTATCACGAGGCGCGTCAAGCCGTCGCGGCGATCCCCGGGCGCGTGATCCCGATCAACCTCGAAGTGATCGACCCGGATCCGCTCCCGCCCTACGGCGGTGATCAGGAGATCGCGGAGCACCTGGAGTGGGTCGCGAACTTCGTGCGCGACCACTCGGCGATGACCTTCCAGAAGACGAGCCCGGAGATGGCGAAGAAGCTGGGCTGGGTCTCGCTCGAGAAGAACGTGTTCACCGCACCGGGCCAGTGGGCGAGCGCCTCTGGAGACCAGGCCTACGGCAACACCCACGCCTGGTACGCGCAGACGAGCTTCGAGCTCGCGCCCGACGAAGCGATCGTGATGACGGGCCGCTTTCCGGCTTGCCGCTTCGCGAACGTGGTGCTCTGGAACTCCTTCATGCAGAGCTTCGACTTCGTGAATCGCCGGATCTCGTTGAACCGCAACCAGGTCACCTACGAGGACGACGGCAGCTTCCGGATGGTGGTCGCCCACGAGGACCCGGGCGTGCCGAACTGGCTCGACACCGAGGGTCGCGGCGAAGGCACGATCTACTGGCGCTACGTCTTCCCGACGGAGAGGCCACGCCGCGTCAAGACGAAGGTCGTGAAGGCGTCGACGCTAGGCTGAGCCGGCGGTCGGCGCCCTAGGGTTCGAGCACCACCTTCAGCACGTCCTCTTCGTGGTTCGCGAAGATGCGGTAGCCGGAGGTAGCGCGATCGAGGGGCATCCTGTGCGTGATGATCTCGGTCGGGTCCAGGCGGCCTTGCTCGATCATCGGCAGCAGCCGCGGAATGTATTTCTGGGGCTCGACCATGCCGCCGCGCAGGGTCAGGTTCTTGCCCATCATCCCGCCCATCATGGGGATCTGGATCGGGTCGTCGGTGATCACGCCGATCACGGACACGCGGCCGCCCGCGCGCACGAGGTCGATGCAGTCGTTCACGAGCTGCACGCTGCCGACCGCTTCGATCGCGCAGTCGGCGCCGCGGCCGTTCGTGAGGTTCGCGACGGCCTCCTTCACGTCCTGCTTCGTCGGGTTCACCGTCACGCAGCCCCGCGCCGCCGCCTTTGCGAGGCGCGCGTCGTCGAGGTCGACCGCGACGATCGCCGACGGCCCGAAGAGGGCGGCCGAGGGCTGGGCGAAGACGCCGACCGGACCGGAGCCGAAGATCACGACGACATCGCCGACCTGGATCTCGGCGAGCGCGGCGCCCATGAAGCCCGTCGGCAGGATGTCCGAGAGGAAGAGGGCGCGCTCGTCTTCGACCGAGTCGGGAACGCGGTAGAGGTTCGTGTCGGCGAAGGGCACGCGCAGGCCTTCCGCCTGACCGCCGGGCAGGAGCGGGTTGCCGAAGATGTTCGTCCACATCCCCATCTCGGTCGTCTTCTCGCAGGCGCCCCAGGCGGAGTGCTCGCACATCTGGCAGTGTCCGCAGCCGGTCGTGCAGGAGACCAGCACGCGGTCCCCCTTTTTGACGCCCCTCACGTCCTGGCCGACATCCTCCACGATCCCGAGCACCTCGTGCCCCATCGTGAAGCCCTGGACCTCCATGGTCGGCGCGTGCCAGAGATGCAGGTCGGAGCCGCAGATCGCGGTTCGGACGGTCCGGACGATCGCGTCCGTCGGAGCCAGCAGCTTCGGGTCCTCGACGTGGTCGACGCGGAAATCTTCGTGGCCGTGGTAGACGACGGCTTTCATGGCAGCTCTCCTGCGAGTGGGTACCCGGGTATTATGACGTGGAATTCGCGCCGTCGTCGGCGGTCGGCGGTCGGCGGTCGGCGGTCGGCGAAAGAGGAGAGGCGAGCATGGCGATCGACGCGGCACTCGAGACCGAGCTACTCACGTGGCGCGCCGAGCGCGCGATCACGCGGGTGATCCAGCGCTACGCGCGGGCGGTCGATGCCCGGGATTTCGAGGCGGTTCGCGCATGCTTCCACCCCGACGCCCGGATCCACTACGGCGACTACTACACGGGCGGCCTCGACGAGACGATTGCGTTCCTGTCATCGTCCCTTCCCAACCTCGTGTCGACGCTCCACGTCTTCGGCACGCCCTGGATCGAGCTCGATCTCGCCGCCGGGACGGCACGAGTCGAGACCTACTCGATCAACTCCGCGACCTATCCCCCGGGCGACGACGGGCGCTCGATGCAGAACGTGAGCGGCACCCGTTACGAGGATCGCTTCGCGTTGCGCGACGGATCCTGGGCGATTGCCGAACGCGGGAACCAGCGGGTCTGGGCGCACAACCTTCCGGAGGAGGGCGAGCCGGCGCCGCCGGTGGTCGGGCCCGGCAGCGTCGCGGGTGGCGGGGCGCGGACCGCCGCGGACTGAGCCGCGGCGCGACCCCGTGACGCGTCGCGGTCGCACGCGGTAGCGTCGTGGAACCCGTCCGGAGGTCCCATGTCCGAATTCCCCAGCTACGCATCCTCGCGCGAGATTCGCGCACAGCTCGACCACCCGGTCATCGATGCCGACGGTCACATCATCGAGTTCCTGCCTGCCGTGCGGGACTTCCTCGTCGAGGAGGGTGGCCGCGAGCTCGCCGCGGAATTCGACGAGGTCGTGAGGGCCAGTCGCGACCTCGAGGGGCTGCCCATCGACGAACGCCGCGCGCTCGGCGCGTTCAAGCTGACCTGGTGGCCCTATCCCGCGGAGAACACCCGCGATCGCGCGACCGGCATGCTGCCCGGCCTCCTCTACGAGCGCCTCGACGAGTTCGGCATCGACTTCGCCGTGCTCTACCCGACGATGGGACTCACCGGGATGAGCCTCGAGCAGCCCGACCTGCGGCGTGCTTCGATCCGCGCGTTCAACCGCTGCGCGGCGGAGATGTACGCGCCCTATTCGGATCGGCTGACGCCGATCGCGATGATCCCGATGTACGACCCGGGCGAGGCGATCGACGAGCTCGCGTACTGCGTGGGTGAGCTCGGGCTGAAGGCGGTGCTGCTGAACGGCCTCGTCTATCGACCCCTCGTCGACGACCCGAACGCGCCGCGGGGCGCGCGCTGGATCGACACCTTCGGGCCCGAGAGTCCCTACGACTACGATCCGGTCTGGGCGAAATGCGTCGAGCTCGGCGTCGCGCCGACCTTCCACTCGAGCGCGATGGGCTGGGGCTCGCGGATGTCCCAGACCAACTACGTGTACAACCACCTCGGCAACTTTGCGCAGGCGGGGGAGGCGACGTGTCGGGGAATGGTGATGCACGGCGTGCCGACGCGCTTCCCGGACCTGCGCTGCGCCTTCCTCGAAGGCGGCGTCGCCTGGGCCGCGAACCTGTACTCGGACCTGGTCGGACATTTCGAGAAGCGGGGCGTCCCTGGCGTGCACGCCTACGACCCGGACAAGATCGACCGCACGATGATTCGCGCGCTCTTCGAGAGCCACGGATCGGAGCGCTTCAAGAAGCACCTCGACGAGCTCGAAGAGGGGCTCGGACATCTCTCGGGTCCGGGACTCTTCCGCGACGACTTCGAGGCGAGCGGGATCACCGAGTCCCTCGACATCAAGACGATCTTCGAGCGCAACTTCCGCTTCGGGTGCGAAGCGGACGACCCGATGAATTCGATCGGCTTCAATCGATCGATCAACCCGATGGGCGCCCAGATCCGTGCGATCTTCAGCTCGGACATCGGCCACTGGGACGTGACCGACATGGCCGAGACCGTCGAGGAGGCCTGGGAGCTCGTGGACGATGGCTTGATCAGCGAAGCGGATTTCCGCGACTTCACGTTCGTGAACGCCGCGAGCATGTGGAAGGAAGCGGACGCCTCGTTCTTCGCGGGCACGGTCGTCGAAGAGGCGGTCGCGCAGCTCTGATCGCGCGGCCGCGAAGGGGAGACACGCATGAGTCGTGTTCGATCCGCGGAACGCCCCGCGCTCCTGGTGCGCCTCGCGAACTGGCTCTTGCGCCGTGCGGGCAAGTTCGAGAACACGTATCTGAACGCGATCGCGCACTCTTCGTGCCTGATCCACGCGGAGCTCTTCTACCAGACGGCGCTCGAGGGCTCGAAGGTGCTGCCCGCGCGGTTGCGGAAGATCTCGCGGATCCGCGTCGCGATGCGCGTGGGTTGTCCGTTCTGACTCGACAACCACTCTGCCAGGGGCAGGGAAGCGGGCATGACGGACGACGAGATTCTGACGCTCGGCACCGATCGGGAGGCGGAGGTGTTCACCCCGATCGAGCGCGCGGTGATCGAATACGCGGTCGCGCTCTCCGAGACGCCGGTTCTGCTCGACGACGCGCTCGTCGAGCGCCTGCGCAAGGAGCTGAGTGAGCGGGAGCTCGTCGAACTCACGGCGCAGATCACCTACGGCAACCACCTGGCGCGCTTCAGCCGCGCGTTCGATCTGCCGGCCAGCGGTCGCTCTGGCGGCAACGTGTGTCCGATCCCGGACCACCTCGTCCCGGGCCTTGCGAACGACTAGAGCTTCGCCAGGACCTCGTCCTGGTAGCGGCGGATGAAGTCGCGCTGGCCGTCGATTTCGATCGTCTGGGCTTCACCCTGACTGATCACCACGCGTGAGGCGCCCGCGTCGGTGTACGAACGGACGAACTGCACGTCCATCGTCCGCATGAAGTCGTAGCTCGCGGGCCAGATCGTGAGCTCGATCTCGGCGGGGTCGCGACCTGCGCCAACGGCGGTCTTCGAGATCGTCTCCACGCCCTCGGCGAAGGCCTCCGGCGAGATCACGAAGGGGTACCACCCGTCGCCGAGGCGGCCGGCGCGACGCGCGGCGAACTCCGAGCTGCCGCCGATCAGGATCGGCACGCTCTCGCCGTTCGCGGGCTTCGCGTCCATGTGCACGTTCTCGAAGGTCACGTGCCGCCCTTGATAGGTCGCGACGTCCTCGCACCAGAGCGTTCGCATCGCCTCGATCGTCTCGTCGAGGCGCCGCCCACGATCGCGATAGGGGACGCCGATCGCTTCGTACTCTTCGCGCTGCCAACCGATCCCGACTCCGAGGCGGACTCGCCCCCCGGAGAGGGAATCGAGCGTCGCGACCCGCTTCGCGAGGATCGCGGCGCTGTGCTGTGACGCGATCACGACGGCGGTCCCGAGGCGCAGCCGATCGGTGCGCGCGGCGGCGAAGGCGAGCCACTCGAGCGGATCCGGCATGAGCGTGTCCGGCGCGGTCGGTGCCTTGCCGTCGTCCGAGTACGGGTAGAGCGGCTCGTAGTGCTCGGCCATGATCACGTGCTCGACCGTCCAGACGATCTCGATGCCGGCGTCTTCGAGCATCTCGACCAGCGGGATCACGTAGCCGGGATCGTCCGTGATGCCCTTCGTCATGGGCGGGATGTACCCGAGTGCGGGGGTGCTCATCGCTGGGTCTCCGGATCGCGGGGCCTCGCCGGATCGCTCAGTCGATCGGCACGTCCGCGAGATTCAACGGTAGGCGGATGTGGACCGCCGTGCCCACGCCCGCCTGGCTCTCGATCGAGAGCGTGCCGCTATGATCGGTCACGACGCCGTGCGCGACAGAGAGCCCGAGTCCCGTGCCGCCGCGGTTCAGGCGCGTCGTGAAGAAGGGGTCGAAGGCGTGCTCGACCTCGGCCTCCGCCATTCCCACGCCGTCGTCGCGCACGCTCACGCACGCGAAGCCGTCCTCGGCGCGTGCCTCGATGCGGACGTGAACGGAGTGGGTCGCCGACTCGGTCGCGTTTCGCACGATGTTGAGGAGCGCCTGCTCGATCTCGATCGTGCTCACGACGACCGGGAGGGGACCGTCGACGCCGGCTGTGTCGATCACGGCGAGCCGCGTCCGCGCATAGCGCTCGGTCTGGCTGCAGACCCGGAGGACGATCGCCGCGAGGTCCTGGCGCGAGCGCGTCGTCGGCTCGTTGCGCGCGAACTGCAGCATGCTCGTGACGATCTGACCGCACCGCTTCGCCTGCTCGAGGTTGTTCTCGAGGGCTTCCTTCATCTGTTTAGAGCCGTCGGCGTCGTCCGACGCGATCAGGCCCAGCTCCGCGCTCATCTGGATCGAGCCGATGGGGTTGTTGATCTGGTGCGCGATCCCCGCCGCGAGGGTGCCCATCGAGGCGAGGCGAGCCGAGCGCTGGAGCTCGTGGAGCGTGGACTGAAGGGCATCGGTCCGCTCCGCGACGAGGCTCTCGAGCTCGTCGTGGTCGGCCCGGAGGGCGCGCTCGGACGCGACCCGTTCCGTGACGTCGCGCGTCGTGACGACGAGGCGCCGCTCGCCGCTATGGCGCTCGAAGGGGCGGATGTTGCATTCGAGGGATCGTTCGGTTCCGTCGGCGTGGAGGACGGTGATCACCCGGCGGTGCGGCGGGCCGTGCAGGACGTCCGAGAGCGACGCGTCTTCCCCGATGACGAAGCGCCATCCGGCCCGGCCGATCAGCTCCTCGGGCTTGTAGCCGAGGACCACCTCGTGGGCGGGGTTCGCGTAGATGATCGTCCCGCGCGCATCGAGCTCCGTGATCATGTCGTTCGCGCGCTCGGTCATCTCGTGATGGTGGGTCTCCATCCGGAGGCGTCGCTCGTGGGCGCGGGCGGCCTCGACCTGGAGCGAGTCCATCCGCTGCGCATAACGGAAACGCCAGGCGTGCATCGCCGTGCCGAGGGCCGCGATCGCCAGGATCGTCACCGAGGGCTCGATCCACGCTTCGAGCGGGTCCGCGGATCGCAGGGCAGCGAGCGTGAAGGACGCGAGGGCGAGGCCGGTGATCGAAGCGAACCATCGCGCGGTGAACGGAATCATGCCGATCCCGACGATCAGGATGTAGAGGCCGAAGGCGTGCCCGGCCGCCGGATGGAGATTCAGGTAGAGGGCGTTGTTGAGGAGGACCGGCGCCACGATGAGCGCGCCGATGATCCGTGCGGTCCCCGGTTCGACTCGCCGGTTTCGGACGACGAAGAAGAGGGAGAGCGTGGCGAGACCCGTCGCGAGCTCGATGGGCCCGAGGATCGGCGACAGCCCGGGCGCCACGAACGCGTGGATCGAACCGATCACGACGTACGCGAAGCCCACGATCAGCGCGCCCGGGACGAGGGTGTCCTGGAAGGACTCGTCGAGGGAGTGGACGAATCCGCTTTCCGCGTGCGAAGACTCGCCGGGCGTCGTCACGGGAGTGGGCATCGACCCGATGCTACCGCGCGGAGCGCGGGACTTTCGAGCGTGTGCGGCGGATCGCGCAGGATTCTCACGTGTCGGCGGTCGCAGGTTCGGGCGATTCCCCGACGTCGTCGGTCGCTTCGCGGGCGGCGCTGAAGTCCCGCCAGTAGAAGAGGCCCAGGAGGCAGCGCCCCAGGGTCAGCGCGACCGGGAAGCTGAAGCCGAAAGCGACGATCGCGGCCTCCGAGTCGCTTCCTCCGAATCGGGTGCCGAAGAAGTAGAGCATCGCCGCCTGCTGGGTCCCGAGCCCAGCAGGCGAGATCGGCAGGCCGCCGACGACCTGGATGACCGGCGTCGCCGCGAGGGCGAGGGCGAAGGGGAGGTCGATCCCGAAGGCCATCGTCCCGAAGTAGAAGACGACGATGTAGAGGAAGTGATAGGCGGTCTTCCCGACCAGGAGGATCGCGAGGTCGTGGGCTTCGAAGCGGCGGTGCGCCCGATGGATCGAGATGTCGCGCCACCATCGCAGCCAGCGGAATTCCGGCCAGCTCGTCCGCAGAATCGTGAGGTTCAGGATCGTGAAGCCGATGATCGCGAGGGCCCAGCCGCGGGGCTCGGAGAGGTCCTCGGCGCCCGAGACGAGGCCCGGCAGGAGCGTCATGCCCGCGGTGGCGAGCCCGGCGAGGATGATCCCGTCGACGGCCTGATAGAACATGACCGTGCTCGTCGACTCGAGGAGCGGCACGTCCTTCGTCTGCTTGAGCCGCAGGATGACCGCGGCTTTGCCCACGTTCCAGTTGATCGGCGTGAGCAGGTAGGACATGCCGCGCAGGGAGCGCGCCTCGCGGCGATCGACCGGCGCGTTGAAGCGCGTGAAGAGCCAGGCGTAGAGGGTCGACTCGATCGCGAACCAGACCAGGATGGCACAGCCCATCACCCCGACGAAGAACGCGAGGTCCGCCGACCGCGCGGCTTCCCACGCTTCGACGAAGGGGACGCGAGTGAAGACCCAGTAGATCATGCCGGCGGCGACGAGCCACGGCAGAAAGGTCTTCGCCTCTTCCTTCACGCGGTCAGTCCTCGATCTTCAGCACCCGTCGCGCGTTCTCGTAGAGGAACTTCGGCCACACGTGGTCGCGAAAGGGGACGTCCTTCATCTCGGTCATGATCCGCTCGAGGGACAGGCCCATCGGGAAATACCCCGCGTAGAGGACCTTGTCCGCGCCGCGGGTGTTCGCGTACTTGATGATCGCTTCTGGGTAGTGCTTCGGGGCGAAGGCGCTCGTGCAGTAGTGGAGGCCGGGCCACTTGAGCATGAGCTTGACCGCGAGGTCTTCCCAGGGTTCGCAGCCGTGATAGGTCACGAGGCGGAGCTCCGGGAAGTCGTAACAGATGCGGTCCAGGCGCTCGACCTTCTGCGGGTCCATCGGGAGCCGCGGACCGGGCACGCCCATGTTGAGCCCGACCGCGATGTCGAGCTCGCAGGCCTTCGCGTACATCGGATACATCTGCGGATCGTCGACCATGATCTGGGGCAGGTTGCCGGCCGGGAACGTGCTCGCCATCCGCACGTCGAAGTCGTCGTGGGCCTGCTCGATCTGACGCACGGCGCCCATCACGTCGTTCGGGTCGACATGCACGTTCCCGAGGAAGCGGTCCGGGTGCTTCTTCAGGGCATCGGCGGACGTCCCACCGCCCACGCCGACGAGCGCCTGCTTGATGCCCCACTTGTCCATTTCTTCGAGGGTCACCTCGACGGGGTCGCGCCCCTCGCCCCAGCCGTGGGGCACGCCCTTGAACATGTACTCGGCGGGGAACTTGAAGCCCTTCGAGTCCTTGTCCTTCGCGGCGGAGCGCAGGTTCCCGTAGGTCGCCTCGAGGTCGAGGATCGGGAAGGAGAGCATGAGGTCGATGATCGGTGCGTCGGTCGGCATTCCCATGCGATCGACGGTATCACAGCGTTCGAGGCCCGCCGGGCGGCGTGGTCGCGCTCGGAATCCGTGATTGCTGGTCGAATTCGACGGGTCTAGATTGAGTGGCCCAACCCCGAGGAGACGCCGCCATGGAAATCGAAGGTTTCGGAACGCTCATCAACCCCGACGACATCGAGTGGTTCGAGACCCCGGGCGGCAACTCGCTCAAGGTGCTCCGTGTCTCCGAGGAGACCGGCTCCTACACCGCGCTCTTCAAGGCGGAGAAGGGCACCGTCAATCCGCCTCACATCCACCTGGGACCCGCGGACTTCTACGTGATCTCGGGCGCGATGGACTATCGCGGGGGCAGCTCGAAGGCCGGTGACTGGATCTACGAGCCGAACGGCGCGGTCCACGAAGCGACCAGCCATCCCGAAGAGACGATCTATCTCGCGAACGTCCACGGCGCGATCGCGTTCTACGGCGAAGATCCCGGCGACGGTGGCGAGCGACCGATCGTGGGCCTCAGCGACTGGCGCGGCATGAAGGCGATCCAGGACATGCAGAAGACGAAGGCCTCCGCCTCCTGACACACGGAGCGGCCGCGCCAGACACGAACGCCCCGGTCGCCGCCGGCTCTGGGGGAGCAGGTCGGCGCCGGGGCGCTGACACGGGCCGGGATCGCGGCGTTCCGCAGCCGGGCGCGCGCATCCGCGCCGGGCCCTTCCGCGCTGGGTCGCGGCGGACGCCTTCGCGCGATCCCGCCTCGCGTGTCATCGGGGATCAGTGACTGCCGATGGCCACCCGGGTCATGCCGCCTTTGCACTCCGCGTCCCAGCCGCTCGCGGTCGGTGGGGTGAGGCGCTGGAGCTGGCGGCCCATGTCTCGCATCGCGACCCCTACGACGGTACCGAGGCGGCGGATGCTCGTGCCCGTCGCGCCGTTGGCCGGACCGCCGCCGAGCTCGCGCCGCTGCAGGAAGTGCGCGATCGGGACGTTCGACTCGGTGTCCCGCAGCTCGAGGATCATCGTCGCCTCGCCGAAGGAGTTCACGAAGCTCGTCGTCGACCCGGTCTGGAGCGCGGGGGTGTGGAGCTCCAGGTCCGTCACGTAGAAGCGGACGCCCAGAACGCACGGGCCCGAGTCGTCGGCGAGCCCGATCTCGCCGTCGTGGCTGCCCTCGACCGCGGCCGTCAGCATCGACCGGATGCGATCCTCCTGGCGGAAGGAGAGCCAGCGCTGGGTCGGGCTGTAGCTGAAGCCGACATGCTCGATCAGCAGCTGGTCGTAGCGCCCCAGCTGATGGTCGCGTCGGACGAGGAGCAGCCCGCGGCCGCCGGTGTCGATCTCGACGTACTCGCCGTGGCCGGGGGGGCCGGCGTCCACGGCCGGTGGACCGGCGGCCGGCGTCGACTCCGTTGGCGCGGAGATCGCGCAGCTCGTGAGGGCGAGAAGGGCCGACGCCAACAGGGCGAAGGCCGCGAATCGGGGGGCTCGGAAGACCAGGGCGTCGGAAGTCATGTCGATTCCTCCCATGCACGGAATTCAGGCGCTGGCCACGAGGCTATGGGATTCACCGATCCAGCCATGGGGGAGACACCCGAGACAGTGGGGTTTTCTGCGTTCTCGAATGGTTTTTCCCCGAGTTTCTTCTGGGGCGTTCCCCCTAGACTGATGAGAATCGCGTTGTGGCAGGTCCGCGAGGCTGCGATCTACCCTCGCGAATCCCGGCGACCAGGGCCTGGGGGGAGAGGAGCGACGAGGGGTGACCGGGGGATCCGAAACGGCGGTCGCCGACCCGACTTCGCGGCCGGCCCCGGACGAATCCGGTGCGCTCGCCCACCTCCGGGTGCTCGACCTGACTTCGGCGAGCGCGGCCTACGCTGGCAAGCTCCTCGCGGATCTCGGCGCCGACGTCGTGAAGGTGGAGCCGCGGACGGGTGATCCCGCGCGCCGCGAAGCGCCCCACGCCCCCGACGGCACGAGCCTCCCTTTCGTGTACGAGAACGCGAACAAGCGCAGCCTCGTCCTCGACCTCGCGGCCCCGGACGGCCGCGACACCTTCCTCGACCTCGCGCGCGAAGCCGACCTGGTCCTCGACGGCCGCGCGCCCGGCGAGCTCGAGGGCCTCGGCCTCGGCTGGCCGGCGCTCTCCGCCGCCAATCCCGCCCTCGTGCTGGCGAGCGTCTCCGGGTTCGGCCGAACAGGGCCGCTCTCGGCCGCGCGCTCGAACGATCTCGTCGCGAGCGCCCTCGGCGGCGCGATGACCTCGATCGGGGATCCGGCGGATCCGCCCGTCCGGCTCGCCGGTCACCAGGCCGACGTGATCACGGCGACCACCGCCGCGGCCGCTGCGCTCGTCGCGCTCCACCGCGCGGCGCGTGGAGGCGCAGGGCAGCACGTCGACGTGTCGAGCCTCGAGACGATCGCGGCGATCACGCACATCGCGGGCGTCGGGAAGTGGCTCGAGGACGACGTGATCCCGAAGCGCGTCGGGACCGGGCTCGTCGCGTCCGTGCCCTCCGGCGCCTATCGCTGCAAGGACGGGCTGGTCTACCTCATGGTCAACCGCCCGGCCCATTGGCTCGCCCTCGCCGAGTGGATTCACGAAGTGACCGGAAACGAGGAAGTCCGGATGGAGGAGTTCCACGGCCCGTCCTCCGCGCGGCTTCCGTATCGCGAGCTGCTCGATGTCTTCATTGGCGACCTGACCGCGACGCTCACCGTCGACGAGGCCTATCACGAGGGCCAGCGCCGACACATCGCCTTCACGCCGGTCCACACCGCCGCGCGAATCGTCGCCGACCCGCAGCTCCGCGCCCGCGCGTTCTTCTCCGAGATCGATGCGGGCGCGGCCGGTCGCGTCGAGGTCCCCGGCGCGCCCTATCACCCCGTGCGCACGGCCTGGCGTCAGACCCGTCCCGCGCCTGCGCTCGGCGAACACACGGAAGACGTCGTCGACCATCCGCGGGCGCCGCGTCCGCCGATCGTCGACACGCCCTCGGGCCAGCGCGCGCCTCGCACCGGGGGGGCGCTCGAGGGGCTGCGCGTCGTCGAGTTCGGGACCGGCCTCGCCGCCCCGTGGATCGGACGCATGCTCGCGTGGGCCGGGGCCGAGGTGATCAAGGTCGAATCCCGCGCGCATCCCGACGTACCGCGCCTCTTCGTTCCGCCGCGCGCGCCGGAACGAGGGACCCAGCCCGAGTGCTCGCCGTGGTTCACCGACTGGAGCGCGGGCAAGCGCTTCGTGGCCCTCGACCTGCGCAACGAGGACGGGGCCGAGACCGCACGCCGCATCATCGACGAGAGCGACGCCGTCATCGCCAACTACAGCACCGGCGTGCTCGAGAAGCTCGGCCTCGGGTACGAGACCCTGGCCGCGCGCAACCCCGCGCTCGTGATGCTCGAGTCGAGCGGCTACGGAGAGTCGGGGCCGCTCTCGAAGTACGTGACCTGGGGGCCCAACATCGAGGCGTTGTCCGGCCTGTGCAGCTTCTCGGGCTTCCCCGATCGCGAGTGTACGATCTCGCACTTCGCCTATCCCGACCCGCTCTCGGCCTTGCACGGCCTCGTCGTCCTGATGGCGGCCCTCGCCGAGCGCGATCGCAGCGGTCGCGGGCAGGTGATCCACCTGTCCCAGCTCGAGACGACCGTCGCGTCCATCGGTCGCGTGATGATCGAGCATGCAGTGACCGGCGAGGAGCCGCCGCGCCGCGGCAACGGCGAGCCCGGCTGCGCGCCCTACGGCTGTTTTCCGTGCGAGGGGGACGATCGCTGGGTGGTGCTCTGCGCGGAGGACGACGCGGACTGGCGCCGTCTTGTCGAGCTGATGGGCGACCCGGGCTGGGCGCGCGATCCGAGGTACGCGGACGTCGACGGGCGCCTGGCCGACCAGGCGTCGATCGAAGCGCGCATCGCCGAGTGGACATCGAGCCGGAACGACTTCGAGGTCGCGGACGCGGCCCGGGCGTTGGGCCTCGCCGCCGGCGTCGTGCAGAACACCGAGGACATGCTCCGCCGCGACCCGCAGCTCGCCGCGCGGTCCTTCTTCGAAGAGATCCCCCACTTCAAACGCGGCCGGGTCACCGCTTCCGGCATCCCCCTCGGCCTGACCGGGACCCCCGGCCACACGACCCACGCGGGCTCCTCGATCGGCCACGACAACGGCTACGTCTTCACCGAGATCCTCGGGCTCGACCATGACGAGATCGAACGTCTCGTGCAGAGCGGCGGGATCGAGAAATCCGGGGGATGATCACCGGGGGCGACCTTCGTGCCCCCGACCAACCCGGTGAGCGACCGGGACGAAAGGCAGAGATGGATTCCTTCGACGACAAGATCGCCGTGATCACCGGCGGCGGGACCGGCATGGGCCGGGAACTCGCGCGACAGCTCGCGGCGGCGGGCTGCCACGTGGCGATCTGCGACGTGTCCGACGACAACATGGCGCAGACGAAGGCGCTCTGTGATGCGGAGAGCCCGGACGGCGTACGCGTGACGACCTGCATCGCGGACGTCTCCGTCGAGGCGGACCTCATGCGGTTCCGCGACGAGATCATGCGCGAGCACGAGACCGACTGTGTGCACCTCGTCTTCAACAATGCGGGCATCGGCGCGATGGTCAGCATGGTCGACGGCGACCGCGACACCTGGGAGCGTACGTTCAACATCTGCTGGTACGGCGTCTACTACGGCACGCGCACGTTCCTGCCCATGCTGATCGCCGCCGAAGAGGGACACATCGTCAACACGAGCAGCGTGAACGGCTTCTGGGCCGCCCTCGGCCCGACCCTCGCGCATAGCGCCTACGCGTCGGCGAAGTTCGCGGTCAAGGGCTTCACCGAGGCCCTGATCAACGACCTCGAAATGAACGCGCCGCACGTGAAGGCCTCGGTCGTGATGCCCGGCCACATCGGCACCTCGATCGTCGCCAACTCGGGCAAGCTGCTCGGGACCGACCCCAAGGAACTCTCGGACGATGAGATGGACGAGATGCGCGCGGGCCTCGAGCGCCGCGGTATCGAGCTCGGCGGCGCGACGAACGAGCAGATCCGTCAGGGCCTCATCCAGCAGGCCGACTCGTTCCGCGACGAGGCGCCCACGACCGCGGGCGAAGCCGCGACGATCATCCTCGACGGCGTGAAGGCCGCACGCTGGCGGATCCTCGTCGGCGAAGACGCGCACGTCCTCGACGAGCTGGTGCGGTCGGATCCCGAGAGCGCCTATACCCAGGAGTTCTACGACCGCCTGCTCGAGGCCACCAACTGGCGGCTGGGGCAGTTGAACACCTAGTTCCGCGACGTGCATTCCGAAACGACGAAGCCCCGACGCCTGATGATGCCGGGGCTTTGCTGTTCTCGTGACGAGCTCGTCGAGCCCTCAGCGCAAGGCGGTCTCCTGAAAGAGACCGCCGAGAGGCGCGCAGCGCCGATGAATCAGTCCAGCACGTCGCTCGCGATCAGCTCTTCGAGGTGAGGTGTGTCCCACCAGGAGAGCTGGAGCGCCTTGGCGCGGCGGAAGAACATCTGCTGGTCGTACTCGATCGTGAAGGCGACGCCGCCCCAGATCTGGGCGCAGACCCGGGTGGTCTCGCGGTACGACTCGCAGCAGAAGAGCTTCGCCATCGGGCCGAAGCGCGCGACCGAGCGACCCTGGTCCGCGTTCCACGCCGCCTCGTGCACGAGCACCCGGCCGCCGTCGATCTTGGTCGAGGCGTCCGCCATGTAGTGCGCGAGCGCCTGGAAGGCGCCGAGGGGCTTGTCGAACTGGACGCGCTGGTTCGCGTACTCGACCGTCTCCATGAGACAGCGATCCGCACCGCCGACCGCTTGCGCCGCCAGCAGGATGATCCCCTCGAGCATGCACGCGTTCCACGTCTGCCAGCCCGTCCCGGCGTCGCCGATCCGGTTCTCCGCAGAGACGGAGACGCCGTCGAAGTCGATCTGGTACTGCGGCTCGCGGCCCTGGGAGAGCAGCTGCTTGCTGGTGATGCCGTCCGCGTTCGGGTCGACCAGGAAGAGGTCGACGCCGGCCTCGCTGCGCGCGAGCACGATCAGCTGGTCCGCGGCGGCCGCGTAGGGGACAGAGCGCTTGCGGCCGCTGAGCTTCCATCCGTCACCGTCGGACTTGGCTTCGAGGGCGATGCCCTTCTCGCCCTGACCGCGCTCGGGCTCGAGCCACGCGGTCGTCAGGATCGCGGAGCCGTCCGCGATCTTGCTGAGCCAGGCGTCCTTCTGGGCATCGCTGCCCGCGGCGAGGAGCACCTTCGCGCTCATCACGCAGGACACGAAGTGCGGGACCGGCGCCATCGCGCGGCCGAGCTCCTCGTACACGAACGCCGCCTCGAGCAGGCCGAGGCCGCCGCCTCCGTACGCTTCAGGGATGAGCAGGCCGTTCAGGCCGAGCTCGCCCATCTGCTTCCACAGGTCAGCGGGCACGCCGTGCGGGTCGTCTTCCATGTCGCGAACGAGCTGGGTCGGACAATGCTCTTCGAGCATCGCCTTCGCCATGTCGATCACCATCTGCTGTTCTTCGGCGAGATCGAGATCCATCTTGGATTCTCCTGGTTCCGTGCCTGACGGCGTCGGATTTCAGCGAAGCGTCGGTTGCTGTAACCCGTTGAGGCCGCCAGCTGGTGGATGCGCTTCCATAGCGGTCGCGATTGCTGACAGGCTGTAGATCAAAAGTTCTTCGGCAGTCCCAGGTGCCGTCGCGCGATGATGTTCTTCTGAATCTCCGAAGAACCACCACCGACCGTCTCATTCATCGTCGCGCGGTAGGCACCCTCGAAGCGGCCGCGGAGCGGTGCGTCGTCCTGGCCTTCCATGATCGCTCCCTCGTGTCCCTGGATGTCGAGCGCGTCCTTGCAGACTCGCTGGGAGAGGGAGGTCGTGAAGAGCTTGTACTGGGACGATTGGATCGTCGGCGGCTTGCCGCCGGACTTCGCAGCGCACACGAAGCGCGTCGAGAGCGCCTTCGCGACCGCGGTGTCCGTCACGATCTGGGCGATCGTGCGACGCACGTTGGTGTCGTCCTTGAGCGGCTCGTCGTCGCGCTTGGCCTGCTTCACCCAGTCGACGAGGAGGTCGGAGCGGTTCGCGATGGGCGAAAGCGTGAACATCGTGAAGCGCTCGAGATCCAGCGCCTCCGAGATCATCTGGAAGCCCTTGCCCTGCTTGCCGACGAGATACTCGTCCGGCACGAACACGTCGTCGAAGAAGACCTGGTTGGTCGTGTCCTTGCCGATCGTGGGCAGGCTCTGGACCTCGAGGTTCGGGTTGTCCATGTCGATCAGGAAGAGCGACAGGCCGTCGTGCTTGGGCTTGTCCTGATCGGTGCGGGCGCCGACCCAGTACCAGTCCGCGAAGTGCGCCGAGGTCGTCCACATCTTCTGGCCGTTGAGCAACCAACCCCCTTCGACCTTGTCCGCGCGCAGCTGCATGTTCGCCGCGTCCGAACCCGCCTCGGGTTCCGAATAGCCGACCGCGAACTCGACGTCCGCGTCGAGGATCATTGGCAGGAACTTCTTCTTCAGGAACTCGTTGCCGTGGCGGATCAGCGTCTTGCCGATGATGCCGACGCCCTTGCCGATCTGCGGCGCGGCGTGCTTCGAGAGCGCCTCGTTCAGGATGTACTCGTAGACGCCTTCGATCTCCTGCCCGCCGTATTCCTTCGGCCAGGACATGCCGAGCCAGTTCTGCGCGGCGAGCTTCTTCATGAAGGCGCGGCGCTCGGGGGTGTCGGAGAGCTGGGTGAAGTTCTCGCGGTGGTGGTCCATCACGACCGGGTCGTGGTTCTCGACCAGCCAGGCATCGACCTCTTCGGCGAACTTCTGTTCTTCGGGACTGAAATCAAAATCCATGGCATGGACTCCTGGGGACCACGCACGGGCGCCTCATGGGGGCCGCCGGCGGGGTCGGCATGGCGGGAGGGGGCGATTCGGATCGAATCGCGCCGGACGACTATATACGAGACGCACCGTTCTGTATAGGGTCCCGCGGGGCCGAATCACGGCCGTCGGCGAGCCTCGACGCGGGGCCAGGCCGCCGCCTCGACCCCGGACAGGGCGAGCAGGCTGCACGCCGCCTCCCCGGCGCGTTCCCCGGCGCGTTCCCGGGCTTCGATCACGGTGCTGCGGGCGACGAAGGCCTCGTCGAGGAGCGCTCCGACGTCGCGCGGGCGCGCGTGCCGCGCCCGCCACCATCGCTCCGCGATCTCCTCGGCCCGCTCCGCCAGCCTGAGCAGCCGCCGCCACTCGTCCCGTTGGCCCTCGAACGCCTCGAGGTCGGCGAGCGCGCGGTCGATCTCGGTGGCCTGTTCCGCGGCGCGGCCGCGCGCTTCGCTGGTCTCCCGGCGCACGAGTCGTCGGTAGCGGCGCTCGTTCGCGCGGTCTGCCCCGAGCGGGACCTCGATCGCGACCTGACCACTCACGCCGTTCTCGGTGCCATCGCTCCGATGCTCGTAGGCGAGGTCGACGAACTTGATCCAGGGGAGCGAGCGAGAACGCGCGCGGCTCGCAAGGGCGCGGTAGCGATCCGCTTCGGCGCGGTGGCTCGCGACGATGGGACTGTGTCGCGCGACCATCGCTCGAACGCGTTCGAGATCGCGATCGAGGCGCGCCGGGTCGTCTTTCTCGCTGTCCGGGATCCGCGGGAGCGCCGCGACACGAATCTCCGGCGGGCGAACGGGGGTCGGGCGCCAGGCCGCGAGCCGCGTGCGACTCTCGAGCTCGAAGCGCGTGCCCCGGAGCTCGTCGACGGTGCCCGCCGCGAGCCACTGCGTATTCCAGTCGAGCAGCGCGTTCCGGTTCTGCGCATAACGTGCATAGAGCGCGCGCCGCACGTCGTAGGCGGCCGCTTCGACCGAAGGGAAGCAGAGGTCGACCCGCCGCTCGAGGGAGACACCCTCGAGATCGGCGAGCGCCGATCGCGATCTCTTTTGGTCGCGCCGTCGGTGGCGGGTAGGCGACGATCTCGTCGGCGTGCTCCGACGTGAGCGCGGCGACACTCGTGCCCGCGGCGACCGGCGACCCGCTCGGTACGACGTGGACGATGCGACCGGTCCGGCTGCTCTTCACGACGAGCAGGGCGCGGTCGGCCACGAGCTGCGCGCGGCGCGTCTCCGCTCCGGCGATCCGCGTCGCGAAGAGCTCGCGGGTGGGATCTTCGAGGGAGGGACGATCGGCGCCGATCCGGACCTCCGGTTGCAACCATCGCTGCTCGTCGATCAGCAGCTCCGCCTGAGTGAGCTGGGACTGACGCACGAGCTTCTTGCTGCGCACGTCGATGCGCGCGATCTCCTGATCGATGAAGTGGGGCGAGAGCTCGACCAGGGGGGCGCCCGTCTCCACGCGATCCCCCGGCCGCACGAAGACGCGGGTGACGAAGAGATCCACGAGGGCCGGTTCGACGGTCTGCGCCGCGCGCGTGACGGCGCGGACGCGATGGGTCCCCATCGAGTCGAGCTCGAGGGAGAAGAGGAGCAGCACGCTCGCCGCGAAGACGACCAGGCCGAGGGGGCGCGTGCCGAGGGCATCGAAGAGCGCGTCGCCGAGGCGGCGGAGCGTATCGGAGGACTCGGCGGGAACGCAGCATGGGAACTTCGGGGCGCGATCCGTGGGCCCGCCCGGGCGTCGCGAATCTTTCGGGGATCTGCGGGTGTCCCAGCCTACCATGCAGCCGACACCGGGCGGTGTGCAACTCATGCGCGGATCCCGCGGGCGGCGCATCTTGCCGTCGACCTGCGGTCAGGTCCGCGGGCCGACGCACCGCGCGACGCGTCGCTCAGGGGAAAGAGGAGCACAGGAATGGGCGACGGAGGACGCATGCGCGCGATCGTCGTGGGGCTCGCCGCCCTCGGTCTCGTGTTCGCGATGGTCACTCACCATCGGCATTTTCTGATGGTCCGTGCGATCGCGCTCGAAGGCACGCCTCCGCCTCGCGCGCAGCAGGACGAGGGCCCCGCCGTTCGTTGGGCCGACGATTGGTTCACCGTCGAGGAGATCGCGCGCGACACCTTCGCGATCGGCGAGCCCCGCTACTACCAGCAGAACTTCAGCTACCTGATCGTCGGCAGCGAGCGCGCCGTCCTCTTCGATGCCGGGCCGGGCGCGCGCGACCTGCGCCCCGTCGTCCGATCGCTCACTGCGCTCCCGATCGTCTTCGTCCCCTCGCACTTCCATTACGACCACGTGGGCAACCAGGTCACGTTCGAGGACGTGGCGGTGATCGATCTGCCCGGACTCCGCGCGCGTGCGCCGGACGGTCGGCTCGAGTTCGCCTGGGCCGAGCACCTCGGCGCCGCCGAAGGGGTAGAGGTCGTTCCGCTCGAGGTCGATCGCTGGCTGCAGCCCGGCGAGGAGATCGACCTCGGCGGTCGCGCGCTCGAGGTGCTCTACACGCCAGGTCACACGCCTGATTCGATCTCGCTCCTCGACCGGGCGGCGCGGCTGCTCCTGACCGGCGACTTCCTCTATCCCTTCGAGCTGTACGCGTTCCTCCCGAATAGCAGCCTTGGCGACTACCAGCGCGCCGCGGATCGCGTACTCGCCACGGTGCCCGACGACGCTCGTCTCTTCGGGGCCCACCGCGTTGATCCGCCCGGCGCGCCCCGGATGGCGATGGACGACGTGCGCGACCTCGCGTCGACGCTGCGCGCGCTCTCCGAGGGCAAAATCGAGGGCACCGACGTATACCCGGTTCGCTATCGCGTGAACGACCGCCTCGATCTCCTTGCCGAGCCCGCGTGGCTGGCGCGGTGGGAGGAGACCCACCCCGGCTTCGGGGCCGGCGTGCGCTAGAGGATCGCGTAGCGCGCGAGCGCCGCGCGGGCCGCGTCGGGCCCGACGGTCTTCTCGGCAAGGAGCCCTGCCCGGCGCGCGCCGTCGACGTTGATCTGGTTGTCGTCGAGGAAGAGCACCCGCGTTGCATCGCAGCCGAGACCGGCGAGGGTGTGTTCGAACGCATCGACGTCGGGCTTCACGAGCCCCATCTCGTAGGACAGGTAGCGCTCGTCGAAGAGCGTCATCAGCCCGAACTGCTCTTCGTAGCGTTCGCAGTGGACGCGGTTCGTGTTCGAGAGGCAGGCCAGCCGTGTCCGACCGTGCAGATCCGCCACGAGCTCGCGCGCCCCGGGCAGCAGGCCCTTTGGCCAGGAGATGAACGCCTCGAGGAACTCGTCCGGGGACGCGGGCATCGACCACGTCTCGACCATGCCACGGGCGAAGGCGTCCTCGTCGCACTCGCCGCGCTCGTAACGGCGGACCCAGGGACACTCGAGCCAGCGGCGCCAGATCTCGTCGTCGTCGCGCTCGTTGGCGAGCATCGCCATGTCGCCCATTCCGCCGAGTCGGATCAAGACTCCGCCCAGGTCGAAGAGGACGACGTCGATCTCGGGGTGCTCGGAACGAGCGGACATGCGCGGGCCTCCGTCCGGGTGGGGCGGCAGGCTAGCGAACTCCGAATTTCGCGCGGGGGGCAGGGTCCGCGAAGCGGCGGATCCCGCCGGTTGCTAGGCGCCGTGTTCGCCGCGGAGCTGGTCGAGATAGAGGCCGAGCTCGCGGTCGAGGGTCTCGGGGTCGAGGAGGCCGAGCTGGGCGAGGACCTGGCCGAGGGGCAGGTGGGTCTCGCGTTGGGTCTCGAGGATCGCTTCGACCTGGTCGTGGGTGAGGAAGCCCTTCTCGACGGCAACTGCGCCGAAGCGGAGGGGGCTCTTCTCCTGCACGCGAAGGACGTCGACGACCTGGTCGAGGGTCATCAGCCCCAGCTGGTGCGCGAGTCGACCGAAGAAGACAGTCATCTCCGACTGCTTCTCGAGCGCCTGGAGCAGGTCTTCTTCACGGAGGAGGCCACGATCGACGAGGTGCTTCCCGAACATTCTCGGTGCTTCTTCGATCGAACAGGGTGTTCAATGGAGCTGGATGCGTCGCGTGGCAGCAGATCGAGCGAGTTGCCGGGGTGTTGCGGGTCCGCGTCGGGGTCTTCCTGGAGCACCGCGCGTTCGATGGGGGTATCTGCCCCCTCCAGCGCGATCAACTCAGCCCCCATTTCAGCCGATAGGCAGAGCGGACGCAGTTCCGCTCAGCGGGCGCAGCAGAATCTTGGAGCCAGTATCGCGGTGGCGCGCACTCGAGACACACAGCCTTTCGAGACCCTTCGAGCCGTCGAGTCTGACGTCGAAGTGATCGTCTTCGACTTCGACGGTGTCATCGCCGACTCGGACACGCTCCATTGGGAGGCCTATCGGAGGGCGCTCGCTCGTCACGGGATCGCCTTCTCGCTCGAGGATTACGTGCGTGAGGCGAAAGGGCGAGGCCGGTCCGAGGTCATCGAGCGATTCGCTGGCGATCTCCAGACAGAAGCCAAGTCGGATGTCGCCCGAGTG
The DNA here is from genome assembly GCA_964488255.1 of uncultured Spirochaetaceae bacterium. Lineage (GTDB taxonomy): Bacteria > Myxococcota_A > UBA9160 > UBA9160 > UBA4427 > UBA4427. The sequence goes on along the minus strand of CAZAUR010000013.1, from coordinate 83,193 downwards.
AAGAGCGAGGAGGCGCAGAAACTCGTGCAAGAGGGCGAGCTCACGCCTCTTCCGGGCTGCATCGCGTTCCTCGAATCCGCCGCGGCGCGTGGCCTCACGCTCGCAGTCGCGAGCACGAGCGTCATTACACCGACCGCGATCGAGCGCATGGGACTCGGCCGCTACTTTGAAGCGATCTGCGCGAAGCGCGCCGATGAACGCGCGAAGCCCCATCCGGACGTCTTCCGACGAGCCTTCCGCGAAATCGGAGTGGCCCCCGAGTGTGGACTGGTTGTCGAAGACACGCCCACGGGCGCCGAGGCCGGATTGTCGTTGGGCGCCGCGGTCGTGGGGCTCGGCGAATTGGGCGGCTGGGACGAGGCGCACCTCCGTGATCGGCTGACGGCGATCGTGCCGGACTTCGCGACGCTGCACGCCGCGCTCGATTGGGGTCCGCTCACGGGAGCGAATCCATGAAAAACGCTCTCGTCGGACATCTCGACCGGCCACCCGCCTTCGAGCGGATCCTCTTCGCTGGGTTGATCGGCGCGGCGCTCACCGCGGCGTTGGTCCTCGCATGGAACCGCGCCTTTCAGGTCGACGAGGTCGAGTCGATCCACGCCGCATACAACATCGCTGCGGGCAAACTGATCTACCGCGACTTCTGGCAGGGGCACAACCCGGGTCTCTACCTGCTGCTCGCGCCCTTGCTGCCGACCGACGACCCGACACTCGCGTTCCGCGTGGCACGGCTCGTCTCGTTCGGGCTCTTCGCCGCCACGGTGTCGTTCGCCACCGCGACGACGCGCGCACTCGGGGGACTCGGGCGCTGGACGGCAGCGCTGCTGTTGCTCCACACGACGTTCGTCGAGCGCGGGCTCGAAGTACGCCCGGATACACTCATGGTCTGTCTCGTCACCGCGGCGCTCTACGTCGGTGCGCGCGATCGGGAAAATTCGGTCCCGACGGTCGCGCTGCAAGGCCTCCTGCTCGGTCTTGCCTTCCTCGCGACGCAGAAGGCCGCGATCGCGAGCTTCGCTTTCGGTCTCTGTTGGCTGGTGATCGCGTTCCAGAGGCGTCGGCTCGAGTGGGTGGTCGTACCGTGTGTCGTCTGGGCTCTGCCCTACCTGGGTCTGCTCGCCGCGCTCCATGGTGTCGAAGCGCTTCCTGCCTACGTCGAGTACAACCTACGTCATCCGGGCGAGAGCGTTGCCGGCGGCGGCGCCGCAGCCGCCGGGATTCCGACTCTCGGCCCGATCTTCGTCGAAGGGTGGAGGAACGCCGCCTTTCTCGCGGCAGCGATCGCGAGCCTGATCTTCGTGAGCTTGAAGCGACTGGTGGGCCGGACCATGAGCGGAGTCGAAGCGCCTGTGGTGCTCGCCGTCGTGTGGACCGCGGGTCTCTTCGTCATGGCGTTTCCCTATCCGTACTCGCACGTCGGTGGTCTTCCGGCGTGGGCGATCTTGATCGGCGTCGCGGCCGCCCCGGTCCGGTCACGGCTCACCGCTGCGTTCGACGGAGTTGGTCTTCAGGTCGCACTCGCTGCTGCGACGATCGCTGCGTTGACTCTGGTGCTCGCGACGAGCGGGCCGAGACTGTTCGGTGAGCACGATCGCGTGAACGACTACCAGCTTCATCTGCTCGGTAGAGTCCAGTCTCTCACGCGTCCAGAAGATCCGGTCTTCGACCTCGCTGGCCTCTACTTCCGCGAAGACGCCTACCCGGTCTATTTGATGACCGGCGCACACTATCTTCGATACCGCAATGGTGACTATCCCCGGATCGCGCCGTCCCTCAAGGAGCGGGGCCTCGCCGCGTTCATCGTGAACTATCGATTGCGGTGGTTAGGTGGCGAGGATCGCGCGTTTCTCCAGGGGCACTTCGTGCGCGTCGAACCGAACATCTTCCTCTCGGGAAGCGACCTCGCGGCCTTCACGGTCGGTTCGGAGAAGTCGTTCGAAGTCACACGCGGTGCCGACTACCGTTTCGATGGCGACGGCGAACTCTGGGTCGATGGCCGTCCCTTCGAGTCGGGGCGTCTCGAGCGCGGGACGCATCGGCTCACGAGTCCGAGCGGGATCGCGAATGGTCGGCTCGTGCTCTCACAGGCACCGCCCATGCCCGACGTGCCGATCGCGGATCGCGCGGTCTACTACGCCTTCGACTGATCCGCGCTGACGCCGGGTCGGCGAGCGCGGGTCGCCGACCTACTCGTCGTCTTCGTAGACGAACTCGAAGTTGCGCTGGGTCGGCGTCTGGGGCGAGTCGTAGGGGCTGGCCTCGGCCTGCTCGAGGATCGCCCGTTCGCGATAGGCGCACACGCTCTTGTAGCCCCAAAAGACGTCGCGGATGGCCGTCAGGACCGAGGCAGGACGGAACGCCTTCGTCGCGCCCGTGGCGCGTCCACGCGCGACGAAGGGCGCCTCGCCCACGCGAAGCGAGGGGCGTCGAAGGATCGCCTTCGCGAGGAGTTCGGCGTTGAATGCGTGACCGGTGGAGATCACATCGAGGTCCTTGAAGACAGAGACCCTGTAGAGCTTCATCCCGTTCAGGTAGCGATAGGGATAGCCGTACACGAAGCGCACGACCGTGGAGAAGAGGGACGAGGCCGTGCGGCGCACGACCGTGCGGATGATCGGGTTCTGCAGGTAGCCGAGGATCAAGTCGTGGTTCTCGCGCATTGCGAGCAGGTTCTCGATGGAATCGAAGACGAGCTCGTTGTCGCCGGGGAAGACGGTGACCCAGTGATCCTCGGGGATGTGGTGGTACGAGTTGAGGACGGTCCGACCGAGTCCGCGGTTGGTCGTCTGGACGAGCATGCGGCAGTACGGGCGCTGCTCGCAGATCTTCTCCATGGCGGTCGACGTACCGTCGGTGCTGCCATCGTCGATCATCAGGACCTGGATGTCGACGTCGAGGCGCGGCGCGACTCGGTCGATCGAGTCGATCGCCCGCTCGATGTTGCCCGCTTCGTTCTTGCAGGGCACGACGACGGTCAGTTGGTCCATGTCGGGGTTTCTCCGCAGCGGGGTCGGGCGGCGGCGTCCGCCCCCCGTTTCATCGGCGTTTCTCACTGGAAGCTGTACTCGCGGTGGATCTCGATGCCGGCTTCGTAGTCGGCGCCGCGCACGGGGACGGTCGCGCCGGTGCAGACGGCGAGAAGCGCGTCCACATAGGCCGGGAAGTAGGTGGCCGTGAACGGAAACCCGCCGCCCATGCGAGGATTGACGTCCAGAACGACGGGGCCGTCGGGCCCCAGAATCAGGTCGACATCGATCGAGCCGAACACGCCGAGCGCTCGAGCGAGTCGGACCGCCAGGTCTTCGAGTTCATCGTCGCGGACCGAGACAGCGCGCGCGGTGGAGCCGTGTTCCATCGTGAGCTTTCGCTTCACCGACATCGCGACGACTTCGCCTCCCGCGTCGCGGAGGATGTCGAGGTTGTACTCGTCGCCGGGAATGCGGCGCTGGACGACGTTGCCGGGGGCCGGGCCGGAAGCCGGCGGACAGTCGTGGAAGGCGAGGCCTTCGCTGCCCTGACCGAAGCGGGCCTTCTCGACGAAGGCCGCGTACTCGTCGGCGTGCGCGGGGTAGTCGAGCCAGGTTTCCGGTGCCTCGAAACCATTCGCCGTGAGCCACTGCGACAGTCTGAGCTTGTCGGCGACCACCTCGACGGTTGCCGCGTCGACGCCAGCCACGCGGATTCCGCCTTTCTCGAACGCGCCGCGCGCGTCGGCGAGGGGCAGGAGATCCCGATCGTTCTGTGGGAGAACGCAGTCGATCTCGTAGCGGAGACAGATTCTCTGGATCGCTTCGACGAACGCCTTCGTGTCGGCGGTCGGCGGTACCGTCTCGAAGGCGTCGACGAGTCCTCGAATCGGCGATCCCCCGTCGAGATCGGTGGCTACGATGCAGCCGGCGATTCGCGACGCGCCGAGTTGGCGGGCAAGATAGGACTTCCGACCCGCCGTCGTGAGCAGAACGCGAGCGTGTCTCATCGCGACGTGTCTCGATCGTCGACGAACCGCGCACGGAAGTCGTCGACGTCCTGGGCGCGAACATCGAGTCGGAGCGTGTCCCCCTCGACTGCCCATACCGCTGGTGTCTCGCGAATGAAGGGCGGCTTGAAGACGTAGGTGTAGGCACCGACGTGGCGGATTTCGAGTCGATCCCCGGGTTCGAGCAGAGGCAGAGACTGGTCGACGGCGATGAAGTCGTCGTCCATGCACGTGTAGCCGACGAGATCCCACGGAACCGGGTCGGTCTCCTTCGGCGTGCCGTTCGAGTCGAAGACCCGCGTGGGCAGGTTCGTTCCGTGGCGGGTCGGCTTCACGGTGTGCACGCTGGCGTCGAGGAAGGCGAGGCGGCGTCCCGCGTTTTGCTTCGTCGTTTCGACTCGCGTCACGAATCGAACGACGTCGTTGACCATGGCCATTCCAGGCTCGACGATGAGCCGGCATCGGGTGAGGCGTGCGTCGGCGTTCCGCAGCGCTGCTCGAATGCCTTCCGCGTAGGCGTCGAAGGTCGGGTACTCGCGGCCATCGAGATCCGCCGGAGTGAAGCCGAGGCCACCGCCGACGTCGATCCAGTCGAGGGCGTCGGGTCCGATGATCTTCGCCGCCTCGCCCAGCTCTCGTGCAAGTTCCGAGAAGTGCTCGAGGCTGCGCGCTTTCGTCGCGAGGTGCGCGTGGAGGCCTGTTGCCGGTGACCCGGCATCAGCGAGCATTCGGGCGGCCGTCTCGATCTCGTCCAACGACAGACCGAAACGGCTGCGCGCTCGATGGGCCTCGCCTTCGGGGTGTGCGACGTTCACGCGGAGGCCGATGCGGAGTTCCTTGTCACGGCGTGTCGAGGCGAACGATGCGATCCGTTCGACTTCCTGGAGTGAGTCTGCGTGTACCAGGACACCGCGGTCGAGTGCGTCCGCGAGCACGTCGCCCTGCTTGATCGGACCGTTGAAGATCACGCGATCGGGTGCGACGCCGAAGCCCAGGGCGAGCTGTAGCTCGAGGCCGCTCACGACCTCGGCCCAGACACCGAGCCGGTCGAGGCCCCTCGTGATCGAGGGCCAGTAGTTGGTCTTGTAGGAATAGGCCAGCACGAAGTCGTCGAAGCGCGCGGCGAATGCCTGGCGGATCGCTGCCTCTCTCGCCCGGAGTGCGTCGAGATCGACCAGGTAGAACGGCGGCTCCAGCTTAAGCACTGCTTCTTCGAGTCGGGATCGCATCACACGATCCCCATCGCATCGGATTCCGGCTCGAGCCCGGCCCTTTCCAGCGCAGAGGCGAGCGCCTGCCAGGTTTCCGCGTCGACGATCTGCTGGTTCCGCTTCGCGAGCCCATCCAGATCGATGCAGTCGGTCGATCCGGATCGCACGTCGAGGAACTGCGCGATCTGTTCGAGCGTACCGCGCGGATTCTCGGTGAGTCTCTCGTACGTGAGAGACTGCATTCGGCCCTGCCCCAGGACGTGTTGCGCACGGGTCAGCGCGGCGTCGATGTCCGCAATCTGATAGGCGATCTGCTCGGCAGGGGGGCGCTCTCGCCATGCCTCGTGGTCCCGCGGCCGCACGGACCACCAGCGAGTGGGGTCGCCGTATCGATCCTCTCGAACTCGGAAGATGGACTGCGCGCAGTAGAGCGGGTCTCGCCGGATCCACAGGAATCGAGCGCCCGGCAGGTGCTCGACGAGAGTTTCGATCTGGTAGATCGTGAAGTTGATGCTCTTGAGGACGTAGGGCGCGGAGTGCCAACGCGCGAGGGCGCTCAGCCTGCGCGTGAGCCCCACCCAGTCGACGTGGTCCATCAGCTCGGGTGGGAGATCGTCATAGTCGCGAAAATCACCCCAGTAGTGCCAGAACCAGGAGAACTCGTGGGGGCCGAACCGGCGGAGGTCGCGCCCGAATCGCGACTCGAGGGCACCGTGCGGTCGCGCGGGTCTGTGCCGTGCCGAGAGCAGATGCGACCCTACGAGCGGCGCCGACCAGAAGCGGGCGAGTTCGTTCGAGGGGTACGCGACAGCGAGGTGACGAACGATGAGTTGGAACAGGAGCGTCGTTCCGGAACGAGGTGCACCGACGATGAACACGACGGGTGCCTCGCGGTCCGCGTGGCGAGCGACCAGCGCGTCGTCGATCGGTCGCAGCAGGGCGTTTCGCGCATAGCGGGCGAGATCGCCCATGGCGAATCGTCGATCGGAGGACCGGCGCGCCCCGTTGTCGGCATAGATCGCGTCGAAGAACCGATGAATGCGCATGGTCCAGTCCCTCGCTGTCACCCGAGCGGTGCGCTCTGCCCGGAGCCATCTGCCGCGGACTGCGCGTCCCGGGTCTCCGCGGGGAGGAAGCGGCGGGCGGCCTTCTCGATGCGCGGCGGACCGGAACGATGAAGCGAGACGATGTCGCGCCCGACGAGGGGCGTGAGCAGCAGCGTGAACGGGACGATCGCGGTCGCGTGGCCGATGATCGCGAACGAAGTCGCGAGGTCCCGGTCGACGTCGAAGAGCCCGAGGGCGAGCACGGCGAAATAGTGGTAGGTCCCTACGAATCCCGGAGCGGCGGGCAGAACCGTTGCGAGCGAGACGAATACGAGGACGACCAGCGCGGCGTACCACGGGACCTCGATCCCACACGCGACGAGCCATAGCTGGATCGAGAGTGCGGAGAAGACCCAGTAGCCGCCGGTGATCCCGAGCGAAGTTCCCAGCAGGCGAGGCGAGGCGAGGGCGCCGACGCCTTGCGCGAGCTGAGCGAGGTGAGTCTGGAGGAGGCTGCGGATCGATTCGCCGAGAAAGCCCGTGACCCGGGCGGCGAGCCGGAGGATCGCGTCCGGCCAACGCGCGAGAACGAAGACTCCGGCGAAGGCGGCGAGGGCGACCGCGACGAAGAGATAGAGCGCAAGGGTCGTCTCGATCACGTCGGCGAAGAGCACGAGCGCCGCGAGGATGAAGAGCACGAGGAAGAGCGAGTCGAGGATTCGCTCGAGGGCGGCGATTCCAACACACGACACCAACGGTCCCGTCGACAGGCGTGACATGAACCCGATCTTCAGCGCTTCGCCGAGTCGGAGCGGGAGTACGTTGTTGCCGACGAAGGCGATGCTCTGAGCACGGAAGGACTCCCGGAAGTCGAGGCCGATCGAACCGGTCGAGAGCGTTCTCAGCCGCGCCGCGATCAGCGTGAACCCGGCGAGTTTCGTGAGGAGAGACAGGACCAGGATCGTGGCGTCGGCGCTCGCGATGTGATCGCCGACGCGAGCCAGGTCCGTGCGTCGCACGAGCTCCACGACAAAGGCCGCGGAGACCAGCAGCTGAATCGCGACGACGACATTCCGAGGGAGTCGACTCATCGCGATTCCTGCAGCTCCGGACGGGTGAGCATGAAGCTCTGGAGGTCGGTCGTGGAGGATGGTGCATTGCCGAGGCGCCCGATCTGGAGTGCGGCGAGGCAGCTCGAGAAGTAGAGGCCGAGGTGGCTGTCGAGTCCCGACACGTCGGAGAGGGTCATCCCCGCCAGGAACACGTCGCCGGCGCCGATCGTGTCGACCGCCTGGTTCGCAAGGGCTGGCAGATAGTCGGTCTTGAGCCGCTCCGCGCCGTCGACGTTGTGCCGAAAATGCAATGCACCGCGATCGCCCATCGTCAACAGGAGCTGCTGGGTGCCCGTCGCGCTCAGGTAGCGCGCGGCGAGGTTCGAAAGGCCGGCGTCGCTGTCGCCGAGCGCGTAGCGGAGCTCGCGCTCGGTCGGTGTGCATGCGCGCGCACCCTTGTACTTGAGCAGGTTGCTCGACCCCCGAGCACTCACATCGACATAGAAGCGCAGCTCACGCTTCGCGATGTGCTCGTTGAGCTCGCGAATGAGGTCCTCGCCGAAGAGGCCGTACCCGAAGTCGAGAAGGATCACTCCGTCGACGTCGCTCGATCGTGCTTGGACGCGTTCGAGGAACTCACGCTGCTCCCGGTCCGAGAGCGGCGCGTGCTGCCCGCGGTTGATCTTCACGACCTTTTGGCCGCCGACGAGCATTCGCTGCTTCTCGTAGATCGATCGCCGCGGACTGGCGACGAATTCGGAGCTCACCCCCCCGCGATCCAGGATCTCGTCGAAGGTCGAAGACAGCGGGTCGTCGTCGGCGCGGGTGGAAAGCAGTACCGGCTCCGCACCGAGCTGAGCGAGCTGCAGCGCCACGAGTCCGGCCCCGCCGATGTATCGCTCCTCGCTGAGCGGCGTAACCGAGATGACGGGCGCCTCCTCGGCGACGTCAGGTGTGCCGCAATGGGTGTAGACGTCCATGATCGGGTCGCCGATCACGAGGAATCGCTTGTCCCAGAAGCGTCCCATGCCCTCGTTGATCGAGGACATCGTGATGCCGTTGCTCTGACAGAAGAACTCGAGGCGCTGAGCGTTCTCGGAGAAGCGATCCCGGAATTGGCTGATGATGTAGCTGGAGGAGTAGACGACGTCTCCGGAACTGAACACGACGCTGCCGCCGTTCTCTTCGACGATGTGTCGCTCGCGCAGGAATCGGGAGTCCTCGTTGGTCTCGTACTCCTTGCCCTTGATGTAGACGTCGGGTCGAACTTCGGAGAGAATCGGGCCCGCCCAGTCATGATCGTCCACGTGGACGTAGTCGACGAACTCGAGCACGGCCAGGTTTTCGGCACGGAGGTTTTCGTTGATGTAGGGCCGGTCGTATCCCTTGTTCACGAATCGATCGCTGCTGACGGAGACGAGCAGCTTCGTGCCCTGTTCCTTCGCGAATGCGAGGTACCGAATATGCCCAGGATGCACGATGTCGAAGCATCCGTGGCACTGGACGAGGGTCTCGCCGGCATCGCGCAGCTCGGCGCGTTTCGCGAGCAGTGCGTCCTTGTCGAGAATCTTCTGGTGCACGATCAGGACAGCTCCTGTTGAATCGAGTCGATGATCCGATCTCGGTCGGGAGACTCGAGCTCCGCGGAGCAGGGCAGCGAGAGGATCGAGTCGACGAGTCGCTCGGTCTCCGGGAGCGGACCGCGCGCGAACTCGGCGTAGGGCCGCTGCCGATGGACGGGAATCGGGTAGTGGACCTTCGTGTCGATGCCGCGCTCGAAGAGGCGCTTCTGGAGCTCGTCGCGACCCGATTCGACCCGAATGACGAAGGGGCTGTAGATCGGCTCCGCATTCGGCTCGTCCGGCGGGAGCGTCACGAGTCCGCGGAGTCCCTCCCGGTAGGCGCGGGCGTGGGCGCGCCGAACATCGAGCCAGTCGGAGAGATGCGGAAGCTTCGCGAGTAGGATCGCCGCCTGAAGGGTGTCGAGTCGGCTGTTTCCGCTCACGCAGCCGGCTTCGTCGCGGTTCACGAGTCCGAGGTTGCGCTGCTGGCGGAGCGTCTCCGCGAGATTCACGTCGCCGGTCGTAACGAGGCCACCGTCTCCCGCAGCAGACAGGGCCTTGAGCGGATGGAGTGAGAAGCAGCCGGTACCGAACGATCCGGTCGCCTGCCCATCCCGCCGCGCGCCAAAGGACTGCGCGGCGTCTTCGATGACGACGACGTCGTGCTGCGCGGCGAGCGTTTCGAAGGCCGACATGTCGCAGGGATGCCCGTTCAGGTGCACGGTCACGATCGCTCGCGTGAACCGGGTCATGCAGCGCTCGACGCTCTCGGGATCCAGAAGCATCGTGTCCGCGCACACGTCTGCGAACACCGGGATCGCGCCGACGATGCGAATGGCCGCGGCGGTGGCGAGGAACGTGTGCGAGGGCAGGATGACTTCGTCGCCCTCTCGGATTCCAAGCGCGCGCATCGTGAGCACGAGCGCGTCGGTTCCGTTGCCCACGCCGATCACGTGATCGACGCCGAGGAACGCTGCGACCGCGGACTCGAACTCCCTGACCTCCGGGCCCAGGATGCACTGTCCGTGTTCGAGGACACGGCGCACTCGCGCGAGAGCGTCGTCGAGCACCCTGGCGTTCTGGGCACCGAGGTCGACGAAGGGAATCGAGGGGGCCTCGCCCGTCACGGGGCGCTTCTCCAGAAGTCGAGGGCACCTGACATCAGCGCGACGTTCCGATAGCGATCGGAATCCGGTTCAGGCACTTCGCCTGCGTCGAATGCCGCAGCGAGGTCGCGGACGGCGTCCACGAGCCCGCGGCTCGGCTTCCAGTCGAGGAGCTGTTCGGCCTTGCGACCGTCGAGTCTGTACGAGCGATCGTCGTCCGTCGGCGTCGTCTCGATCGAGATCGTCGGATCGATTTCGTCACGCACGATCTGCGCGATCTCCGAGACGGTCGCGTTGCCGCAGCAGACGTTGAATGCCTCGCCGCTCACGTTCGGCGCGTCTAGCAGGAGCGTGTAGAAGTCGACCAGGTCGGCGACGTGGACGTTCGGTCGGGTCTGGGTGCCGCCGAAGACCGTGATCTGGCGATTGCAGATCGCTTGATAGGTCAGGATGTTGACCGTCAGGTCGAGCCGCAGCCGCGGGGAGAGGCCGCAGACCGTGGCCGATCGGACAGCGACGGTTTCGAAGGCGTCGTGCGAGAGGTCCGCGAGGATCTCCTCGCCCTCGCCCTTGTAGCGGGCGTAGAGCGTCAACGGCTCGAGCTCGAGGTCTTCGGAGACGACCTCTTCGTCGCGCAGACCGTAGACGCTCGCGGACGAGGCGTAGAGGAATCGTCCGACACCCGCCGCGTGCGCGAGCTCCATCACGTTGCGTGTCCCGTCGAGATTCACCGTACGCGTGATGTCTGCGTCCAGTTCCGAGCTCGGGTCGTTGCTGACCGCGGCCAGATGAATCACGCGGTCGAACTCATCGGCCGCAAAGGCCGCCTCGACGGCAGTCCGGTCCCGGATGTCGCCCTCGATCAGGCCGAGTTCGGGGTGGTCCGAGATGGAGGCGAGCGTGTCGCGTCCGAAGAAGAAGCTGTCGTAGACCGTGAGAGCGTGGCCCTGTTCGAGGAGGTGCGGGCAGAGCACCGAGCCGATGTAGCCGGCGCCGCCGGTGACCAGGATGCGATGTCGCGACATGGAGTCCTTCGTGTCCTTCTGGGTCGTCGGTGGGCGCGCCGAGGCCGCCATCACCAGGCTTCTCGGCGTGCGCACCGGACGCGCAGTCGAGGGATGTCCGAGCGGCATTTGCCGCGCCAAAGTGCCGCCCGCCTGGGGATTCTCCTGATCGGAGCGCACCTCGTTGATCCATCGGCCGGGGAGAGTTCGATCTGAAGTGAAAAGCGCTGCGAAATCACTCAGGCTAGAGGGCCAAGTTGCCGTTCATTAGGGGACTTCTACGCCTTCCCGGGACCCAGCAGGCCCCGCGCAGCGGATACGCGAAACAACCGTCGTCGGCCGTCCCTATGGCTCACGGTCGCGTTCCACTGTGACCCCGGACTCCAGAGAACGCCGGATGAAATGGGATCGGTCCGACATCCACGTCCTGCCCTCGGCCTTGGAGGGGGTGCCAATCGATCCGCGCTGGCTGCTGGCTCTCGCGACCGGAGTCGGGCTCTTTCTCGCATTCGGTGTGGTGGCGAAGCTGCTGTGGGGCCGACGGGCAACGGAACCCGAGTGGCTCCAGAAGGTGACGCCGGTCCCTCGCTGGGTAGCGGCGAGCAGCCGGCGCACCGTGATCGCGGTGTTCCTCGTGGCTTTCGTGTCTGGCATGGCGAACGGAGTGCTCCGCTATCCGGTGCCCTCCGTGAACGATGAGTTCGGCGCGATTCTCACCGCCGAGACCCTCGCCGAGGGTCGCATGGCAAATCCGCAGCATCCGCTGTGGCGGCATTTCGAGACGGTCGGAGTGAGTCATGCTCCGGTCTACATCGGGAAGTACCCACCAGGCACGGCGATCTTCCTGGCCCTGGGCCAGCGCGTGCTGGGACATCCCTGGTGGGGACAATTGATCGCCTACGCCCTCGCCGCGGCGGCGGTCGCCTGGATGCTCAGGGCCTGGGTCGGTCCACGCTGGGGCCTCGTGGGCGGCATGCTCGCGGCCTTGCACCCGAACCTGCAGCACTTCCAGGTCTACGACTACGGGTGGGCCAACTACAGCTGGTCACACAGCTATTGGGGGGGCGCAGTCGCCATGCTAGGCGGCGCGCTGCTCTTCGGCGGGCTTCGACACTTTCTCCGGCGGCCGCGAGCGTCCAACGGCGCGCTGCTGGCCCTCGGGCTCGCGTTACTGGCGAACGCGCGTCCGATGGAGGGTTTCCTCGTGAGTCTGCCCGTCGCTGGCGTGCTCCTGCACCGCGTGGCGACCGGACGACTCGCGATCGACGTCTTCGCGAAACGGCTGGTCGCGCCCGCGCTTCTGGTCCTCGTCCCGACCGCGATCTTCATCGCCCAATACAACGCAGCGACGACCGGCGATCCGCTCAGCTTCGTCCATCAGCACTATGCGTCCCAATACGGCGTTGCGGCCGAGCTCCTCTTCCAGGAACCGAAGACGCCGCCGGCTGAGTACGGAAACGCGCAAATGGAGCGCTTCTATCTCGAGTGGGTCCGACCGACCTTTCTCTCTCGCGCGAACGATCTCGAGGCCTACGTCGACAGCCGCCTGACAGGACTCGAGAAATTCGCATGGTTGTTCTTCTCGACCTGCTGGCCAGCACTGCTGGCGATCCCGCTCCTGTGGCGCGAAGCCTGGTGGCGATTCGCGCTGGCGATCGTCGCGCTCTCTCTCGCGCTCATGTTGGTCGTCTTCGATTTTCATCCCCACTATGCGTCGCCGACGGCGCCAATCCTCTTCGCGCTCGTAGCGGGTGGGCTCGCCGCGCTCATGCGCGTGCAGCACGGAACATCGATGATCGGGCGGCTCGTAGTGGTCGTAGTGCTGATGCTGAGTCTCGGCGTCCGCCTCGCCGAACTCCCGGTGGGGCAGTCGTTCGAGCACGCAGCGATCCACGACTGGCCAAGGCTTCGCGCCTTCGTCCTCGCCCGACTGCGCGAGGATCCCGCGCGAGACCTCGTCGTGGTGAGCACCCACCCGGGTCATCTCATGTTCCAGAATTGGCTCCACAACGGCGCCGATCTCGAATCGGGAGAAATCGTCTTCGCCCGCGATCTCGGGATTCCGCTCGAGGAGAATCCGATCGTCTCCTACTACCCCGACCGCAAAGTGTGGCATCTCGATCTCCGCGCGGAAGCGTGGACGTTTCGCCGGGTCCCGCGCGGGACGGAGGTGGCTGGCTCGTGACGTCTGACTTCGACAACCTCCAAGGCCAGATCCTGGTGTTGGTCACCGTCGCGCTCGGACTCGCGTTCGTCCTGGCCCTGCTGATTCCACACAGCTGGATCGCCGACGACTCGAGCGGGCTCGTGCGCCGCGCTCGAGCGTTTGCACGCGCGATCGCGGTTCGCCCGAGTGTCTCGCTGCTGGTCGTGTTCGCGCTCGCGTTCCTGAACGGAGCCGCGAATGGCGTGGTGATGACCCCGTGGGCCGCCGTGAATGACGAGTTCGCGTACCTGCTGGCCGCCGACACCTTCGCGTCGGGACGTCTCGCGAACCCGCAGCACCCGCTCTTTCCGCACTTCGAGTCGTTCGCCGTGTCCCACGACCCGGTCTACGTCTCGAAGTACCCGCCTGCCTCCGCTGCGTTCATGGCGCTCACGCAGACTCTCTTCGGCGAGCCCTGGTGGGGGCAACTCCTCGCCTTTGCACTGGCCGCGACGGCGGTCGCGTGGATGCTGCGCGTCTGGGTCGGCCCTCGCTGGGGAACGATCGGCGGCGTGCTCGTCGCATTGCATCCCGTGATGCAGCACTTCGCCCGATACGACTACAACTGGTCGAACTACAGCTGGTCTCATAGCTATTGGGGTGGTTCCGTCACGATGATGGGGGCAGCGCTCCTCTTCGGCGGTGTCCGGGCATTCACTCGGCACCAGCCCGCCTACCAGGCTATTCTCGCTGCCGTCGGAATCGTACTCCTCGTGTATTCGCGGCCGTTCGAAGGGTTGCTTGCAACGATTGCAGCGTCGCTCGCCTTCATCTTCTGGGCGACCAAACGGCGTCCGCGACTCGCCCTCGTCACGACACGAATCGCCGCGCCGCTGGTCGTGGTCGGTCTCCCGGCGATCGTCTTCCTGGCCCACTACAACGAGGCGACGACCGGCGACGCCCTGCGTCTCGCGCACCAGCACTACGCAGACCAGTACGGGGTCGCCGCGGAGTTTCTGACCCAGGAGGCACGCACCCCGCCCGACGGCTACCGCAATCGCGAGATGGCTCAGTTCTATCTCGGTTGGGTGAGACCGGCGTTCCTCGCGCAACAGTCCAACTTTGCCGAGTACTGGAAGGTCAAGTCGGAGGGTCTCGAGAAGTTCGCCTGGTTCTACCTCGGCTGGCTCGCGCCGGCGCTGCTCGGCCTCCGTTCGGTCGTCTCGAGACCGTGGTGGCGCATGGCTGCCGCATTCTGCGCCGTCACCGTCGCGCTGATCTTCGCGACCTTCGAGTTCCACCCCCACTATGCGGCGGCGGCGGCGCCCCTGGTGATGGCGCTCCTCGTAGCGGGATTGGCCCACCTATGGCAGCGGCACTGGGAGTGGGGCTGGCTGTGCCGACTCGCTGTTCTGGCGATGTTGGTAGCGTGGATCCTGCCGCGCGCGTTCGACATCCCGAGCGGCATGACGCATCCGAACGTCACCGACTGGGCGCGGACGCGCAACGACATCTCGCGGGATCTGGAGAGCATCCCGGGTAGGGATCTCGTCGTCGTCTCTTACGGCGACAACCATTCGGTCTTCCAGGAATGGGTCAAGAACCACGCCGATCTCGATGAGGCGTCGATCGTCTGGGCACGGGATCTCGGTACCTGGGAATCCCGGCATAGACTCCTCGACTACTACGCAGACCGCTGGGTCTGGCTGGTCCGCGTCGATGTGGGACAACCCTCCGTTCAGATCTTGCGCCGAAGTCAGCACCAGCGTCGACCGGGCACGACGCCGACCGACGTGCTCGGCCCGCGACCGTCGGAGGGTTAGGGAGGACGACGCGCTCGGTCCCGAGTCGCGTCAGCCGATCGCCTTGCCGCAATGCGGGCATGCACCCATGTCCGCGAGCCGCTGTTGGTTCTGTGCGGCGTCGATGATCTCCTCTGCGATCCGCGGCTCGACGTAGAGCTGGTCCGCCAGGTGAGCGAAGGCGTCTGCCTCGTCACTGGTCACGACGCCGTCGGCCAGGGCCTCACGGGCCTCCTGACGGAGCGCCTCCTCGTTCCGGCTCATGATGTGCGCGAAGCCCGAGGCGAACAGAGAGGTGGGCAGCGCGACCATGCCGATGCCGACCATCTGGATCCCGGACGCGAGGAGCTTGCCGAGGGGCGTGATGGGGGCGACGTCGCCGTAGCCGACGGTCGTGAGCGTGCAGACCGCCCACCACATCGCCGCCGGGATCGAGCCGAAGGCCTCCGGCTGTGCGGCGTGTTCGACGACGTAGACGATGCTCGCGGAGAGGACGATCGCGACGTTCATCACGAAGAAGGACGCGGTGAGCGCGGACTTCTGGAGTCGGTAGACCTCGACGAGGCGGCCGAGCGCGGCGGAGTAGCGCGTGAGCTTCACGATCCGCAGCAGGCGGAGCACGCGGAGGAAGCGCAGGTCGAGGGCGAAGAACGCGGAGAGATAGAAGGGCGCGATCGCGAGCACGTCGACGATCGCCATCGGAGACGCCAGGTAGTTGAGGCGGCGGCGGAGGGAGCTGCGCCCGCGCTCTTCCGCTTCAGCGACGGACCACAGGCGCATCAGGAACTCGGCGGTGAACGCAGCGACCGACACCCGCTCGAAGGCGATGAAGAGATCCTGGTAGACGGCGTGGATCGACGCGACGGATTCGAGGACGACCGCGACGACGTTGCCGAGGACGAGACCCATGATCATCAGGTCGATCGTCTTCGGCAGCTGATCGTCGTCGTCTCCGACGTCGAGCACCTCCCAGGTGCGTCTACGCATCGCCGCGCGCGAAACCATAGAGCGGGTTTCGGCGCGTTCGTGCGTAAACGAAAGTGTCCGCGTGCCGGTCGAGCGCACACGAGGCTTCTCGGCCCGGTCCGCTCGGGAGATCTCCTTAGGCCGACTCCGGCCGAAGCGGGAGAGTCCCTTCGCTATCGTCCCGCGCTTCGATCGGCGGACCGCAGCCACCGGGGTGGCCACGCGAAGGAGACACGCCATGGAGTTCGAGACGCGCGCGATCCATGTGGGGCAGGAGCCGGACGAGCAGACGGGCGCCGTGATGCCGCCGATCTATGCGACCTCGACCTTCGCGCAGATCCGTCCCGGCGAGACCCGCGGCTACGACTACACCCGCTCGGGAAATCCCAACTTCACGCGACTCGGCCAGACCCTCGCGAGCCTCGAAGGCGGCGTCTACGCCACGGTCTTCGGGAACGGCATGGCCGCGATCACCGCGGTGCTCTCGACGCTCTCGAGCGGCGACGTCGTGCTCGCGGAGGAGAACGTCTACGGCTGCACATTCCGGATCTTCGCGCAGGTCTTCGAGAAGTTCGGATTGCGCGTGCGCTACGTGGACTTCGCGGACGCCGGGCAATACGGCGTGATCGCCGAGGAGCGCCCGGCCCTCGTCTGGCTGGAGTCGCCGACGAATCCGATGCTCAAGATCCTCGACATCGCCGCGATCTCGCGAGAAGCGGCGAAGGTCGGCAAGCCGGTGCTCGTCGACAACACCTTCGCGTCCCCCTTCTTCCAGCGTCCCCTCGAGCTGGGTGCGACCCTCTCGCTCTCGAGCACCACCAAATACGTGAACGGTCACTCCGATTGCCTCGGGGGTGTCGTCGTCACGAACGACGCCGAGTGGCAGGACAAGATGATCTTCGCGCAAAAGGCGGTCGGCCTGAATCCGTCTCCCTTCGACACCTGGCTCGTGCAGCGCGGCGTGAAGACCCTCGCCCTGCGCATGCGTCAGCACCACGCGAACGCCCTCGCGATCGCCGAACGCCTCGAGGGCGCCACGTCCGTGAGGTGGGCGCGGCATCCCTTCCTCGCTTCGCATCCGCACGTCGACGTGGCGAAGAAGCAGATGACGGGTGGCGCGGGGATCGTCACCTTCGAGCTCGACGCCGACCTCGAGGCGACGACCGCCTTCGTCTCGGGCTTGTCGATCTTCGCGCTCGCGGAGAGTCTCGGCGGCATCGAGTCGCTGATCGATCACCCGGCGTCGATGACCCACGCGAGCATCCCGCGACCGGAGCGAGAGAAGGTGGGGATCTACGACGGACTCGTTCGGCTCTCGGTGGGGATCGAGCACGTCGACGACCTGTTGGCCGATCTCGACGGAGCGCTCAGAGGCGCGGGGCTCGCCGGTCTTTCGTAGCCACGAGCGCCGCCCACCTGGGTCTCACACCCCGCGTCTGGGAATCACCCTTGGGCCGTGGCACGCTCTGGCCGATACGGTCGAAGGGGGATCTTCCGTGTCGGAGCCGATGACAACGCGAGCGAAGGCACTCGAGCTCAACCTCGATCCGGGGGTCTACGGCAGCTTCGCCGAGATCGGCGCGGGTCAGGAGGTCGGGCGCTGGTTCTTCCGCGTCGGCGGCGCCGCCGGGACGATCGCGAAGACCATGTCGGCCTACGACAAGAAGGTCAGCGACGCGATCTACGGCGCGGCCGGGCGCTACGTCTCGAGCGGCCGGCTCGTGGCGATGCTCGACCACGAGTACGACCTGCTGATCGAGCGGTTGGATCTCGAACGCGGGAGCGAGAGCGCGTTCTTCGCGTTCGCGGACACGGTGACGGCCCAGAACTATCGGGGCGACGCCGACTGTCACGGTTGGATGGGAATCCGCTTCCAGGACCACCCGCAGTCCGAGGCGAACCAGATCGTCCTGCACACGCGGATGCTCGACCGCGACGGACTCATGCAGCAGGAAGCGCTCGGCGTGCTCGGCGTGAACCTGGTCTACGGCGCGTTCCGGCACGCCGACCGGCCGGAGCGCCTGCTGGGCTCGCTCCTCGACAGCCTGGGCCGCGACCGGATCGAGATCGACATGATCGAGTTCAGCGGCCGCGCCTTCGAGGGCGTCGACCACCGCTTGCTGAGCCTCCGCCTCGTCGAGTACGGCCTGTCGAACGCGGCGATCTTCTCCGCGAAGGGCGAGGCGTTGCGTCCGTCGGAGATCCTCTACAAGAAGCCGGTGATCCTGCAGCGCGGGCGCTTTCGTCCGCCGACCCGGATCCACGCCGACATCCAGCGCCAGGCCATCGAACGCTTCTCTGCGAATCCGTCGGTCGACGAGAGCCAGATCGTGTCGCTGCTCGAGATCTCCGTCGACGAGCTGCGTACGACCTCCGATCACGGCGAACAGGATTTTCTCGAGCGCCTCGATGCGCTGACGGCCGGCAACCACTCCGTGCTCGTCTCCGACTACCCCGAGTACTACCTCGTGGCCGAGTACGTCGCGCGCTATCAGGCTACGGCGATCGCGTTGCCGGTCGGGATGGATCACCTGAAGGAATTGGTGGCCGAAGATCGCTATGCCGACCTGGCCGGGGGCATGCTCGAGGCGAGCGGTCGACTGATCGGGCAGGGCGTTACGATCTACGTCTATCCCGGTCTCGACGAGACGAGCGGCGAACGCCTCGGGCTCCGCGACCTGGTCGTGCCGGAGTCGATCCGGTTGCTCTTCGAGTACCTCGTCGAGCGGGGATACGTGCAGGCTCTCGACGGTCCCTCCGACGCGTTCCTGCGCGTGAAGACCGACGACATCCACGGCTGGATCCAGAGCGGGGATCCGAGCTGGGAAGACTTCGTCGAACCCGGCGTCGCGGAAGCGATTCGCAAAGGCAAGCTCTTCGGCTACGCGGGCGACTGAGTCGTCGGCGTTGCGCGCCTCTCGACGCGCCTTTTGATTCGTCGGCGTTGCGCGCCTCTCGACGCGCCTTTTGATTCGTCGGCGTTGCACGCCTCTCGACGCGCCTTTCAAGGCGCGTCTTGCGCTGAGGGCTCCGGTGGGGAGTCGCGCGTGATGCCCTGGCCGGTGTATCAATAGACCTCCGTTTCCCGTGCCCCGGAGGTCCCCCCATGTCCGCTGCGTCGAGCGACGAGCCGATCTGGAAGTCGCGTCCCGGCGAGATGTTCGCCGCCGTCGTCGGTACCGAGCCGATCAACGACTTCATCCACCTCTCGGAGGGGCTGTCGAACAGCTTCCTGATCACGACCGACGAGGGGAACATCATCGTCAACACGGGGATGTTCTTCGAAGCGCCCTACCACCGGGACAGCTACCGCGCGATCAGCGACGCCCCGACCCGCTACATCATCTTCACTCAGGGCCACGTCGACCACGTCGGCGGCACGGACTTCCTGCGTGACGACACCACGCAGGTGATCGCACACTCCTCCAACGCCGAGCACCACGCCTACGACAAGCGACTCTTCAGGTTCCGCGGCTCGCGCTCGGGCTTCGCGTTCCTGAAGAAGAACGGCGCGACCGTTCGACAGGCGATGGCGGATTACGGGGAGCTGCCGGCGCAGGCGAGGCCGACGCCGGACATCACCTTCGACGACGAGCACGAGTTCACCCTCGGCGGCCTGCGCGTGAAGCTGATCGGCGTGAAGGGGGCGGAGACGAACGACTCGTTGATCGTCTGGCTGCCCGACCACGAGATCTGCTTCGTCGGCAACCTCTTCGGTTGCCTGATCGGACACATCCCGAATCTCGTGACCATCCGTGGTGATCGATACCGCGACGCCCTCGTCTGCGCCGCGGCCTGCGACGTCGTCGCGAAGCTCCGGCCGAAGCTCCTGCTCCCGGGCCACCACGGCCCGATCGAGGGCAAGGACCTCATCCAGCGGGAGCTCGCGCGCATTCGCGACGCGACGCTCTACGTGCACGACGAGACCGTGAAGGGCATGAACGAGGGCAAGGACCTGTTCACGCTCAAGCAGGAGATCCAGCTTCCGCCGGAGCTCGCCGTCGGCGAGGGCTACGGCACCGTGCGCTGGGACGTGCAGGCGATCTGGGAACACTACGCGGGGTGGTTCCATCACGAGTCGACGACGGAGCTCTACTCGGTCCCGCAGCGTGCGATCCACGGCGACCTGATCGAGCTCGCCGGGGGCCAGGACGCGATCGTCGATCGGGCGCGCGAACGCTTCGCGGCCGGCGACCGGGAAGAGGCGCTCCACCTGCTCGACATTCTGTTCTCGCAGGAGCGTCCGAGCGCCGCGGCCCTCGAGCTGGGCATCGAGATCCATCGCGCCCTCGAGCCCGAGAGCGAAAACTTCTGGCTCACCGCCTGGCTGCGTAATCAGTCGGAGCTGCTGGGCAAGCGACTCAAGGAGCTCTAGCGCGCGGCGCGGAGCGGGAGAACCAACATGACGGTCAAGGCGGACTTCGACTTCGGCGGCGCGAACGTGCTCGTCACCGGCGGCTCGAACGGAATCGGGCTCGGGATCGCGCGTGCGTTCGCGAGCGCCAACGCGGAGGTCACGGTCACCGGCCGCCGCGGCAGCGCCGCGGAGTACGACTCCGACCTCGCGGGTTTCGGCTACCGACAGGCGGAGATGACCGACAAGGAAGGGCTCGACGCGCTCGCAGGGTCGTTCGATGCGCTCGACGTGCTGGTGAACAACGCGGGCGCGTCGCTGATGGCCGAGAACGAGTGGGAGCCTGACGTCTTCGAGCGCGCGGTCTCCCTCCATCTCTTCGGATCGTTCCGACTCGCCGCGAAGCTCAAGGACCGCATCTCGAAGAGCGCGATCGAAGGCGGCGGCAGTGTCCTCAACATGGCGAGCATGTCGGCGTTCCGCGCGGTCACCGTCGTGCCGGGCTATGGTGCGGCGAAGGCGGCGGTCGTGCAGATGACCAAGAACATGGCGGCGGCCTGGGCGCAGGAGAACGTGCGCGTGAACGCGGCCGCGCCGGGGCTCATCCTCAGCAACATGACCGAGGGGATGAAGGACACGCCCTTCGAGGATCCGGAGATCGAGCGCACGCCGATGAAGCGCTGGGGCACGCCGGAAGACGTGGCGCCGCTCTACCTGTTCCTGGCGAGCCCCCTCGCGAAGTTCATCACCGGCCAGACGATCTGCGTCGATGGTGGACAGTCGGTCGCTTGATGCCTTTCGACACCTTCCGCGGTCGCATCACCGATCTCGACGCGCACCTTCAGATCCCGGCGGACCTCTATCCCGGCATCCTCGGCCCGCCCGGCGAGAAGCTCGCCGAGGGCTTCGGCGACATGCCCTACTTCAACTCGGGTGACGGCGAGGTCCCGGCGACCCCGGACAGCGTCTGGAAGGTGAAGGGCGTCAGTGCGCCCGGCGCCTACACCCTGGAGAACCGTCTCGAGACCCTCGACCTCCAGGGGATCGATCGGCAGCTCGTGTTTCCGCAGGTGATCGTGTGCTTCCTGATCTGGGGGAAGGGCGACGACGCGACCGACGTGATGCGGCGCTACAACGATCACGTCTGCGACTGGACCGAACGGTCTCGGGGCCGCGTGCGCGCCGCGGCGGTGCTGCGAACGCAGACTCTCGAGGAGATACTCGCGGAGACCGACCGCGTCCTCGCCCAGGGCGCGAAAGCGGTCCTGATCAACGAGGGACGCCCGCCCGCCGGCGTCTCGCCCGCGGCCCCGCTTCTCGATCCCTTCTGGGCGCGGCTCGCGGAAGCCGGGGTGCCGCTGCTCCTGCACATCGGCGGTCAGCAGGGCTTCTTCCGCTCGCACGAGTGGGGCAACGCCGAAATCTTCAAGGTGGGCGGCTTCGGCGCCGGAGAACCGGTCGACGCGCATCTGATGGCGACGGTCCACATGGCGCCGCAGAACTTCCTGCAGACGATCATCCTGGGCGGCGTGCTCGAGCGGCATCCGACGCTCCGGGTCGGCGCGATCGAGCTCGGCGCCCATTGGGTCGGGCCGATGGCGGACAACCTGGATCTGCTGATCGAGCAGTCGTTCTCTAAGACCGCGCGCGAAGCACTCTCGATGAAGCCGTCGGAGTATCTGCGTCGGCAGGTTCGCGCCACGCCCTACGTGGTGGAAGACATCGCCACGATGATCGACCGCTACGGCCTCGAGGAGGTCTACGCCTTCTCGACGGACTTCCCGCACGAAGAAGGCGGGCGCGATCCGATCGGTCGCATGGGCGGAAACGTCGAGCGGCTGGGCGACGCGATGCTCGAGCGTTTCTTCGTCACCAACGGCGAGCTGCTGCTTCCGACTTGATCGGCGAGCGAGCGAGGGGATCGAGATGAGTCTGGAAGGCAAGGTCGCGGTCGTGACCGGCTCGGCTGGGGGCATCGGGCGCGCCTGTGCGATCCGTCTTGCGCAGGACGGCGCGGACGTGGGCCTCCTCGACTTGAAGGCCGAGGAGCTCGCAGAAACGCGCGCGCTGGTCGAGAAGGAGGGGCGACGCTGCGAGCATCTGGCGGTCGATCTGACGGATCGCGAGGCGACGGCGGAAGCGTTCGCGACGCTTCGCGATTCCCTCGGCTTCCTGGAGATCCTGCATAACAATGCGGGCGGAGCAGCGGGAGGCATGCCCCGCCGATTCCCGAACGCCGACGCAGAGCAGTGGGACGCCTATCTCGATCTCAACCTGCGCGCGGCCGCGGACTGCAGCCGAATCGTGCTGACCGAGATGATCGAGCGCCAGGCGGGCCGGATCATCAACACGAGCTCCGAACGCGCGTTCCTCTCCGCCCCGGGCATGACCGAGTACTCCGCTGCCAAAGCCGGCCTCCTCGGCTTCACGAAAGCCCTCGCCCTCGACGTCGCAAAGCACGGCATCACCGTGAACGCCGTCTGCCCGGGCATCATCCGAACCCCGCTCACCGACGCGATGCCCAAGGACCGGATCGAGCAGTCGATCGCGTCCGTGCCCGCCGGTCGGATCGGGGAGCCCGAGGACATCGCCCACGCGGTCTCGTTCCTGGCGAGTCCCGGCGCGAGCTACGTCACGGGAGAGCACATCCTCGTGACGGGCGGGCGGACGATTCACTGAGTGGTGAGCTGCGCTGTCCCCGTCCTCAGTCCGGGTCCTCGATCTGGACTTCGTTCGCCTCTCCGAGCATGTACAGGTCTGATGCGGAGAGATCTATCGCGCCGACGACGTCACCGATCATGACGTCGCCGGGCGTTCGGAAGAACTCCTCCTCGGTTCGCAAGGCGTCGAACTCGTCGTAGTAGAGCGTGCCGGCATCCAGGGGAACGGGTCGGCCCGGAATCTCGAGCGCGGGCGCGGCTACGTCCAGCATCGTGACGGGACCTTCGAGGCGAACGTCGTCGATCCCAGTCATCGCATCTTCGCGATCGATGGAGATCGCACGGATGGTCGCGCCACCGTCGTCAATGCCTCGCACTTCGACGAAGTCGCCCACGCCGATCTCACCGAACGTGAAGCTCTCGTCGCCAAGCGAGCTCTCGTCCTCGAGAACGGTCTCCCCATCTGCAGCGACGGACACGCCAAGGACGACCAGCGCCCGCGCCACGGCGTCGATGCTCATTACCTCCGCTTCGATCTTGACGTTTCTCTGGCTCGAAATCTCGTCTTCCGACTCGACCTCGATCGCCTCGAGCGTGCCGCCTACGAGCGGGCCCTCGACCTCCACCCGCTCGCCGATCATGGGCGTGAAGGTTGCCGGGTCGAATGTCGCCACCGAGACATCGACCGGCACGCCGCCGACGCAAAAGTCCAACGACTCGGCGCAGGCCTCGGCGACCCCTTCGATCTCTACCCGCTCGAGACCTGCAGCGCTGATCCGCGGGCTCGCGAGGTCGATCGCTGACGAGTCGACCTCCGTTCCCGAGAGTCGCAGCGTCCCTTCGACCGTGACATCGTCACCATTGGCGAGCGTGGCCCGCGTCACACCCGCGAAGGGCGTCGTGGGCGTGAAGCGGATCGTGATCCGGCCGATATCCAACATTCCCGAGTCGTCTGGGTTCACGACGAGGTTCGCGACCGTTCCCTTCCGCCGTACGTCGGTGTCCGCCGGGTACGTTCCGCGGAGTGACACACGGGTTGCCGTGACGCCCCCGGATCCGTCCGCGAACCCCGAAACCTCGACCGCGTCGTCTTCGGCGAGGCTCGCGAAGGACGCTCCGGGCCCGAACGCCGCTTCGAAGAAGTCGATCGTCACGGTCTGGCCCAGGATCGTGAATGTCTTCACCTGACCGAGGACGGTCTCGACGGGCGCGTTCTCGATCGGCCCTTCGAGCACGTTGTCGAATCGGACCGTGGCCGCGCTGCGCGTTGCGTTGCCTGCGTCGAAATCGCCTTCGACGAGAACGAACATCCCGACGCGCAGATCCGATTCGGAGGCGGCGCCGCCGTCGATTTCGATCGTCGCGTCCGAGAGATCCCACCGCACGCCGTTCACGAAGATACTCCCGAAGGAGTCGACCGAACCCTGGCTCACGCCCGTCCCGCCCATGCCGCCGCTGTCCGCGAGACCGCCGTCCCCTGGAGCGCACGAGAGACCACACTATGCGGCGGCCGCGATCAGCGACGCAAGCAGGTCGAAGCGCAACATCGGAATCGGCTGCCCACGTCCGCGCGAGCGTCGCAGTCTCGACTCGCTAGACATCGTCATCGCTCGAATCCTCGAAGTAGTAGATGCCAATCATCGCGCGCGTCCGGTGGGAGTCGTCCTTCACGTGGTCGGGTCGGGTGTCGGCATCATGGGCCGCCATGTCGGTGTTGAGATCCTCGAGCAGCATCTGGCCATCCTTCGCGAGACGGTCGCGCAGACGGGGCAGGAACGAGCCAGGGAGGTTGTCGTAGGCGACCTTGCGCTGGAAGAAGGGCTCGTCACTGTCGGGGTCGAGGTTGTGATCGATCGCGGACACGAGATCCGCGACGTCGGTGCCCAGGATGTCGAGCTTGGCTCCCTCGTCCGCAGCGGGGATGTACGCGCGGTTCGCGAGGTAGAGCCGCCCGTCGTCGTGTTCGCCGACCGCGCCTACCCGCAGGAGCTCATCGAGGACCGCGCTCGCGCCGACGTCCGCGCCGTGTTTCGCGACCAGACGGCCGAAGCTCGCGCCGCCGTCCGCCGCGAACGGGAGCGGCGCGGGCGCACCCGTCGCGTCGTGGAACTCTGGATCGTCTCCCCACGCCGTCACGACACGGGCCGCGCGATTGACTTGACGAGCGAGGCGGCCGCCGAGGCGCTCGTCGGGATCGTCCTGCATGAGGCGGCTCGCTTCCTTTCGCGTCATGCCGGTCAGCACGGCGACTCGCGAGACCGAGAGTTTTCGATTCGGGACCGTGAAGTCTCGGCGCGCGGCGGTCACGTATGCCCGCTTTACGAGCTCGGAGAAACGACTGAAGGCGAGACCGCGCTTCAGCGCGAGTCGGACCACCGGAATCAGCAGCGTCTCGAGGGCCCGCTCCAGGGGGTCACGATTGGACGAACTCATCGGGCCGGGTCCGTGGGTGGAAAGTCAGCGCCCCCGACCTCGCGATCACTCGAGGCCGCCGCAGAAGGCTCGGCTTCGCGCCATGCCACGAGTTCCGTAGCGACGCCATCGTGCAGCCGAACGACGCGCTCGCCGGACCTTTGCGCGCCGTGTTCGGTATCGACCATCAGCCGGGTAAAGGACGAGATCTCCGAGACGGCGGCGAGCTCGCCCGCGGCGGCGCGATCCGTCGAGAAGATCGGATCGTCCACGAGCAGCAAACGCAGCCGCGTCGCGCAGGCACGGGCGAGGGCGACGCGCGCGCGGGCACCGGCCGGGAGATCGCCGCCACCCTCCGCGAGCGGCGTGTCGAGGCCATCGAGAAAGAGGTCGGAAGCGGTCGTCAATGCGCAGGCGGTCGCGACCTGCTCGATCCAGTCCGCGGTCGCGTCGGGGGCGCCGTACCCGAGGTTTTCTCGCACGGTGCCACGCAGTAGCGGGAGGTCGGGCGTGACGCGTTGGATCGTCGATCTCACGCTCCGGAGCCTCAGGCGCCGAAGGGGGATCCCGTCGACGCGAATCTCGCCGGCAGCGGGGTCGAAGCAGCGAGCCGCGAGCACACACAGCGTCGATTTGCCGGCGCCGCTCGCGCCGACGATCCGAATCCGCTCTCCGGGGTCGACGTGAAGCGACAGGCCTTCGAAGATGCCTTCGACACCCACGCCATCGAGATCGAGCGACACGGGCCCGCCTTCCGGGAGCGAACGCGCGTTTCGCGCGTTGCGGAGACGCGGGCCGTCGGGGACCTGCTCGATCCGACGTCGGCCCTCGTCGAAGGCCAGGCGGTGGTCCCACGAGCGCGCCAGATCACGCAACGAGGTCGAGATCATTCCGATCAGCAGCACGGCGACGACGGCCTCGCCGGACGCCTGTGGGTGGCGCACCGCGGCGAGTGCGACGAAGGCGACCGCGAGCGGCATCGCCAGCTCCGGGAGCGAGCGTAGGGCTGCGGCGAGGCCCATCCGGCGCACGAGGGCGTCCGCCATCTGCGCGCTTTGACGTCGTATTTTCCTTCTCTCGGCCCGGCCTCGCCCGAGCTCGCGGATGGTGGTGATCGCCATGATTCGTTCGCCGAGATTGTTCGCGAGGCGACCACGTCGTCGTCGAGATTCGCGCACGAACCCGCGAAGTCGCGGTGTGATCAGGCCGGCGGCAACGAGAGCGAGGATCGTCGCGAAGATGACGCCGGAGCTCGACCGCGGACTCATCCAGGCGAATCCGGCGATCATGCCGGTCGCCGAGATTCCCGCCACGATCGCGCGCAAGAGCCCGGTCGCCACTCAATTCCGAAGCGAATTGAGGTCGCTGATGAGGCGCGTCATGGTCACGCCCCACCGGGCGCCGTCAGGATCGCGAGAAGGCCGCGTGGTCAACCGATCGAAGATGCGCAGCCGCGTCCGCATCACGAAGTTCTGCCCGAGTCGTTCCGCGTCTCTCGCCTCCCGGATCCGCAACGCGAGAATGGAGGCGCCGATCGAAACCATGGCGAGGCATTCGCGGTACGGCGTTGCGCCCTGGCGCGCCTGCGCGAGCCCTTCTTTCAGGAAGTACGCGAGCGCGATCGCTGCGATCGCGCGAGCGATGCAGTTTGCGCCGAGCAGCCATAGCCACCGCTTTCGACGACCTGCGTAGATGTTCGGAAGGCTCATCGGGCTCTCCGATGGCGCGCGCGTACGACGTGTACACACGCGTTTCGACCAGAAGAAGAGAAGGAACCGAAGCTGGCCGATATGAGGAGAATCTTCCTGACGCGTGCCACGGAGCCGCGCATCGATCGACACATAATTGGCCGAGAACGACACGTTCTCTCGGATGTACCAGTTCAAGGCGACGCTCACGTTCCGCGTGCTGCCCCCATTGACCCTCTCGTCGTTCAAGTCGAGGACGCTCACGCGAACGCCGAGCTCGACGGCGCCCCACTTGCTCTTCGGTCGGACTCCACCGAGGATGCCCAGCGACCGGGAATAACGTCGCCGCTCGCCCATGAGCACGAAGCTCACCTGCGCGTACCCGCCACCGAAACTGGGATCGGGGCGCCCGGCGCCTCGGCGAAGGAACATGTGGACGTACTCGGACTGGAAAACGAAGGGGCCTCGGAGGACGAGCAGCTCCGCGCTGATGGCGACGGTCGAATCCACGTCTTGGAGGCCACCCGTGCGCAGTAGGCTCGGAACGAAGCTCGACTCCGGCCGGGTCGCCACCCGGAAGCGACTCCCGCCGCGGACGTCCCGGATCTCGAGCGCCGACCCGACGTGCACCACCTCCCGCTTCTTCGCGATCGGTGCGTAGGTGAGCCGAGTGACGAAGCCGAAGTGCTCGGTCCCGTGGCGGTCGTTGCTCGAGTGTCCGAGCGGCTCCATCGTGAAGGCCGCGGCGGCGGTCCGCCGGTGCCTCGATTTCCGCTCGCCGACGTGGTCACGCGCATTGACCATCACCCCCGTCTGAAAGGCGGGGGCCAACGCGCTCGAGACGGCGCGCTCCATGAACGTCGAGTGGTTCGAGGCGGTGATGTCCTCGAGTCCGAAGGGAGCGACGAAATTCCCGACGCGAATCGAGGCGATCCGGTTCACTCGCCAGACGCCGATCACGTTCCGCCAGCCGCGGCGATCGGGTGCAAACTCGCGATCGATCTTGAATCGGAGTCCGTAGGGAAATCGTGCATCGAGATAGAGTCGTGCGCGTCGCAGCTCACCATCGATTTCTCTCAGGCTCGTGCGATCTTGCTTCGCGAAGCCGACGTCGGCGTGGAGTCGGCCGCCGAGCCGCAGCCGGACGTCGGGCTCGCTGAATCGAAGCCGCAATCCCTTTCGGGTCGAGAAGTCGAAATCGACATCGTCGTTCTCGACGAAGTCGTAGACCCTGGCGGCGCCGGTCGTGGCGAGCAACGCAACGGCGAGCGCGATGACACCGCTGGCGTGAATGCGGAGCTTCGAAGTACTTCGCGAACGCACGGTCCCGAGTCGGCTCGTCGGTCCTCCTTTCCAACCCGGTCGAAGAAGTCGAACGCGATCCGATCGAGTCCGCGGTCGATGCAGTCCGATAAGGCGTGGCGCGCATCCGCGATCTCCGCGTACGTGCAGGAGGACGGCAGTCCGCATCGCGCTCCTGCGTCCCTCATCATCTCCGTAAATCTCTTCGCCCGCTCGCGGCGATTCGCTCCCTGAACGGCGTTCAATTTCGCGGTCGATCGCATCGCCTCGAATCCGGTGTCCATCGAACCGACGATGGTGCGCATCGGGACCGACAGGAATGCTGCGGGGTCGAAGCGGACACCGGTGAGGGTTCCGTCGACGCGGAGTCCGTAGGGGTATCGCGTCGCGGCATCCGGCATCGTGTACCAACCGGTGGCGGCGGACACGACGGCCCGCACGGATTCCGGATGAGCCATCGCGAAGCGGTGAACGAACTGAGCGCCGCCGGAGAAGCCGAACAGGAAGCGCATGGAGAATCGCCGGTCCGCGAGCCGCTCGAGGTTCGCGATCGCCCGATGGAGTCCCAGGTCGGCACGAGGGCCGCGCCCCCGCCGCCCCAGGCGCTGGTAGTCGGGCCAACGAACGGCGTCGAAATGAGGCGCGAGGAGAGCGTATCCGTGGGCCGCCGCCGAATCGGACATCAACTCGAGCTGCTCGGTGTGGTTTCGAGGGATTCCGTGGACACACACCGCGAGTCGCGGTCCGTTCCGCGAGGGAAAGCGCTCGGGCAGGAATGCCAGGCCAGCGGGCGACGCAGCATCGCTCGGAATCGAGATCCAGTCGTCGCGCAACCGCGACGTACTGCCGTGTTTGGGCTCGAATTCGGGATTCATGGATAGATCAATCGTCTCGCGGGGCTGGGCGTGGTCGTTGGGGGTGGCCGTCGCGATCGAAGTTGCCGCGCACTGCGAGCCCTCCGGCTCGACGGCCTGCCGGACTCACATCCGCGTCCCCTTGAGCAGCTTCGCGGCGGTTGCCGGATCTTCGAGATCGCCGAGCGTCAGGATCGGGACGCCACAGCTCGACGCCTCACGAACGTGCAGCGGAGCGCGCGTGATGCACCCGGCCAGAGCACGCAATGGGACGTCGCGATCGCGCAACCATTGGCAGCCTGCAAGCGCTCCCATCGACTCGCCGGCGGCGAAGATCAACCCGTGGACGCGCTCTCGGAAGACCGGCGACTCGAGGAGCTCGGCCGTCTCGCTCTGGAGCAGCCCGTCGGCGACCTCGAGGACGATCGCGTCCACGTCCTCGGACGCGACGTGCCCGATGAGTTCGGAGAAGATCGAGGCGATGACGGCATGAGGTAGACGGTAGGTCGATGCATAGCCAGCATCCGTGAAGTCGAGCACCGGGTGCGCGCCGGCGTCGCGAAGGAGGCTCGGGTCGCCCGCAGCGCCCGTCCCGGTGACCTTCGCGTAGCCGACGGACATGCCGTATCGCCGCAGCCCGCGTACGAGATGTGCGGCGGTGGTCGTCTTGCCCGAATCCATCGTCGTTCCGACGACGGCGATCGTCGGGATGATCCGTGCGTCTCCGCGGGGGTTCGGGGACAGCCCGAAGCCACCGACGTTGAGCGGCGGGGCTTCCGAATCGCTCGCGATCAATCCGATCGGTCGGAGGCGCGTGGGGCCTCTACGGATACGAGCGTGCTTCTCGACGACGGTTCCCGCGACCCCGCCGGCGGCCACGAGGTCGCAGTCACGGAGATCCTTCGGAACGAGGGCCTCGAACTGGTTCGGTGCATAGCGGGCGGCGTAGGCGACGATCACGAGGTCGCCCGGGAACAGATTCTTCTTCGCACCGTTCGTGAGGTGCAACCGCTTGTGATGCCCGCGCTCGGTCACCATCGCGAGAACGAGGTCACCCGCGCGAGGTGTGCCCTCCGCCACGATGCAGCGCATCGCCTCCGGGTTCACCCTGCGCGCGGTGTAGGCGACCGCGGCTTGCGAGATGAGTTCGCTTCCGGTGCCCTCGTCGTGCATGTGCATGTCCTATCCCTTCGTGTCTGCCACTTGTTTCATGACGGGGTCCAGATCTCGTTCGATTCCATCACCGATCTCGTCGGCGTCGTCGCGGTCGATCGGCCACATCGGCGAGGGGCCGAGAATTCGATCACGCGGCTCCAGATCGAAGATCAGATGGATCCTCTCCATCGATCCGTGGTTGCCCGCCTCGTGCTCGGCCTTGTTGTCGAACCACCGGAACTCGCCCGGCCGCATGCGAACTTCTTCGTCGCCCGCTCGCATCCAGCCATCGTCCGACTGAAGGACGAAGTGGAAGCGGTTGCGGCGGGCGTACTACTTGCCCCGGTCGACATGCGGGTAGACGGCGTTTCCGGTCGGGAGGGAGACCAGCTTCGCGCGCCCGAGCTTCGAATCGAGGCCTCTGCCCATTCGCTGATGAAGCTCGTGGTATTCGGAAACTGCCTCGAGATCGTGGTGTACCGTGTTGCGTGCACGTCGCGGCGTTGCCGTCCCTGAATTTTAGATTTTCGAACGCCGCGAATCGGAATCGCCCATGCGTCTCGCTGTACCGCAATACTCTGCCGACCGGTCTGCACGTTCCATGCTTCCGGCCACCGGCGAATTTCCGCCAGGAGTGGATCTACGGGCAGGTTCTGGTCGATCAGGAAGAAGCTCTTCATGCTCCTGCTGTCGAAGGCCGAGGCCGGGTCACATTCGATTGAATCGGTGGTTTCCGCCAACGCCATGAATGAGTTGGGAATATATTCCCATAGAACGCCGGTGCGCAATCTCAAAATCGAAGATCGAGCGAATCGTCGATTTTCTTGGATTTCAGGCACTTATCGGAAATTTCACGTGTCCGTGGTGAAATACACTCGGCGTACGAGTGCATTTCAGCACGAATCGGACGGGTGCGGTCCGGGCCCGCACGACGCGCAAATTGCGCGGTCAGAGGCGCCCTCGCACCGGGGAGAACCTTCGTCCGATGACGCGTGCACGATGGTTCACGCCGCTCCCGGGAAGGCCGCCCGTCTCGCTGCGAAGCGCGCAGCGGCGAGCCGCGAAAACCCGCGGCAGTGTCTCCCGAGCTCAGCGTCGCGTCTTCCTCTGCGTGACGATCGCCCTCGCGGCATCCACGCTCGCGTCCTGTACGAGCGACTCGGAACGCGTGCAGAACTTCGTTGCTCAGGGACGGGCGTACGTCGAGGAGGGGCGGGACCAGGAAGCGATCATCGAGTTCCGCAACGTCCTGCAGGTGGCTCCGGATGACCCGGTCGCGCACGAGGAGCTGTCGCTCGCGTATCTGCGACTCGGTCGCGCCCGCGACGCCTACTGGGAGATGTCGGAGACCGTTCGTGTCGCGCCGGACAATCTCGAGGCCAGGCTCTTGTACGGCACGGTCGCGGCCACTGCCGGCGATGACGAGACGGCGGTCGAGCAGGCCAACGCGGCCCTGTCGATCGATCCGGCGGAAGCACGCGCCTACGTGATTCGCGCGCGCGCGATGGAGCTGAACGGCGATCTCGAGCGCGCGCACACGGATCTGCGCGAGGCGATCTCGATCACACCCGCGGCGCCAGCCTTCCACCTCCTGCTCGGGGCGCATCTCGAACGCCGCGGTCTCTACGGCGAAGCCGAGGGTGCCTACCGGCGCCTTCTCGAGGTCGAGCCCTCTTTCGTCGCCGTTTCGGCGCTCTTCGGAATCGTGGCCCGTGATCCGGCGAGGCACGACGAAGCGGATCGACTCGTTGCTCGCCTGCTCGAGCTGGCTCGGGACGCCCCGGAACGCCTGCTCGAGTTCGAATCCCCGGGACGCGGCGGGGGAACGACATCGCTCGTTGGTCGTGTCGCGCGAGACGACGCGATCCATGATGCGCATCTGCTGAAGGCAATGCGCCTTCGCGACACGGGCGACCTCGACGGGGCGATCGGCGTCCTCGAAGCCGGTATCGAGCACACGAAGCGAAAGGTCGACCTCATCTACCGGATGGCCTCGTTCTACCGTGAAGCCGGTCGCCGCGAAGACGAGGCGAGAGCGATCGGACGGGCGACCGAGGTCGCGCCGGATGACGCGAATGCGCACGTCCTGCATTCGACCTACCTGCAAGCGAACGGTGAGCTCGCTGACGCGGTCATCGCGGCGGAGTCGGCACTGGCGTTGGCGCCGGATGATCCGGGGGCCAGGTTGCAGGTGGCGCACGTGATGGTCGACGTCGGCTATCGGGACGCCGACGTGGCCGCGATTCAGCGGGCGAACGAGATCGTCGACAGTCTGGTTCGCGAAGCACCCGGAAACGCGGACGTCCATCTGTCCCGGGCGAAGATCTCGCTCGCCGAAGACGACCTCTCGCGCGCGAGAGAGGCCCTGAACGCGGCGCTCCAGCTTCGTCCGGGGTGGGCGGAGGCACGGTTTTTGCTCGGGTCGACGCTGGCCGCAGCCGGAGATCTGACGCGAGCGCGTGTTGAACTCGAGGCCGCGGCCGCAGGCGACGGCGGCGTAGCCGGTGTGACCGGAGCGAGGCGGCTGCTTGCTGCGACCTACGCGAGGCTCGGTGAGCATCGACTGTCGATCGAGCAGGGGCGGCGGCATCTCGAGCTGCATGCCGAAGACTGGGACGTCGTGCTCCTCGTGGCGCAGGGCCTCGAGCGGATCGGACGCGTCGATGAAGCGAGAGACGCGCTCCGAACGATTCCTGAGGCGCACCGAACGAGCGGCATGCATCTCGGTCTCGCGCGAATCGCGCTCCTCGATGGGCGAATCGACGAGGCCGCGCAGCACCTCGAACGCGCCGAGGCACTGTCTCCGGATGACCCGCTCGTTCTTCGCGGGCTTCTCGCGGTCGATCGGGGGCGCGATCGAGTCCAGGAGTCGGTCGCGCGAATCGACCTTGCGCTGGCGAAGCGCCCGGACGACGCGCGACTCGTCGGACTCCGCGCCGAGGCTCTGCTCTACGCTGGGGACCATCGAGCGGCGCTTGCCGAATTGGAACGCGCGGTGGCACTGGACCCCGCGAACGAAGCCGCTCAGGTCGCCCTGGCCGATCTCGTGATCGCGAGTGGCGACCTGGGCGACATGACGGAAGTGGTCGAAGCGGCGGTCGGAGCCGTTCCGCGATCGTCGGACCTTCACTACCGACTCGCTCAGATCTACGATCTGCAGGACCGCGACGATCTGGCGATCGAAGCGTACGGGCGAGCCATCGCGCTGAACGGGAACCTGGCCGTCGCCAAGAACAACCTTGCCTACCTCCTGGTCGCATCGGATGGCGATCTGGATCGGGCGCTCGAACTCGCGCAAGAGGCGAAGGCCCAGCTGCCCGACGATCCCTTTGCAGCGGATACGCTCGGGATGGTGATGCTGGCACGCGGGGTGCCGGAGGCGGCAATCGCGTATTTCGAGGAGGCGATCGCGCGGTTGCCGGCCGACGCCTACATGCTTCGCGGCACCGTGCATGAGCATCTGGCGGAGGCCTACGAACACTCCGGGCAGATCGAGCAAGCCGTCGGTGCGAGTCGCGCGGCACTCGAGATCGCGGCGCGGATGGAGGAAGGCGCGACAAGGCCCGCCAAAGGTTCGCCGACCGCGAAATGGGTCTCCGCCGTTCGCGACCGGATCAACCGGTTGACCGACGCGCGCTGAGGCTCGAGGGCTGCGTCAGGAGCGCGAGCAGTCACCTTCCGCGTGACCCTCTTCAATCCACACGAGATCCTGCTCAAGTCCCGTCTCACGAACGATACGGAGACGGACATCGGTCGACGTCGACGCGTACTTGATCATGTGAAGACGTGCGCCGAGACGTCGCAGCGGGAGATCGCCGAGGCGAATCACGAGATCGCCACGCCGTAGCCCGATCTGACTCCAGAAGCTGTCGCCCTCGACGCGCGCTGCCAGGACGCCGAGCACCTTGCCGTCTTCATAGTAGGGCGTGAAGGATGCCTCTCGGAAGAGTCGCTCTGGATTGCGCGCATGATTCGGGCAGTTGGCCCTCCGCTGCTCAGCGATGACCTTTGCCGTGGCGCCGAAGTCGAAAGGGGTGTTCTCCGCTCCTCGGTCACGCGTCCCACCGGCGATGTCGACCCGCCCATCCGGGCTCGGTCGTGCGGTGCTCATCGGCTCGTCGAAGACGAGGAGTGCCTCCGTGTTGGGGCGAAGCGTGACGAACACGGTCGCGGCCGTCACGAAGCCGAGGAGCGACGCAGCGACCGCCGTTGCGAGCAAGCGCAGGTCCACCGGCGCGCGCCCCTTCGGGCGCCGGCGTCGATCCCGGTCACCGAGCTGCTCGCGGCGTGCATGGGCCACGAGGGCCTCAGGAGGCGTTCGCAGAGAGAAAGAGGAGTACGGCGCTCGCGCCGGCACCGAAAGCGAAGAAGACGATGCCGATCAGCAAGCGGAGGGTGCGTGTCTGGGTTTGAATCGAGTCTTCGAGCCGGCGCTCCACTCGGCGGATCTCCTCGATCGGGTCGGGAGGGGTCGCGCTTCGTGCCTCTCGTGCGGTCTCGTCGATGAGACCCGCCAGGTCGTTCTCGAGCACGTCGCAGCGTTCGAGGACATCGCGGTGGCTACGTTCGAGCTTGGCTTCGACGCCGGCGAGCGATTCGAGCATCGGAGCGACAAGTCGCTGCTCGAGCGCGCGGATCGGGTTCGGAAATGTACCGTCACCCCGCGCTTCTACGGGCGTCGCTTCATCGGCGGAAGACGACCGGCCGCGATCGATTCCGATCCGCTGCCAGAACGACGGCTTGTGCGTCGCGGCCACAGACGACTCGGTCGCCGTCGCCTCGCCTTGCTCCCAATACAGACGTCCAGAGCCAGAGCCAGAGCTAGATGTGGTCGTCACTTGTCTGACCTCCGTGTCGAGCGAGGATGGGCGTCGTCACCAGTCTACCGCGCCGCAGCACTCGTTCGCGGCGAATTCAAGTTCGACCCGCCGCTATGCGTCTTCGCTACGCATGCGGGGGACGCTTGCTGCGCACGCGTGAAGGGTCGCGCGGTCCTCCCGGGGAACGGTTGCACCCATGAGCTTCTGGGTCCGATCGCGCGGCAGGCCGAGCCTCAGGTCGTCCCGTCGGCGTAGGATCGCAGGCGCGTTGCATTGGCCACGGCGATCATCCCGCGGGCGGACGTGATCGCGCCGGCCCGATCGAGGGTGCGGAGATTTCGGGAGACGGTTTCACGCGCCGCTCCGAGCTCGCGTGCGAGTTGCTCGTGCGTAATGCGGATCTCCGGATTTCCGCTCTCGCCGTGGGGTCGCGCGCGCTCGAGAATCAAGCCCGCGATCCGCGAGGCCAGCGGTCGGGATCCCCCGACCAGCTCGCCGGTCAACCCAGAGAATGCGCGGGCGATGTCGAGCATGCATGCGGCGCGGAACCAATCGATCGAGTCGAAGCATCGCTGGAAGGCGTCGGCGCCGATGACGACGGCCCGGCCCGTCGTGGCCGCGATGAAGTCGACGCTCGCGCAGGTTCGC
The DNA here is from genome assembly GCA_964488255.1 of uncultured Spirochaetaceae bacterium. Classification (GTDB taxonomy): domain Bacteria; phylum Myxococcota_A; class UBA9160; order UBA9160; family UBA4427; genus UBA4427. The sequence continues at coordinate 47,429 of CAZAUR010000013.1, read as the reverse complement.
GAGATCAGAGAGGTCGATAGCAACCCGGAGCCCTGCATGGGCGAGACGCGTTCGACTACGCACTCCCGGCCCGAGCGGGTCGCCTGTGTGGCCATCATGACGCCTTCGGCGACGAAAACCCATTCCCTGGGGGTGCCGCAATACGGAACGAGCGGCTCCCCGACCTCGAACGCCACGGACCGGGGCGACGTCAGGAGGCCATGGTCGACGGGTGATGTCGACTCTGACGCGATCCATTGCGCGAGCGTCGTGGATTCCCAACCGGGTTCGGTGGTCATGATCCTGGAGGAGAGCACGCCCACCCGCCTCACGTCCATCCGTCAGTTGACGGATCGTGGCCGAGTCGGCCCTCACGTCCGCAGGGCGCGGGACAGCGTCGATCGACGGACCTTGCGGGCGAAGCGGCGCCGATTCCCCCGAACATCGCGAGCAACGTCACCGCGCTCAGCACGAGGAAGAGCTCCGCAGACTCCTCGTGGCGTTCGATCAGGTGCTCGGCGACGACCGCCTCGACACGCTGTTCGTCGCCCTCGCCGGACTCTGCGGCCACGTAGCCACTCACGACCAGGAGGCCCTGAAGCAGCACGACCGCCAGCCATGCGCGCGACTTTCGACGCGCGCTCCAGAGCGAGCGCGTCACGGCCAGCGAGACAATCGGAATCAGAAACGCTAACGAGATGGGGAAATGAACCAACGCGGGATGAAGCGCCTCGGGCGTCGATCGGCCTCTCTGAATCGAACGCGAATCGCCAACCCAACGTGAAAAGCGCGCGTTCGGCATCGGTCAACCGACGCTGTTCGCCGGAATTCGAGCATTTCGTGGCGTGTCGCCACGAATCATCGGCCCCTCGGAGACGGACGGATACTGAATGAGCGAAGAGGTCGATCTGGGAGAGCGCCACGTTCGTCGCGTCGCGAGCATCATTCTCGTCGCGATCGGGACCGGCGGGGTCGTCGACATCATCCTCGACCAGCCCGACACGATCCTGAGCTTTCACATCCTGTTCGAGCTCTTCCTGCTCGCCTTCGCGCTCAGCGCCGCGGCCTACCTCTCGTTCGGTTGGCGCCGGGCAGGCGCGCGTCTGACCGCCACCCAGGTGGAGCTCGAGGAGCAGGCGCGCCAACACAAGGCGTGGCGTGCTCGGACCGAGCAGCTCCTGGCAGGTCTCGGTGTCGAGATCGACCGGCAGTTCGAGGTCTGGCGGCTGACACCCTCGGAACGCGACACGGCGTTGCTGGTCCTGAAGGGTCTCGGCTACAAGGAGATCGCGACCCTACAGGGCAAGAGCGAGCGCACCGTGCGGCAGCACGCACTCGCGTCCTTCGCGAAATCCGGCCTTTCGGGCAGGGCGGAGTTCGCTGCGTTCTTCCTCGAGGACCTGCTCCTGCCTCGAGGGGTCGAGGAGCGATCGACCGCCTAACGACCGATCGAGCGCAGCCCGCCGTCGTTAGGCTCGCGGCGAGAACGGCGCTCGATTCCGCTCCGCCTTCCGTGCTGCAGTCGTGATTTCTGTGACGGCGTCACAGACGGCGCGGTTCGATTTCAGGTACGCTGCCCAGAACCTCGGCATGCGTCGATGGCGCGACTTCTGCGCACCGGGTCGCGCTTTCGGGGGACGCCTTCCCAGGAGCCGAATGTCATGCTGCCTCGGACTTCCATGCTGTCGAGGGAACTGCGAGCCCCCGGTGGCCTGTTGCACTTCGTGTTGCTGCTGGCGCCTGGGAGTGCCATGTCGCTCTTCCGGATCGGTCTGACTGTTCGGTTCGATCTCAGCTCCGGCGATCCCGCCTCGATCGCGGACGTCCTGGACGTCCTGGACGTGCAGCCGGTTTCGGAGCTCGGCGTCGCAACGATGCTCAGTCCAGGGCTGGTCGGCCTCGGGTTGCGGCCAGGGGGCGCGTAGCGATTGGGCGAGATCGCTGCGCCCTCCCGACAGGCCGGCCCCCTTGCGACGACATCGCGGGGGGGCCGGCTCATCGCTCGGACGATCGTGTTCGAGCGGTCGGAGATAGCCGAAGACTCGGCTCCTCGCGGGTCGAGTGGCAGCCCGCGCGGGACTTGCTTCCCGCGGCCGCCACGAACGCTCCTCGCCAGGCGATCTCCACAATATTGGGATAAAATACCCAAAAGATCGACTCTGATAAGGGCGGCAATCGCGCTCGGGATCGATCGGATGGAGGATCCGTCGCATGGCCGTGATCGCTGAACCCGGCGAGCCCCTCTCGCGAGACGAACCGGTCGCTGTGGCAGCAGGACACGGGCATCGCCCCGGGTATTTTGCCTACGTTCCGCCGGTGACCGGCGATTCGCCTATTCCGGTGGTCGTCTGCGTGCACGGAATCTCGCGCGAGCCGCGAGCCATCGTCGAGCATTTTCTGGACGACGCGCGCGCTCGCGGGATCGCGCTGCTCGCCCCCTGCTTCGAGCCGCCGCGGTACGACGACTACCAGCGGCTCGGACGACGCGGACGTGGGGAGCGCGCGGACCTGGCGCTCGATGGCGTCGTCGATCATGCGGAGCGGTTCTTCTCGACCGAGTTCGACCGCCGGTTCCTGTTCGGATTCTCGGGCGGTGCTCAGTTCGTCCATCGCTATGTCATGGCGCATCCGGATCGAATCTTCGCCGCGGTTCTGGTCGCCGCGGGTTGGTACACGTTTCCACGTCGTCGCCGCGGCTATCCCCACGGACTCCGGATCGGCGGTGCGATCTCCGGCGTCGAAATGAATCCGCGCTGCTTCCTCCAGGTGCCGCAGCGCGTGCTCGTCGGCAGCCGGGACACCGAGCGCGATGCCGGCCTGCGCAAGACCGCGCGTGTCGACCGGCAGCAGGGCATGGATCGCGTGACCCGGGCGAGGGAGTGGGTGGCCGACATGCGTCGCGTCGCCGAACGGATCGGGTACGCGCCCCGGGTGGATCTCGAGCTGTTGCCCGGCGCTGGGCACGACTTCGCCGACACCATCGAAGCCGGCCTCGTGTCCTCGGTATTCGAGTTCTTCGATGAGCACCGCTAGCGCGCTCGCTCCCATCCCCCCTGGCGGTTGGCTGATGCTCCACCCGCGACACACCTGCGTGTCTGCTGCGCGTGCCTTTCGCCGGATGGGAAAGGGGGTAATATCCCTCGAAGCGAAAGTTGCATTCCCGGCTCGACTTGTGTCGCTCCGTTCGCTGTGGCGAATCGTCGCGCTCATGCTCAACGCGGTGGATCGATTGGATTACGAGGCGCTCGAAAAGTCGCTGATCCAGGTGTTGAAGCCGCTGATTCGAATCGGAGTCAAGCGAGGCCTCGACTACGGTCAGTTCTCGGAAGCGGTGAAGCGTGCGTTCGTCGATGTGATCCACGACGATTTTCGCGTGCCCGGTCGTCGCTTGACCGTCTCGCGGATCTCGGTCCTCACTGGCCTCACGCGTCGAGAAGCCAGTCGGCTGGTCAAGGCGCGTACCGAAACGCAAGACGAATCGTCTCCGAGGCGTCGCTTCAACCGAGCGGGTCGCGTTTTCGATGCGTGGCACACGGATCCGCGCTTCGCCGACGAGGTGGGTCATCCACGGCCTCTCTCGCTCGAAGGGGGCGGCGGAGACTTCGCCGATCTGGTTCGGCGACACGGCGCGGACGTGCCGGCGCGCGCCGTGCTCGACGAGCTGGTCCGTGTCGGCGCCGTCGACCAAGATGAGGACGGTCGATTCCGGCCGGCCGAGCGCGCATACGTACCCCACCTCGACGAGAGCGAGAAGCTCTCGATCCTCGGTGCCGACGTCGCGGATCTGATCGGCGCGATCGACCACAATATGACGCCCGATTCCGGCGAGCCGTTCTTCCAGAGAAAGGTCGCCTACGACAACCTGCCCGCGGATTATCTGCCGAAATTGCGCGATCTCATTCGGCAGGATGCACAAGCGCTGCTCGAGGCCTTGAGCCGCGAGATGGCCGCGCAGGATCGAGACGTAATCAGTAGCTCGGAGGGGGAGCAAGAGACGGACCGGCATCGCGCGATGATCGGGATCTACTACTTCGAGGAAGAATGCGATGAGGCCGAATGAAACGCCGACCAGTGGGGCGATCCGACAGCTGTCAGCAGGAATCGGGCTCGTAGCTTGTCTGCTGCTCGGGTGCGCCTCGTCCGAGTCGAGCGTGGCCGACAACGGCGGAATCGGCGGTACGGGAGTCAGCCAGGGTGGGATCGACTCCTTCGGAAGCATCTTCGTTACCGGAATCGAATGGGACCTGACGGGCGCGACCGTCGAAATCGACGGACAAGCGGCGTCCGAGACGGACCTGCGCGTCAACATGCAGGTCCGTGTGATCGGCGAGATCAATGCCGGTGGCACGAGCGGTGTTGCGACGTCGGTGTCGTATGACACGATCCTGATGGGCCCGGTCGATGGGGCGCCGACGCTTCTCGTTCCCGATGGATCACGCGTGAGCCTGATGGTGCTCGGTCGCAGCGTCGTGGTCGACGACGGCGACGTCTCGTTCGGCCCCGGGCTCACGATCGGAACGCTCGCCGACGACCAGCTGCTGCGCATCAGCGGTTATGAGGACGTCGGTGGAGACGTTCGCGCGACGCGGATCGATCTCCTCGGCCTCTTCCCGGTCGTCGACGATACGGAGCTCGAAGGGCTCGTTTCGAATCTCGTCAAGAACCCGGACGGGAGCGGAATCTTCGACCTCGGCTCGATCACCGTCCGCTACACCGCAGCGACGGAGTTCTCCGGTTTCTCGGTGGACGACCTGGCGAACGGCGACCGCGTCGACGCGTCGGGGGATCTGCGCCCGTCGGGCACCGAGCTGGACGCCGACGAGATCGAGGAGGTCGACGACCTCTTCGGATCCAACGACTTCGAAGACATCGAGATCGTGGGCGTGGTCTCCAACTTCGTATCGAATGCGAGTTTCGATGTCGGCGGCGTACGCGTCGACGCATCCATGGCGACCTTCGAGCCTGCGACGCTGACGATCATGGACGGCATGCTGCTCGAGGTGGAGGGCAGTCTCGAAAGCGGAGTGCTGACCGCCGGACACGTCGAGGACGAAGACGCGGAATCCGCGAGCACGTCCGCGGTCGACGTGGAGGGGGAACTGAGCTCGATCGACGCGCTCGTGCGCGAGCTCGTGGTTCTCGGTGTCACCGTCGTCGCGGATGGCGAGACGGAGATCGAGGACGAGCGGGACGGCGAGCAGAACTTCGGCTTCGACGATCTCGACGTCGGGGATTGGATCACGGTCGAAGCAAACCAGACCACGCCGGGTCGAGCGGTCGCGCGCAGCATCAAGCGACAGGCCGATGGCACCGACGTCCAGCTGAAGGGGCCCGTGACCGCGCTCGACCCATTCCTTCCGAGTCTCGAGGTTGCCGGCCAGGCGATCCCGATCGACGGGATGACGAGCTATTCCAACGAGCTGGGCCAGCCGCGGACGGAAGAAGAATTCTTTCGCAATCCGGGCGACGTCGCTCTAGGCAGCTCGGTCGTCGTCGAAGACGACGTCGCGGCCGATCCGGCGACGCTGCTCGAGGCGGACTCGGTCTCGATCGACTGATCGGCCGGAGGCTATCGCGATTCGGGCGTCAGCTCCGACAGGCCTTCGCGCAATCCGCGCAGGCTTCGGCGCAGGCGCGGCAGGTATCGTGGTGCTCGGCGTGCTTGCGGCATGCTTCCTCGCAGTCGTCGCAGACGTCCGCGCAGAGTCGCGCGACGGCGGCGAGGTGGTCGGAGGACGTGGTGGCGAATCTCTCGAGCATCCTGCAGGCATCGAGCATCTCCTCGACGCTCGCCAGGCACGCTCCAAGAGAGGCGTCGCCGTCCGCGATCCGCTGGAGACAATGAGCGCGACACGCTTCCCCGGCTCGGGTGCACGCGCGCGCCGCATCCACGAGCTCGGCGTTCGGCTGCGACTTCGCGCCGGCGGCATGACCAGTTCCGTGGTTTGCGTGATTCGAGTGGTCGGAATGCCCGCTGGCAGCGACCTCCGACGCCGTGGTCAGGACGGACTGGAATGCGATGGCTCCCGCCGCGAGTCCGGCGCCGCGCAAGACGGATCGCCGTGACGTGCGCTCGATTTCGGTCGTCTCTTCCATTGAATCCTCCGGGCTCGCAGCGGTCTGCGATCGATCGCGTCGACTTCGACTCACATCGACACGTCGAGGAGGAAACCTGTGAGGCGTCGCACCGGAACGGTCGAAGCGCACACGATACCCGGTCGCTCACCGGCTGACGTGTGACCAGAGCCACACGGACCGATCGCCTGCGACGGTGAGCGAACGGACCAGGCCAGCCGGTGGATCAGACGGTGCTACGCCGCCGCGAGGCGGAGAGCGCGACCAGCCCGGCGCCGATCAGGAGCGTCGTCGAGGGTTCCGGGATCGGCGTCGACGAGTAGGCCACGTCGGTCAGGTCGAACGAGCTCGTGTTGCCGGATGCGAGGAACCACCGGAGCCGCGCGATGTCGGTCCCGGGCGCAGCGCTGATGCCGAGGAAAGTGGAGTCGACAGGGATTGCGAGAACCCGGTCGGAGAGAAGATCTGCGGGCCCCCCCGGATTGCCGAGAAGCACGTGCAGCCCGACCGTGCCGCCGAACGGAAGCGTGGTCGCGGTCGAGACGAAAGTCGGCCTGGATCCGAAGTCGTCGAAATCCATGTTGAAGTTGGTGCCGATCTGCAGCCCGACTCGAAGTCCGACGGCGGGAATCAGCTCGCTGGCGAGCGCGGGCGTCCAGACCGTGCCGGCGGGAATCTCGGGACGGCCGATGAACAGCTCGCTCAAGGGTCCAGCGGTCAGCTGCCGACCAATCGGGACGCCGGCGAAGGTCTCGTCCGGGTCGTAGTCGGCCGACCCGATCGATTCGCGAATGACCTCAGGGACGTCACCCACCGGCGTACGGCCGAGGACGTCGACCCCCCCGGCCTGAACAGCGGTATCCCCCGCATTCGAGGCGAAATCGATTCGAAGGGCTTCGCCCGCCGCGGCGGCGAACGCGGTACGGCTCGTCGTGAGGCAGAGGCCCGACGCGCCGAAGGTCGACCATGCTTCGCTTCCGAAGCAGGGTGCGGATTGGGCCGCGCCAGCGGCCAGCAGGATTCCAATCGCGCTCAGCGACAGCATTGATTTCGTGAGCATGGTTCTGAGCGACATCTCGTTGTCCTCCCGCATCGAGTAGTCGCATCCAATGTGGGAAAATCTCACCAAATCTTCGGACTCGATCGAGATTTCTAAAACGGTGTTGCGGATTTTCGATAAGGCTGGATCTCGTGTGCCCCCGGTGGGGATCGGGCGAGATCGTCGACATTTCTGCACCCGGGGGGAATCGCCTCCCGGACGATCGCAGGGCGAGCCGTCGCTCGCGGAGGCGCTCCGCTGCACTTGACCCGAGAGCGGGTTGCTCTAGGGGCGCGGCGGCCCGTCGAGGGAGAGGAGGCGCCCGGATTTCGACGCGATGCGCTGGCGCGGCCCGAGCGAGATGCGCGGATAGACGGAGCGGTACACGGCGTTGTCGAGCCCATGCTCGATCCGCTCGAGGAAGTAGTCGCGTGAGAAGTTGGTCTTCATGTGGCGAAGCGCGTTGCCCGTGACGACCGCCGCGAGATACGTGTCGAGCTGCAGTCGCGAATGGGGCGCGTCGATCCCGCGGCCCTTCAGCCAGACCGTGGCGCGTCGCGTGACGGCGGGCATGCGGCGGGGGTCGTCGAAGACGTGCAACACGGCGGCATTCTCGATGTGCGGCAGTGCTCCCGCCAGGTCGCTGCCGCCGACGATTCCCGAGAAGTACGTCGGCATGGCCTTGTCCAGGACGCGTCCGGCGATCTCTTCGAACGCGTCCAGCGCCACGAGGCCGACCGTCACCGTCGCGGACGGTGTTCCCGTCGCGCCGCCGCTCCCTGTCCACCAGCGCTCCGAGCGCAGATGCAGCGTGACGTCCCGATAGCCCTCCATCCGGAGCACCTCGGCAATTCGCTCGGCGGCGAGCGCGTTCCGGGCCGGCTGCGCATCACGGACGATTCGAATCCCAACGTCCGGAGCGATGCCGCGCTTCCGGAGATCGTCGACGAGGAGAGCCGCCTCGAGGTCGAAGCCGAGCGACGGCCACAGGGTGAAGCCGCCGGTCGCGTCGCCCGACGGGAGCTGGGAGCTGGGGAGGATGCACGGAACTCGCTGCGTGTTGCAGAACGCATCGACGGGCGCCCAGGTGTCCAGCGTAATTCCCCCGAGCAGCGCGAATACCGGTCGAGCCTCCAGATGGGCATCGAGCTGTGCCGGCCATTCGTCCGGACGCCCCTCGAGGCGCCAGGGGTGAACGACCCAGCGCCGGTAGGCGCGGTTCTTCACGTCCTGGTAGAACACGCCACGCCGCGCTCTTCCGCGCTCGTTACGGCTCTCGACGTTGTTGACACCGGCGAACGCTTCGAGGACGGAGATGACCTCTGCAGCGGTTGCTTCGTCCACGTCGGGCCCGAGCACCGTCGCGAAGTGGATCTCGGTCGCGGTCACGCCTGGCGTGTCCGCGACCTGCCTCGACAGATACTGTAGATGGGTCACCAGCGCCGCGAGCGTCGCTTCATCGATCTGGTAGCGGGGCATCGACTTCGCGATTTCCCGACCCGCCGGATCGACGCCCTCGCGGAGAAGTCGGCCGAGGGCGCCTGCGTCGTAGGCCGGGCGTCCCTCGCCGATCCGCGCGCTCGACTGGAAGGGCGATCGCAGATCGTCTGCTCGTGGGCTCGCGAGGGCATCCCATGTCACGACGGGCGCGACGACGCCGCCCTCGCTCGAGCCGAGACCACTGCGCTGGTGGCAGTTCACACAAGCGACCTGACTGGCCGTGACGGGCGACCCGTCCGCGAGCCTGGCCTCGACGACCTCGCCGGAAGGACCCGTTCCCGCCTCGTAGAAGCGCGCTCCGGTGGCCGCTGCGGTCGTGCCTTCGTGCGCAGCGGGCTCGCGGTCGTTGGCGAGCGCTTCGGTCGGAAGCCACGCCAGGACCGAAACCAGTGGCAGCAGGGTGAGAACCCGAATCGCGGCCAGACCGAGAGGTCTGCATGCAGCCCGACCGTCCGTCATCGCCGACCGCTCTGATCGATCAGTGGAGCTGAGCGGTGTCGGCGGGCGGCGCTTCGGATGCGGCGCTCATGGCATCCAGCGTCGTCAGCAGCTGCCTGGGCGTCGCGAGCCCCGAGAGTCGAGTCCACTCGGTCTGCCCGCGCCGCCAGATGTACGTGGCCGGCTCGTGGTTCATCTTGCTTCCGCGATACGCGTCGAAGGCTCGCTGGACGCGAACGATGTCCCGGTGGGCGCCGGTCAGGAAATGCCAGTCGCCGTCGTCCGCGCGGTGACGCGTCGCGTACTCCGTCAAACGGTCAGGGGTGTCGTACTCCGGATCGATCGAGATCGAGATCAGGCGGTAGTCGTCTCGCTCCGGTCCGGTGAGGGTGCGCAGGCCGCTGAAGGACGAAGACATGATCGGGCAGATCGCGTTGCAGGACGTGAAGACGAAGTTCAGCAGCACCGTCTTGTCCGTCGCGAGCAGCTCGGCGAGTCGAACGGACTCGCTGCGGCGGTTCTTGAGGTCGGCTCCCGGCAAGCTCACCGAGATGTGATCCGTTCGAATGCTCGCCGGCTTCATCGAGCGATGGTTGGCGTGATCGCCGCCGTGACCGCCGCCATGCGCCTGAGATTCCGTGTGGCCGGTATGGGCGTCGCCCGCCTGACCGTTCCCGTGCCCCGCATGAGCCCCGTGATCGGCCGCATTCTGGTGGCCTTCGTGACTGTCCATCATATTGTGAGAATCAGCCCAATTTTCTTCTTCGAAATTGGGCTCCTTAGCCCACAAATTTGACCCAGCGAGCGTGACCGCCCCGATCGCCAGGAGTGTTCCGACGATTCGGCAGGGTCTTGAAACGAACGAGTGCGCAATGGTCACGGTGATCCTTCCGGAGTCGAATTGTCGCGAAATCGCCTGAGAACGTCTCAAAACGGCACAAACGCCCAATTCGGCATTGCGCCGCCGGTCGTTCGACTCGTGGTGCCGCGCTCCGCTCAACGACTGATCGGCTACGTCGGCTACGTCGGCTACGCGAGGTTCGTCATGAATGTGGTGATGTCCGGACAGGATATGTCAGGATTTTTGGGAATTTGCGGTCATTCCTCACATCGGTTGCTGCGAAATGATAGGAAGTATGGGAAAACTCTCACAGGTCGAGCGATTTTTCCACATCGTCAGTTGTCGGGGGTGATATGGTCACGGTGGGAAAAGGAGGATATGAGGGTTCGCACCCGCATATGTCTCCGGGTCAGGATTCGACTTTTGTGCACGTGTAGGGCCGCCCGCTTCGCTTTTGAAGCGCAACGCCTCTGTTCAGTGAGTGGTGCGAGCCTGCTGAAAATCGCAAGAAAATTGCTGCACGTGGAGAAAACACACCAGGCCGAAATTGTATTCGCGTAGACGCGTCCATTTGGACCCGTGCGCAATCCGGAGTAGCAGCTCATGTCAATCCATCGCTCGTTCTTCATCGCAGTCGCCACCGCCATCGTCCTCTCAGCGGGGACCGCCTCGGCGCTCAACTCGATCCATCTCAGCCCGCCGACCCAGAACGTCCTGCTCGGAGACGTCTTCTCGGTCGACCTGCTGATGGACTTCGACGACGCAACCGTCGGGGGTGGTGTCGAGATCACCTTTGACCCGCTCGTCGTGTTCAACACGTTCGTGTTCGACCCGGGCTTCATCGCCAACTTCGGACTCTCGGGCCCGGCGCCCAACCAGGTGGTGCAGCCCCTCGAGGTCGGATTCGGCTTCTTCCCGACTCCGGCGAGCGGTCTTCACACGGTCGGCACGCTGACCTTCACGGCCGTCGGTGTCGGGCCGCTCCAGCTGATCACGACGGCGGCGAGCTCGATCACGCCCGGGCCGTTCTTTGACCTGTCGTCGCAGGAGATGGTCGTGGACTTCGGAACCGCGAGCGTGAACATCGTTCCGATTCCGGAGCCCGGAACCGCGCTCCTCATGGCCCTTGGCCTCGCCGGTCTCTCTCTGGAACCGCGCAATCGCCGGAGGCGCTGAGCGCCCATGGCGCCATGGCTCGCCGTCAGGAGGGACGGCCGCGGAAAGTAGTAGAAGTCGTTTTCGAGTCCGATGAACACGTTGAAGTTGAAGAAGATGATGAGTCAGATGTCACGACATAGCGCCGGCTGCAGACCGGCGAGCGCCTTCGAGGCGCGTAGGGCGTCGCTCACTCTGGTGCTGCTCGCCGGGCTCGTGTCGGTCGCGTGCCTCTTCACGCCCGGCGTCGGTCGCGCGCAGGCGCTCGACCGTCGTGACGTGCTCGTCGTGTACAATGGCACCTCCGTCGTCTCCCGCTCGGTCGCCCTCTACTACGCGTACGTCCGCCGACTCGCACCTGACATGGTGCTCCCTCTTTCGATCCCCCTGGCGGATGCGACTCTCGGCAACCCGGCGGACGAAGAGATCTCGCGTGCGGACTACGAGACGCTGATCCGCGATCCGATCGCCGATCACCTTGCGACGCTCGGCGCCGATGCGCCGCACGTGATCGCCACGGTGATGGGGGTGCCGCTGCGGATCACCGACACGACCGGGAGTGCGATCGTACTCGTCGAGTCGACGGGCGCCTCGGTCGATGCGGAGCTCGCGGTGATGGGCTCTGCGATCGAGGGATCGGGCGGCGTCTTCGGGTCGCTCAATCCGTACTTTGGTGTCAATCAGGACTTCGTGTCCTGGCGCGCTGCGAATCCGGATGCGCCGCTCCGATATCTGGTCACGCGGCTCGCCGCCTACCAGACCCCGGTCGATGGCTTCGGGATGCCCGCGAGCGCGCGCGCGTTGATCGATCGCGCGCAGCTCCCCGCCGATCCGGACGCGGTCTGGCTGGTCGACGAGGACGGCACGGGTACGACGACGCGCGAGCCCGTCGACCTGGCGCTGCTTCGCCCCGCTTCTGCTCTGTTGCGCTTCCTCGGGAAGACGATCCTTCACGATACGACGCAGACCGTCGTCACGGGTCTTCCATCCGTCGCGGCCTACGCGTCCTGGGGAAGCAACGACTCGAACTCTCCAGCCGCACCTTTCTACGGTGCAGCGGTCTCGGATCGACCGGGCCAGTTCACAGCGCGATCCATCGCGGCGACGATCGTCTCGACGAATGCGAGGTCCTTCGTCGACCCGCCGGTCTATGGTCAGTCCCTGATCGCCGATCTCATCGAACTCGGCGTCGCGGGGGCGGCGGGTAATGTCGCCGAGCCCGGCGCATTCCAGATCGTGTATCCGCAGGCGCTCTTTGCCCGCTACGCGGCAGGCGCCCCGGTAGCCGAGGCCTACTACAGCAGTCTTCCCTATCTCGGGTGGATGAACGTGTGGGTCGGTGACCCGCTCATGCGGCTGGTGGACCCGGACGCGGACTTCGACGGCGTCGAGGACCGGATCGATCGGTGCGGTGCGACGCCGGTGGGATCGAGCGTCGACGCGGAGGGATGTTCGCAGCCTCAGTTCTGTGCGCAGTTCGATCCGATCGACGACTACGAGGCGGCGATCTTCAGCTGCCTGGGCGCGGATTGGAACTCCGATGAGCTCTCGTCTCACGAGCCCAAGGACTGCACCAACTTGCGCGACGGCGCCAACGTGATGCGCTGCGTGCCGGGGGAAGACTGATCGTGTCGATCGCCATCTCCCGACTTAACACCCGCTTTCGAACCTCCCTGCTGTTCGGTCTTCTCGCGAGCGTCTGCTGGGCCGGAGCCGACGGTGCGCGAGCTCAGAACATGATCCGCCTCGATCCGCCGCTTCAGGCCGCCGAGTTCGCGTCTCCGACCGTGGACATCGTGCTCGAGCTAGACTTCGCGGAAGTGACGGTCGGTGGTGGCATCGAGATCACGTGGGACGCCGCGATCTTCGCCTTCGACTCGTTCACATTCGCGGCCGATCCCGAACTGGTGATCATGGATGGCCACCCCGATGGCGGTGGTAATCCGCAGACGCAACCCGCAGAGATCGGTGCGGGGTGGCTCGTTCTCGCGCCACCTAACGGAATTTCGGGGCTGCGAACGATCGGGACGTTGAGCCTCTCACCTGTGATGGTAGGTCGCGCGACGATCGCGACCACGGGAAGCGCGAGCAATCCGGGCCCGTTCTTTCCGCCAGGGGTCGGCATGCCACCATTATCGGTTTCCTATGAAGGGGCGACCGTGTACGTGGTTCCCGAGCCGGGGATTGCGATCGGATTGTTATTCGGTGTCGCCCTATTGGGCGCACTGTCGCGAAATGTCACGCGTCAAGCGGTCGGAGTCGGAAATTTTTAGTGGCGATTGAGTTTGCCTAACAATTGCCGCGTGATATGTGTTTGACTGTTTCGTGACTAGCATCACGAACGCAACTACGATGCTCGTTAGTCGGATCGAAAGATGGGACGGAAGATGACTATGCAGTTCAATCGATCAGCGAAGGCACTGGGGGTGGGAGTCGGAATCCTGCTTCTGACTCTGCTCACGAGTGTGGCCGCCAGCGCATTTACGGTGACCGCGACGGACAAGGACGGCAACGCCCTTCCGGTGCAGTTCCGTTGGCTCCTGGAGGAGGACACGACGAACGAACCCGTCGTCGGTGACCCCACGCAGTCCCACCTCGGACTCTCATTCACGCTGCACAGCAGCCACGCTCCGGTCACCGCTTCCGGTGAGAGCGCCGGCTTCGGCAGCGCCACGATCGACGCGAGCAACGCGCCGAACTTCGACCCCAGCAAGCGCTACTTCGTCTCGCTGCTGCCGCACAACGCGGACGGCTCGCAGTCGATCTACGCGATGGGTGGTGCGAGGGTTCCGGTCGGTGCCTCGCAGGTGAACGTCGTACTGCAGACCGGCCTCGTGCCGACGGCGCAGATCACGGTTCACGTGTTCCACGACAACCATCCCCTCAACGGTCAGTACGACACGAATCGTGCGAACCTGACCAACGGCAACCTCGACACGACCGAGGACGGCCTCGGGGGCTTCAGCGTCATCGTTGCGGACATCGCCGGACAGCAGATCCAGGACGCCTTCGGCAACCCGCTCGGGACCGAGTACCAGTACCACCCGGTCACTAATCAGCCGTTCCTGAATCCCGACGGCTCGCCGATCATCGCGCTCGACCCGACCTCAGGCGACGAGCTGATCGGAACCGGCATCATCTTCACTGACGAAAACGGCCTCGCGCGCGTGCGGAACATCCCGCCGGGCAAGTACGGCCTTCAGGTCGTCCCGCCGAACGTCGCCAACCCGTGGATCCAGACCAACACGATCGAGGGTACGCACACGATCGACGCCTGGGTCGAGGCCAACGAGCCGATCCACTTCCAGGAGTTCGGTCCCGCGGGCCCGCACGCGAGCTTCGGCTTCATCCGCGAGACGTCCCTCCCCGCGGACCTCACGGGCGGAGCCGGTTCGATCGAGGGCCGGATCGTCAGCGCGCACTCCGCGCGACCCCCGGAGTTCGGCTTCTACGAGGGTCTAGCGGTTCCCGACTGCTACGTCGGCCTCAACCGCACGATCGCACTCGCCGGTCGCGACAACGTCTACATGCAGCCCTGCGTCGAGAACGGAAATGGCGACAGTACGTTCTCCATCACGGGCCTGCCCGACGGCACGTACCAGCTCGCCATCTTCGACGGCGGCCTCGACTACGTCTTCTCCAACCAGCTCATCACCGTGAGCAGCGCGCCGGGCGGCACGCTGAACCACGACTTCGGTCTGACCACCGGCAACCCGCTGATGGTCTTCGCGTGGTTCGCCCGGCTCGAGAACGTCGTCTACTACGACACGGACGAGAACGGCGTGAACGACGACAGTCCGTTCTTCGGGCTCGGCGAGCAGAACGTCAACATCCGCTGGCGCGACGGCACGATCTACAAGGCGTTGCCGACGGACTTCGTCGGTGAGATTCCGTTCGACGAGGTCTTCCCGTTCTTCCATTGGCTCGTGGCTGAGGTCGACTTCGCTCGCTTCAAGGCGACCGGTGTCACGGCGACGGTCGACGCGGGTGGCGAGATCCTGCCGCTCCCGAGCAATGGGGGCGACATCCTCAACCCGCAGGCGGCGATCGATCCGCTCAACCCCACCCTGAACGATCCGCAGGACGCGATCCCGACCTCGCCGGCCACGTCGGACTTCCTGCGCACCTCTCAGGGACCGGCGCTGACGCAGGCGTTCCAGGCCTTCCTCGGCCAGACGATCCGCCTCGAGTGGGGCAAGGCGAACTACGGACCGAACGAGAATGGCGGTATTTCCGGCATAGTCTTCTACGCGACGACCCGCGCGGAAGACGATCCCCGCTTCGCCGCCGGCGAAGAGTGGGAGCCGGGTGTTCCCCGTGTCCAGGTCACGCTCTATCAGGACGCCGACCAGGACGGTGACGTCGACGATCGCAACTCGGACACCGTCGTCCAGCTCGCGGACATCGACAACTATCCCTTCGACGGCGATCACTTCATGGGCCAGCCTGGCCCGGAGGACCTGATCAGTCGTGTCTTCGATCCGCTGACCCGGACGGTGACGGAGCAGTCCGGCGACACCGCCGGCCTCGGCTACGTCTGGCAGTACGGCGACGCGCTGGCCATCTCGACCACGGACAGCTTCGACGACGGCAAGCCCACGGGCTGCCCGCCGAACGTCAGCCAGGCCGGGCAGGGCACGCAGAACCCGTTCTTCTTCCACGGCAACCCCGGGATCAACGCGACGGACGACTGCTTCGACGGCCTCCGCCCCTTCAACCAGGCCCGGGACGGCGTCTTCGACGGCGGCTACGCCTTCGACGGTGTCCTCGGCTACAACAACACGGTTCCGGGCGGTCTGATCGTGAGCGAGGAAGAGCTCGCGGTGACCACCGACCCCGACGTCGCGCTCTGGGACATCGGTCTCCCGACCGGCACGTACGTGGTCGAAGCCGCGGTTCCGGAGGGCTACCTCCCGCTGCGACCCGAGGACAAGAACGTCGACTACGGTGACGTCTACGTCCCGAGCCCGCAGATCCTTCCCCCGATCTGTGTCGGCCCCGACCACGTCGTTCCGAACGAGCTCTTGCTCTTCGCGGGAATCGGCGCGCCCTTCGCGGGTGAGACGGTCGAGCTCTGCACGATGAAGCAGGTGACCGTCGACGCCGGTCCGCTCAACGCGGCGGCCGACTTCTGGGTCCACACGGAGGTCCCGAAGGCCGGTCGGATCGTCGGCTTCATCCTCGACGACACCGCGAACGAGTTCGACCCGACCTCGCCGTCCTTCGGTGAGAAGTTCGGCCCGCCGTGGATCCCGGTCTCGATCCGGGACTGGACCGGCACCGAGGTCAGTCGCGTCTACTCGGACGAGTACGGTCAGTACAACGCGCTGGTGCCCTCGACCTACACGGTCAACGCGCCGAGCCCGTCGGGCGTCGTGCCCAACATGCTGACGGTCTGCCTCAACGACCCGGGCCCGGTCGACCACGACGACAACCCGGCCACGCCGGACGTCGTGGATCCCGAGTTCAAGAAGCAGTACTCGCAGTTTTGTTACACCTTCAACTACCAGCCCGGCATGACGACCTACCTCGATACGCCGGTCGTCCCGGTCGCGGCGCACGCCGGCCCGGTCGAGTTCCCGCTCGACTGCGAGCAGAACGACGGCACGCCGCGGATCGCGGAAGCGAACGGCTCGATCGCCGGTGGCGGTCCGGTCGTCGACCTGAACGCCGGTGGGGCGGTCACGCTGACCTCGATGGGTGTCGCGGTCGACGTTCTCAACCCGAACTACCAGCCCGAGACGAACCTGCCGAACTACGACCCGGTCAAGTACGAGTCGCGTGACTACGGCTTCGGTGCCGGCACGCCGACCGTCTACCTGACCCGGGAGTCGGATGGCACCACCTTCGCGGTGGACGTCACGGCGGCTTCGGCAACCTCGCTCACCTTCGACGCGCTCACGCCCGTCGCGGATCCGGCGACGGCGGTCGACGAGGCCGCGATGAGCCCGATCGGCGCGGACGCCTACCAGGTGACCGTGGTGCGAAGCACGGGCGAGGAGTCGGTCGTCGGCATCACCATCGAGGTGGTCGACGCGACCGATCCGAACACGGAGATCATCCGCGTCGCCGCGGGTGGCTCGATCCAGGACGCGATCGACGGAGCCAACACCGGCTCGGTCGGCAGCCGACGGAACGTGATCATCCTCGTGGAGCCCGGCTTCTACGAGGAGTCGGTGATCCTCCACAAGAACGTCAAGCTCCAGGGCTACGGTGAGAACACCGTCATCAACGCCGTCCAGAACCCCGCTCCGGCGCGGCTCGTCTGGCGCGACAAGCTGATCGCCCTCGAGGCGGCCGGTGAGATCGACGTCCTGCCGGGTCAGCCCTCGGCGGCGGAGGCGGACGACGTCCTCAGCACGCTCATCTTCGAGCGTGGATTCACCTCGATCGAGGCGCCGCCGATCTTCGTGATCGGTACGCGCACCGCGGCCGACTTCGAAGTGCCCGAGGAGTTCGCAGCGACGAACGGCACCCACGCTCGCATCGACGGCTTGCGCCTGACCGGTGCGGACAGTGGTGGCGGCATCGGAGTGAACGGCTACGCGCCGAACCTCCAGATCTCCAACAACACGATCGTCAACAACACCGGCACCTTCGGTGGCGGTATCCGGATCGGCGTGAACAACCTCTTCGGTGAGATCCCGGGAAGCGGCAACCCCGCGATCCCCGGCACCGGTGAGGACGCGGCGGATCCGCGCGGCTCGGTCAACCCGGGCGTGACGATTCACCACAACCACGTGGCCGAGAACGGCGGCGTCTCCGGTCCCGGTGGCATCACGATCAATTCGGGTGCCGACGGATACGAGGTCGCCGAGAACTTCGTCTGCGGCAACTTCGCGACCACGGCCGGTGGCGGCATCGCCCACCAGGGTCTCAGCGACGGTGGCGTCATCCGTGACAACACCATCGTGTTCAACGAGGTCTGGAACGGCACGCCCGGCGCGGGTGGTGACGGTGGCGGCATCGCGGTCGTCGGCAACACGCCGGCGCTCATCAACGACGCCAACGCCGTGCCGCTTCCGCAGCAGGATCAGCAGCTCACGCTCGGAACGGGCAACCTCACGATCGAGAGCAACCTGATCCTCGGCAACCTCGCGGGTGCGGGCTCCGGCGGCGGTGTCTACATGTCCGAAGTCAACGGCCAGGACATCATCGAGCAGCCGGACCCGATCGATCCGAACCCCGCGGCCGAGGCGCCGCAGCCCAGTGCGGGTTGGTTCTCGGTCGACCTGACCAACAACATCATCGTCAACAACGTGGCGGGCCTCATGGGCGCGGTCTTCGCTCAGGACGCTGTCCGGGTCGACCTCGCGCACAACACGATCGCTCGCAACGACTCGACGGCGACGGCACGGGCGGCGATGAACGCCAACCTGCTGACCTCCAACGCGCAACCGGCGGGCCTGGTCGCGATGGTCCACGGGGACGTGCTCGAGGCGAACCTGGCTCAGCACGCCGTGTCGACCGGAGCGACCTACTCCGAGCCGACCACCCTGTCGCACAACGTCCACTGGGAGAACCGCTCGTTCTCCTGGGATGGCGGCCCGCTGGGCCAGGGTGCCCTGGATGCCACGACGCCGCCGAACGACTTCGTGTCGGCTCTGCTCGTGGCCTCGATCGGGTCGGACTTCGCCGTCATGGACGGCACCTCGTTGCAGCCCGACCTGCTCGAGCCGATCAACTCGGTCGTCACTGCGAAGGGAAGCGACCACGTCGATCACCTGAGCAACCTGGATTCGGACCCGAACTTCGCCGCGGAGTACTTCAATACCCACGGCCAGGCTCCCCTGTCTGCGCAGTTCGTGCAGCCGGAGGTCCGACCGATTCGGGCAGGCATCAACTTCGACGAGGGTGGCAACTTCATCGATATCGGCATGGGTCCGCTGTCGCTGGCCAACGACCCCGACTACCACGTGATGTCGCCGAGCTCGGCAATCGACATCGCCGGTGGGTCGGGAACCGCGCTCGACATCGACGACGACATTCGCGACGCGAGTGCCGACGCCGGCGCCGACGAGGCGGGTGCGACGGCCTCGCTGCTCGACACGGACGTCGATGGCGTGGCCAACCCGGCCGACAACTGCGTGATCCGAGCGAACGGGAACCAGCGAGATCCGAACCTCGACGGGTACGGCGCGATCTGCGATCCCGATCTCAACAACGACCTGATCACCAACTTCGGCGACTTCGCGATCTTCGTGAATACGTTCTCCGGGACCTACCAGGACGACGTGGACTTCAACGGAGACGGCGTAGTCAACTTCGGTGACCTCGGGGTGATGGCGCTCGGCTTCGGCCAGCCGCCGGGACCGTCGGGAGTGGCTGAATGATGCGTTCGAAGTGGAACATGAGACTGAATCGGATTCAGCAAAAGCACACGATCGAGAGGATTGAGATCATGCTGAAAAGACTCGCCAAGTACTCGGTGCTGGCCCTGGCTACGGGGCTGGTGACCGGACTCGCGGCCGGGACCGCATCCAGCGAGGTGCACGTCCAGTGTCCCGACGACACGAACGGCAACGCCATCGAAGATGCGGGCGAGGTCTGGACCAACCCGAACCAGGTGTGCATGCACCTCACGGGCGGCGACGGCTACGTCAACATGTCGGACATCGAGGCGTCGGCGACCGCGGTCGTCCCCCTCAACTACGACGGCAGCTACGCCGGGCCGGCGCAGCAGCGGGGTCGTTTCCAGTACATCTTCGGCTTCTCCGACGTGACCGGCATGGCGCCGGAAGACGTACTGATCGACGGCGTCCTCGCCGCGCAGTACGCTGCTCCGACGATCGAGCTCCGGGAAGGCCAGGAGTTCTACCTGTCCCTGACCAACGTGGGCATGGCGATCCGTCCGGATCTCTTCGATCCCCATACCGTCCACTGGCACGGCTATCCGGATGCGACCGCCGCGTTCGATGGCCTCCCGGACGTGTCGGTCTCGATCAACATGGGCAACACGCTCACCTACTACTACAACGTCAAGGACCCGGGTACGTTCCTCTACCACTGCCACGTCGAGGCGACCGAGCACATGCAGATGGGCATGCTCGGCCAGCTCTTCGTGAAGTCGGCGCAGGGACCCGCGTGGGACGACCTCCTGGCGACGGGCGGCCCCGGAAACGCCGCGCAGGTAGCGGGACACACCACCGGTGACGAGTACGTCTACAACGACGGTGACGGTTCGACCCGCTACGACGTCGAGTTCGCGCTGCAGATGTCGGGCTTCGATCCCGAATTCCACGACGCGAGCTACTCGGTCCAGCCGCTGCCCTTCGCCGAGATGAACGTCACGTTCCCGCTTCTGAACGGCCGCGGATATCCCGAGACGATCATCCAGGGCGACCTGCACAACAGCGGCAACGGGCTGCCGACGCAGCCCTACGACGCGCTCGTCGAGGCCACTGCCGGTGAGACGATCTTACTGCGGCTGTCGAACCTGTCCGTGACCCAGTTCTACACGCTGATGTCCCCGTCGATCACGATGAAGGTGGTCGGCACGGGGGCGCACATCCTCCGCGGTCCGGATTCGGCGGAGACACCGACCGCCCCCGCGGTCGGCGAGGATCTCTACTACGAGACGAACTCGGTGACGCTGGGCGGAGGACAGGCCTTCGACCTCCTACTCGACACGGCCGGCATGAGTCCGGGTACGTACTTCCTCTACACCTCGAACCTCCACAACCTGAGCAACAACACGGAGGAACGGGGCGGAATCATGACGGAGATCCGGCTGTACTGAGCCGGTAGGGCACCGGTCGGGGGCCTGCGCGGCCCTGTGGCGGCTTCGCGCGAACTCCCTCGAGTTCATTAAGGATTGGGATAATGACTTCACGAATCAAAGCGAATCGAGCGATCGAGATCTTCGCGCTCCTCCTCGCCCTGGTCTGGACGTCCGCGGCGACGGCCGTCGTGCCGGGGATCGAGGGAACGGTCACGGTTGGTGGCGGCGCAGGAGGCAACGACCTCCGAGCCTTCCAGCTGTGGGCGCGCCCCGGCTACATCGTCACGGGCGAAGGCAACACGGTCTACATGTGGGGCTACGCCCAAGGCATCGCGACGCCGATGAATCACCCGGGCCCGAACCTGATCGCGCAGGTCGGGGAAGAGATCCGGGTCACGCTGACGAACCAGCTCGGCGCCGGGGTCGACACCTCGATGGTGTTTCCCGGCCACGTCGTGGACGCGTCCGGGGGAACCCCCGGCTTCATGACCAACGAGGCGGCTAACGGCGGAAACGTCACGTACACGTTCACGGCGACGCATCCGGGCACCTACACCTACTACAGCGGGACCGATACCTCGCTGCAGACGGAGATGGGCCTCTTCGGCACGATCGTCGTCTACCCGGCGGCCGGTCAGCCGAGCGGTGGCGGCACGTCGGGCCAGGCCTACGACGTCGACAACTCGACCTTCGATTTCGAGTACCTCTACGTACTCTCCGAGATCGATGACGCGATCCACAACATGGTGGAGAACGGTCTCGCAGCCGAAGTCAACATGAACGAGCGGAAGCCGCGCTACTGGCTCATCAACGGTCGCACGGGACCGGACACGCTCTTCCCGACCGGCGCGCCGTACCTCCCGAACCAGCCCAACGGCTCCCTCTCTCGAACCTGCGTGAACCACGACGTGCTCATGCGCGTCGTCGGTGCCGGGCACGACCCGCATCCGTTCCACACGCACGGCCAGAACTTCCGCGTCATCGCGCGGGACGGACGGCCGCGCGTGAGCAGTGCGGTCTCTCCGGTCTCCGATGTCGGCATCTCCGACTTCACGTTGACCGTGAATCCCGGACAGACCTACGACGCGATCTGGACCTGGAAGGGCGAGAACCTCGGCTGGGACATCTACGGCCACGAGCCGGATCCCGTGACGTACCCGCTCCCGCCCCACCTCCCGCCGCTCGAGGCGAACGAGGACCCGGCGGATCACGGTAAGCCCCTGCCGGTTCTCCTCCCCGAAGACCAGTTCCTGACCTTCGGCGGCTTCTGGAGTGGCAGCCCCTTCCTCGGCCAGGACGGGACGCTCCCGGTCGGCGAGGGCGGTCTGAACCCGCACGGCGGCATGTATTACATGTGGCATTCCCATACCGAGTTCGAGCTGATCAACTTCGACATCTTCCCTGGCGGGATGCTGACGATGATGGCGGTCGAGGGCCCGGGCGTCGATATCGACGGGACGGTTTGCCCCTAACCCTTGCGGGCGGGGCTCGCCCCGCCCTGACCACGCGATCCGCCCGATGGGACGGATCGTCAGCGGACCCGGCCAAATCTGGAGACCGAGCCATGAAGACCCTGAAACTCACCACGCTGATCCTGCTGTCGACGTTCGTCGCCTCTGCCGGATTCGCCCAGGTCGCGAGCTACAGCCTGGTGGCCCACCAGTCGACCAAGACCATGCAGGATGGCGCGGTCGTCAACATGTGGGGCTACTACGACGCGACGGGTGCGGCGCCAGCGAGCTGGACGACCGGACCGGAGCTCCACGTGCCCGCGACGGCGTCGACCCTCGAGGTCACGCTGACCAACAACCTGAGCGAGCCGACCTCGCTCTTCATCCCCGGCCTCGCGCCGGAGGTGATCGCGGGTGTAGCCGGCGAGCCGGTCTACTCCACGAGCGGGTCGGGCATCGGGCGCGTCCACTCGTTCACCCACGAGACCGCGCCGGGCGCCACGGAGACCTACCGCTGGCACAACGTGACCCCCGGCACGTACCTCTATCAGTCGGGTACGAACCCGTCGAAGCAGCTGCAGATGGGGCTGTACGGGGCGATGTACCACGATGCCAACGACGTGAACCCGGGCACGGGTAGCGCCGTCGACGGCGCGGAGATCTACCCGGGTCACACTTATCACCAGCAGGTCGCGCTCCTCTTCAGCGAGGTCGACCCGGTGATCAACGCTGCGATTTCCGCGGACGACTACGGCTTCGGGAACACGGTGACGAGCTCGATCGGGCGCACGCCGAAGTACTACCTCATCAACGGCGAGGAGTACGATCCGCTCAATCCGACGGCTATCGGAACGGAGGCCGGTCCGCTCGTCCTCCTGCGCTTCCTCAACGCCGGCTACCAGACCTACGTTCCGGTGATTCAGGACCTGTATATGAACATCATCGGGGACGACGGCAACGAGCTTCCCCACCCGCGCGTTCAGTACTCCATCGAGGTGCCGGCGGGCAAGACCCACGACGCGATCGTCGCGATTCCCTGCGAGCTGGCGGACCGAAACGTGGTCCTCCACGATCGACGCGGACACATCCGCAACCAGATCGCGGACGATCCCGGCACGACGTCGGTCGTCGAGACGGAAGAGGCCGACGGTGGCATGACGGTCACGTTCCAGATCCCGATCGATACGGCCTGCGACAACTGCGCGGACCTTTCGAACCCGACCCAGACGGACGTCGACGCGGATGGCTTCGGCAATCTCTGCGATGCCGACCTCTCGGGCGACCTGATGACCAACTTCGGTGACCTCGGCTTGTTCATCGACGCGTTTGTCAATCAGTCGAATCCCGCAGCGGACTTCAACTCCGACGGCGTGGTCAACTTCGGTGACCTCGGCGTGATGGCGACGGGCTTCGGAAGTCCGCCTGGACCCTCGCTGGCGGTCTACTGATGCGAACTTCCCCTCATCGTGAGCGGAACGCAGAGCGGCGGGCCTTCGGCTCGCCGCTCGCGGCGTTCTGGGGTTCGATGTTGCTTCTTGCCTGCCTCGTGCCTGCCATCGCGTTCGCCCAGCCCCCGGCGGCGCCGGAGCCGGCCCGGGAGCTGACGCCGGAGGCGCAGGCCAGGCGGGACGAGGCGCTCAGCAAGATCGTGATTCCGACCGGTCTGCCCGATGGCGTGAACGACCTGATCCGCGAGCAGTGGGGCGTCGAGGTGGTCGGCCTTCGATCGACGGGCGCGGGTCACATGCTCGACTTCCGCTATCGCGTGATCGACGCCGAGAAGGCATCGAAGCTGCACGGCACCGAGACCAAGCCGGTCCTGCGTGATCTCATCACCGGGAAGGAGCTCAAGGTTCCGCGTCCGCCGAAGCTGGGTCCACTCAAGTCGACCCGATACGCCCCGAAGAAGGACCGCACCTACACGATCTTCTTCGCGAACATGGGCGGCATCCTGAAGCGTGGGCGCAAGGTTTCGATCGAGCTCGGCGACCTCAAGATCGAAGAGATCGAGATCCAGTAGGCGAGCGTGGAGGTGTTGAACATGGATGCGAACACACCGCGACGATTCCGAGAATCGCCTTTCCGCTCGCGTGGCGGGCGCACTGGTTCGACGCGAGCGTTCGTGCTGATCGCGCTCGCGCTCCTCTTCGCCGACGTCTCGGCTCTCGCGGCGACCGTTCATCCCGACGTGCGATCGTTCATGGACGAGGCCGCTCGAGCGGACCGCCTACCGGTCATCGTCCGGCTCGGAGATCGAGAGGATCTCGCTCAGCATCGCACTGGGACCCGGCGCGCGCGCAGAAGGCGACTCGTGCGCGCCCTGCGTGATCGCGCGAATCGAGGCCAGGCACCGATTCGACGACTCCTTCGTCGCGCCGGCTATGACGGCTCGAAGTCGATCTGGTCGATCAACGCGATCGCCGTCGAGGCCGGCCCGAGGATGCTCCGTCGCCTCTCGACCCATCCGGCGGTGGACCGAATCGATCTCGATGAAGTCGTGACGCTGCAGAGCGGCGCTAGCGGCGCTCCTTCCGCGCCCGTCGAGTGGAACATCGACATGGTCCGCGCGGATCAGGTCTGGTCGCTCGGGTTCGAGGGCGATGGTGTGGTGATCGGCGTGATCGACTCCGGCGTGGACGTCAGCCATCCGGAGCTGGCCGCTGCCTGGCGAGGCGGGAGCAACAGCTGGGACGACCTCGTCGACAACTTGCCGACGCCGCACGATACGGGCGGTGGCCACGGCACTCAGGTCGCCGGGCTCCTCGTAGGCGGGCCGGTCGCGGGGACGCACATCGGCGTCGCGCCGAGCGCACAGTGGATCGGCGTGCGCGCCTTCGATGGCGCGGGCAACGGCCTTTTCAGCGACCTGCATCTCGCGCTGCAGTGGATGCTCGACCCTGATGGCAACTCGTTGACGGACGACGCGCCGGACGTGGTGAACAACTCCTGGGGCGTGAACTCGTCTGCAGGGACCTGCCTGACCGAGTTCCACGCGGACGTCGACCTGCTTCGGGCCGCCGGCATCGGTGTGGTGTTCTCCGCGGGTAACACGGGGCCGGGCGCGTCGACCGACGTGAGTCCGGGTAACGACCCCGACACTTTCGCCGTCGGCGCGGTGGACGCGGCGGGGCAGGTGCCGCTCTTCACGGCGAACGGGCCCTCCGCGTGTGACAGCTCCCTCTTCCCCAACGTGTCCGCTCCTGGCGTCTCCGTGTACACGACGGATCGACTGCTGCTACCGCCGGGCTACACGACCGTATCCGGCACGTCCTTCGCAGCCCCGCACGTCTCGGCGTCGATGGCGCTGCTCTGGGAGGCCTTTCCGTCGGCCACGCTCGTCGAGCTCGAGAACGTCCTCGAGATGACGGCGACGGACGTGGCGTTACTCGGGCCGGACAACTACACCGGTCACGGTGTCGTCAACGCGCGTGCCGCGTTGGGATTGCTGGTGGACACGCACGGCTGTCCGGTCGGGAGCTACGCGGTCGACACCGATACCGACGGATTCGCGGATGCCTGTGACACCTGCACGGCGACCGCAAATTCCATGCAGCGCGATACCGACAGCGACGGATTCGGGAACATGTGCGATGGGGACTTCAACCAGGATCTGATCACGAATTTCGGTGATCTGGGCGCCTTCGCATCCTTCTTCGGCACGACCGACCCCGACGGGGACCTGAACGGAGACGGCGCCGTGAACTTCGGTGATCTCGGGGTGTTCATCACCCTCTTTGGGCTTCCGCCCGGTCCTTCTGGATACGACTATTAGGGACGGGCCGAGGTCCGCCGATACATGACGCGCGAGCCTTTGGCGCTCGCCGAGCCGCCGCGGTCGATGCGATCGAACGCGGCGTTCATCTACGAGATTGGAAAGACGACGTGATGCTTCGAAACAGCGCTTCGATTCACTCCCATCGCCGCACGCGCGGGATCGGGACGCGCGAGATCGTGATCGCCCTGGTCCTCACCGCCGGCGCGGCGACCGTGTTCGTCCAGATGCGATCGACGCCGCCCGAGGCAGAGCTCGACGCGCCCTCTGGCGCGCCTGCGCCTGCGCCTGCGTCTCCGGAGCCGGTGGCCGAGTCGGCGCCGGTCGTCGACGCACTCACTGACAACGGTCTTGCCGAGCTTCGTGCGGTCCTTCCCGCGGCGGACGAACCGATCCGAGAGGTGATCGTAGCGGGCCAGGACGGCGAGGCGAAGGCTGCTCAGGTCGCCGGCGCTGGCAAAGTGCCGTCCGGGTTTCCCGACGACGTGCCGGTCTATCCCAACGCGGAGTCAGCAGGGGGGCTCGCCGTCGGCGGCGAGGGCGCGGCCGTCGCGTTCGTCACGCCCGACGATGCCGGAGTCGTCTTCGCCTTCTACACGCGCGCGCTCGAGGCGCAGGGTTGGGAGCTGGACACTCGCTCCATGGAGCCCGGTCTACAGGACCGGCTTTCCGCAGTGAAGGACTCCAGGACGCTGTGGATCACGATCTCGCAGGCGGTCGACGGCTCGCAGATCCTGGTCGCGATGCAGCAGTCGCTCGCGTCCTCCTGAAATCCCCCGGATCGGGCGGCTTTCCCGTATCCCAGCGGGCGTCAGGTCCGATGTGTGGCGTGCACAAACGCCGATCCACGGGCTTGGCACAGGCCCGCTCCCGCAGATACCGCATGCCCGTGACCGCGCGTTGAGCGCCGCGATGAGCCCACTCGCTCCGGGGCTCATCGCGACGTCACGGATCGGGGCGAAGCTGGAGTGGACGCGCAGCGGTGCCGCGCCAGCACCGCCTATCCGAGACCCATCAGCAACGCGGTTCCGGGTTCGGGCACCAGCTGGACGTCGATGTCGCTCTCGAACGAGGCGGAGTCGCCGGCAATCGGGTCGAACCGGATCTCATCGCCCGTCATGGTCACGAGCGAGCAAGGACTTCCATCGAAGCCCACCCTCACGGAGACCGCACCCACCTGTCCAGCCGCAAACAGGACATCCACTGACAGAGCGGCAGCGCTGGGAGAAGCGGAAGCTACGCAGAAACAGCAAGTGGGCGGCACGGCGCGGTCTCCGATCGGGTCAGGAGACTCATCCTCTCACGACCGGCAGCCGCCCGGCAATAAATTTGTGCAAAAATGCCCAAACTATTCCCGGAAGGCCCAACCAAGAATTCCCCTAGGGGCATCAGAGTTTGGCCAGTGTCGCCCGGGGGTGTCGAGTCGCGATCGCGATCCGCGTTCGCGCCCGAAGAGGCGCACCACAGCGCCCTAGCGACGACCCTTCGTGTCGCGTGCCGCCGACAACGTGGCGAGTCCACCCATCAGGAGCAGCGCGGTGCTCGGCTCCGGGACGGCCGGAATCGTGAGGGAGCCGAAGTCGACCGCGAGGTCATCGGTCGACGTCTGCGAGGCGAACCCGAACAGCGGGACCGCTTCCGAAGCCAGCGTCGTCGGCGCCGTGGGGTCCAGGCGCTGGAACAGGAACGAGCCGATCGGCGCGGGGCCGATCGGGGGGGCTACGAAGAACCAGGCGGCGCCTACGATCAGCGGGTTCTCGACGCTCCCGGCCGCGGGCTCGAGCAGCGCGAAATTGCCCGTGAACGTGCTGTCGAACGCGAAGGAGAGGAAGGTCAGCGCCGTCGAGTCGTAGGAAATGCCGATCCGTCCGCCGAGGGTCGGGTCGTCGAAGTTCATCGACATCGCGATCTCGACGACGTCGTCGCCCGGTGACGGAACCGTGTCCCCGATCGCGAGATCGATGCGATTGAGCGCTTGCGCAGGCAGGGCAGCCGTGAGGAACAGGGCTGCGAGCAGCCACGCAAAGCGAGAACGGGATTGGCGCATCGGATGGGCTCCAGCGGGAATCGGATGAGATCCCTGAATCGGGGGACGGGTGTGCGAATTTGTGTGGTCTTCAACCTACGAATGTGGTCGACGAATCTGTCGATCGAGCCAGTTTCCGCGCACTGCTTCCACGATTCCCCGCCGGCTCGGACGCGCCCCGAACGGCCTCTGGAGAGAAAACTCCAAATAATTCAATGACTTTCAGTTGATCGATGCGCGATTCGGCGGCTGTCCCCGAGAGAATCCGGTCCGGCTCGATCGATTGGCTTCCATCCCGCTTCCGGTCGTGTGATAATGGGTTTTTTCACCCAAATCGGAAGATTCGTCGGCTTTCCCTGATTCTCGAAGCGGGGGAAACAGGGGCGCGACGACCTCCGGATTCGGCGACGCACATGAGTTCACCGTCCCCGCCCACACCCCTTGCTCCGTCAGGAGTTCCAGTGGCGCGGTCGGCTATGTGCCCGCGGCGTCCCGTCTCGATCGCCGCGTTCGTCGCCATCTGCCTCGTCGTCGTGATGAGTGGCTCGGCAAGCGCGGACGGCGCGCATCACGGTGCCGCGGATCCGACGACCGAGGGATGGACGGTGCCAGTCGCGGACTCCCTGCTCGGCGCGAGCTCGGTGCTCGCGGATCCGCAGTTCCCTGCCGTCAGTGCGACGGAAGTCGACGGCAGTGCCGGAACACTCCGCTACCAGGAGAGTGGGCCAGCACCTGGCGCCGCGTTCCACCTCAGGGTGAGGATGCGCGTCGTGGACGTGAATGACTCGACGGACGGGAACGTGCAGCTGGCCGTGCGAGACGGCGCGACCGAGTGGGCGGCGCGTTTCGGCTCGAACGCCTCGGGAGACACGCTCGCTGAGTTCGTCGGGCTTGGATCGCACACCCTCTTCGCGACGAACCCGGGCCAGACCGACTACTTCACCCTCGACGTCACCTTCGACCCGACGATCGGGTCCGCGAGCGTGTGGGTTGGCGGCGCGGCGATCGCGACCGGCTGGTCCGGAGTCGCGTCGGGGGATCCGGCGGTCGTGGAGTTCGGCGACGTCGACGGGACCAGCACGGGTTCCGGTCGCTACGAAGACGTCGTCTTCCTGACGGGTTCGGCGGCGATGACCTGCTCGGACGGCGTCGATGACGATGCTGACGGCGCGATCGACTTCGCCGCCGGCGATCCCGACTGCGTGGCCCTCGATGACCCGACGGAGGATCGGTCGGATCACGATGGCGACGGACTGCGCGACGGGTTCGAGCTCGCTCATGGGTTCGATCCGCTCGATTCCGACGAGGACACGAACGGTCGGCTCGACGGCGAAGACGACGCCGACGTCGACGGACTCGCGAACTCTGCCGAGCAGCGCGCGGCGACGGATCCGAACGCGACGGACACCGACCTCGACGGGCTCACCGATGCCGCGGAGCTCCTGCCCGACGGATTCGGAACCCAGCGCGTCGTTTCCACAGCGCTCCTCGGAACGCGAAGCGTCGCAGTCGGCGATCTCGACGGTGACGGAGACGCCGATTTCGCCTCTGCCTCGTTCGGGAGCGGAGACTTCGTGTGGTTCGAGAACCAGGACGGGGCCGGGACATTCGGCGCCGGAATCGTCATCTCCAATTTCTTGTCGGGTACGCACGACATCGACGCCGTCGACATCGATCGCGACGGCGACCTGGACCTCGTGACCGCGTCGATGTTCGACGATAAGATCGCGTGGTACGAGAACCTCGATGGAGCAGGGACCTTCGGGCCGCAGCTGGTCGTGACGACGGCCGCGAACGGAGCCCGCTCCGTCGTCGCCTCCGATCTCGATGGCGACGGCGATCTCGATCTCGCGTCCGCGTCCATCAGCGACCACAAGATCGCCTGGTACGAGAACCTCGACGGCGCCGGGCTCTTCGCGGCGGAGCGGGTCGTCTCGACCTTCGCCCTCAGCGCGCAGTGGGTCGAATCGGCCGATCTGGACGAGGACGGCGATCAGGATCTCGTCTCCGCCTCGGGCCTCGACGACAAGATCGCCTGGTACGAGAATCTCGATGGACACGGTTCGTTCTCTTCGGAGCAGATCATCTCGACGGTGTCCGACGGTGCGAATTCCGTCGGGGTCGCCGACATCGACGGCGACGGACGCACGGACGTCCTCTCGACGTCGTCTGCCGATGGCGAGATCGCCTGGTATCGGAACCTCGGCGGGGGCTTCTTCGGGTCGCAGCAGGTGATCTCCACAGCTCAGCAAATTCCGTACTCCGTCGCGGCCGCCGATCTGGACGGCGACGGCGACCTCGACGTCGCTGCCGGGTCCTTCCTCGACGACGAGGTGGCCTGGTACGAGAACACGAATGGCGCCGGGTCCTTCGGCGCTCAGCAGCTCGTCTCGACCGCGGCGAACGCGGTCTATGTCGTTCGCGCGGCCGACATCGACGGCGACGGAGAGGTCGACCTCGTGTCCGCGTCGAGCGCAGACAGCAAGGTCGCCTGGTATCCCGGCCTGATCACCGCGAATCCCACTCTCGCTGACACGGACGGGGATCAGCTCTCGGACGGCTTCGAGATCACCCACGGCTTCGATCCCTTCGACCCCGACGAGGACCTCAACGGGACCGTCGACGGTCTCGACGACGCGGACGTCGATGGTCTCGTGAACGCCTCGGAGGAGAGCGCCGGGACGAATCCCGGTCTCGCCGATACCGACGGAGACACGCTGCTCGACGGCTATGAGGTGACCTTCTTTCTCGATCCGCTCGACTCGGACGAGAACACCAACTCGACGCTCGACGGATTGGACGACTTCGAGTCCGACGGCCTCACGAATGCCGAGGAGCAGGCGGCAGGATCCGACCCGCTCGACCCGGACGGCGACGCCGACGGCGTCGGAGATCTTCCGGAGGTGCGGTCCCTCTCGAGCGATCCGGCCGCGAGCGACACCGACGCGGATGGCCTGGTCGACGGCGTCGACAACTGCCTGACGACCCCGAATCCGACTCAGCTCGATTTCGACCTCGACGGGCGGGGCGATCACTGCGACTTCAACGACCCGCTCGACCTCGCCGACACTTCGACGCGGTCGGTCGTCGTTCAGTTCGACGAGCGCCTCGATCCCAGCGAAGTGGGACTCACCTTCACCGAGGATCAGCTCCCCGCGTCGTTCGCCGTGAACGGATCGCTCGAGCGCGTGATCACGATCGCGGGTGCCGACTTCGAGGCGTACCTCGATCGTTCACGGCCGTTCGCGGTGGCCCCCGGCTCCGTATCGGACTATGTGCTCGTGATCGACGCGGCGGGAGAGCTGGTGTCGGTCGCCTGGACTGCGACCATCGACGGAACGACCTGGACGGCGTCGGGATCCACGTCGTCGACGGGCGGTCTCGCGAACGTGCCGGCCCTCGCGCCCGCGCCGATCTTTTGCGATGCCGTTCTCCACGGGCCTTGCGACACCGCGATCGCCGCGTCGGCCTTCGATTCCGTGACTGGGGAGATCGCGGGGATCGGAGGCATCGACGTCGCGGCGTGGAATGGTCAGTCCGCCCCCAACGATCGCTTGAACGACCTCGCAGACCTCCGGCTCGCCGAGCGTGCGGGACCGACGACCACGATCGACTTCGAAGGCATCGCCGCCAGCGGCCAGGAAGTGCTCCTCGGCGCGGTGTTCGCAACGGACGGCTTCGAGTTCGATGCCGCTTACGGCGTCGATCAGGACTTTCACGTACTCGCGGGCGACACTCCGGGCCTGCTGCTCTCGGGCACGGACTTCGGCCTCGTGACGAACGACTCGACCACCGTCCTGACGGAAGGGACCGGAGGCCCCTTCATCCTCCAGTCGATGAGCCTGTCCCATCTCTTCGGCGGGCCGAGCTCGAGCGTCACCGTGACCGGGACCCGGTTCGGGGGCGCGACGGTTCAGCAGGTGGTGCCCACGATCGGCGACGTGTGGGTGACGGCGAGCTTCGGGTCGGACTGGACGAATCTCTCTTCGGTCGAGATCGCCAGCACGCACGCGTTTCTCGTGATGGACGACGTCGAGGTCGTGGCGCTTCCCGAGCCGGATGCGCACCTGATGATCCTGGTCAGTGTGCTCGGCCTGGTCTGGGCGGGCCGTCGAAAGGTCGCCTGAATCGGGGCTCACCACTCCCGATCGCGGACGTTGTGGCAGCCCGAATCGGCACAATTCAGGTTCTGCGTGATTCCGCCACGCCGATGCCTGTCGACTCCGGGCCGGAAGTCTCTCGCGTGACAGCCCGCGCAGTAGGGCTGGTAATTCGGCGCGTCCCAGGTGACCGCCGAGCTGTTGCCGCCGTGGCAGTCGAGGCAGTCCAGCGGCGCGCGGTGGTCGCCCGGATAGGCCGTCCCGACATGATCGAAGTTCGCGTTGAGGAACGAGACCGTCGAGTGGCACCGATCGCAGGAGATCGTCGTGGCGAAGTGGCCGTTCGTCATTCCGATAGCGTCGATCCCGTTGTGGCAGTTCCGGCAGGTCCCCGGCGCGACCAGTGAGTGGTCGAAGCCGGCCGGGACGAACGCCGTCGTCGAGTGACAGACTTCGCAGTCGTTGCTGCTCGGCAGGTGGGTCGGGTGCTTGCCCGGCGCGAACGTTCCGTTGTGGCAGCTCAGGCAGTTCGTCGTGATCCCGACGTGGTTGAACGTCGACGGCGAGAAGTAGGCCGTCGTGTGGCATTCCTCACAAGCGTCCCCGGTCGGAACGACCCCCGTGGTCGGGATGTGATTCCCCGGCTTGCCCGTGGCGGTCGAGCCGTTGTGGCAGGTGTTGCATCCCGTGGTGATACCGGTGTGATCGAAGCCGGCGGGGATCCAGCCGTGGGTCTGGTGGCAGAGTTCGCAGTCGTTGCCCGAGATGATGTGACCGGGGTTCTTCCCGGGTGCGGTCGTTCCGTCGTGGCAGCTGATGCAGTTGTCGACGATGCCGGTGTGATCGAAGGTCGACGCCGGGACGAAGGCGCGGGTGGAATGGCAGAGCTCACATTCGTTGTTGCTCGGAATGTGCGTCGGCTGCTTGCCGGGAGCGAAGGTCCCGTTGTGGCAAGACAGGCAGTCCGTCGGGGTCCCGCTGTGATCGAAGGTCGACGGCAGGAAAGCGACGGTCGAATGGCACTCCTCGCAGTTGTCCCCCGTCACGACGGCCGTCGTCGGAACGTGACCAGGGTCCTTGCCCGTCGCCCAGGTGCCGTTGTGGCAGGACTGGCAGTTCGTGGTGATCCCCTGGTGCGCGAATGTCGAAGGCGAGAACGAGGCCGTGTTGTGGCAGGCCTCGCAGGCGTCACCGGTCGGGACGACACCCGTCGTCGGAATGTGATTCGTCGGCTTGCCGATGATCGGGCTGTTGTTGTGGCAGGTGTTGCAGTTGGCGACGATGCCGGAGTGGTCGAAATTCGAGGCGGGGACGAACCGTGTCGTCGTATGGCAGACCTCGCAGGCGTTGCTGGTCGCGAGGTGACCGGGGTGCTTGCCGATGGCGGTGGTGCCGTTGTGACAAGTGAAGCAGTTGTCGCTCACCGCTCCGTGGTCGAAGACCGCGTCCGACCAGCGCAGTGTGCCGTGACAGTCAGAGCAGAAGTCCGAGCTCGGAATGTGCGTCGGAGGCTTCGCAGTCGCTAGGCGACCCGAATGGCACGTGTGGCAGTCGCCGCCGACCGTCGCGTGGTCCATGCGCGCCGGCTCCCAGAAGCGCGTGAAGTGACAATCTCCGCAGGACGTCTGGATCGGAATGTGCTTCGAAGACGGCGCGGTCTCGGCCCGCCCGCCGCCGCTTCGGTGGCAGGTGTTGCAGTTGGTGGACGTGCCAGCGAATTGTCCATCGACGTGGCAGCTCTCGCAGTTCGCGACCGAGTGGCGACCGGTCAGAGGAAAGCGCGTCGAATCGTGATCGAATGTGGGGCGTGCGGCTTGCGCCAGCGCCGACGAGGCGGCGAAAGCGACGAGCGCGACGACGAGGAGCGCGGCGCCGAACGCGCGGAAGCGTGCGCCGGTCCGGTTCGAGCGCGGCCGATTGGTTCGTGTCGTCGTCATGATCACCTCGTCATCTTCGCCGGACGGTTGCCGGGATCCACGCATCGAAGCCGTGGCAGTTGTCGCAGCTGCGTCCGAAGCCGCCGCGGTGCACGTCATCCGACGCGTGGCATTGGAAGCAGCTCTGCACCATCTGGAATCCCGTCGTCACCGGTTGGGTATGGCACGCTCCGCATTCGAGATCTTCGTGTGCGCCGTGGAGCGCGAACTCGGTCTGACGATCGTGATCGAAGCGCCAGACGTCCCACGCATTCGGCGTATGACACGACTCGCAGCTCGCACCGAGCGTTCGGTCGTGAGCGTCGTCGCTCCGGTGACAGGAGACGCACGCGAGGGACTCGGTCTGGAAGGTGTGATCCGCATGACAGCTCTCGCACGGCGTGACCGCGTGAAGTCCCAGAAGAGGAAATGCAGTCAGGTCGTGGTCGAACGCAACTCGGCCGACGAACGATTCCTCGGTGTGGCAGTCGGCACAATCCGTGCCGAGCGCGGTCTGGTGGACATCGTCACCGGCGTGACAATCGACACAGGCAGCATCCGCTCCGACGTCCCGGTTCGGACCCGAATGGCACGACTCGCACCCCTGCCGTCGGTGGGCGCCGAAGAGGGCGAAGTCGGTGTCGCGATCGTGATCGAAGCGCGCCTTGGACCATCCGTTCGGCGAATGGCAGTCGCCGCAGCGCGTGTCGAAGCGACCGGCGTGAACATCGTCCGAAGCGTGGCAGCCTGAGCAGTCCTCCGGAAGCTTCCGCTTACCGGGCGCCTGCCGGTGGCATGTGGCGCATTCGGCATTCGCATGGGCACCGATCAGCGGGAAACCACTCTCACGTTCGTGATCGAACTCCTTCTGCTGCCAGCCGCTCGTGTCGTGACACGAAGCGCAGTCCTCGCCGAATCGGCCGCCGTGCGCGTCGTCGATGGCGTGGCAAGAGACGCAGTCCGACGGTGTGTCCTCGTACCGGTTTCCGACGTGGCAGCCGACGCAGGAAGCCCCTTCGTGTCGGCCCGTCAGCGGGAACTCGGTCTCGTCGTGATCGAAGCGCCCCGGCTTCCAGGCCGCCGCGTCGTGGCAGTCGGCGCAGTCGTTGCCGAGCTTCGTGTCGTGGGCGTCGTCCTGCTCATGGCAGGAGAAGCAATCGCTCGGTGCTTCGCGACGCGGCGTTCCGGGCTCGTGGCAGTCCTGGCACGAAGCGCTCTCGTGAGCGCCTTCGAGCGGGAAATCGACGTCGTCGTGATCGAAGGTCGCCACGCTCAGGCCACGAATGTCGGCGTCACGCCCGACGTGCTCGGCGTGGCACGATCGGCAGTCGCCGACCGACGCGAGGGGATGGCGCCCGTGCAGGCCGACCCCGTCATCGATGTCCGAAGCCACGCCTTCGTGGCAATCCAGGCAGAGTCGCCGTTGGGCCGAGCGGTCCAGGGCGGCGTGGCAGTTCGAGCACTCGCCCTCGTACTCCGCATGCGCGGTCGCGAGGGGGCCCGGCATGACCATCTTTTCGAAGTCGATCGCCGCGCCGGGCGAGGTCGCCACGAACGAGAGCGCGACGAACGCAAGGAGCCGGGCAGCACCCCGCCTCACCCGCGCCTCAATACATGTGGACAGCAAGGACATGAATCGTCGCCGAGATGAAGAGGACGAACGTGAGGGGGACGTGGATGGCATGCCACAGAGAGAAGAGTTGCTCGAAGACCCGGAGGTCCTGGCTGCGAACGATCGCGGAGAAGTAGCGGCGGACCGCGGACCGCACCGGGTCGGACACGATGTGAGGCCGCGCTGAATCACGGATGCCGGCCAGCACCTGTCGCTCGATGGCACGGGCCTCAACTCGACTCGTCACGATCCGGTGTGCGGAGGCGATTCCGGGCGCGGACTCCGCCGATCCCGCGGCGAACGTCTCCATGCGCATTTTCGCTTCGGGGCAACGCTCGAGCACCGAGTCGATCAGTGACAATTCGTCTCGTGCCTCGACGAGAAGCGCACCGATCGTGCGACGGCGTCCGGCGAGACTCCGATGCATTCGTCCGTACAGGAACCGACCGCCGACGCCGCTGCCCGCGACGGCGAGCACGCAGAAGAGCGAGACCGCCGAGTTCATCGAACCGAGCTCGAAGTTGCAGTGATAGAGGACCGCGGTCGGGCCGAGGAGCCCCAGGATCAGGTGCGCTTCGAACCAGAGGCGCAGCTCGCCTGCGCGGCGTAGGAAGCGAACGCGCTTGCGCATCGAATAGAGCAACAGGAGCGTCATCGCCGCGAGGCCGACGATGCCGAGCGCGTACCCCGCTCCGTCGGACGGGCTCAAGTTGAGGGCGTCCGAGAAGAGCCAGCCACCCACGATCGCGATGCCGCAGCCGTAGCCGATCACCCCATGGGGTGTGACCAGACCGAGGCCGTCGTCGCGATCCAATTCGGACGATCTCGGTTCGGATCGATCGCTCGACGTGCTCGCACCAACAGCCACAGGATGTCTTCCTCGAAACGCATTCAGGGCCTCTCGCGGACGAACCCGCGAGAGTGGAAAGTCGGCGTACGTATCGACGTCCATCGGGCATTCCCTGAGTGTGTAAGAATATGTGAGAATATGCACAAAAATAGATGGACGGATGTGTTTCCCATCACTTTGCGGGGCCGAGCGTCCGACGATCATTCCCGGGACGGCCGGAGCGGGATCGGGGCGCTAAGGGGCAAATTCAGCATGGAGATTGCCCTGTGTCCGGTTCCGGCCGTACTTCGGATCCGGGCGCGGCACATCCTGGACGGGGTGAGATGGGGACTCTGGGGGAATTTGCACAACACCGGGATCGCTTCTCGATCCGAGCCCTGGGAGTCGTGATGTTCGTCGCGCTGCTCTGCCAGCCCGCGTGGGCGCAGGACCGAAGCGTTCGCGCGCTGCGCTCGGTGCGTTCGGTCGAGTCGGATGCGGGCTGGGACTTGTCGCTCCAGCTCGAGTTCGCCGCGCGGTACCTGCGCCATGTGCCCGACGGAAGCGGGACTTCCGTGCGCATCCAGATCGAGCCACTGGACACCGGTGATCTCGTTCCCTTCGCGAGTCCGTTCCGGCAGAACCTCTCGCTGCCCGGCGATCTCGGGGCACCGATCAGCGAGATCTTCTACGAGCAGCGCAGCGCAGGTGAAGCCTACGTCGAGATCCGCTTTCGGGAGCGCGTGGCCTTCGACGTTCGGCAAGGCGATGGTCTCCGGACGTTGTCGATTCGCATAGCACCCCTCGCTCACGAAGCGCGCAGCGGGTCGGCCGACGATGCGGTCGATGCTTCGGACGTCGCGCCGGTGGAAGAGGGGCGGACCCTCAAGATCGCCCGAGCGGCGATTCGGGATGGTGAGCTGGATCGCGCGATCCTCCTGCTGACGAAGATTCTCGACGGCGGCGACCAGGCGACGACCGCCGATCGTCGTGCCGCCCGCGAGCTGCTGGGTCTCACGCGGGAGCGACGTGGCCAGTTCGCGCACGCGCGCGCGGAGTACGAGCGCTACCTGCGGGACTACCCAGACGGAGAGGCGGCGGAGCGCGTGCGTCAGCGCCTCGACGCGCTGGTCACCGCGAGTGCGGCGCCTTCGCCGCGGCTACGCAAGCGGTCGGAAACGGCGACGCGCACGACCGCGAAGGTCGGCGACGTCCCGATCACCTACGACGTGTTCGGCAGCCTGGGCGTTCGCTACTTCCGAACCGACTCCTTCCTCGAAGACGACGGCGCCGGCTTCGAAGCCTCCGACGTACTCACCGACTTCGACCTGGCGAACCGCCTCGAGGTCGCCGACTACCGCATCCGCAGCGACTTCACCGGGACCTTCGACGCGGACCTCTCCTCCGCGGATCGATCCAATGATTTCCGGGTCAGCCGCCTCTCGATTCAGGTCGAGGACGAGGTGCGGGGCATCGAGGCGACGATCGGTCGCCAGCGCCGCAGTGACAGCGGCGTCCTCGGGCGCTTCGACGGCGGCCACGTCTCCGCGCGCCTCGGGCCGCACCTGACCGCGTCGGGCCTCGTGGGTATGCCCGTCGAGAGCACGTCGGACGCTGCGCCGAACACGGACACCGTGCTCGGCGGTGGCGCCATCGACCTCGAAGACGTGTTCGTGGACGGCCTCGGCGGACAGCTCTGGGTGATCGCACAGACGACGGCGTCGATGACGGACCGAGCCGCGATCGGCGGGGACGTCCGCTTCGCGAGCAAGAAGGTCTACGCGTTCGTCTACGTCGACTTCGATTTCATGTTCGCAGAGCTGAACACCGCGATCCTCTCCGGGACCTGGTACGTGAGTGACGCGACGAGCGTCCGCGCTTCGGTGGAGCACCGGAAGACCCCGATCCTCGAGCTGCGTACCGCGCTCCAGGGTCAGACCGTCCAGGACCTCGACCGGCTCCAGGATTTTCTCGGCGAGAGCGAGATCCGGGATCTCGCCCGCGACCGCACCCAGACGGTCTGGACCGGCAGCGCCGGCATCACCCATCGGCTCTCGGACAAGCTCCAGCTCTCGGGCGACTTGTTCATCACGCATAGCGGCGAGACCAAGGGCGTGCTCGACGCGCAGACGGGCGACCAGATTCCGGGTGCCGATGCGGTCGGTCCCGACCTCTCTCTCTCGACGCAGCTGCTCGTGAACGACTGGCTGATCGAGAACGGCATCGGCTCCGTCTCCGCGCGCTATTTCGAGGGCAGGACTTCGCGCTCGCTCAGTCTGTCCGGCTACGGGCGTTTCCCGGTCTGGGGCGGCATCCGGGTGAATCCGCGGCTCCGCTGGGAGTGGCGCGACTCGGATGTACAGGCGGCGCGTTCGACGCTGCGGCCGAGTGTCGAACTGGACTGGCGATACGAGTCGCTCGTCGTCAATGCCGACGCCGGAGTCGAGTGGGTCGAATCGCTCGCCGGCGGCGCTCAGGACCGACAGACCAGCTACTTCGTCGAGCTCGGCGGACGCTGGGAGTTCTGAACTTGGACCCGCCGCCCCCCGACGGCGACCCGCGGAAGCAGAGGAATGCAGGCCATGACTGGAATCGAAGGACTCATCGTCTACGCGATCGTCCTTGCCGGAATCTGGACCGTCTATGGAAGGATCCGTCGGCGGACGTCGCATGTCGCCACCCGCGTCCTCGAGGAATCGAAGGAAGCGGGTTTGATGCAGCCGGCCTCGCTCCACCCGCTGGTCGATCCGGCGAAGTGTCTGGGATGTGGAGCCTGCGTCGACGCGTGTCCGGAGAAGCAGGTGCTCGGGCTCGTCGCGGGCAAGGCCGATCTCATCACGCCCGCCAATTGTATCGGCCACGGTGCATGCAAGGAGCTCTGTCCCTTCGACGCGATCACCCTCGTCTTGGGGACCGAAGAGCGCGGGGTCGACATCCCCCGTGTGTCCGAGGAATTCGAGACGAACGTGGAGGGCGTGTTCGTTGCAGGAGAGCTCGGCGGGATGGGCCTGATCCGCAACGGCATCGAACAGGGCAAGCAGGCGCTCGAATCGATCGCGGCACGGGTCGCGAACGCGCCGAGCGAAGCCGACCTGCTCGATGTCGTGATCATCGGCGCCGGGCCGGCGGGCCTCGCCGCGTCGCTGGCTGCCACGGAAAAGGGCCTCTCCTTCGAGACCCTCGAGCAGGAATCTCTCGGAGGGACCGTCGCGCACTATCCGCGCGGAAAGATCGTGATGACCGCGCCGGTGGATCTTCCGCTCTACGGATCGGTCAAGCTCCACGAGACCACGAAGGAGGCGCTGCTGTCGCTGTGGACCGACGTGGTCGAATCGACGGGCCTCGAGATCCGGCACGGCGAGCGCGTCTCGGCGGTGAAGCGCCAGGACGACGGTTCGTTCGAGGTGCAGTCGTCGCACTTCCGTCTGCGCAGTCGGACCGTGCTATTGGCCATCGGCCGCCGCGGCACGCCGCGGAAGCTCGGTGTCTCCGGCGAAGATCTCGACAAAGTGGTGTATCGCTTGATCGACCCCGAGCAGTACGCGAATCAGCACGTGCTGGTCGTTGGTGGCGGCGACAGCGCCCTCGAGGCGGCCTGGAGCCTGGCGGACGTCGAGGGGACCGTCGTCACGCTGTCGTATCGCAACGAGGCCTTCGGGCGGGCCAAGCCGAAGAATCGGGAGTCGGTCGATCGCGCGGCCGCGCGCGGTGATCTCGAGGTCCTGCTCGAATCGAAGGTGATCGGGATCGGGCGCGACGCGGTAGAGCTCGACACGAAGGACGGGTCGCTCACGCGTGAGAACGATGCCGTGATCATCTGCGCCGGTGGGGTGCTGCCGACGGATTTCCTGCGCTCGATCGGGATCGACATCGTCACTAAACGGGGTACGGCATGACGAGTCGACAGTTTTCGAGCGCCGGCTCTCCTTCTTCACGGTACGCGCGCGAGTCCCTGCGCCTTGGAACTCTACTGCTCGCGCTCGTGGTCACCGCCCTCGCGGCGAGCGCTTCCGTTGCCGCGGAGTCGATCCCGTCGACGGCGCCACCGGCGGAGGACCCGCTCATGGTCGACGCGCGCATGGCCGTACGCATGAAGCAATACGATCGCGCGGTCTCGCTCTGGCGCCGTGCGGCGTCCCGGGGAAACGTGGAGGCCGAGTACCGGATCGGGATCGCCCATCGCTCGGGCCGCGGCGTGCCCCGCGATCTCGACAAGGCGAAGCGCTGGCTCGCTCGCGCCGATCGCAATGGCAGCCCGGACGCTCGTTATGCCCTCGGAATGATGTATCGCAACGGTCTCGGCGTGGCGCGCAGTCGCGAGAAGGCGATCGATCTCCTGGAACGGGCCGCGGCGGCCGGCCACGAGGACGCGAAACGTGAGCTGCAGGCGATCGCGCGCTCGGGATCCGTCGCGTTCGCGGTCGCGGACGCGCGCGTCGTCGCGAATCGGAGGGACCCGCGCGAGGCTCTCACTCAGTCGATTCGCACCCGGGACCTCGGCTCCGCGCGCGAGGCGATCGCTCGCGGTGCACCGATCGACGGAGCACCCGGCGATACGAAGCACTGGCGACCTCTGGTGCTCGCGATCGATCGCGGGCACATCGACATGGTCGAGCTGCTCCTCGAACGAGGCGCCGACCCGAACGTTCGCTCGCGCGACGGCGAGCCGGCGCTGATCCTGGCGATCCGCGGTGGGAAGCGCGCGATCGTGCGTGCGGTCCTCGAGCGCCGCGCCGATCCCGGAGCGCGTGCGGGTACGGGCTATTCGGCGTTGATGGTCGCGGCCCAGGCCGGACACGACGGGATCGTCCGCGATCTCTTGCGGGCGGGCGCCGATCCGAGCTTCGTGCTGGACGGGGGGACGAGCGCGGCTTCGGTCGCACGCCGCTTCGGGCACGAGTCGCTGTATCGGCTGCTCGTGCGCAGTGGTTCACCCGGTCACAACGCCGCGGATCGAAACGTACGCGCGGAGGCGCTCGGTGGGAGCACGAGGGAAGACCCGATGCCGCCGGTGATCGAGGCGGCTCGTCGAGGCGATACGGTGCTGTTGCGGGAAATGGTCGACCGTCGTATCGACCTCGGGGTTCGCGATGTCGAAGGCGAGACGGCCCTGACCCGCGCTGCGATGGGCGGGCATGCCGAGGCGGTCGAGGTCCTGCTCGGCGCGGGCCTGGATCCGGAGGGTCCGGGCGCGAACGGGATCACGCCGCTCATGCGTGCCATGGAGAGTGACGAGGCCGCTGCCGACGAGGTCTTCGCACGGCTGATCGACGCCGGGGCGGATGTACATGCGCGGGACGACCAGGGACGTGCGGCGTTCGACTTCGCGCCGAGTGGTGCGACCCCCGACAAGCTCGATCGGCTGAAGAGCGCCGGGGGCTCCTGGACGAGCATGTCGCTGCGGGCGTCCCTCGAGGCGGCCGTCGTGGCGGATCGGATCGACGCCGTCGACGCTCTCTACTCGCTCACGACCCGGCGGGAGGAGCGCACCGCCGCACTCTGTCGCGCGATCGAGCAGGGCACGCGAACGATCGTGGGCTTCCTGCTGATGCGGTCCACGCGTCCGGACGGAGATTGCGGTGGAGGTGCGACGCCGCTGGCGATTGCGGTCGGTCACGGGGATGTCGGCGTCGTCCGCGAGCTCCTGGAGGCCGGCGCCGACCCCGATGCCGGGCAGCCCGGAATCGATACGCCCCTGATCGTGGCGGCGTCGAGAGGCGCGGACGACATGGTCCAGCTGTTGATCGCTTCTGGCGCGGACGTGGATCGCCGGGGGGCCCGGGAGATGACCGCGCTGATGACCGCGGCGGGGCAGGGCAACACGAGCACCGTGCAGCTCCTGCTCTCGGCGGGGGCAGACAAGGGCATGCGGAACTCGACGGATCTGACCGCGATCGAGCTCGCCCGGCAGGTGGGGGCGACCGAGGTCGTCACGACGATCGAATCCCAGCGAGGCGGACTCCTCGGGTGGTTCGACGGGACCGAATGAAGTGGAATCGGCGTCGAATCATGCCCTCGCCCCGGGGCGATCGCGGTAGATCGACGCCTGTGGGGGCGATTCCAGAAATTACAAAATTGGGTTGAGATTCCCAAATAGTTCGAACCACACCTCTCCCGTATGCAGCGGGAGGGCGCGTCATGCGCAATCGAACGAATTGGATGCGATGGGTCTCGGCGCT
This sequence comes from uncultured Spirochaetaceae bacterium, assembly GCA_964488255.1. Classification (GTDB taxonomy): domain Bacteria; phylum Myxococcota_A; class UBA9160; order UBA9160; family UBA4427; genus UBA4427. The sequence continues at coordinate 4,796 of CAZAUR010000013.1, read as the reverse complement.
GGCGCTGAGCGCGATGCTCGGGGACTCGGCGGCGATTGCCGCCGATTGTTTCGGAAGTGTCGCATGGCAGACCGTCGGGACCAGCGCGCTCTGCATGGCGACCAGCCCCGACGCGTGGGCGAGCGTCGCGGCGAACGAGGAAGTCGTCGACTTCGCAGGGGGCAGAGGAACCGTGCCCGTCGTCGCCGGGGGGACCGTGGCGAACGAGCCCGTCGAGGTTGCCTGGATCCCCGAGGTGACTCTCGATGCGATCGGACGCGACGACTATCAGGGCGATCCCGGTGTCGAGCCCGTGCCGCAGGCCCAGCGTCTGCGGGCGGGGCGGCACAGCGAGATGTGTCTGGACGTGCCCGAAATCCCGGCGGGCTCCACCTGGAGCCCCGCGAGAAGCAGCTTCTACGACCCCTCACAGGGCCTCTACGTGGCCTTGGAGCGCGGGGTGTCCTTCCGCTCTCGACTTCGACCAGACGGGCGCACGACCGCTCCTGTGGGCGGGGACGTTCGATCTCGTGGTGCCCGGTCAGCTCGGTCTTCACGTCGTGCTCGGGGATCCAGACGCCCCCGCCGGGTCCGGGGATCTCGCACTCGAGGTCGTGCCGAGACTCCCGGCGGACGGCGCCTTCCTCGCGCTCGCGGCGCCTCCGGGGACGGATCTCGCCCGGCTGCAGTTCTACCTGCGTGAGGGAGCGGGGACCGCGTTCGAGCTCCTCCTCGCGCGCACCACCGACACCGTCGTGCCCGAGCCGTCGACGGCTCTGTTTCTAGGCCTGAGTCTCGCTTCGCTCGCCACCCGCCGCGATCGGTTCATGGGCGGTGCGAGGGGTTCGGCCCGCGGAATCACGATCCCCGCCTTGTCCGGTTGAATTCTGCTTCCCCTGAAGATAATAATTGGGTGATAATGCACAAAAATGGAATTGGCAGAACGTACATCGATGGGCCTGCGCATTCCGCGCTGGGCCGAGACGGCGATCGCATCCGCGCGGCTGCGGCGTTGGCATTCCGGTGTGAGAGCCGGGCGCTTCCAGCGAGGCGTCTTCGCAGCCCCCTCGATCGATCGTCTCGCTGCGATCGGCCGGCCGGCCGCTGAGTACGTCGCGAGCGTGCTCACCCGGGAGTCGGCCGCCCTCTGCTGCGCGCGGCAGGAGATCGACTCGCTGACGGCGCGCGACGCTGGGACGGCTGCGCGGACGCGCTTCTTCGTGGAGCTCCTGGATCAGCTTCCGGGTTATCGCGGCGCGATGGTCGATCGCGACGCGCCTCCGTGGACGCAGCCGATCGAAGATCGCGACGAGACCGACGTGATCAGTGAGGCGGAGATCCGAGAACACGAGCGCGTCGCAGAAGGGCTTCTCTATTGCGAGCTGCTCGGAGATCTCGTCGTCTCGATCGCGCGCTACCTCGAAGCGAATCCCGACCCGAGGGCGTTGCCGGCCCTCGTCCGCCGGATCGAGCTCCAGCTCGACGACCCGAGCGCCTGGTTCCTCGGTCGCTACGAGGCGATCGAACAACTCTTCGCCGCGCTCTCGTGCATCGATCCCGAGTGGCTCGCGCACGTCGCGATGGATCTCGATGCCGGCTTGAATCATCTCCGTGGGCGATCGGCTTGCGCGCACCTCGTTCCGGATCGCGACGGTGAAGTCTGGGTGGCGAACGCGGGTTGGCATCGCATCCGACGACCGTCGGGACGGCTCCAGGATCTGGATCGCTTCATGAAGGCGACGATGACTGCGGAGCCGATCGACCTCGACGCCTGAATCGAGCGCAGAGGCTCGGTGTTCCGGCGAGCGACGCGCGGCCTAACCCGCCTCCGCCGCCCATCGCAATCGCCACCCGCGCAATTGCGCCACCAGCTTGCGCGCGCTCTGGATCCGCTCGTCGGGGTCCTTCGCGACGCACTGCATGACGATCTCTTCGAGGGCCGGCGGGATGTCGCGATCCTCGGCCACCTCGGAGGGCGGCGGCGGCATGTCGTTGCGCACCTGGGCGAGCACCTCGGCGACCTTCTCGCCCTCGAAGGTCGTTCGACCGGCGAGGATCTCGTAGAGGACGGCGCCCATGCTGTAGACGTCGGAGCGGTGGTCGATGTCCTGGCTCTGCTCGACCTGCTCGGGGGACATGTAGTGCGCGGTGCCCTGGAGCTTGCCCTGCGCGGTCAGCGACGGATCGACGTCCGTGAGCAGCGGCATGTCCGGGGTCTCCTCCGGCGCTTCGCTCCAGACCTTGGCGAGTCCCCAGTCGAGGAGCAGCACTTCGCCGAAGGGGCCCATCAGGATGTTGGCCGGCTTTACGTCGCGGTGGACGACGCCGTGGCTGTGGGCGTAGTCGAGGGCGTTCGCGACCTGGATCAGCAGCGTGACCATTCGGTGGAAGCCGTAGCCGTCGACCGCCTGGGTGCCTTCCTCGATCGACATGTCGATCACTTCGCGGAGGGTGTACCCCTCGACGAGCTTCATCGTGAAGTAGTACTTGCCGCGGTTGTCGCGGGACAGCTCGTAGATCGGGATCGTGTTCGGGTGCTGGAGCATCGCCGTCACCCGCGCCTCGCGCAGGAAGCGCTTCTGCTCGAAGGGGTCGTCGGCGATCTCCTTGAGCAGGCTCTTGTGCGCCACGATCCGGGACAGGTGGTAGTCCTTGCAGGACTGGATCAGGCACTTGCCGCCCTTGGCGATCGTCTTGAACTGCGTGTACCGCATGTCCGCCGTGCGGACGTGGCTCGGCAGATCGAGGTCGGTGTCCTCGATGTGGACGCTCGGGTAGTTGTCCTGCGGATGCGGAAAGAGTCGCGCCATGCTCGCCTCACGGGGGAGGAACGGGCGATCCCCCACACCTCGGATCGGAAGGTAGCCCAGGAACGTTGCGGCTTTCCGCCGCGTTGGCGCACTGGGGCGATGATCCCATCGTCCAGACGGCAGTGTGTGGCGCCCCACCGGGCGGGGTACCCTCGGCGCGTCGAACCCGAGCCCAGGACTCGTTCACGCTTGTCGCTCCCGCGCCGCCCGCTCCATGCCGCTCTCGCTTCGCCCTTCGCGTTGGGATGCGTGCTCACGTTGGTCGCGGCCTCCGTGGCGACCGCGAACGATGCGGATCGGCGTCTCGGCCTGAGCCTCGCGGAAGAGGGGCGCTGTGGCCCGGCGCTCGAGGTCTTCGACCGCGTGCAGGGGGACCCGCCGGACGATGCCGAGGTCGCGCGCATGGACGGCGTGTGTTCGCTGCGCCTGCAGGACTTCCGGCGCGCCATCGCCCGCCTCGAGCTCGCCCGGTCCCTCGATCCCCTGGCGAAGCAAGTCGACCTGCATCTGGCGATGGCCTACTACCACGCGAACCAGATCGACGACGCCGAGGCCGCGCTCATCCGCGCCGGCGCCGTCGACGGAGATCGCGGAGAGTTCCTCCTCTATTCCGGGCTCGTCGCGTACGCGCGCACCGACTACGTGGCGGCCGCGGGGCGACTCGACGCGGCCTCGCAGCTCTCGGAAGCGCCGGTCGAGCCGATGGCGTCCTTCTTCCTCGGACGAGCGGCGCTCGGTGCCGAAGATCAGGCGCAAGCGAAGACTGCCTTCGAGCGCGTGATCCGCGACCACCCCGGCACGCCCTGGGCACACGAGGCCCAGCGCGCCCTCGACGAGATGGAGAGCGCCGCGAGCAGCGTGCCCTGGTGGGTGACCGCGGAGATCGGCCTCGAGGTCGACGACAACGCGCTCTTGCGCGGCCGCGGCGTCGGCGTGCCCGGGGAAGTGTCCGGGGACGGGGACCTCCGCGGATTCTGGTTCTTCGACGCGGGCGCTTCGTTCATCGACGTCGCGGGCATCACCGGCGGCGCCACCGTGCGCTTCGCGGGCTCCGAACACGACGACCTCGAGGATTTCGACACCCTCGCGCCCGGCGGCACGTTCTGGCTCGACCGACCGATCGGCGACGAGGGCGCTTCGCTTCGCCTGCAATACGACTTCGACGCGCCCTACATCGGCAACGAAGACCCCTTCGTGATCAGTCACCTGGTCGGCGCGTCGCTGTTCAAGCCTTGGGAGGGCGGAGCGTATACGATCCTCGGGACGAGCGTGGGCATGGACGACTATCGGTACGACCGACGGGCCTTCGACGACCCCGATCTGTCGGGGCTCGGTCCGGGTGGTCTCTGCGCCCCGACCGCTTCCTTCTGCGGACCGGCGCGCAACGAAGCCGACGCGACCGATCGCGATGGGGTCGGCGTGAGCGCGAGCCTGCTCCATCACGTCCCGATCGATCATCCGGTCGAGCTCCTCGGCCCCGCCTGGATCGAGGGCGAGTACCGCTACCAGCGCTATTGGAGCGAGGGCAGCGAATACGACCACCAACGGCACCAGGTCCAGCTCGGCGTCGGGATCCAGCTGCCCTTCGAAGTCGGACTTCGTGTGAGCGGTCGCTACGCCTACGCGCCCTACGGGAATCCGACGGTCTTTCCGGATCCGAAGAGTCGTGCGATCGCCGAGAACGACGGCTTCTTCCAGACCGTCGTCGATCTCGGCAACAAGGATCGGGTCGAACACGAAACCGGCGTCCGCATCTCCCTCGAGCGCGCAATAGGGGAGCACGTCGTGCTCACAACCCGCTACAGCCGCACTCGAAACCGCTCGAACGCGGACGTCTTCGACTACGATCGGAACCTCTTCGGCGTGTCGCTTCGTGTCGCCCTCGGCGGCTGACGCGACCCGCAACCCCCGCGCATCTGCAGCGGAATCCCCGCTCGCGGCGCGCCCCGACTGCTAGTCCTCGAACAAGCGTTTAACACTTGCCGACCGCCCCGTCGGGGACTTTCG
>CAZAUR010000012.1:0-167021 GCA_964488255.1 uncultured Spirochaetaceae bacterium | reverse complement strand
CTTCGACCAAATCTTCAACCTTCGGGGTTGACGGAACTGCCTACATGGAAGGCGGGCGGAGCGCCGTGGGCGATCGTGGACGGTCGCTACCGCCGGGTGGCGCGCCGCTCCGTAAAGTACTCCCACGGAAACTCGGGCTTCATGATCGCCACATAGCCGGGAGGCGTCTCGAAGGGGCACGTCAGCAGCTCGAAGACGCCGACGACCTCGGTCGCGACCATGTAGCTGACGCCCTTCACGAAGCCCCAGGTCGTCCCGATGAAGGGGCCCGACTCCTCGGTCGTGTCCATCATCTGACCCGGGATCGCGAGCACCCCGAGACTCAGGTTCGACACGCCGCGCCCGAGCTTCCGGGCCGAGGAGTCGCGCGCGGAGGCCGCTCCGGGAGCGACGAGCGCGAGACAGAAGGTGATCAGCAGCGTGAGCGCGATCGCGCGGGAGCGAAAGTGGGCGTGGGGGCGGCGGGTTCGTTTCTCGGACACGGATCTTCCTCGGGGTCCAGGGCGCAAAGAGAGCCCCGCGCGCGAAAGGCGCGCCAGGTCGACGTTTCCCGATTCCATCGTCCCCGCGCGAGATAAGCTGTAACCGGGGCGGGCCATCGAACGAATCCAGTTCCGAACCGACACAGATGCCGAGCCCATTCAGGACGGTGATCCACGGAGCCCTCGCCGGCACGCAAGCGACCGGCAGGAGAGGAGTAGAAAGTGACCACGACCCGGCGCGGCCAGATCCCGAAGATCCCGAGCTCTGAGATCACCGACGAGGCGACGTTCCTGAATCGGCGCGAGGTGCTCCGGCTCGGCGCGACGTCGACCATCGGCGCGCTGATCGCGGGCTGTCCCGACGCGGACGAAGCGGACGCGAAGTCCGCGTCTCCAGAGACGTCCGGGCTCCGCGCGCTCGAGAACGTGGTGCCCGCGACGGACGCCTATCGCGTGGAGGATCCGGTCTCGAACTACGACGACGTGACCGGCTACAACAACTTCTACGAGTTCGGCACGGGCAAGCGCGACCCGAAGAAGAACGCTCACCACCTCCGACCCGAGCCCTGGTCGATCGTCGTGGATGGCGAAGTCACCAAGCCCGGTCGCATCGGACTCGAAGAGCTGCTCGCCCCGGCGACCCTCGAGGAGCGCGTCTACCGCTTCCGCTGCGTCGAGGCGTGGTCGATGGTCGTGCCCTGGGTCGGTCTCTCCCTCGGCGACGTGATCCGGCGCTTCGATCCGACCAGTCAGGCGAAATACGTGTCGTTCGAGACCCTCGTCGACCGTGAGCAGATGCCGGGCCAACGCCGGCGCGTGCTCGAATGGCCCTATCGGGAGGGCCTCCGGCTCGACGAGGCGATGCACCCGCTCTCGATCCTCGCCGTCGGCATGTACGGGCGCGTCCTGCCCAACCAGAACGGCGCGCCGATCCGGCTGGTCGTGCCCTGGAAGTACGGCTTCAAGAGCATCAAGTCGATCGTGCGCATCTCCCTCACGAAGACGCAGCCGGAGACCACCTGGAACATGCTCCAGGCCAGCGAGTACGGATTCTACGCGAACGTGAATCCGGAGGTCGACCATCCGCGCTGGAGCCAGGGACGCGAGCGGCGGCTCGGGGACTTCCGGAAGCGACCGACGCTGCCCTTCAACGGCTATGCCGAGCAGGTGGCCCCGCTCTACGCGGGGATGGACCTGCGGAAGTTCTATTAGGCGAGCGCGCCGAGCATGACGCGATTCCGATTGCAGGCGATCACGATCGGGGTGACGCTCCTCCCCGCCCTCGGTCTCGCTCTCCGCTTCGCGACCGAAGGACCGGGACCGAATCCGGTCGACGACCTGACCCACGTGACCGGCGAGTGGGGGCTGCGCTTCCTGCTCCTGTCCCTGGCCGTCACCCCCGCCCGGCGCTGGCTCGGTTGGGCCTGGGCCGCGCCCCTGCGGCGCACCCTCGGACTCGCCGCCTTCTGTTATGCGACGGCGCACCTGTCGACCTGGGCGATCTTCGACCACGGTCTCGATCTTCCGGCGATCATCGAAGACGTGTTCGAGCGCCCCTACGTGACGGCGGGCATGGCGGCCTTCACGATCCTGGCGACGCTCGCGGTCACGTCGACCCGCGGCTGGATGAAATCCCTGGGCCAGCGATGGGTCTCCCTGCATCGCGCCGTCTACGCCGCCGGCGCCCTCGCGGTCCTCCACCATTTCTGGCTGATCAAGGCCGACTACCTGCCGGCGATCGTCCACGGCGTCGCCCTCGCGGGCCTGTTCGGCGCGCGGCTCGTGTGGCGCGCGAGAGCCGCCTGACGAGGCCTGACTCCCGGCCGCCTCCGTCTCCCGGGAGAGCGCTCGAAGCGGTTGCCGCAGCCGCCTAGACTTCTTCGGAATCCGAAGGAGCACACCATGAGCCAGGCCGCCGATCCGGAGAACAACCCGCGCAACAATCCGGAGAGCCCGATCGGGTTGGTCCCGGGCGTGGACTTCCCGGCACCGACCGGCCAGCTCGACGCCGACCCGGGCTCCTGGCCGCTCGAGAAGATCGACCCCTCCGACTCACTCCTCTTCGAGCACGATCAGATCTGGGGTTGGTTCGAACGCCTCCGAAAAGAGGACCCGGTCCACTACACGGCGGACAGCTGGTTCGGCCCCTTCTGGTCCGTCACGAAATTCGACGACATCGTGACCGTCGAGAAGGATCCCGAGACCTACATCTCGCATCCATCGATCACGATCGGCGACCTCGACCCGGACTTTCCGATCTCCCCCGGCTTCATCGGCATGGACGGCGAGCGCCACGTCCGCCACCGCAAGACCGTCGCGCCGGTCGTCGCGCCGAAGAACCTGAAGCGCATGGAGCCGATCATCCGCCAGCGGGCGGTCGACATCCTCGACGCGCTGCCGATCGGCGAGGAGTTCAACTGGGTCGACGCGGTCTCGATCGAGCTCACGACCGCGATGCTCGCGACGATGTTCGACTTCCCGTATGAAGAGAGGAACAAGCTCTCCTTCTGGTCCGACATCGCCACGACCTCCCCGGCGCAGGTCGGCGCCACGGGCCAGACCGAGGAGGAGCGACGCGCGGAGCTCTTCAAGTGCCTCGAGCGCTTCGAGGAGCTGCGAGCGGAACGCAAGGGCAAGGACCACGGCGTCGACTTCGTCAGCATGATCGCCGACGGACCGGACATGCAGGATCTCGAGTCCCTCGAGTACCTCGGGACGCTGATCCTGCTGATCGTGGGCGGAAACGACACGACCCGGAACTCGATCTCCGGCGGCGTTCTCGCGCTGAACGAGCACCCCGCCGAGTACGACAAGCTCCGCGCGAACCCGGACCTCATCCCGAACATGGTGAGCGAGATCATCCGCTGGCAGACGCCGCTCGCGCACATGCGCCGAACCGCGGTCCGCGAGGCCGAGCTCGGCGGCAAGCAGATCAAGAGCGGCGACAAGATCGTCATGTGGTACGTGAGCGCGAATCGCGACGAAGACGTGATCCCGCGCGCGAACGAGTTCCTGATCGACCGGGAGAACGCGCGCACCCACCTCTCCTTCGGTTGGGGCAAGCATTTCTGCGTCGGGAGCCGCGTCGCGGAGATGCAGGTGCGGATCCTCTGGGAGGAGATCATGCGCCGCTACAGCAGGGTCGAGGTCGTGGGCGAGCCCGTCCGGGTCCGCTCGAACTTCGTGAAGGGCTTCACCGACCTCCCCGTGAAGCTGCACGCGCTCTAGCTGCCTCCGGGCCGCGCCAGCCGCGCTACATCCCGGGTCGCGATCGGCCGATGAGACCGGTTGCCCCGGACTCGCTCGGGGCGCATTCTCTGGGCCCTTCGAGCCCCTGCCCTGCCCCTTGGAGCCCCGCCGCATGAGCGACGACCAGAAGCCCGACGAATGCGCGGACGAGAGCAGCGACGTCCACGTCGTCGAGGTCGAGGGCCGCACGCTCTACCTGGTCGGGACCGCCCACGTGTCCCAGCGCTCGGTCGACCTCGTGCGCGAAGTGATCGAACGCGAGCGCCCGGACGCGGTCTGCATCGAGCTCGACGACGGCCGCTACGAGGCCCTCTCCCAGGAGAAGAAGTTCCAGGAGCAGGACCTCCGCGAGGTGCTCGAGAACAAGCAGCTCGCAACGCTGATGCTGAACCTGATCCTCGCTTCGTACCAGCGACGCCTCGGGTTGCAGCTCGGCGTGACGCCGGGCAGCGAGCTGTTGGAGGCGGCGCGCGCCGCCCAGGACCACGACATCCCGATCTCCCTCTGCGACCGCGACGTGCGCGTCACGCTCCGCCGCGCCTGGGCGTCCCTCGGTTGGTGGCAGCGCATGCGCCTGCTCACCGAGCTGGTCGCCTCCCTCTTCGAGGAGACCGAGGTCTCCGAGGAGGAGCTCGCGCGGATCCGCGAGCAGGACGTCGTCAGCGAAGTCATGAACGAGCTCGGGCAGCTGATGCCGGACCTGAAGCGCGTGCTGATCGACGAGCGCGACGCCTACCTCGCCCACGAGATCCTGGAGACCGAAGGCGACCGGATCGTCGCGGTCGTCGGTGCCGGCCATGTCGAGGGCATGAAGGGGCGACTGCTCCGGGACGAGCGCGCGGACCTCGACGAGATCTCGGAGATCCCGCAAGGCAACGGCATCTGGAAGGTCGTCGGCTGGGCGATCCCCCTCGTGATCATCGCCTCGATCGCCGCCATCGGCTGGACCCAGGGTGCGGAGGCCGCCGGTGAGAACGCGCTGATCTGGTTCCTCGCGAACGCGGTCCCGGCCGGGATCGGCGCCATCGTCGCCCTCGCCCATCCCGTCACGATCGCCGCGGCCGCGCTCGCCGCCCCCTTCACGAGCCTCACGCCCCTGATCGGCGCGGGCTATGTCGCCGCGTTCGCCCAGCTGTGGGCCGCACCACCCCGGGTGGCGGATTTCGGCACGGTCGGCGACGACCTGGCGGTGCCGAAACGCTGGTGGCAGAGCCGCCTCATGCGGATCTTCCTCGTCTTCGTGCTCACGACCCTCGGAAGCTTGATCGGGACCTACGCCGGCGGCTTCGAAGTCCTCCGCAACCTGGTCGGCGGCACCGCCTGACACGACGCGCGTCCTCGCGCGCACCCACGTCGCCCGGGGTATCCTCGACCCCGGCATGACCTCCGCTCTCGACTCCCTGCACGACGCGGGCCCGCTCCTGCTCCTGGCCATCGTCCTGCTCGCGGGCAGTCTCGCGGGCGCCCTCGCGCGTCGCGCACGACTGCCGGGCATCACGGGACAGATCGTCGGGGGCGTCGTGATCGGCCACGCGGGCTTCGATCTCTTCTCGAAGGAGTCGATCGCCGGCCTCGAGCCGATGACCGAGATCGCGCTCGGACTGATCGCGGTGACCGTCGGCGCCCACCTCCACGTGGGCCGACTCTCGAATGCGGTGCGCCGGCTCTTCTACCTGCTGCTGGCGGAGTCGACCATCACGCCGCTGCTGGTGTTCGGCGCGTGTTATGCGTTCGGGGGCGCGTCCTTCGAGCTGGCGCTGCTCTTCGGCGCCGTCTCGATCGCGACCGCACCGGCGACGATCGTCGCGCTCGTCCGCGAGACCCGCTCGAAGGGCGTGTTCGTGAAGACGTTGATCGCGAGCGTCGCCCTCAACAACACCGCCTGCATCGTCGTCTTCGAGGTCTGCCGCGCGCTGATCGGGACCGATTTTGCCCTCGGGAGCGATGCCCTGCTCGATCCGAGCGGCTTCCTGGCCCAGCTCTTCGCCCCGATCGCCCTCGGCGCCGTCGCCGCGATCGTCCTCGACCGCGCCACGCGGATCGCCCTCGGCCCGGAGCGCCTCGCCACGAGCGCCGTCGTCGCCCTCGTGCTCACGAGCGGCCTCGCCACCGCGATCGGGATCTCGCCCATGCTGGCGTGCCTCATGCTCGGCGCCGTTCAGACGAACATCGCCCGCAGCCGGACGCACCTCGTCGACAGCGTCTTCGACAACTTCGAGCCCGCGATCCTGACGGTCTTCTTCACCCTCGCCGGCATGCACCTCTCCTTCGAGCACCTCGAGCAGGCCGGGCTCCTCGTCCTCCTGTATTTCCTCGCGCGGGTCGGCGGCAAGCTGCTCTCGGCAGACCTCGCGCTCCGCGCCGCCCAGGCGACGGACCGGGTGCGCCGCAACCTGGGTCTCGCCCTCGTTCCCCAGGCGGGGGTCGCCGTCGGCCTCGTGCTGCTGATCCAGGAAGACCCCCGCTTCGCCGACGCCGCCGGCCTCTTCGCTGCGGTCGTCCTCTCGGTCGTGACGGTGAACGAGATCATCGGGCCGGTCCTGACGCGCCTCGCCCTCGCCCGCGCGGGCGAGGTCGGCAAGGATCGCCTGCGCCTGATCGACTTCCTCCAGGAAGAACAGATCCTCACCGACTTCGACGCGCCCACGAAGGAGCAGGCGATCGGCCGCCTCGTCGATCACCTGATCCGCAGCGCCGGCCTGCGCGGGGTCGACCGCGAAGCGCTCCTCGCGAGCGTCCTCGATCGCGAGGCGCAGGGCTCGACCTGCCTCGGCGGCGGCCTGGCCGTTCCCCACGGCATCCTGCCCGAGGGCGAACCGATGGTCGGCGTGATGGCGCTTTCCCGAAAGGGACTCGACTTCGACACCCCCGACGAACGGCCCGTCCACTGCATGGTGCTCCTCGGCACGTCCCCCGACGAGCGCGACCGCCACCTCCAGGTCCTCGCGGCGCTGGCCCGGACGGTCGGCACCGACCGGGCCTTCCAGGACCAGCTCTTCGACTCGAAGTCCCCCGCCCACGCCTACGAGCTGCTCCACGGCGAGGAGAGCGAGGACTTCAACTACTTCATGGAAGAGGCACTCGAAGGGTGACCCTGCGAGCGCTCGTGGGATGAGTCGCGTACTCTGGGTCTCCCCCTCGCAGCACCCCGTCGATCCGAGTCCGACGATGAAGACTTCTCTCGATCCAGGACGACTCCGGCGATGAAGGCCTATCTCGATCTGCTCCGCGACGTCATGGAGAACGGAGTCGACAAGGAGGACCGCACGGGCACCGGTACGCGCAGCGTCTTCGGGCGCCAGCTGCGTTTCGACCTCGACCCCGCTCGCTCGCCCGCGGAGGGCGGTGGCTTCCCGCTGCTCACGACGAAGAAGGTCCACACCAAGAGCATCCTCCACGAGCTGCTCTGGTTCGTCGCCGGTGACACGAACAACGACACGCTGCGCGCGCGCGGGGTGACGATCTGGGACGAGTGGGCGGGCGAAGACGGGGACCTCGGACCGGTCTACGGTGCCCAGTGGCGCCGCTGGCGCGCGGCACCGCCCCGAGGCAGCGAGTCGACAGAGCCCGTCGAGATCGACCAGCTCGCGCACCTCGTCGACGAGATCCGCGCGAACCCGAGCTCGCGCCGCCTGCTGCTCTCGGCCTGGAACGTGGGCGAGCTCGACGCGATGAAGCTCCCCCCCTGCCACATGTTCTTCCAGTTCAACGTGCAGGAAGAGAAGCTGCACTGCGCGATGAACATGCGCAGCTGCGACGTGTTCCTCGGTCTCCCCTTCAACATCGCCAGCTACTCGCTGCTCACGATGATGGTCGCGCAGGTCACCGACCTGGTTCCCGGGGAGCTGATCCTCACGCTCGGCGACACGCACATCTACACGAACCACTTCGAGCAGGTCCGCGAGCAGCTGACCCGCGAGCCGCGGCCGCTGCCGACGATGACCCTGAACCCGGCGGTGAAGGACCTCTTCGCGTTCACGTACGAGGACTTCGAGCTCGAAGGCTACGACCCGCATCCGAAGATCTCGGCGCCCATCGCGGTCTGATATGCGGCCAGGGTTCGCTCGACCGCCTTCGTCGCGCCTTGATCCTTCCGCGACGCCGATTCGTTCGGCTCGCGTCTGTCGTTCGGGGGCCGTTTTTTGCGTATCTCCTTGATCGTCGCAGTTGCGCGGAACGGGGTCATCGGGGCGGACGGGGAGATTCCGTGGCGGTTGCCGGAGGACCAGAAGTTCTTTCGGCGAACGACGATGGGGCATGCGCTGGTGTATGGGCGCAAGACCTTCGACTCGATCGGGAAGGCGCTGCCCGGGCGGGCGAACCTCGTACTCACGCGCAGCGCGCACGCGCCGGTCGAGGGCGTGGCGTTCCTGCCGGATCTCGACGCCGCGATCGCGCATGCCCGCGCGGCCGGGCACACCGAGTGCTTCGTCGCCGGAGGCGAGGCGATCTATCGCGACGCGCTCGCGATCGGGGATCGCGTCTACCGCACGGTCGTCGACGCCGAGCCGACGGGCGACACGCATTTCCCGGAGCTCGAAGCCGGCGAATGGGCGCGGGTCGACACCTCGCGCTTCGAGCCCGACGACCGCCACGCCCACGCGTTCGTGATCGAGACCTGGGACCGGAAGCGCTGACCCCATCCGCGATCGGGCAGCCGCTATCGTCGGCCCATGGACTCCTCCACTTCCCCTGACGCCGATGCCGAGAGCGGCGCGACGGTCGATTCCCGCCGCATCGTCGCTGCGACGACGACCGGCGCCGACCGACTCGTGCGCACGATCTCGGACGCGGGCACGATCGCGATCAAGACCCTGGTCGCGAGCGAGCTCGTCGCGGAGGCGCTCAGCCGCCGGCCCTTCGCGCCGACGGCGGGGGACGCGCTCGGCCGCGCGATGATGGGCGCGCTCCTGATCGCGGTCGGCAGCGCCGCGGACGACGCGGACGAGGCCAACGTCGAATCGGTACAGCTGCAGTTCCGGGGCGACGGTCCCCTCGGATCGCTGACCGCGATCGCGGACAGTCGCGCGCACGTGCGCGGCACGGTCCAACACCCCGAACACTCTCAGGTCCTCGCCGACGGCACGCCGGACATCGCGCGCTCGATCGGCCAGGGACCGCTCAACGTCGTCCGCCATCGCCCGCGCTGGCGTTCGCCCTATACCGGGACCGTTCCGCTCGTCTCGGGCGAGGTCGCCGGCGACCTGACGCTCTACCTCACGGAGAGCGAGCAGACACCGTCGGCGATGGGGCTCGGGGTGGCGTTCGGGCCCGGCATGCAGGACGTCGCGGCCTGCGGCTTCCTGGTGCAGGCCCTGCCTGGCGCGACCGACGAAGACCTTTCCATCGTCGAGGACAACGTGCGCGGCCTCCCCGGGCTGGCGCAGCTGCTGCGCAGCCCGCTCGAGCCGGGCGATCTCGTCGAGCGGCTGATGATCGGCCTCGGCGCGCGGGCGCAGCACACGATGACGCCGTCCTTCCACTGTCCGTGCTCGGCTACGCGCGCGCTTCGTACCCTCGCGCTCCTCGAGCGTGTGGAGCTCGAGGAGCTCGCGGCCGGCGGCGGCGGGCAGGAAGTCGTCTGCGACTTCTGCGGGAAGGACTACCAGCTCGATCCGAGCGCGATCGCGACCTTGCTCGAAGCGCACGTGGCGAGTTGACCGCCTGCGGCTCCGGACGTTATTCGAGGCACTTCGCGCGCAACCGCGCGAGGTCGTCGTCCGAGAACCCGCCCTCCCGCAGGTAGTCGGTCATCGAGCCCCAATTCTCCCGCGCGAGCTCGAGGACCGTCCGCATCGACTCGGGCTTCGCGTGCAGCGTGTCCTCGGGCATGTCGATCAGCGTGCCCTGATAGCCCTTCATGCTCATGACCCGCGCGATGATCTCGTCGATCCGTTCCGCGGAGAGCGCGTAGTCCGCGACGATCAGCTCGTCGTCGACGTCGAGGGCGCCGAGCACCACCGCGGAGATCACGCCCGTCCGATCCTTGCCGGCGGCACAGTGGTACACCGCGCCGCGATCGGCGCGCGCGAGGAGTCGCACGGCCTGCACGATCTTCTCGTGCGCGTGCTGCAGCATGCCGACGTAGCGCTCGCCCAGGGTCATCGTCTGCGCAGCGCGGCTGTCGGCGCGATTCGGATCGCCGTCGAAGAGCGGGTTGTGGTGGAACGCGATCGGCTCGCGCTCGAGGGGGCCCCGGCCCTCGTTAGAGAGCTCGAAGGTCGAGCGCAGGTCGACGATGTCGGAGAGCGACAATTCGTCCCGCAGCGTCGAGATGTCCGCCGGCGTCACCGCGTGCAGCGCGTCACTGCGAAAGAGCAGCCGCCAGCGCAGACTGCGGCCGTCCCGCGTCGGATAGCCACCGAGATCCCGGAAATTCACACAGCCGTCGAGGTCGATCGTACGTTTCACGGCGGGGGAGTCTAGCCACGGCCCGATCGGAAACCATGCTTCGGTGCCGAGGCACGCACGGACTCGGAATGCACGCGATCCAGCGGCGGTCGGCCCACGGATCACGCTGTATCATGCGGAGGTCGCGCGGAGCATGATGGGGGAGCGATGGCGGACACGGTGACGAGTCCGCGGGGTGCGGAAATCTCGGAGCGATCGGCGGAGCTCGTCCTACCGGAGGGCGAACCGGTCGGTGCCCCGCTGCAGAGGGAGTTCGGCGTGAGCGAGTCGGAAGCGACACCTCCGATATCGACGACGACGGCGCGCGACCGCGCGACCGCCAGCGAAGGCGACGCGCGCGAACATCGAAGCGCCGCGCTCGCCGGGAATCTCACGTCGAGCGGCGTCGCGACGAACGCGACGGCGAAGACGTCGACGCCGGGCGCGAGCGGTCTCGCGTCGTCCCTGACGGGCGCGGACGAGCCTGCGGCGACTTCGACCGAGCCGATCTCCGCGACGAACGCTTCAGCGCCGAAGCCGACGAGCGCCTCTGCCGCGCCGCGGGGAACGGCGCTCCCCGGCGACCGAGGCCCCCGAAATCAAGCCGCACAGCCCCAGAGACCCTCGTTCTGGCGACGCATCGCACTCGGCCGCCGGAACGCGCCCGAGCCCCCGCCCCCGCCGGCGGAGACCCGGGCCCCCGCCCCGGAGCCCGAGACGGCGGCGCGTCCGACCCTCGCCGAGCGCGCGAAGAACGCCGTCGCCCCGGCGCCGCCGCGGGTCGCCGTCGACACCTCGGCGATCGAGAACCGGATCGTCGAGCCGATGCTCCAGGCGCTCGTCTCGGTCGAGGCCAAGCTCGAACGCAGCCACGGTGAACTCGTGGGCCGCTCCGACCAGGTCGAGCAGCGCCTCACGCAGCTCTGGGACATCGAAGAGCAGCTCGGCACCTTGAGCGAGCTGCAGGAGTCGCTGCTCCAGGTCTCCGAGCAGCAGCGACGCCTCGAGTCCGCGGTCGTGTCGCAGACGACGACCCTGCGATGGCTGGTCGGCGCAGTGTTCTTCTCGCTCGCCGCCGCCGCCTTCGTCGTCGCCGCCGTCCTCCGCTAGCGGCCGGCCCTCCTCCCGTAGCGGCGCGCCGGCGCCGCACACGCGCCCGCAGCGCGACACGGACTCCCGCGTCTACGCAATCCGCACGATCAAGCTCGAACGCGGTCGACCCGATCGGGAGGGCGCGGCGGCGCTCGCGTTTCCCCTTGGGGCGCACACGGCCGCGCATCGCATCCGGTCGGGATGGCGCGGTTTTCAGGGATTTCTGCGCTTCCGCCCGCCGCGCGGTTGACGCGGCTCAAGGTGTATACCAGTTTATCCGCATATTCAGATATTAGAGGCGTCCCATCCTCGGGCGCCCGATCCAGGAGATCCACGCGATGGCCCTTCCCAGCCCTTCCGATGCCCCGGCCTTCAAGGTCGCCGACCTCACCCTCTGTGACTGGGGGCGCAAGGAGATCGAGCTCGCCGAGCACGAGATGCCCGGCCTGATGGTCCTGCGCGAACGCCACGGGGCCAGCAAGCCCCTCGACGGCGTCCGCATCATGGGCAGCCTGCACATGACGATCCAGACCGCCGTGCTCATCGAGACGTTGACCGCGCTCGGTGCCGACGTGCGCTGGGTCTCGTGCAACATCTTCTCCACCCAGGACCACGCGGCGGCCGCGGTCGTCGTCGGCCCCGACGGCACGCCCGAAGATCCCAAGGGCGTCCCGGTCTACGCGTGGAAGGGCGAGACCCTCGAGGAGTACTGGTGGTGCACGGACGTCGCTCTCCAGTGGCCCGACGGTTCCGGCCCGGAGCTGATCGTCGATGACGGCGGCGACGCGACCCTGCTCATCCACAAGGGCCTCGAGTTCGAGACCGCGGACAAGTTCCCGGAGTTCAACCCGGAGACCGACTCCGAGGAGTGGGGCGTGATCCTCGAGACGCTGAAGAGCATCAACGCGTCGGACAAGACGCGCTGGAAGCGAACCGCCGAGCAGATGCGCGGCGTCTCCGAAGAGACGACGACCGGCGTCAACCGCCTCTATCAGATGGAGAAGAACGGTCAGCTGCTCTTCCCCGCCATCAACGTGAACGACTCGGTCACGAAGTCCAAGTTCGATAACGTCTACGGCTGCCGGCACTCGCTTCCCGACGGCCTGATGCGCGCATCGGACGTGATGCTCGGCGGCAAGGTCGCCGTGATCTGCGGCTTCGGCGAAGTCGGCAAGGGCTCGGCGGAGAGCCTCCGCGGCCAGGGCTGCCGGGTGATCGTGACCGAGATCGACCCGATCTGCGCGCTGCAGGCGGCGATGCAGGGGTACGAGGTGAACACCCTCGACAACGTCGTCGAGACCGCCGACGTCTTCGTCACGACGACCGGCAACTTCGACATCATCACCGCCGAGCACATGTCCCGCATGAAGGACAAGGCGATCGTCGGCAACATCGGCCACTTCGACAACGAGATCGACATGGCCGGCTTGAAGAAGATCGCGGGTGTCGAGCGGATCGAGATCAAGCCGCAGTACGACGAGTGGAAGTTCCCCGACGGTCACAGCGTGCTGATTCTTGCCGAGGGCCGACTCCTCAACCTGGGTTGCGCGACCGGCCATCCGTCCTTCGTGATGTCCGCGTCGTTCACCAACCAGGTGCTCGCCCAGATCGAGCTGCAGCAGAACGGCGGCGAGTACGAGAACAAGGTCTACGTCCTGCCCAAGAAGCTCGACGAAGAGGTCGCGCGACTCCACCTCGACAAGCTCGGCGTGCAGCTCACTGAGCTGACGCCGGCGCAGGCGGAATACCTCGACGTCGACATCGAGGGGCCGTACAAGCCCGATCACTATCGCTACTGAGCGGGGCCGGGAGGCGCGTTCGTCGCGTCCAGGCGTATTGGCGACCTGGGAGATCGGGGTTCGACCACCGACTCTCGGGTGCCTGCCCTGATTCATGATCCAGACGCCGGGAAGCCTTCGGGTTTTCCGGCGTCTTTGCGTTCGGGGCCGGGCTCGAGTCGCTCCGTCGAACTGCCGATAGAGGCGCAGTGTCCGTCACGGAGTCGGCATGCTCGAAACCCTCATCAGCCTCGGGATCGTCCTCCTCTTCAGCGTCGTCGCGTGGGCCGCGAATGCGGGAGCCGAGGCGATGGTGTGGGGCGGCGTCGCGATCTCGGCGATCGGCTTCGTCTACGGGATTCCGACCGCGATCGTCTACCACTGGCTGGTCTACCGGTCACTCGTGCGCGTCGACCGCCTGCCGGATCGCTGGTGGATCTCGCCGACCTCGCACCACGGATTGATCCCGCGCGACGAGCGGCGCGGCGTCTACGCCTGGGGCGCGATCGGCGGCACGGGCTTCCTCGTGATCGTGCTGGGGATCCTGGTGACCGGCGTGGGCTTGTGGCGGTTGCTCGCGACCTAGCAGCCGCGCGTCGCCCCCTAGAGCCCGCCGCCGTGCTTCGCGTCGAAGTACCGGCTCACGAGGGCGGGTCCGAGGGTCGCCGGGGAGACATCGAGGGTTCGGACGCCCTCCCGGCGCAGCCGGTCGTGCATGCCTTTGCGATCGAGCTGGTCGCGCCACGCACCGAGGGCCGTGAAGGCCTCGCCGAGATCGTCCGGGTCGCGCGCCAGGCGCTCGTCGAGCTCGACCTGCCGCAGGTCGGCGACCAACACGAAGTGACGCCGCCGCAGGAGTCGCAGCGCCGGTAGGACGTCGGGCTCGTCCTCCGGTCGCAGGTGCGTCAGCAGGATCACCATCGAGCGCCGCGTCTGGCGACGACCGAACTCTTCCGCCGCGCCGCGGAAGTCGACGCCGAGGGTGGTGGGCTCGAGGTCGTACACGCGGTGCAGCAGGCGGCTGACGGTCGCTGCTCCCTTGGTCGGAGCGGTCCAGCGCTGCTCCTCGCCGAAGCTCATCAGCCCGACGGCATCCCCACCCTTGAGTACGACGTGGGCCAGCAGGATCATCGCGTTCAACCCGTGGTCGAAGTGACTGAGATCCCCGTCCTTGGTCCGCATGCGCCGACTGCAGTCGAGGAGGAAGACCACGCGCTGGTCGTGTTCCGCCTCGTACTCGCGTGAGATCAGCTCGCGCTTGCGGCTCGTCGCCTTCCAATCGATCTGTCGGATCGAGTCGCCCGTGCGGTACTCCCGGAGCTGATGGAACTCGAGCCCTTCCCCGCGCAGGCGCTGGCGCTTGATACCGACTTCCCGCGTGCGCGCGGACTGCACGAGCTCGTCGAAGCGGGTCGTCGCGGCGAAGTTCGGATAGACGCGGATCGTCTCCGCCTCGCCGAGCGGCGCGGTGTAGCGCCAGAGGCGCATCGGCGAGATCGCCCGCAGCGTCGCGGGCTCGAAGTGCGCGTCCCCACGCGCGAGCGGACGAACGCGGTAGACCGCGCGCTGCACGTCGCCGCCCTCCGGTCGAAGCGCGAGGGGCAGACCGGTCGTCTCCGCAGTCGCCGGCACGCCATCGATCAGCTCGACCTGCGACCCCGTGAAGCCCCGCAAGCGCAGCTCGACACCGACGTCGGAAGAAGCCTGGAGCGACAGGCTGCGAGGAAGCGCCCGCCGAAAGGTCGGCGCCCGTACGCGCCCGAGCACGACGAGATCGATCGCCATCGCGAACAGAACCACGAGCGCGAGCGCCGAAACGACCGAGCGCAACAGCACGCCGCCGAGCGCGACCGGCGCGGCCTGCCAGAGCCCGACCGCTTCGACGACGAACGCGAGCCCCCAGAGCGAGGCGAGCATCGCGAGGGCGATCGGGCTCGGCCGACGTTGCGTCGTCTTCATCGCAGGCTCCGGGTCCGCGCTCAGATCCGCGGCGCCGGCACGTCTTCGAGGAGCGCGCCGATGATCTCGTCCGCCGGCGCGCCCTCGATCTCGAGGTCGGCGGTCAGCTGGATGCGATGGCGGAGAACGGCCGGGGCGACGTGTTTGACGTCGTCGGGTGTCACGAACTCGAGACCTTCGAGGATCGCGTGGGCCTTCGCCGCGCGGATCATCGAGATCGTGGCTCGCGGTCCCGCGCCCTGGGCGATGCCGATGCGGTTGCGGGTCTCGCGCGCGATCCGGACGGTGTAGGCGTAGACCTCGCGGTCGACCTTGAGTCGAGCCGACACGTCCTGCAGCCGCAGGACCTCGTCCTGTTGCACGACCGCCGACACCGCCTCGAGATGGAAGTCGCTGCCCGTCCGCCCCTCGGTCACGAGGCGCAGCATCGTTTCCTCCGCTTCCGCGTCCGGATAGTCGACGAGCAGCTTCATCAGGAACCGATCGAGCTCGGACTCAGGGAGCGGATACGTGCCCTCCTGTTCGAGGGGGTTCTGGGTGGCGAGCACCATGAAGGGGCGCGGTGTCTCGTGGGCCTCGCCTTCGATCGTGATCTGCCGCTCCTGCATGACTTCGAGAAGCGCTGCCTGGGTCTTCGCGGGCGAGCGGTTGATCTCGTCAGCGAGCAGCAGGTTCGTGAAGGCGGGTCCGCGCCGGATCGTGAACTGCTGGGTCGCCGCGTCGAAGAACGCGTGGCCCGTGACGTCCGAAGGCATCAGGTCGGGCGTGAACTGCACCCGCGCGAACTTGCCCCCGAAGCAGGTCGCGAGGCTGCGCACCATCAGCGTCTTTCCGAGCCCCGGCACGCCCTCGATCAGGACATGTCCCCCCGCCACGAAGGCGACGAGGATCTCCGACACGAGCCGATCCTGACCGATCACCGCCCGACCGATCTGCTCGCGCATCGCGTCGGTGCGCGCCTTCGCCCACGCGACCTCGTCCGCCGTGGCCTCTGCGACCGGGGTCGCCGTCGTCTCACTCATCTCTTCCTCCTCACCCTCGGCCTGGCCGAGGGCGACTTCATTTCGTCTTCCGCAACCTGAGCATCCAGGCGGTGCGTTCGATGATCGCCCGACGACTGCGCGGCGAGTGCTCGGAGAGCGCGGCGGCGAGCGCGTCGCGGGAGAGCCCGGCCCGGGAAGCCCACTTCTCGTGGTCCCGCGGCGCGCGCGCCAGCAGGTCGTCGCGCAGCCGCTTCACCAGCGCGCCGAAGCCGCCCTTCCGGAAATGGAACGTCACGCTCGCCTGGACGTGTTCGAGATGCTCACGACGGGGCGCAGCGGACTCGCGGGTCGGCAGGTCGAAGCGCAACGAGTACGTCACGCAGGCGAGCAGGATCAATCCGAGACCGCCCCAGGACGTGAGCGGAAGATTCGCAACGGCGAGATCGGCGAGCGACGGCACGTCGGGGTCGTGCATCATCCACACCTTCGGTCGGCCTTCGAAGGTGTGCCACAGAAACCAGGCATGGTCGTGACAATGGATGCGCTTGTTCCTGAAGGGCGCGATCGACGTCACCGCGATCACCTGGCCCGCTTCGACCGGAAGCAGCATCACCTGGCGCTTCGGCGAGAACCAGACTTCGTCGAGACGTTCCTCGTAGACCGCGAGCTCGTTCTCGTGATCGAGCTCGACGCGCGCCAGGTCGTCGTCCCCGGGGCCCAGGCGCAGCGTGTCCAGCCGGTCTTCGTCTTCGCGGCACGCGTCGAGGCCAAGTGCCTGTTCGATCGCTTCACCGAGGGTGCCGGGCAGCGACTCCGCCAGCTCCTCGGCCTGCGTTTCGAAGGACTGCTCGACGTCGGGCACGTTGCTCTCCGCGTCGTCGCCGTCGACCTCGTCGTCGACCTCGTCTTCCTCCTCGGGCGCGATCAGGAAGACGCCGAGCGCGTCGAGCAGCGGGTCACGGCTCGCTTCGACCTCGTGGTCGTAGACCGAATGCGCCACGACCATCAGCAGGCCGCCGCGTTCGACCCAGGCGACGAGGGCGTCTCTTCGTCGCGCGGAGAGCGCCTCGCGGGGTGCCGACATCAGGAGCGCATCGTCCGCCGGCGGCAGATCGTCGAGCAGCGTCGCGCCGGTCACGTCTTCGGTCTCGATGCCGTGTTTTGCGAGAAATCGCTCGGCCGCAAGGAAGTCGTTGCGCCGGGCATCGAGCGAATAGCCCCGGTCGACTTCCTCCTCGACCCACTCGACGTAGGTCCAGGCGAACACCGCGCCGCCCAGCAGCACGAGACCGAACACGATCCAGAAGATCGTCGTCCCCTTCACGTGGGGACCCCTTCGTCACGCGCGACCCCGGCGTCGGCGCCGAAGAAGCGTCCCCAGTCGGTGCAGAGCGCGCCGAGGTCGTCGTGTGCCGGTTCGCGATGTCCGTAGGCGCAGCGAAGCCAGGTGAGCGTGAGGCGCGAGAAGTACGTGATCCCCTCTGCGTCGAGGACCGGGCGCGCCGCATCGAGACACTCGCGCTCGGTCACGCCCCGCGGCAGCTCGGCGCCATGGTCGAGCGCGAGGCGCGAGAGCGCGCCGCGATAGAGGAGCGCGAGCGCGTCTCTCGCTCGCCCGGACGCTGCGACCGACCGCGCTTCGTCGGCGACGTCCGCGGGCAGGCTCTCCTCGGTGATCTCGAGACCGAAGAGCGCCTTCGGCGTGCGTTCTCGTCGCGCCTCTCCGGACACGACGTCCAGGGTGAAGGTGCCCTCGCCGATCACGCGGACGAGCAGCCAGCCGATCAGCACGAAGGCGACGGCGATCAGCAGGATCTGTCCGAACTCGCCGATGAGTTGGCCGGCCGCCGCGAAGAACTCGGTCAGCCACTCCGGCAGCGACGAGGACTGCGTCTCCTGCTCGTCGAGCTCCCAGTCGAGCAGGAAGCGAGGGATCCAGACGGTGTCCGGCTCGTGGAAGTCCTCACCCTCGAGGATCGCTTCGATCGACTGCTTCGCCGCTTCCGACGTGAGCGCGGCGGCGTCCATCGGCAGCATGCTGCTCCCGAGCAGCGCAGCCGTCGTCAGCAGCGCGGCGAGGGAAGCAGAGGCGCCGATGCGGCGTCGGCGCGTGGCCGCCAGCGCGGCGATCCGGCGGAACACGAGCTCGAGGTCCCAGGCTTCGAGCTCGGTGCGGCGATGGAGATAGAGGGAGAAGCCGCCCGCCACGTAGAAGGGAGCGACCAGCAGGATCGCGGCGACGTAGGCCGGGGTGACGACCCAGGTCAGCAGGACCCCGGCGCCCTCCGCGCTCTCGAAGAGCGCCTCCGCGAAGGCTTCCCCTGCGGCCTCGGGCAGGAAGAAGAAGACCAGGGTGAGCAGCCCCAGCTGCAGCAGCGCTTCCATGTGCACGAGCACGATCGTCAGCGTCGCGGCGGCGCCGGCGTGGCGCCCGCGGCGCAACACCGAGAGCCGTTCGCTCCGGGCGGCGCCGGTCGAGCCCTCGAGCACCGCGACCGGCAGGTCGAAGGAGCGCATCGGCGCGAGGCGCTGGATCGTGAGGGCAGACAGCAGCCCGCGAGGCATGTAGGTGCGCCATGCCCGGAGCGTCTCGCGCGCGGTCGGCGCGCGGCCGAAGAGCGCGCGGCTCAGATGAAAGAGCAGCGGCCGTTCCCAGAAGGGCTTGCTCCACCACACGAAGAACGAGACCCAGAACGGATGGCCGGCGAAGAGCAGAATCGCGAGCGCCGCCAGGGGGAGTAGCAGCGCGCCCGCGATCCCGACCAGCGTGAAGTAGTGCTCGCGCACGAACTGGAATCCGAAGTCGACCGCCTCGTTCGGCGGCCGCGGACGCAGCTGTTCCGACCACGCGCCCCCCGCGATCGGCGCCTCGACCGACCGCTCCTCTTCCGGCACTTCGGTCACGGCGGCGCTAGCGGCCATCCGCACCTCCCCGCCGCGGGCGAACGTCGCGACCCGCGAATACGAAGTAGGCGCAGACCAGCGCCCACAACACGGCCCCGACCGCGTACTTGATCTCGGGCATGAGCGCGCCCTTAGACGACCAGAACGCCTCGATCAGCGCGGCCACCACCAGCATCGCGACCACGCCGTGGATGATCGTGACGGTCTCGCTCGCAGCGTGTCGAAGGGAACCCGGGCGGGTGCGCGCCCCGGGCGCGATCAACGCCCAGCCGAGTCGCAGCCCGGCCGCTCCGCTCAGGACGATCGCGGTCAGCTCGAAGGAGCCGTGGCCTATCACGAAGGACGTGAACGTCGTCGTGAAGCCGACGCCCACGAGATGCGCCGTCGCGCCCCCGAGCAAGAGACCGTTGTAGATCAGGACCAGCACGCTCCCGAGCCCGAAGACCAGCCCGGAAGCGTAGGCACGAAAGGCGACGCTGATGTTGTTCATGATGTAGAAGCCGAACATCGCGACGTCCGTGGACGCGTCGCGGTTCTCGCCGATCACGTCATTGGCCGGGTCGTACATCTCTTCGAAGGACTGGACCTCTCCGGGATCGATCACGCTGTAGACGAGATCCGGCGACGCCTGGATCAGGAAGGCGATGGCGAGAGCCGGCACGATCGAAAGCGCCGTCGCGATCGACACCGAGAGCCAGTCTCGACGCACCGCGCGCGGAAAGTCCCGCGCGAAGAAGCGGACCGCGCGGAGCGCTACGTTCGAGTCTCGGGTATAGAGGATGCGATGGCCGTCGAGGGCGAGGCGATTCAGCCGGTCGACGAGGCGGAGCGAATAGCGCCGCTCGGTCGCGACGGCGAGGTCACGGCAGACCGCCAGGTAGCGCGCGGGGAAGCCCTCGAGCCGATCGCGGTCGTCGCCCATCGGTCGCGAGCGCCCCAGGTCGTCGAGGACCTTCACCAGCTCCTCGAACGCAGCCCAGCGCGCGGCGTTCCGCTCTTCGAAGACGCGCTGCTTCATGCGGATCCCCGCGCCACGCTCACTCGCCCCCCGCGATCCCGTTGGCGATCCGCACCAGCTGTCGGTGGCCGGCTTCGCCGCGGCTTCCGGTCACGCCTTCCAGGAGGTCGGCGAGCTCGATCGCCCGTTCGTCGCTCAAGCCCGCTTCGCGCTCGATGAAGCCGACGATCGCGCGACGTTCTTCGACGCCGAGGGGCAGAGGCAGCGGCGCCGCGCCGAGCCGCTCGAGCGGGTCGGCCTCCTCGTCTTCGTTCCGCGTCCGGTCGGCCACGCGATCGTCGTGCACGACGACGGAGTTCGCGGCGAGGTCACCGAGGCGCTGGAAGCGCCGCGTCACCACGAGACTCACCAACCCGGCCAGATAGAAGAAGGGCAGGAAGTCGACGACCCGCAGCAGGTTTCGGACGAGCGAGTCGTTCCACCCGATCGGCGTCGCGTCGGCACTCACGACTCGCAACCCCATCACCTGCTTGCCCGGTGTCTGGCCCTGACGGAGGACCTCGAAGAACACGGGATAGAACCACTCGATCAGGAAATAGATCACGAGCACCGCGCCGACACCCGCCTCGCCGAGGGTTGCGGCGAGAACCGCGCACGCGATCGTCCCGATCTGCGCGATCGTCTCGTCGACCAGGAGCGCGAGCGCGCGGGCGACGGGTCCCGCCGGCTGGAGCTCGACGTCGATGCCCTCGGGCGTCTCGAGCCGGAGCGTGGCGTCGCTCGTCACGCGACTCTCAGCCCTGTGCCGATCCCGCTCCGGAGTACCCGAAGATCCGATGGTAGAGCACGCCGTAGACGAGGATGAAGAACGGCCATGCCCAGATCATGCCGATCCCGAGCGTGATCAACGATCCGAGTCCGACCGCGATTGCCGTCACCAGTCCGAGGCCGAAGACCTTGAACCAGTGATTCTGGATCGACTTCCGAGACGTCTCGAGCGCTTCCCAGATCCCGAGTCCGCGTTCGACCTTGAGCGGCAGCGCCAGCATGTACCCGATGGCCAGATAGATTCCGGGAATGATCAGCAGAACGAAGCCGACGAACGTCAGCAGCGTGGAGAGAAACATCACGCCCGCGAGCGGCAGGAAGAGCGGGAGCGCCGACAGCACGTCGTTCACCGACGCCGACTCCTGATCGGCGGCGCGCTTGATCGCGTAGAGATAGAGGCCGCCGGTCAGCACCCAGACGACGGCTTGTCCCCCGAGCTGGAATACGACGGACACGCCCATCGCGATTTCGGGGGACTCGGGGAGCGCGACCGCCGCGAGACCTCCCACCATGCTGAGCACGACGTTGATCGCGAAGGCGATCAGCAACCCGACCCAGATCACGCCCTTCGAGCCGGCGACCAGCCTCCAGGCCTCGGACATCACCTCGCCGATGTCGAAGTCCCAATCGCCGGCGATGGCGGATTCGAGCGAACGTGCGTGCGCGGAATCGGGACGAGCGAGCGCGCTCTCGGGCGCGGCGTACACGGTCTCATCGATGGACATGGATCCCCCCCTCCGAATGCATCGTGACCCGGTGCGATGGTAGTCGATGCGTGTGCACGCCCACCACGAAAACACACATCGCGACCCCTCGATTCCGATCCGCTGGCCTACGCTCCCCCGATCATGACGACGAGGGATGCCCACGCGCGAAAGGATCGACCGGAGCTCGAGGCCCACCTGGGCGCGTTCGGCACGCACCTCGCGGAGCAGACGCCCCCGCTCTGCCCCGAGCTGACGCTCTGGCTGCTCGGCGATGAGGTCGACCTCGAAGGCGGGTGCGACGAGCTGGTGGAGGGCGAGGCGCCGCCCTTCTGGGCGTTCTGCTGGGGAAGCGGCCAGGCCCTCGCCCGGCACGTGCTCGACCATCCCGAGCTGGTCCGCGACAAGCACGTCGTCGACCTCGGCACCGGGAGCGGCATCGTCGCGATCGCCGCAGCGCGCGCCGGCGCCGGGTCGGTCGTCGCGACGGATCTCGACCCGCTCTCCCGACGCGCGGCAGAGTTGAACGCCGCGCGGAACGGGGTCGAGATCGAGACGGCACCGATGCCCCCGGCGCGCTGGGACCTGCTGCTGGCGGCGGACGTGCTCTACGAAACGGGCCTCCGGGACTGGATCCTGGGCGAGGCGCGCGAACGCGGTCCGATCCTGCTGGCCGACCCCCAGCGGACCGGGACGCCCCGCGTCGACGCACCCGTCCTCCGAACGATCCCGTCGTGTACGTTTCCCGACGTCGACTCGCCCCAGAAGAACGTCGTCCTGCATCGGCTCGACTGAGCCACCCCGCCCCCCGAGGAGAGCCCATGTACATCGCGATGAACCGCTTCCGAATCGCCCTCGGTCGCGAGGACGACTTCGAGACCCTCTGGCGCGAACGCGACTCCTACCTCGAAGGCGAGCCCGGCTTCCGATCCTTCCACCTTCTGAAAGGCGCGACCGACGACGAGTGCACGCTCTACGCCTCCCACACGATCTGGGAGAGCGAGTCGGACTTCCGGGCCTGGACCGAGAGCGAGTCCTTCAAGAAGGCCCACGCCGAGGCCCGCGCGCCGCAAGGGACGTACCTCGGTCATCCCGTCTTCGAGGGCTTCGAAGCGATCCTCTGACGCGACACGCCGCGCTCAGTGAGGTTCGACGGCGGTGATCTCGACGGCGCCCGGCTGCGCCGCGACGCGATCGATCCACGCACGGATCGCGGGACGACCCGACAGGTCATAGCCGCCCTCGTAAGCGACGTGGGTGTAGGCGTAGAGCGCGATGTCGGCGATCGAATAACACCCGCCGACGAAATAGTCGTTCGCTCCCAGGTGCCCCTCCATCACGTCGAGGGCGGCCTCGCCGCGGGCGCGGCGGTCGGGCAGCTCCGCGGCGTGCTCGTCGAGCTGGCCGGCGAAGGTCCAGAAGCGGACCGTCGCGATATAGGGCTCGTGGCTGTACTGCTCGAAGCCCATCCACTGCAGGACCTGCGCCTGCTCGAACGGGTCGCGTGGCCAGAAGTCCGTGCGCTGCGCGAGGTAGTAGAGGATGGCGCTGCTCTCCGAGAGGACGCGCCCGTCGTCGAGGACGAGCGTCGGGATCCGGCCGTTCGGATTGATCGCGAGGAATTCCGGGGTCCGGGTCTCGCCCTGCAGGATGTCGAGCTCGATTCGTTCGTGCTCGAGACCCAGGTGCGAGAGCAGCAGGCGCACCTTGTAGCCGTTTCCGGATTCATGGAAGTCGTAGAGCCGCAAGTCCGTTTCCCGATGTCGCGCGGGCGCGCGAGACGGGTCAACATAGCGGCCGCCCGAGCCCGGAGCAGAGCAGGAGAGCACGATGAAAGCGGAATTCTGGAAGGAACGCTGGGAGCAGGATGAGCTGGGCTGGCACCAGGACGCGGCCAATGACCGACTGGTTCGCGAGTGGCCCACCCTCGAACTCGACGCGGCGGACCCGGTCTTCGTTCCGCTCTGCGGCAAGAGCCTCGACATGACCTGGCTGCGTGATCAGGGCCATCCGGTCGTCGGCTGTGAGCTGTCGGAGATCGCGTGCCGGGACTTCTTCGCCGAAGCCGGTGTCGACGTGGTACCGAAGCACGAGGGCGCGTTCGAGCGATACGAGGCGGAGGGCTATCGGCTCCTCTGCGGCGACTTCTTCGATCTTCGCACGGAGCAACTCGAGGGCGTACGCGGCGTCTTCGACCGCGGCTCCCTGATCGCGCTCCCGCCGGAGATGCGCGCGCGTTATGCGGCCCACATGTCCGCGATCCTGCCCGATAGGGTTCAGATCCTCCTGCTCACCGTCGAGTACGACCAGTCGGTCGTCGGTGGTCCACCGCATTCGGTGACCGCGGACGAGGTCGACTCGCTCTTCGCGGACGCCTTCGCAGTCACGCGACGCCATCTCAGCGAACCGGGCAAGCCGCAGCACCCGCGCTTCGTCGCCGCCGGCCTCGAGAGCTGGCAGGAGGCGGTCTGGGTCCTCGAGCGTTCGCCCGGCGGAACGACCGGGCGCATCGATCGATGACCGAGAGCGAGGCCTCCGCCCTCGGCTGGCTCTTCCCGGTATTGGCCGTGGTCGTGTGGATCGCGGTGCCGGTCTATGCGGCGATCGCGCGCGGACGCTTCTACGCGATCTTCTCGGCCGTTCTGCTGACCTTCGCCCTGCCCGCATCGCTGCTGCTCCACGCGCGGCTCCGGCTGCTGTTGCCGCCCGGTGCGATCCCGTGGATCGACGCGGCCTTCGCCTATTCGATGGCCGCGGCCGGCCTTCAATTCGCGCATCTCGTGCGCGCGCGTATGCGCGGCTCGCTCTTCCGCTGGACGGTCTCGGTCCCGGGCCAGACGTTCATCGCCGCGGGCATGCTCGCCGGACCCTGGCTGCTGATCCTGCTGCCGTTCCGACTCCTCTTCGACGCGCTCGGATGGACCACGATCCTCGACCTGTGGACCGTCCTCGAAGCGCTCCCCCTCGTCGTGTCGATCGCCTCGATCCTGACCTCGATCAGCGCTCGGCCCGAGACCGTCCGTATCGACCTCGCGCCGCAGGGCCCGGAGCGGATGCGCCGCGTACCGGTCGAGCGCATCCGCGGCCCCGCACCGGAACCCCTCGTCCCCCGCGCGCTCCGGATCGTACAGCTGACCGACACGCACCTCGGACCGTGGCAGAGCGTGTCGCGCCTACGCAGGCGGATCGCGGATCTCGTCGAGCGCGACCCCGACCTCGTCGCGCTGACCGGCGACTTCCTCACCATGGAGAGCATCGGCTCGCTGGGATGCCTCGAGGAAGCCCTCGCGCCCCTGCGTCCGATCGCGGGTCGCTGCGTCGCGATCTTCGGCAATCACGATCACGAGGCCCCCGAGCACGTGACCCGGGCCATGGACGTGCTCGGCATCCGACTGCTCGTCGACGACGAGGCGGCCTTCGACACGCCCGTCGGGCCCGTCCAGGTCGTCGGGGCGGACTTCGTCGGTCGGGGCCATCGCGAGCATCTCGGCGACCTGCTCGCGCGCCACCCACGACGCCCCGGACACCTCCGCCTACTGCTCTTGCACGACCCGGTCGGCTTCCACGCCTTGCCCGACGACGACGTCGACCTGGTCCTCTCGGGTCATACCCACGGCGGCCAGGTCGGACTCGTGTCCCTCGGCCTCGACTGGACGGTCCTGTCGCGTTCGCGCTGGCCCGACCAGGGACTCTTCGCACGCGGACGCAGCCGGCTCTACGTCCACCGGGGCACCGGCTTCTACGGTTTCCCGCTCCGCGTGGGAGTGCCCCCCGAGCACTCGGTGCTCGAGGTGCGTTGGCAAGCGACGGCGTAGGCTGCGTCGGTCGTCGTCGCGGGGCACCGCCTATGCAGCGACCCGCCTGACCCGCCTCATCACCGCATCAAAAGAGCGTGCGGTTCAGCTCGAGGAGCGACTCGGCGCTGGTGAAGCTGATGGTCGCCTCGAAGCGGAGACCGAAGAGCAGGCGACCGTAGCGCTGCACGCCTTCGATCTTCTCCTCGCGGTTCCCGATGATCATGCCGGCGCCGAGGATCACGTTGCGCTCCGTCGGCACGAGCAGGTCGAGATCGATCGTCGCCGCCCGGGTCTCGATCCACTCGGAGCGGCCGAGGTTGCGGCGATCGTAGATCCCGCCGGCGCGCACGGACGCGTGATCGTTGAGGTACGCGGTCACACCACCGACCGCGCCGTAGGTACGATCGCGCGAGTTCAGACCGGAGTCGTCGATGTTCGAGTCGGAGAAGACCGTGCGGACGTCGAGATCGATCGGCGTGCCTGCGTCCGGCGCGCCCACGAAGAGTTTGCCGTAGGCGGTGACGCCCGCGGTGTGGAACGTGCCGTTGATGCCACTGACCGGGCGGTTCGCGCGGCTGGTCGAATAGTCCGTGACGGAGTAGAACGCGCCCGCGCCCGCCTCACCGACCGCCGGGTCCCGCCAGAATCCTTCGGCACCGGCGTCGAAGCCGAAGATGTCGGTCTCATCGAAGGCATCCGCATGGATCTTCCCGAAGCGCGGCCCACCGAAGACGCGCGCGCCGTACTCGTCGCCGACGACCGGGAAGGTGTAGACCCCGGTGAAGCCACCGTCGTCGATGTCGACCTCGACCGTCGTGCCCTCGATCGTGGGGGGCGCGGCCACCGGCGTCGTGACCGTGCCGTTGCCGGTCGACGGTGCCATGTACACGAACACGTCGTCGGAGAAGAGGTGCAGCCACTCGTAGTCGGCCCGAATCCGGAAATTCGCCTCGCGAACCGCGGGCTCCCCGGCGGATGCACTCGTTGCGACGAGCGCGAACGAGAGGACGAGCAGCAGGTGGGTCGCAGCTCGCCGGGCGATGCTGTTCTTGCGTGCGGCGTGAATCACTTCGGGGGGCCTCCCGCGGATTCGTGACCTGCCCCCGTACGACCTCATGGCCGCGCCGGCGGGCGTCCGGCTCCGCGCAAGCGGCACGATACGAGACTTCGCGACGAACCGCACTCAGCGCGGGGTTCCCTGCCCCCTCTCGATCCGAGCGAAACTGACTCTCCGTCGCGGACGTGCCGGGTCCCTCTCCGTGGCTACCAGACCGTACGACCGCCATCGACCACGTGCTCGTGGCCCGTGACGTAACTCGAAGCATCCGAGAGCAGGAAGATCAGGAGACCCGAGATCTCCTCACGACGCGCTGGCCGCGGAATCGGTTGCGTGGCGAAGAGCGCTTCGTGCTCGTCTTCCGGCACCAGGAACATGCCGGTGCCGTCGACCGCGCCGGGATGGATCGTGTTGACCCGGACACCCATTCCGCCGAGCTCCGCGGCCGCCACCTTCGACAGGCCGCGCACGGCCCATTTCGAGGCGCCGTAGGCGGCGTGCTCCGGGATGCCGCGGGTCCCGGCGATCGAAGACAGGTTCACGATCGAGCCGCCACCCCGCTCGTGCATCTTCGGCGCGACCTTCCGTACGCCCTGCCAGGTCCCGATCACGTTGACCTCGAGCATCTTGAGGAACCTGGTCGCGTCCTCCTCGAGCACCGGTTGGGTCCACCAGATCGCGGCGTTGTTCACCAGGCCGTCGATGCCGCCGAAGCGCGCGAGCGTCTCGTCGACCACGCGATCCCAGTCCGCCTCGCGGGTCACGTCCTGCTCGACGAAGGCCGCGCGCTCGCCGAGCTCTGCCGCGAGCTTCTCGCCCGCCTCGGCCTGGAGGTCGGTCAGCACGACGTTCGCGCCTTCTTCGACACACCGCCGCGCGTGCACGGCGCCCATGCCCTGGGCGGCGCCCGTGATGATGATCGTCTTGTCGTCGAGCTGACCCATGTCGTCCCTCTCTCTCTTGTTTCGTTCTCGCGCGTTCGCGATCATCGATTCGCGAGGCGATTCATGCGCCGCGCGATCAGTCGATGTGTGGTGACCGGCATCAGGCGCTTCAGCCACTCGGCCAAGTAGGCCTCGATCCCCACGATCGCACGCAGGCGATTGCCTTCGATCGCCGCGACGATCTTCTTCGCGACCGCAGCCGGTGCCCGCGACTGCGCCAGTCCGGCGACCGTCGCGTCGCGCAGCTCGTCGTCGTAGCTGCGCATCGTCGTCGCGATGTTCGTGTTGATCCCGCCCGGATGGATGCTCGTGACCCCGACGCTCGTGCCCTGCAGCTCGGTCCAGAGCGCCTCCGTGAAGCCGCGCACTGCGAACTTCGTGGCGCAATACGAGCTCTGCGAGGGCACGCCCAGGAAGCCGAACATGCTCGAGATGTTCACGATGTGCGCCTCGTCCTGCTTCTTCAATTCGGGCAGGAAGACCTTGCAGCCGTGGATCACGCCCCAGAAGTTGATCCCGACGATCCAGCGCAGGTCGTCCAGGCTCTGGTCCTCGAAGCTCGCCGCCACGGAGACGCCCGCGTTGTTGACGACGATGTGGACGGCCCCGTGCTCCGCCAGCACGTCGGCAGGGAGCGCTTCCATCGCGTCTGCATCGGCGACATCGACGACGTGCGTCGACGTCTTCACGTCCCGCTCCGCGAAGTGTTTGGCGGCCGCCTCGAGGCGCTCGGCATCGATGTCGACCAGCGCAAGGCGACAACCGCGCTCTGCGAGACGCGTCGCCGTCGCGAGCCCTATTCCGCTCCCGCCGCCGGTGATCACCGCGACCCGCCCTTCGAGCTTCTTCATTCGACTCCTCCCTCCGCCTCGGCCTCCGGCCCCTGGCCGACGCTCAGGCCGACCGCGGGATCCCAGTCGAGCAGCACGTCGTCTTCCGAGACCCGCGCCCAGTCGAAGCCTGACACCAGCTCGCGGGGGGCACAACGCCCCCCGTCGCCGAGCCCCACGAACCCGGCGAGCGCACCACAGAGCTCCTCGGCCCCGTAGCGCGTCTGGAGCGCGGGGACGTCGACCGCACCGTGCAGCTTCGACAGCTTCCCGCCGCGCCGCTCGAGGAAGAGGCAGTGATGGCGATAGCTCGGCGTGGGCAGACCCAGCTCGCGCTGGAGGGCGACCTGCAGCAGCGTCGTCGGCAGGAGGTCCCGGCCGCGCACGACCCGGTCGACGCCGGTCGCCGCGTCGTCGAGGACCGACGCGAGGTGGTAGGACGTCGCGCCATCGCGCCGACGAAGCAGCGGGTCTCCGAAGAGGACGGCCGCATCTCCCGAGAGCACGGCGCCGCTCTCGTCGCGGAGGTGGATGGCGTCACTCGCGAGCTCCAGACGGAGCGGCCGCGACTCGCTGCGCCAGTCCCCCGCGCTCACGCGATTCCCACGGCAGGTGCCGGGATACGCATAGCTCCCGTCCGGCGCGAGCCGACCGGCACCACGGATCGCGGCGCGGCTGCAGTCGCAAGCGTAGACGCGTCCGTCCGAGACGAGCCCTTCGATCGCGGCGTCGTGCCGTTCCGTCCCCTCGGATTGCCGTTCGACGCCATCCCAGTCGAGCCCGAACCACGCGAAGTCGAGGGCGAGCCCCTCGAGGTAGCCCGACTTCGTGCGCTCCCGGTCCAGGTCTTCGAGGCGCAGCCGTGCCTCACCGCCGCGGTGGCGCGCGTCGAGCCAACAGAGCAACGCCGCGATCAACGTGCCGGGGTGTGCGCGGCCGGAGGTCGTCGGTGCGAAGCGACTCCGCTTCGTGCCGGTCGACACGCCTGAGTGTTCCGCCGTCATCGAAATCCTTCGGCCCTGCCGGAAGCGGAACACGCGCGTTGGGCGTGTTTCGTAGTACCTGAAGAAATTGCCTTTACGGCAAAGAACTTCGCACCGAAGAACGACGCATGCACACGGTCTCGCGTCCCGGAAGCGCACTGGACCGCCACGTCGCGCTACGTATCGGAGAGCGCAGCGTGGCGCCGCGCGTGCTCGAAGCCCTCCGCGCCCTCGGCTACGTCTTCGTCGACGAGGATCGTGGCGAGGATTGCAGTCAGGCGCGCGTGTGGCTCGTCGACGCGGATCGACTCGAGACCCTGCCGCAGGTCGCCGATGACGAGGACCTCCGCGTCCTGGTGGTAGCCGAGCGTGGGGACCGCGGCGCCGTCGATCCCCGCGTCTTCGCGCAGACGTCGCGTCCGGGTCGCCTCGGCTCGATCTACGCGATGATCCAGAGCGCCCTCGAGCGCACGCCGCGACGCTGCCCACGCATTTCGACGAGCCTGTCCGCGCGCTGCATCCGCTCGGATCGCCGCTCGATCGGCGCGGTGCTCTCCCTCTCGGAGGGGGGCTGTCTGCTCAGGACGACGGAGCCCCTGCGCAAGGGCACGAAGCTCGATCTCCAGTTCGCGCTCCCGGACTACGGGCTGATCAGCGCACGCGCCGAGTGCCGCTACGTACGCGCGGGAGACGCCGGCCTCGCCTTCGCCACTCCGCCCCCCGACGTGCGCCACACCATCGCGCACTTCGTGACCTGCGCGCTGGCGCGCGAGGGGCTGCGCGCGACCGCCTCCGCCTAACGCCCTGCATCGGCGAGCGCCGCTCGCTCCGCGCGGTCCATCCAGCGGCCCCGGATCACGACGTATTCGGGGTCCCGCAGCGCCGAGAGGTCTTCCAGGGGATCTGCGTCGAGCACCAGGAAGTCGGCCGAGAGCCCCGGCGCGATGCGACCGGTCTCGGCTTCGAGCCCGAGCGCGCGGGCGGATTCGCTCGTCGCGCTGCGCAGCACGTCGACGGGACGGAGGTCCGCGAAGAGCGCGAAGGCCTCGAGACCCGCGACCAGGTCGTGGTGGGCGATACCGGGGATCCCCGCGTCGGTCGAAGCGATGAAGCGGAGGCCGTGATCCCGCTGTTCGCGCAGCGCCCTCGACATGCGCAGGAAGAAGTCCGTCGGCTCGCCGTCTTCCTTCTTGTGCACCCGGCGACCCCAGCCCGCGTTGACGGTCGGCGAGATCCACAGCTCGCGCGCTGCCATTTCCTTCATCAGCGCGGGGTCGAGATCGGTCCCGAACCCCTTCTCGCCGGCGAACGACGCGTGCTCGATCGTGCGCACCCCGGCGCCGGCCGCGAAGGCGATTCCCGGGGTCCCGTGACAATGCGCCGCGACCGACCGCCCCGCAGCCGACGCCGCGTCGACGACCCGACGCAGGCCGGGCTCGTCGAATTGCGTGTCGCGCGCGCGGGCGCCGCCCGGTGTGAACACGCCGCCGGTCGCCATGACCTTGATCCAGTCGCTGCCTGCCTCGATCTGCTCGCCGACCCGTTCGTCGATCGCGGTCACACCGTCGGCCTCGCCGCCCCAGAAATGACAGTGTCCCCCGGGCGTCGTGATCGGACGCCCGCAGCAGAGCAGTCGCGGCCCCGGTCGCCGATCGGCGTCGATCTCGCCGCGCAGATCGTGCTCCATGTAGCCGCCGCCACCGCAATCGCGCGCGGTCGTGATGCCCGCCGCGAGCATCGCGGCCGCGCGGCGCGCCATCGCCGCGCGCCGCTCCGTCTCCGGCACCGCGAGTTGCTCCTTCGGGCTCTTGAGCGAGGGATCGAGTTCGAGATGGACGTGCGCGTCGATCAACCCGGGGACGATCACGCGATCGCCGAGGTCGATGGCCTCGTCGTCGTCGACGGGCGCGCCAGAATGCTCCGCCACCGGCGTCTGCGCGAAACGTCCCTCACGGACGTGTAAGGGCGCCGTGAGGGCCTCGAGAGCCTCCCCATCGCCCCTCCAGACCCTTCCATGGTTGATAAAAAAGTTTATACTTTTCAAATAGTTAGATCCTGTAGACGCGAGTCGTGATCGGGCCCCTTTGCGAAGCCCTCGATCTCGGGCATGCTCCAACGGCGGCCCGTGCCATCCCAGCGGGATCCGCAACCACCCGTCGCCACGTCACGGACCGTGGACGAGCGCGCAGCAGGATCATCGGGAGACGGAAGCGAGCATCCCGCATGACCCCTGCACGCGCATCCTGAAGGACGCATTCACATGTCGGACAACGAAGTTCTGGTCGTCGCCTCCAAGATCAAGACCTACATCAAGAACAGCGGGGAAATGAAGACCTCGGCGGGCGTGCTGGAGGTCCTCTCCGACCGCCTCCGCGCCATGTGCGACCAGGCCATCGAGAGCGCGCGCAGCGACGGCCGGAAGACGGTCCTCGACCGGGACTTTTCCTAGCGGCAGGGGCGTCCTGGCGGACTCGCCGCGTCGCGGCGTTCCGCGAGGCACGGCGTGAAGAGGCTTCCGCGGGTGCGCGGGGGTCGTCTTCGGCGTGTGGGCGGCGCCCACTCGTCGTTGCCGATCTGCCCGCGCTGGCCTCGCTCCGGCCTCCGAGACGGGCGGTGGGTTCTCCCGTCGCGTAACCGAACCGATCCTGCGGGTACCATTCCTGAATCGGACCCGAGTGGATTCGCGTCCCGACCGGTCGCTCGCGGTGGGTGATCGGTCGGATTGGATTCCGGGTCGATTCCGGTGACCGTCCGCCGCCCGAGGTAGAACACGCGATGAGCAGCTCGCCTGGCGAGACGTCGGAGGCCTCGCTTCAGCTCGCCTCGAAGTCCGACGTCGGCCGGGTTCGGCAGGCGAACGAAGACAGCTGCGGCAGCTTCGATCGGGACGACGGCACGCGGTTGCTGGTCGTCGCGGACGGCATGGGCGGCCATCGCGGCGGCGCGACGGCGAGCCAGACCACGATCGCCGCGATCGGCGAGATCTTCGACGGGCAAGCGTCGTCGCGGCCGCCGGAGATGCTCTCGAGGGCGATCGAAACCGCGAACGAGCGGGTCTGGGAGATGGCCCAGGCCGATGCGGAGCTCGAGGGGATGGGGACCACGGTCGTGGCGCTCCACCTCGACGCGAAGCGCAGGGGCACCGTCGCCCACGTCGGCGACAGCCGGGCCTATCGCTACCGGAAGGGTCGCCTCGAGCCGCTCACCACCGACCACTCCCTGGTCGCGGACATGCAGCGCCGCGGCCTCCTCTCTGCCGACGAAGCGGCGGTCCACCCGCGCCGAAACGAGATCCTGCGCTCGGTCGGTGTCCTCCCGGACGTCGAGGTCGAGATCGCGGACGTCGAGGTGCTCGGCGGCGACCGATTCGTCCTCTGCTCGGACGGACTTTCCGGAGTCGTCAAGGACGAAGAGATCGCCGCCATCGTGCAGACGCATTCGCCCGGGGAAGCGGTCGAGGCGCTGATCGATCTCGCCAACGAGCGAGGCGGGCCGGACAACATCACCGTCCAGGTCCTCTCGATTCCGGCCGACGAAACCGACGGCGACCCCGAAGCCACTGCCCCGGTCGAGCTGACCAGCATCGGCATCGAAGCCATCGAGGCGAAGCGGCGCCAACGCAACCGCATGCAGCAGGTCGGCACCGTCGTGTTCGTCGCGGGAGCGGTCGTCGGTGCCTGGCTGCTCTGGCAGGCGCTCCGCGCGCCGGCCGAAGCGCCGCGGCCCGTCGCCCCACGCGAAGCGCCGGCGCCGGCACCCACGGAACCAGAGCCGGCAGAAGACCGGTTCGAGGTCGACGCGCCCTCGCCGCGCAAGGGCATCCCCCGCGACGGCGGCGCCCGCTAGCGCGGCTCGTCCGCCAGTCGGAACGCCACCTCGTCGGAAAACCGAGCCGGATCGAATGCGAGCGCCACGAACTCGTCGGCGACGAAGCGCGCCGAGTTGAAATCCCCGGTCCGCTTCCGCTCGTGAAAGCGCGGCGCGTCCGGGAAGCGCTCGTCCGGGGTTGCCCGGATCAACGCCTGCATGCCCGTATCGACGACCCCCGGCGCGACCGAATGCGCCCGCAGGCCGATCCCGGCCTCCTCGAGGGCGACCACGCGCGTAAGGTGATCGACCGCCGCCTTCGCGGCGCAATAGGGTCCCCAACCGTGATAGGCCTTGGTCGACGCGCCGGACGACACGTTCATCAAGACCCCGGGGCGACCGACGCGTCTCAGGTGTCGGACATAGCATCGCGTCCCCAGGAACACGCCAGTGAGGTTCACGTCCAGGTGTTCCCGGAACGCGTCGAGTGCGACGTCGCGCAGGGGATCGATCGGGTCGAGTACGCCCGCGTTGTTGACCCACAGGTCGATCGCACCGAAGCGCGCCTCGGCCTCCGCGACGAGCGCGTCCATGCCCGCTTCGTCCCGGACGTCCACGCGCCGCCCGAGGACGTCGTCCGAGTCGCGGAGCGCCGCTCCCGACCGCGCGCAGAGGACGAGACGTAGGCCGCGCTCCGCGAAGCGCTCCGCCATGCCCGCTCCGATCCCACGACTCGCCCCGGACACGAACGCGACCCTGCCCGCCACGTCGATGTCGCCGCCGATCTCGGTCATCCGCCGCGCTGCCCGTAGGCGCCCAAGCGCTCGAGATCCGACCCCGCCGGCTCCTGGAAGACCCGCAGCCCGAACTCCGGGACCATCGCGAGGACACGGTCGAAGAGATCCGCCTGGATCCCCTCGTAGGCGATCCAGTCGGTGTCGTTCGAGAAGCAGTAGATCTCGATCGGCACGCCCTGCGGCCCCGCCGGCAGCTGGCGAACGAGCAGCGTGTGCCCGGTCTGGTGGATCTTCGGATGCGTGCGTAACAGGGCCCAGATCCAGGCGCGGAAGGTGCCGAGGTTGGTCAGCCGCCGCAGGTCCGCCGGCAGGGCGGAGCCGGTCTCGGCGTTCGCGCTCGCGAGCTCGTCGCGCTTGCCCGCGATGTACTCGGAGAGCAGTCCCCAGGACGCGAAGCGCGCGGTCTCCTCGTCGGTCAGGAAGCGCACGCTCTGGAGATCGAGGGACACCGCGCGCTTGATGCGGCGCCCGCCCGACATGGACATGCCGCGCCAGTTCTTGAAGGAGTCGGCGATCAGACGGTGGGTCGGGATCGTCGTGATCGTCTTGTCCCAGTTCTGGACCTTGACGGTGTGGAGCGCCACCTCGATCACGTCGCCGTCCGCGCCGAGCTCCGGCATCTCGATCCAGTCGCCCACGCGGATCATGTCGTTGCTGGCGATCTGGATGCTCGCCACCAGCGAGAGGATCGTGTCGCGGAAGACGAGCAGCAGGATCGCGGTCATCGCGCCGATCCCGGAGACGAAGATCCAGGGGGAGCGATTCATGAGGGCCGCCAGGATCAGCAGGCCCGTGACCAGGTAGACGAGGATCGAGACGACCTGGATGTAGCCCTTGATCGGACGCTGCCGATAGGAAGGATGGGCGTCGTAGATGCGCTCGGCCGCGGTGAGCACGCTCGAGATCGCGAGGGCGCCGACCAGGATCATGAACGCGACCGTCACCCGTCGGAGTCCGTCGGTCAGGAGCTCGGGCAGCTCGGGGAAGAAATCCAGGCCGTAGTAGACGACGAAGGCGGGGGCGATGTGCGAGACCCGCCCGAAGACGCCGGCCTTCACCAGCTCGTCGTCCCATTGGGTCGCGGAGCTCTTCACCAGGTTCCGCAG
The DNA here is from genome assembly GCA_964488255.1 of uncultured Spirochaetaceae bacterium. Classification (GTDB taxonomy): domain Bacteria; phylum Myxococcota_A; class UBA9160; order UBA9160; family UBA4427; genus UBA4427. Next base: position 132,373 of record CAZAUR010000012.1, on the reverse strand, counting down.
GCCGGCGACGAGCGAGATCCGCACGGCGAAGTAGACGAGGGTCGCGGCGCTGAAGAGGATGGCCAGGTCGATCAGGTCGACTACCGGCTCCCCCGCTGTCGCACCGATGCTCTGCAGGAACTCGTCCATCGCCCACCCCCCGGAATCGCCGCCCGAGGGCGGTCGTGTCGCGATGGCCGAGAGGATATCGAACCCCCGGGTCTCCCCCGCCCCGCGATGGAGGCCGCGGGATCGGATACTCTGAACGGTCCCATGCCCCCCGCGAAGAAGTCCTCCCGTAGCTCCCGCGCAAGCTCCTCTACTCGCCGCAGCGGCGCTCGCCCCGAGGAGCTCGATCACATCGAGATCCGTGGCGCCCGCGAGCACAACCTCAAGTCGATCGACGTCGACCTGCCGAAGAAGCAGCTCGTCGTGATGACCGGCGTCTCGGGCTCGGGCAAGTCGAGCCTCGCCTTCGACACGCTCTACGCCGAGGGTCAGCGTCGCTATGTCGAGAGCCTCTCCGCCTACGCCCGGCAATTCCTCGGGCAGATGGAGAAGCCGCGCTACGACACCATCCGCGGCCTGTCGCCGACGATCTCGATCGAGCAGAAGACGACGGGCAACAACCCCCGCTCGACCGTCGGCACGATCACCGAGATCTCCGACTACCTGCGCGTGCTGTGGGCCCGTACGGGCAAGCAGCACTGCCACGTCTGCGGCGACCGCGTCGAGAGCCAGACGGCCGAACAGATCGCGAAGACCCTCGCGGCGGCGGGTGAGGGCACCCGGCTGGTGCTGCTCGCTCCGCTCCTCGTGAATCGCAAGGGCGAACACCGCGAGCTCCTCGAAGAGGCGCGGCGCGCCGGTTGGCTCCGGTTGCGTGTCGACGGCGAGATCGTCGAGACCCAAGGACTCGAAGCCCTCGACAAGCGCAAGAAGCACCACGTCGAGGCCGTGATCGATCGCGTCGTCGTGAAGTCCGGCATCAAGAGCCGACTGACCGAGTCCGTCGAGACCGCGCTCCGGATCGGCGACGGCCAGCTGATCGCCAACACCCCGGGCAACACCCCCGGTGACGACGACCAGACCTTCTCCGAGACCGCCGCGTGTGGGAAGTGCGGCATCTCCTTCCCCGAGCTCACGCCCCAGGCCTTCTCGTTCAACAGTCCCCAGGGCATGTGCAACGACTGCAACGGCCTCGGCACCCGCTTCGAGATCGATCCCGACCTGGTCGTCCCGGATCCATCTCTCGCCATCGACGAAGGCGCCGTCAAGCCCTGGGGCGAGGACGTGTCCCAGAAGGACGGCTGGGGGAGCGGCTTCCGACGCCAGATCCTGAAGCACCTGAAGATCAGTACCACGAAGCCCTGGTCCAAGCTGACCGACAAACAGCGCGACATGATCCTCTACGGCACGGACGAGCGACGCTACCTCGTCAAGTGGACCGGCAAGGGCAACAGCGGCGGCGGTCAGTTCCACACCACCTGGGAGGGGCTGATCCCCCGCCTCATGCGCCGCTTCCGCGACACGAAATCCGAGGGCATGAAGCGTTGGTACGGGAAGTACATGGCGAACACCGCCTGCACGACGTGCCACGGCACGCGCCTGCGCGTGGAGAGCGCTTCGGTCTACGTCGCGAACCGCACGCTGGTCGAGATCTCGTCGATGACGGTCGACGAGGCGCGCGACTTCTTCGGCAAGATCAAGCTCTCCGGGGCAGACCTGAAGATCGCGACCGAGGTCCTGAAGGAGATCCGCTCGCGCCTCGACTTCCTGGGCGCCGTCGGTCTCGGCTATCTCTCCCTCGACCGCGCGGGGCCATCGCTCTCCGGCGGCGAGTCCCAGCGCATCCGACTCGCCAGCCAGGTCGGCTCCGATCTCACCGGCGTGATCTACATCCTCGACGAGCCGTCGATCGGCTTGCATCCCCGCGACAACGCGCGCCTGCTCGAGACCCTCGAACGCATGCGCGACATCGGCAACACCGTCGTCGTCGTCGAGCATGACGAGGAGACGATCCGCGCGGCCGACTACGTCGTCGACTTCGGTCCGGGCGCGGGCGTGCGCGGCGGGGAGCTCGTGCACGCCGGGACGCCGAAGAGCCTCGAGCGCGCGAAGGGCTCGATCACTGGCGCCTACCTCTCCGGTCGTCGCGAGATCGCGATCCCGCCGGTGCGCCGAGTGGCGAAGGGCGCCCTCAAGATCCACGGCGCGCGCGAGAACAACCTCCAGGGCATCGACATCGAGATCCCCCTCGGCATCCTGACTGCGGTGACCGGTGTCTCCGGCGCGGGCAAGTCGACCCTCGTGAACGACATCCTGTACCCCGCCGCCGCGCGCGAGCTCCACGACAGCACCCGACGCGTCGGCCGTCACGCCGAGCTCGCCGGCCTCGATCAGCTCGACAAGGTGATCGACATCGACCAGCGCCCGATCGGTCGGACGCCGCGCAGCAACCCCGTCACCTACATCAAGGTCTTCGACGAGATCCGCCGCTTCTTCGCGGAGCTGCCCGAGAGCAAGGTCCACGGCTACAAGCCCGGTCGCTTCTCGTTCAACGTGAAGGGCGGACGCTGCGAGGCCTGCGAAGGCGATGGCGTGCGCAAGATCGAGATGCACTTCCTCGCGGACGTGTTCGTGCGATGCGAACAGTGCCACGGCAAGCGCTTCAACGAAGCGACCCTGCGCGTGCAGTACAAGGGCCACTCGATCGCCGATGTCCTCGACCTGACGGTCGCCGAGGCCCTCGACGTCTTCTCCGCGCATCCGAAGGTCCACCGCCCCCTCGAGCTCCTCGAGCGCGTCGGCCTCGACTACGTCCACCTCGGCCAGCCCTCGCCGACCCTGTCCGGCGGCGAAGCCCAGCGCATCAAGCTCGCCCGCGAGCTCAGCAAGCGCGCGACGGGCCGCACGCTCTACATCCTCGACGAGCCCACAACCGGCCTCCACTTCGAAGACGTCCGCAAACTCCTCGCGGTCCTCGACGAGCTCGTCGACGCCGGCAACAGCGTCGTCGTCATCGAACACAACCTCGACGTGATCAAGACCGCCGACTGGTTGATCGACGTCGGTCCGGAGGGTGGCCCCGACGGCGGCGAGATCGTCGCGTGCGGAACGCCCGAGGATGTGGCGCGGGTGAAAGGGTCACACACGGGGAAGAGCTTGAAGGCGGTGCTTCGGTCGTCGAAGGGGAAGAAGGGGCGGAAGAAGTAGGGGGTGCTCGCTCGGAGCGCCTAGCGTTCGCGACTGCCGTGCTGGGCGGTTGTGGACAGGGGGTGGTGGGCGGTGGGCTTGGATTGCTCGCGGCGCCGTTCGGGTGCGTTGGCCGTGCTGTGGGGCCGAACTAGCCCGGGACTTCGGAGAGGGAGATTCGGCCGTGCCGTCTCCAGCCTTGGCCGAGCAGCCAGGTTCGTGGAGACGCGACGTCTCTCGCCCGGTTCGCCCGCGCTAGCCGCTCCTTCCAACCATCGAAGAAGCCTCCGGACGAGCCGGGATCAGGGGCTTCGCTGGATTCCAGGCGCAGACCGCGCTGTCGCGCGTGCTTGCGACTGTTGAGCAGCACGTAGCGGATCGCGTTCCGCACCTGCCGCGGCGTCGCGAGCACCACCGAGTGGAAGCGTCCGTCCAGGACGGGTCCCTTTCGCCGGAAAACGGGGTTCACCGCCAGCGCGATGCGAGCGCCGATGCTCTTCATGCCGCGAGCAAGTGCTTCCTTCCCGTCCGCCTCGACGATCAAGTGCACGTGGTCCTTCTGAACCGAGTAGTGCACGACTCGGAAGCGACCGCGCTCGCAGCCTCGTGCGAGGGTCTCTCGGAACGCCATCAGCCACCGCCGATTCCGGAGCGACGGCACGTCCCGACGCATCCTAAGCGTCACGTGGACGGGCTGACCCTTCGGCACCGCCGCGCGAAGCCGATGCCGCACTCGAGCACGCGCCGCGGGCTTCCGTCCGGGCTTCGCACGCTTCCTCCGCCGGGCGACCGAGACCTCGGATCGATGCGCGAAACATCGATCGAATGACAACTGCTGGGGGATCGTCATTGCCTAACAAACATAGAGGCGATGGTCTATCCGAACAACCCACGACCCAATATCTGATCGAAATTTGATCTTCGATCGGGCCCATCGGCAGGGCGTTCGCCTAACACACCACCACCCCCATCCATACCGAGAGCAAGGCCCCCGCAAGATCACCGCGTCACGACCAACTCCCCCTCCCCGAACACGAAATGACACTTCCGGGGCGCCCCCTCCTCCTCTCCAGGAAAGAACCCCAGAAACCGCCCGCCCTCGCTCTCGATCACGCGACGCGAGGCGACGTTGTCCTCGTCACACGTGAGCAGGGCCGTCTCGGTACCCACGGCCCGCAGCCGCGCAAGCCCTTCCCGCAGCATCGCCCCGGCAAAGCCGCGGCCGCGGTATTCCGGGAGGACGCCGTAGCCGAGGTGTCCGCCGAAGTCGCGCAGGTAGGCGTTCAGCTCCTGGCGCAGGGACAGGCGCCCGACGATTCGGCCCTCGTCCTCTGCGACGAAGAACCAGCCGGGCACGCCGCCTGCGGTCCACGGCTCGTTCCCCTGATTGAGGGCGTCGGTTCGGGCCACGTAGGCTTCGAAGTCGTCACCGATCTCGTATCCGAGCAGGAAGGGCCAGTCCTCGCGGAGCAACAGCTCCTGGGCGCGGATCGCCTCAGGTTCGTCGTCGACGCGGAGGGGGCGAAGGATCATCTCGGTTCTCCGGGGCGCGCCGGATCCACAACCTAACGGAAGCGCTAGGCGGGCGCTGCCCGTCGCGGATCGAACCACTCGATGATCCGTGCGTTCTCTTCGCGCGGATGGGTGTGCGACAGGTCCTCGAGCTCGCGATAGACGAGCGCGGCCCCGGCGTCCTGGAGCACGCTCGCCGCTTCCTGGGCCATCACGACCGGGAACATCCAGTCGAGGGCGCCGTGAACGAGGTAGATCGGCTTCTCTCGCGCGCGGTCGAGATTCCCGATCGCGAAGTTCATGGGATGCAGGACACCACAGGCCGGGGCGAGATGGGTGAAGGGCGTGTCCTCGCCCAGCCCGACGAGGCCGGTCATCGTGCCTCCGTCGGAGTGGCCGGTGAGCAGGACGTGGTCGGCGTCGACGTTCCACTCGCTGGAGATCCAGGCGACCATCTCGCGTAGGGGGAGACCGTCGGCTTCGGGCGCGTCGAGGGACCAGGTCGTGCCGCGCGACGTCGGGGACAGGAGGAGCAAGCGCCGGCTGCGGGCTTCGCGCAGCCAGCTCCAGAGAAAATCGGCGCCGTTGCCGGAGCCGCCGTGCAGCGCGACGACCAGGGGCCAGGCCTCGCTGCCGTCGTAGCTCTCGGGCACGTAGAGGTCGAAGCCGCCTCGCTCGTCCGCGTCGCCGGACCGGAAGAGCCCGACCTTCGCCTCGCTTCCTTCTTCCGCTTCGAGAGAAGCGAGGTCGTCGCGACGGAAGGGCTCGGCGAACCACGCCGAGATCGGCGGCAAAGCGAGGCGCAGCGGATAGAGCACCGCTTGTGCCCGGGCGTGGTCGTGCATCGCACGCAACACGCCCATCGTGCCCTCGTCCCCGGGTTCGACGAATCGACCGAGCGCCCGATGCGCGAGCTCCGTCGCGGTGAGCAGGTCACGGCGGAACGCCTCGAGCGATGCGTCGGGGAGCGCGAGGTCGGCGAACCCCGCGCGACCCGCCTCGAGGTTCTCGAAGGGCGACTGCATGGCCTCCTGGAGACTCGCGAAGGCCGGCGGATGCAGTCGACGAAAGGCCTTTTCGAGCGCATCGACGGCCACGAGCAGCGCCGGCCCCAATCGGCCCACCGCCTCTCCGAACGCCTGCTCGACGGAACGCTCGCCTTCCATGCCCCTACGGTATGCTCCCGCGGACCCGGCCGCCGCATCGCTTCGACGGACCCGGGTCACACCAAGAACGGCCCACCCGCGAGCAGGCACGCCATGCGCCGCGCCGCTTCGACGGGCTCGAGGAAATCATGTCACCGGAATCGAATCGTCTCCTGCGCGGGCTGACTGCCGCGTCGATCCTTCTCACCTTCGCCGTCGCGCTTCCGGCATCCGCCGCTGATCCCCCGAACACGAACGACGAGAAGGCGTTCTACTCGATCGGAACCAGCCTCGCGCGCCAGCTCGAATCGCTCAAGCCGATCAGCAAGCGCGAGCTCCAGCTGCTCGTCGATGGACTCTCGGATTCCGTGAACGACGCGCCCCTCGTCGTCGAGCAGCGCGAAGGCGCGGGCCTCGTCCGCACCCTCGTGAACGCACGCCAGAGCCGCGCCCTCACGCTCGAGCGCGAGGCTTCGGGTGCGTTCGTCGCTGCCGAGGCGGCGAAGTCCGGCGCGAGGACGACGGAGTCGGGTCTCGTGTACTCGGAGATCACCCCGGGCGACGGCGCCTCACCGGGCGCGACCGACAAGGTCCGCGTCCACTACCACGGCACCCTGCGCGACGGTTCGGTCTTCGACAGCTCCGTCGATCGCGGACAGCCGGCGGAGTTCCCGCTCAATCGCGTGATCAAGTGCTGGACGGAAGGCGTCGCGATGATGAAGGTCGGCGGGAAATCGCGACTGATCTGCCCGGCGGCGATCGCTTACGGCGAGCAGGGACGCCCCGGCATCCCGGGCGGCGCCGCGCTCACCTTCGAGGTCGAGCTGCTCGAAATCGTGCAGTAGGCGAGCTCTCGAAGCACGCTAGCGGCTCGGCGCTTCGACTAGCGCGCATTCGACGACGGGCGGCGCGGTTCCGTTCCGGTTCACCGGCTTCGGCGTGGCGGGAACGTGCTCGACGGCGAGGATCGCGGTCGCGGATCCTGCGACGCAGAGCGCGATGGCGATGAGCGGCGCGCAGATCCGCGCGTCGTTCGCCCAACGACGAGTGCACCGCTTGTGACGCCGAGTCCAGCGAGGCTCCTGCTCGATCATGCGAATCCCCCGATCGACGCGGCACGCGCCTCACCGGGGTCATCGGGCGACCGAGTTGCCCCCTTGATGCGCTTCCGCTGCGCGTGGGTCGCCGATCGCTAGTCGCGCTCCCGGAACCTCCGCACCGTCCGGTCGTCCGCGGCGCGCAGGGCCTGCTCCGGGTCGATGCCCGCTGCACGGGCGAGGCGCACCCACGTCTGGAGGCCCCGACCGACGAGGTCTCGCGCGGCTTCGGCGCTGGCGTTCCCCGCCGCGAGCGCGCTGGCCGCCTCCGTGATCAGCGTCTCCGGGTTCGCCTCGGATGGCGCCGCGGACGCACCCCCTGCGCGCTCGATCCGCCCGACGATCTTCGCGCTCCGGGCGAGCGCCGGGAGGTGGCGCGGGATGCCCTCGAACGGGTCCAGTGGCGCCTCGCCCTTGCCGGCCGCGGCACGCTCTGCGGCCTTGATCGCCTCCCAGCTCGCGGTCTGCGCCTCGACTGTGGACGGCGTGTCGGCGCTCGCGAAAACGTGGGGGTGGCGTCGGACGAGCTTGTCGGAGATCGCCTCGGCGACGCCCTCGAAGTCGAAGAGGCCCTTCTCCTGCGCGATCCGCGCCTGGAAGACGACCTGAAACAGGAGGTCGCCGAGCTCGTCGCGGATCGCCTCCGGGTCCCTGCTCGCGATCGCTTCGTCGACCTCGTACGCCTCTTCGATCGTGAAGGGGGAGATCGTCTCGAAGTCCTGCTCCACGTCCCAGGGACAGCCGTCGTCCGGATCGCGCAGCCGGATCATGATGTCGAGGAGGCGCTGGATCGCGGACATGTCGGCGAAGTATACCCGCCGACCCTTCGCTCTCGGCGCCCTCCGGCGCGCGAGAACGCCTCGCGCTGTTTGCGATCACGATCGCAATTCAAGATTCCACATGGGATGCCGATGGCAGGGACTGCTGGATTGCGTCTCGAGCGGATTTCTCCGCTCCAGCTGACCTGCCATCCGACTCCCTGGACGGCGCGGGGCTCCTGGTCCTGGCGCTCGACGAGGACGCGATGCGATGAGCGAGCTACCCCGCATCACGCCGCCGACACCGACGGCGCCGACCCGGCCGATCCGACCCGTCCGAGAGTCGGGGCGCGAACCCAAACGCCCGAAGAGAGAGAACGACCGCGACGACGACGCGGACGACGCCGATCGACCCTCCGACTCCGGACCGGACGAGGACGGCAAGGGCGGCAGCATCAACATCAAGGTCTAGTCCCCGGAGCCGATGGGGCCCCGAAGGGGTTGAAGCCGCCGGCGGCTTCGGTGGCCGTGGTTCGCTACGCTCCGCGACTCCCTACCCCCCCCCCACCAGGGGTGGGTCTACTACCAGGAGCGCTGCATGGCCGCCGAATCACCTGATCCCGCCGAGCCCCGACGCCACCAGGGACACGACGACGCCCACGCTGCCGCCGACCGCGAGATCCTGCGGCGTCTGAAGAGCGCGGAAGGGCATGTCCGCGGGATCGCGCGCATGGTCGAAGACGGCGCCTACTGCATCGACGTCCTGAAGCAGGTGAAGGCCGTGCGTTCCGCCCTCGACCGCGTCGGCGAGCTCGCGCTCGAGACCCACCTCGCGACCTGCGTCACCGATGGTCTGCGCAGCGAAGACGAGCTCGAACGCGCCCGCGTGATCCGGGAGATCGTCGATGTCTTCCAGGCGAATGCAAAGCGCTGAGCCGGCGGCGGCGTTCGCCGCCTCGGACGTCCTGACCGTCGGCGTAGGCGGCATGTCCTGCGACAACTGCGCGGCCTCGATCGCGCGGCGCGTCTCGGCTGTCGACGGCGTGCTCGAAGTGCGTGTGAGCTACGCGCTCGAAGACGCGCGCGTCCGCTTCGACCCCGCGCGGGTCGAGCCCGCGCGGGTGCTCGAGGCGATCGCCGAAGCGGGCTACAGCGTGCGACCCGAGAGCGCGCCGGACCGGAAATCGAGCGAGGCGACGGAGTTCGCGGACAAGCGGCGACGCATGTTCGTCGGCCTCGTCGCGAGCGGCGCGATCATGCTCTTCGGCATGGGCGTCGCGAAGCTCGGGCTGCCCGACTTTCCGGGCCGTGTCCCTCTGATCGCAGCGCTCAGCGCCCTCGTGCTCTTCTGGGTCGGACGCGACTTCCACGCCGGCGCCTGGCGCGCCGCGCGTGCGCGGACGACCAACATGGACACCCTCGTGTCCCTGGGCGCCAATGTCGCGTTCTTCTACAGCCTCGCGGTGCTCCTGCTCGATCTCGATCCGCGCAGCTTCCCGGTCTACTTCGAGTCCGCGGCGATGATCGTGACCCTCGTGTTGGTCGGGAAGGTGCTGGAGGCGCGGGGCAAGCGGGAGGCGAGCGGCGCGGTCCGCGCGTTGCTCGAGCGTCAGCCGGAGCGCGCGCGGGTCGAACGCGACGGCGAGGTCGTCACGTGCGCGATCGACGCGATCGGAGCCGGCGACCGCGTGCACGTGCGGCCCGGCGAACGCCTGCCGGTCGATGGCATGATCCTCGAAGGCTCGACCCACGTCGACGAGTCGATGCTGACGGGCGAGAGCCAACCGATCCGCAAGACGACGGGCGAGCCGGTGCGTGCGGGCACGGTCAACCGCGAAGGCGCCCTCGTCGTGAGCGCCCGCGCGGTCGGCGACGCGACCGTCCTGGCCGACATCGCCCGGCTGGTCCGCGAAGCCCAGGCCACCCGCGCCCCGATCCAGAGCAGCGTCGATCGCGTCGCCCGCATCTTCGTCCCGACGATGATCACCGTCGCGAGCGGGGTCGGGCTGTACTGGTGGGCGTTCGGAGCGGCGCGCTACCTGCCCACGACCGACCCCGTCGCCGCGGGCATCCTCTTCGCGGCGTCGACGCTGTTGATCAGCTGCCCCTGCGCGATGGGACTCGCCACGCCCCTCGCGCTCGTTGCGGGAACGGGCGTCGGCGCCCGACGCGGCCTCCTCATCAAGAGCGCCGCGGCCCTCGAAGCCCTGGGCGGCATCGACACCGTCGTCCTCGACAAGACCGGCACGCTCACCCTCGGTCGGCCTCAGGTCGTCGACGCGACCGCGCTCGACCGGCCCGACGCTTCGCGCGCGCTCGCGTTCGCCGCCGCTGCCGAGCGAGACAGCGAGCACCCCCTCGCCCGCGCGATCCTCGAGTACGCCGAGGCGAAAGGTCTGACCTCAGGCGCCGCCCGGGACGTCGTCGCCACCGCAGGACAGGGGCTCACCGCGACGGTCGAAGGCACGCCCGTGGCCCTCGGCTCGCGGCGCTTCCTCGAAGACCGCGGCGTCGACGTCGGCGCCCTCGCAGGCGCCGAAGCACTCGCCGAAGATCGCGGTGCCTCGTGCGTGTTCGTCGCGCTGAACGACCGCGCGGCGGCGCTCTTCGCCGTCGCCGACGCGCCGGACCCGACCGCGCGTCCGGCGCTCGACGGCCTGCGGGCGCTGGGGCTACGCCTGGCGATGTCGACCGGGGACGCGCGGGCGCAGGCCCTCGCGATCGCCGCGCGACTCGGGCTCGCGGAGGACGAGATCGAGGCGGAGGTGCTCCCGGCGGACAAGGCGGACAACGTGGGGCGGCGCCGCGAGCGGGGCGAGCGCGTGGCGATGGTCGGGGACGGCCTGAACGACGCACCGGCCCTCGCGAGCGCGGACGTCGGCGTCGCAATCGGCTCAGGGACCGACGTCGCGATCGAAGCCGCGGACGTGGTGCTCGTCCGGGACGACCTCGCCGCGCTCGCGGAAGCCGTGCGCCTCAGCCGGCGCACGGTCCGAACGATCCACCAGAACCTCTTCTGGGCCTTCGGCTACAACGTCGCCGCGATTCCCCTCGCGGCCGGGCTCTTCGTTCCGTCGTTCGGCGAGACGATGCGCCTGTCACCAGGGATCGCCGCCGGGGCGATGGCCCTGTCGAGCCTCTTCGTCGTGACGAACTCGGCGCGGCTGCGTCGGCTCGACCCTTCACGGGGCTGAAGCGACCTGGACCTAACGCCCCTCTCGGATCTCCGCGAGCCTCTCGCGTTGGTCCGGGTCGAGGACGTTCCGGATGCGGATCAGCAGCGCGAGGTGCGCCCGCTTCACGCGCCCCTCGACCTCCATCATCTTCTCTGCGATCGCGATCGCCGCGCCCTCGTCGATCTTCGGAACGGCGACGGCTTCCTCGAGCGAAGCGGCCGCTTCCTGCATTTCCCATTGCAGCTCGATCGTTTCGGACTGGGTGCTCTGGATCGCCTTCGTGATCGCCTTGCGCTGATCCTTGCGAAGGGAGATCGCGCGCTGGTTCTGCATCACCAGCTCCGGCGGAAAGAAGTTCCGCATGAAGGGCGGCTCGCCCTCCTGCGCGCCTGCGACACCGGGCAGGGTCGAGAGCGAGAGTACGAGCGCGCAAGCGAGCACGGCGAGAGAGCGAATTCGGTTCTTCATACGAAGCTCCTTTCACGAGACGGTATACACGGCGCAGCAGACGCAGCCGATCGATCGAGTTCCACGGGGCGCGTCGACGACGCGCCATCGCGAGCGGGCGGTGGCGGGGCCCAGTCGAGCTCGCCGAGCACGCTGCTGCCGGGCACGCGGGAGAGATCGAGGAGCGCGTCCGACGGCATCGCCCACTGCCCGGGCGCGAAGGGCGCGGGGTCGGGCGTGAGCGGGGTCGGTCGCGGCGCGCCGGCGAAGAACCACCCGGCGATCGCGACGGCCGCGACGGTGAAGGCGAAGAGTCCGGCCGGAAACGGCAGGAACCCGCGCGGGTTTTCGGCTTCGTCGTCGCGCTCGGCCAGCGCACGGGTGCGCATCGAGGCGAAGTCCGGAAGCGACCCCGCCTCTTCTTCGCGCAACGTCTCGAAGGCCGACCGCAGATCGTCGTCGTGGTCCGTCATGCTTCCTCTTCCTTCTCCAGCTCGGCGCGCAGGCGTTTCTTGCCTCGCGCATAATGCACCCGCGCCGTCCCGAGCCCGACGCCCATCACCTCGGCGGCCTCCCGAATCGAGAGGTCCGAATAGAACACGAGGTGCAGCACCTCGCGTTGTCTCGTCGGCAGCGCGCGAAGCGCCGTGCGCAACCGCGCGCTCTCGATCGAGATTCCCTCGTCCGGTGCGACCACTGCGCTGCGCGGATCCAGATGCTCCCGGAGGAGCCCCATCCGCCGAGCGCGCTTGCGCCGTCGTTCGACCGCCGTCAATCGGATCACACCGAAGAGCCAGGTCGAGAACTGCGCGCGCCCTTCGAATCGAGCGCGCCCCTCGAGCACCTTCAGATAGACCGCCTGCAGGAGATCCGACGCCTCGTCCTCGTCCCACCGCGCGATCGCGAGGGCCCACCCGACGCTCCGGGAATGGAGCGCCTCGAGCTCGGCCGCGAGGCTCGGGGTTTCGAACTCAGCGGGGCGCAATGGATCCTCCGTCGTGAACACGCACTCTCGCGCGTCCCTCGAGAGGATGGGTGATCCGACCCCCGCTGGCATAGGACTGCTTTCCTCGCGGGGCGCCGGATTTCGACTAGCCTTCGTGCATGGCAGCGCGCAAGGCAGTGAAACCGAAGAAGAAGGCGGCGAAGAAGAAAGCCGCCGCCCCGAAGAAGAAGGCCACGGCGAAGCGCAAGACGAAGGCCGAGCGACTGCTCGACCGCGCCCGCGCGACGATCGCCGCCTGGCCGGAAACGGATGAGCGGCTCTCCCACGGATCGCCGACCTGGTGGGGCGGGAAGAAGACCTTCGCGACCTGGGCCGAGAACCATCACGGGGACGGCCGGCTGGCGCTCTGGATCAAGTCCGACTTCGACACCCAGGAAGCACTCGTCGAGGCGAACCCTGACGTGTTCTTCGTACCGCGCTACGTCGGACCGAGCGGCTGGATCGGCGTCGAAGTCGACGGGGACGTCGACTGGGGCGTCGTCGAGGGCCTGCTCGAGGACGGCTACCGCACCGTCGCGCCGAAGCGCGCGCTGATGCGCCTCGACGGCGAGTAGCGGCGACGATCCGATTGCGGACCCGTGGCACTGCCTCTACCGTCGAGCCGTCACCGATGCCCTGACGGCCGTCGGTCGCGCCTGGAGGTCGCCGTGCCGCGACAGCGAACCTGAATCCGAGAGTGCATCGAGGAGCTCGATGCATGGATGAACGGAGCGCTGGTCCGCCGGCGCTCGCGGACCCGCTGAGCAGGCGCCTCCCGATCGGGAGCCCGGTCTCCGTTTCTCGGGTCCACCGACCCGACGACGCCCTCGCGCGTCGGAAATGGAGCCCCGGTTGTCCACCGACTCACGCCGACCCCGCCCCCTCCCCTACGAAGACCTGACGCGACGCGAAGCGACCTCGCCCGAAGCGCCCGCCTTCCTCGTCGACCTGCGACGCTGCATCGGCTGCCACGCCTGCAGCGTCGCCTGCAAGACTGCCCACGACGTGCCCCTCGGCGTGTTCCCGCTGCGGGTGCGCTGGCTGCCACGCCCCGAGGACGACGGCTACGCCTTCGTTCCGGTCTTCTCCGAGACGCTCTGCGCGAACGACGAGGAGAGTACGAGCGCCGGCCTCGACCCGGCGTGTGTTCGCGCCTGCCCGACGGACGCGCTCCTCTTCGGCGAGCGAGAAGCGATCGACGTCGTCCCGGACGCCGATTCGCTGTCCTCCCCCGAGGCCGACGACCTGAAGCGCGACGTTTGGTACCGCGGTCTCCCCGCCTGGGTCGGCGGGAAGCTGAATCGCGGCGCCGCCCTCGACCCCCGAGACGCGGATCCGATCTATGAGCAGCGTTAGGCGCGACGGCGACGGCGGCTTCACACGACGGGACTTCCTCGCCCTCGGCGCGGCGGTCTCGGCTGGTCTCCTCGGCGGCTCACTCGTTGCCTGCACCGGTCCACGTCCCGGACCCGAAGCCCGGGCGCGCGCCCTCGACGCCGCCCTGCGTTCGCGGATCGATTACACGCGCGCCAAGCCCGTGCCGACGATCTGCTTCGGGTGCACGACCCATTGCGGCGTGATCGGCTGGGTCCAGGACGGCCGCGTCCGCCTCGTCGAAGGCAACCCGCGCGACCCGAATACCCAGGGCACGATCTGCTCGAAGGCGAACGGGATCGTGTCGGCCACCGAACAGCCGGAGCGACTCCTCTACCCGATGAAGCGCGTGGGGCCGCGTGGCGGCGGGCGCTGGAAGCGCATCTCCTGGGACGAAGCCCTCGACGAGATCGCCGACCGGATGCGACCCCTGCGCGAGAACGGCACCCCCGAACGCTTCGTTTTCCACTACGGCCGCGACAAGACGAAGGGTGTGAGCAAGCGCTTCACCGATGCCTTCGGCACGCCCCACCGCCTGAACCGCCGCTCGATCTGCAGCTCGAATCGCCGCGCGCCCCTGATGAGCTTCTACGGACGCGACTTCGAATGGGAGAGCCAGGATCTCGAGCGGACGCAGTTCGTGCTGAACTTCGGCGGCAACCCGATGGAGGCCTATCAGGGCGGACTCTTCATGCGCAAACGCATGATGGACGCGAAGGTCGATCGCGGCGCGAAGATCGTGACCTTCGAAGTCCGACCGACCGCGACCACGTCGATCTCCGACGAGTACCACGCCGTCCGCCCCGCCTCGGACGGCGCGATCGCCTTCGCGATGGCCCACGTGATCGTCGCCGAGGGGCTCGCGGATCGCGCGTTCTGGGAGCGCTGGTCGACCTGGGACTGGGACGCGATGAAGACCGCCATCTCGGACTACACGCCCGCGTTCGCCGAGCGCGAGAGCGGCGTGCCGGCGGAGACGATCCGGCGCCTCGCGATCGAGTTCGCCCATGCGGCGCCGGCCTGCTGCACGATGTCGAATCGCGGCTCGGCGAAGCACTACAACGGGGTCCAGGGCGACCGCGCGATCCGGATGCTCGACGTCCTCGTCGGGAACGTCGGCAAGCCCGGCGGCTTCTGTCTCTCGAGCCTGCGTGGCTGGAAGGACCGCTACGGGCAGGACGGTCTGCCGGCCCTAGACCAGCCCGCCCCGCGTCCCGGGAAGCCTCGGCCCTGGAAGCCGGGCACCCGCGAGTTCGAAGCGCTCCCGGCCGACGTGCAGGAGCGGGTCCGCGAATTCCCCGCCGACTGGCAGAACCGCTACTTCGGGGAGCTCGCCACCCCGTCCGAGTTCCCGCTCTCGTGGCACTGGTACTCGATGCGCGTCGGCCAACTCGTCGCGCCCTACATCAAGGAGGGGCGGCAGAAGGTCGACGTGTACATGTCCTACACGCTCGGAGCGGCGTACGGCATGCCGGAGGCGAACCTCACGCGCGAAGTGCTCGCGGACGAGTCGCTGATCCCCTTTCACGTCGCGATCGACGTCGCCTACGGCGAGCAGGCCGCGCTGGCGGACATCGTGCTCCCCGACGCGACGGCCCTCGAGCGCTGGGACGCGCACTGGACGAACAACTACGGCCTTCGCCCCTACGTCGGCCTCCGACAGCCCCTGTCGGAGCCGCTCGGTGAGGCGCGCCCGGCCCAGGTCATCTGGCGCGACCTCGCACGACGGATCGGCGGCGGCATGGAGCGCTACTTCGACTTCGAGGACCTCGAGGACTACTACCGCGCGTGGCACGAGAACCTGCCGATCGACTGGGAGGCGTTCAAGCGCGAGGGCATCTGGGTCGACGAGACGCGTGCCCTCGACCACGCGCTCTACGACCGCCCCGTTCCGGCGGACGAGCTCGCGCGTTCGGAGGTCGACCCGGAGACGGGACTCGTCCACGCACTCGACGACGCGGGTCGGCGTGGCCGCGCGATCGGGCTGATGCAGGACGGGGTCGCGGTCCGCGGATTTCCGACACCGTCCCGTCGGATCGAAGTGCGGGACCCGATCTTCCCCCTCGCGGCGAAGCACGCGGGGCTGCCCGCCGACGATCCGAACGCCAGCGACGTGCCGGTCTGGTTCCGCGTGCCCGAGCGCGAGGATCTCGACGACGACGCCTTCGTGTTGACGACGTTCAAGTGGAACGTGCATACACAGGGGCGCTCGGCGGACTGGAAATACGCCGCCGAGATCGTGCACACGAACCACGCGATGATGTCCCCCGAGACCGCGGAGCGGCTCGGGGTCGCGACCGGGGACGAGATCGAGATCACGACGCTGCGGCCCAAGGGACGCGTGTATCGCGCGGGGGAGAGCGTGCCGGTCGGCAGCGTTCGCAATCGCGTCCGGATCGTTCCCGGCATGCATCCCCGGGTGATCGCGCAGGCGCATCACGCGGGTCATTGGGAGCGCGGTGTCGTCGCTCGCGGCGGAGAGGCCACGCCGCCGAACGGCGCGCCGGGCATGGCCGAGGGTCTCCCGGGGCGGAACGACCTCGCACACGAGGTGTGGTGGTCGCGTGAGCGCGGCGGGCCCGGCGGCGGCGTCCCGATCAACCACGTCTATCCGATCAACGCGCAGCCCCTGGTCGGCGGCCAGAACTGGTTCGACAACGTGTGTCGCGTGCGGCGGGTCGAGGGGTGAGCGCGGAGCTCTCGCTCGCGGAGCGGGGCCCGATCTACGGGTTCGCCGCGCAGCTGATCGCAGCGGAAGTCGACGCGGGGACGTGGGATGCGCTGGGTCGCGCGCCGCTGCGTACGCTGCTCGAGAAGGCACGACCCGGATTCGCGTCCTGGGTCGGCGAGCCCTTCACCGCGGAACGCGAAGAAGCCCTCGCCGAGGAGTACGCGCGGCTCTTCGTCGTGCCCGGCGTGGTCCCGCCCTTCGCCTCGCGCTGGCTCGCCGAGCCGACCGGTCGCGAACGCGCCCGCAACGACGTCGCGAACCTCGTCGCGCGGACCTGCGAGGGCCTGGGCCTCGCACCGGACGCGAGCGGGCCCGGGGGTCGCCTGGCGCCGGACCACGCGGCCCTCGTGTTCGCCGTCGCGGCCGAAGCGGGCTCGGATCCCGCGCTCGCGGACGATCCGCTCGTCACGCACTTCGACGCGGAGCTCCTCGACACCGCGTGGGCGCGCTTCGGCGACGCCCTCGAACGCGCCGCGCGCGAGCCTCTCTACTCCGCGCTCGGCGTCCTGCTCCGCGACCTGCACGCCCGCTGAGCCTCGCGGCCGATCAGCGCGGGTCGTAGAGGAAGAGATCCTCGATCGCGACCTCGAAGGTCCGCGACAGCTCGAAGGCGAGGGGCAGGGACGGGTCGTAGCGTCCGCGTTCGATCGCGATGATCGTCTGGCGCGAGACGCCGAGGCGTTCGCCGAGCGCCTGCTGGCTCCAGCCGCGATCGTTACGCAGCTCCTTCACACGATTGTCCAAGGCGATCACCCGACGCCTTCGCCGACGTGGTCGGCGGGCCGGGCGCGCGCCTGCTCGCCGTAGTAGTGCCGCTGGGCCAGGCCGCGACCGATGATCCAACACAGGATGAGCTCGGGGACGACGAGCATGAGGCCCCAGGGCGGCAGCAGCCCCCACGCCTGGAGGAACGCCGCAGCGACGGTCGACGCCGTCACGACGAGGGTCGCGAAGGAGAGCGCCCTGAACTCGATCAGCCGTTCGAGTTCGTCGAGTGCCTCCGCATAACGTCGATAGGCGCGGTACGCCCAGATCAGCGCGGCGACCGGAACCAGGGCCATCGCGATTCGAGCGGGCACGAACGAGACGTCGCGAAACGCGTGCATGAACAGCGCGTTCGAGACCATGTAGACGATCATCGCCAGGGAGAGCGTGAGCGTGTAGCGCGGAAACGATTCGCTCCGGTTCTGCCACGAGAGCAGCATCCCGCGCCCGATCACTACGGCGAGGATCGCGTAGAGCGGCGCGATCAGGACGAGGCGACCCGGCTCGAAGAGGCCGAGCTCGGGCCGCGCGCCGTGGAGCCCGAGATGCAGGCCGAGCAGGGTCCCGAAGAGTCCCCACGCGGCACCGATCGTGGTTGCCTTGATCTGTCCGTCCATCTCGCCACCTCCGACCCGAACCGGGATATGTAAAGTGTCCTTAACTTACGAGAGCCTCCTCTCGATGTCAAGGATCTTTTACATTTCCGATTCGCGCGGGAGCGAGATGGTGCTCAGCGTCCTCCGACGACCTTCGAGACGTGCAGCACACCCCAGCCCTCGGCGTCCTGGACCATGCCGGCGAGGTCCTCGAGGGCGCGCTCCTCGGCCTGGGTCGCCGAGCGCGCGCGGACGGTCATGATCCGGGTCCGCGGGCCGCCGATCTGCTTCAGCCGGATCCGGAAATACGGCAGGCTCTCCTCGGGCTCGAGCTTCGGCGGCGGCTGCAACTCCCGCGAGCGCGGCAGGTCGGCCTCGAAGCTCTCCTCCTCGCGATCCCGAGGCTCCGGCGTCGCGACCGGGATCGTGTCGGAATGATCCGTCGCCGGGGCGGACGACACCGCGTGTTCCGGCGGCAGCATGCGGGTGAGCAGCGCCGAGAACGAGTCAGAGGGCGACGAGATCACACAGCCGAATCGGCGCAGGCGCGACTCGCCGCTCGCGGTCTTCGCCTGCGAGTCGTTCCAGACGATCGCGCTCACCCGGATCGGCGTCGCGCCCTTCGGATCGATCACGAGCCGGATCGCCTCGCCTTGCTCGAAATGCGCTCCGGTGAGCACGGCGAGGCCGCCCTCGGAGAGGGTGACGATGCGCCCGGGGACGCGCTTCTTCGCGCTGACCGCGACCTCACAGGCCAACTTGCAGCGGACGCGACGTCGTCGCTTGATTCGTGCCATGTGTGTTGCTCCGCCCCTCCGGGTCCCTCGATGAAGATCGTTTCGGAGAGAACGACTTCTTGCCGTGTGCGCCGCAACACACGCACCGGCGGGCAGGCGACCCGCATCGGACACGCAGCGCCCAGCAGGCGAATGCGCGAGACTCGGCCGCGTCCCGTTGCACGGAGGAGACCTCCTTGACGTCCCGAATCCTGCTCGGCCCGATCGTCGCCGTGGCCCTCGCGTTCGCCCTCGTCGCGGGAAGCGCGACCGCGGCGCAGCCCAACGTCGTGATCCTGCTCGCCGACGACCTCGGCTGGGCCGACGTGGGTTATCACGACGGCGAGATCGAAACGCCCTCGATCGACCGCCTGGCAGAAGAAGGCGTTCGCCTGGAGCACTTCTACAGCGCCCCCATCTGCTCCCCCACCCGCGCCGCCCTCGTGACCGGACGCGATTCGCTCAAGCTCGGGATCGCCTACGACCAGATCCACCCCTGGTACAACGCCGGCCTCGCGCCGGATGCGCTCACGATCGCGGAGATCTTTCGCACGGACGGCTACCAGACGGGGCTCGTCGGCAAGTGGCACCTCGGTCACACGTTCGAACACCAGACGCCGAACGCGCAGGGCTTCGACCACTTCTGGGGACACCTCCACACCAACACCGACTTCTTCGAGCACGTTCGCGAGAGCGGACACGACCTGCAGCAGAACGGGAAGTCGGTGCACGCGCCCGGCGAGTACCTGACCCACCTCGAGGCGCGCGAAGCGGTGCGCTTCATCAAGGAGCGGGACCGCCGCAAGCCGTTCCTTCTCTACGTGCCCTTCACGGCGCCCCATTCGCCCATGCAGGCGCCGGAGGCCACGATCGAGAAATACGCAGCGCTGCCGCGAGCGAGCTTCCGGCGGACCTACGCCGCGATGGTCGATGAGATGGACCAGGCGGTCGGCCGCATCCTGACCGCCCTGGACGACGAAGGCATCGCGAAAGACACGATCGTCCTCTTCTTCAGCGACAACGGCGGGTCGAACATCTACGGCGGCACGAACACGCCGCTCCGCGGTCAGAAGGGGCAGACCTTCGAAGGCGGCATTCGTGTGCCGGCGGTGCTGCGGTGGCCAGGACGTCTCGAAGCCGGCGCCGTCATGGACCAGCGCATGGCCGTCACCGACGTGCTCCCGACTCTCGCGCGGGCCGCGAGCGTCCGCGTCCCGACGACCGCCGAGATCGACGGCGAGAACATGTGGCCCGCCCTCACCCGCGGCCAGCGCGTCCCTCGCCGTCACCCGATCGCGTTCGTCTCCGAGATCCCGATCCCGGGCCTGATCCACACGGCGATCTTCGATGGCCGATGGAAGCTGGTCCAGGTGATCCAGGAGCGACAGACCGAGACGGTCGTCCGCGACTTCCTCTACGACGTCGACGCGGACCCGAACGAGGAGACGGATCTCTCGAAGCGCCACGGCGCGGTGCTCGCCCGCATGCAGCGCCTGATGACCGAGTGGCGCAAGCAGCACCCGCTCGGCGGCACGCGCGGCACCCTGGTCGCCCACCCGGGGTGGGTCGCGCCCCGGGACTGGGCGGAAGCGGTCCTGCGCTCGGAGCTGATGCAGGAGGACTGGCAGAACGAGCTGCCCTTCTCGAAGGAGCTCTACGACGCGACCGAACACCGCGGCATGCTCACGGACGAGAAGACGAAGCACCGCTTGATCGAGCAGAGCGAGGCGCTCCGCAAGCAGCAGGCCGAGGCCTCACGCGCGGAAGGCGCTGCGGACGACCGCTAGGCGCAGGGCCGACTAGCGCTTTCGCCCGGAACGACCGACGGAGGCGAGGCCGAGCAGGCCGAGTCCGGCGAGGACCGCGGTGCCCGGCTCCGGCGTCGTCACGTACTGGAAGTCGTCGATCAAGGCCCAGTCGTCGCCGCCAGCGGAGCGGACCGTGAAGTACTGGATCGAGACGGATTCCGTCGCGCCGAAGAAGCCCTGACGCGCGAAGCCGGTGAGTCCGGGGCTCTGGCTCAGGTACACGTAGGTGTTGAGCAGATTGTCGCTGGCGTCGTAGGTCTCGATGGTCCAATCGCGATCGAGCGCGTTCAGCGCGAAGCCGAAGGCCGAGACGCCCGAGCCCGTGAACACGACGTCGAAGTCGTCGTTCGCGCCGCCGGAAGAATTGGTCCCGATGCAGGCGTTGTTCGTCCCGAAGTCGTCGCACCAATTGCCCTCGATCTGCATCGAGCCGGACACGGGCGTGATGGAGAACCCGTGCAAACCGATCAGGAAGCTCTGGCTGGTGAAGTCGCCGGGCGTCTCGCCGTCGAAATCCTGGAGGAGCGCGCCCGAGAGCGCCGGATCCGAGGACGACGTGATCAACGCCGCGAACGCGGTGCTCGGAAGGAGCAGCGCGACGACGACGAGCGACCCGAGGAGAAAGGCGCGCGGGTTCGCGTGGTCGAGGAGCGGGATCGACATGAGGGGACCTCCGACGAAGCCCGGTCCCTCCGGTCAGGCAAAGTCCCCATGTTCTTCGGCGTCGAGACCGAAAATGTTGATCCACATCACAATCCAGGATTCGAACTGCGCGGGATCTGCCTTCGCCCTGCGGCCGACGCGCGGATCAGGCCAGGGTTCCGCCGTCGACCCGGATCTCTTCACCGTTGATGTGCGCACCGTCATCACTCGCCAGCATCGCGATCACGGCGGCGACCACCTCGGGCGGGCGCGCCTTGTCGAGGGGCTGGGCGCGCATGACGAGCTGCATGTCCGCGCCCTGGGGCACCACGTCGGGCCCCATCATCGACGTCAGGATCGAGCCGGGGTTCACGGCGTTGCAGCGCACACCGTGCTTGCCGAACTCGACGGCGATGGTGCGGGTGAAGGCGCTGACGCCGCCCTTGCTCGTGCCGTAGGCGGCGCCGTAGGGCATGCCGGCGAGGGCCGAGGTCGAGCTCACGTTGACGATGCTGCCCCGGCTCTCGATCAGGTGGGGCAGCGCGGCCTGGGTGAGCATGAAGGGACCGACGAGATTCACCTCGAGCACGCGCCGGAAGTTCTCGACCGGGATCTCCTGAAAATGCTCGAGGAGCAGGATCCCCGCGACGTTGCACAGGGTGTCGAGTCGGTCGAAGCGATGCACGCAGGCGGCGACGTTTTCACGGACCGATGCTTCGTCGCTCACGTCGCAACGCGCGCCGACGATCTCCGCACCTTCCTTCTCGACGAGGGAAACCGTCTCTTCCAGACCGTTCATGTCGACGTCGACCGCGTGCACCCGGGCGCCTTCCGATCCGAGGCGCATCGCCGTCGCCCGCCCGATGCCAGCAGCCGCCCCGGTGACCAGCGCCACCTTGCCTTCGAAACGCTTCATCCCTTCGAGTCTCCAACCACTTGAATCAGCCCGGCCATGGACCGGTGAACAACAACACGACGACGAACGGCATCACGGCCAGGGGGGACGTCAGCACGCAGACCAGGATCGCTCGCCACGTCGAGCAATAATCCAACGCCTGCCGGATCGCCACGACCAGAGCGGCCACGAGCCAGAAAATGATCGTGACTAGCACCCAGGGATGGGCGCCCGGCACGAGGCCGAGCACACCGAGCCACCCGGGCGCGGCTGCGAATCCGATCGTGCGCAGCAGCTCGCCGATGTCTGACTGCGTGTCAGGAGTGGCCAACCAGCCGACAGCGATGACACACGAGAACGCGGCCGACAGGACCCACGAGAGCCCCATCACGGCCGTCGTCCACAGGATCCCCCCGTTCCGCCATTCGAGAAGGAGCCGACGCCGATAGAGAGGCTCGAGAGCAGGACGACGAACGCCGCCTGACCGATCGCGCTGCGGTCCGCCTCGACCTCTTCGTAGGTGTCCGCATGCAGGAGGGCCGCGCACGCGACCCGGCGCAGGAACGGTGTCCGTTCGGCGACCGCGTTCGGATCCGTCATCGCCCCTCCTCTACGACGTTCGTCTCGTCCCCGCCCTCTCGAGCGACCCAGCTGCGGATGTTCGCGACGATCGCGCGCACGTTCCGCCGCGTGAGGCTCGACTGCAGCCCTTGCGGAATCAGCGGACCAACGTCGACCCGCGATCCATACAAACCGAGCGTCCGACCGTCGTCGAGCGCGTGCAGCTCCCAGTAGCCGTCCATCGCGCGCAGGTCGTTCTCGTGCCCCGGCGACAGGTCCCACCAGATGCGCTCGCGCTGTGCGTCCCAGCGATGGCGCATGCGACAGACGATCGACGTGAAGAGGATCTGGACCTCGTGCCGGTCGAGGTGATCGTCGGGCGCGCGCGACACGGGCGGATTTTCCCCTCGGGGGGCGGTCGGGGCACGATACCCATGATTTTCCTGCGATTTCCACCGTCTGGTCACCACTCCGCAATACCCGGGCGTGGCTGCACGCCGGGACCCTCTGTTGGCGACTGGAGATCCTGATGTTGCGTTCTCATGCCGGTTTCGAACCGGCCCCCCGACCCATGCGCGCGCGCCATTGGCTCGCGATCGCGCTGCTGGCCCTCGGCCTGCCCGGCCTGGCCTCTGCGGCGACCATCTCGTTCGACGTGCTCGATCCGTCGGGCTTCGGTGCGACCGTCACCCTCGAAGACGGCGAAGTCCCCGGCACGCTGAACATCGACATCGACAGCATCGGCCCCCTCGAAGGCGATCTGGTCGGTGACATCCTGGCGATCTACCTCCAGGGCGACGCCCCGCTGGTCGGTCCCGGACTCGATGCCTCGGGCGCGGACGTCGAGGAGACGTCGTCGTTCCCGGGCGACCCGAACTTCCTGGTGAACATCGGCCCGAGCAGCGTCTTCGAGCTGAACGGCATCACGATCACGAGCCTGCTGCTCTCGCACGCGACCGAGACCGTGAGTGTCGAGGCGCTCGCCGGCGCGTCGATCCAGGTGTGGCTCGGATTCAGCAGTCAGAACCCCTACGTCCCCCTCGGCATCGCGTTCGACGACGACCTGATCGTGATCAAGCCGGAGGCGACGATTCCCATGATTCCCGAGCCGGGAACGGCAGCGATGACGATGCTGGGCCTGATGGGCCTTGCAGCGAGTGCACGCCGCATGGATGCGGAGCCCAGCGCCTAGCATCCCGTCATCGAGTCGACGCGCGTTCGCGATCGCAGCTCTGCCTCTAGAGCTGCTCAGGGCCGTAGACCGGCTCAGGACCGCGGCTTCGTCGACCTTCCCACTGCCTTCGCCAGCGTCCGCGCGAGACTGCCCTTGCGCCCGACGCGTACGCGATCGGCTCCCACGAAGCGGGCGAGCTCCTCGAGCTCGCCCGCTGCCGTTTCAGCCACCTCGAGGGCGTTCTCGCCTTCCTCGAGGTGCGCAGCGCGCACCTCGAGCACCCGCGACGCCCGGTCGGTCTTGAGGTCGAAGCGCGCGACGAGCCGGTCGCCCATCAACAGGGGCAACACGTAGTAGCCCCAGCGCCGCTTCTCCTGGGGCACATAGATCTCGATGCGATAGTCGAAGTCGAAGAGCCCCTCGATCCGCTTGCGACACCAGACGACTGGATCGAAGGGCGAGAGCAGCGCCGTAGCTCGCATCGAGCGGGGACAGCGCGCCTCGGGGTCGAGATAGGCCGCCGGCTTCCAGCCCTCGACCTTCGCCTCGAGGAGTCGGCCCTCCTGGACCAACGCCGCAAGACGCGCCTTCGCCGGCTTCTTCGGCAGCCGGAAGTAGTCGACCAGGCAGTCGGCGCTCGCGATCCCGTGCGCCCGCCCGGAACGCACGAGCAGCTCGTCGAGGGAGGCCTCGAACGTCGGGGTCGGCCGCCGCCGAACGTCCTGGGGAACGATCCGCTCGAGCAGGTCGAACTCCTTCACGAATCCGGGTCGACGGCGGACGCCGACCTCGCCGATCCGGAACAGCCAGTCGAGAGCGAGCGCGGCGCCCGAGCGGCTACCCCACCAGTCCCCGTCGTTCGGCCGCGGATCCGACAGCTCACCGGCCTTCAAGGGGCCGCGACTCTTGATCTCGTCGAGCACCCGCTCGACGTAGCCCGGATCCTTCAGCGCCGAACGGTAGAGGCGTCCCCAGGTCGCACCCTCCCGCGCCGCCGCCTTCGACCAACGCAGCCACGGTTCCATCTCGACGGGCAGCAGGGAGGCTTCGTGACTCCAGGCCTCGAACCACTCGTGCTCGCCGCGATGGGGGCGATAGGCGACCTCGTCGAGGAGCTCCGCGCGATAGGGCCCGAGTCGCGAGAAGAGCGGCATGTACTGGGTGCGGATCACGACCGGCACCGAATCGAGTTGGAGCAGCTGCAGCCGGTCCATCACGCGGCGGAGGTGTCGACGATCGACGCGTCCGGCTGGACGCTTCTCGCCGAAGCCCTGCGCGGCGAGCGCGATCCGGCGCGCTTCGGCGTTCGAGAGCTGCTCCACGCTAGGCGAGTCCTTCGGGCAGGCGTCGGAGATACGCGGCGGCGCGCTCCGCGGTCTGCTTCGCTCGCGCGGCGGTACCTACGACCGGCGTCTTCTCCGGCAAGTGGTCCCGCAGCCGCGTGAGCGGGACGACCCGGCTCGAGGCACCCAGGTCCGGCCCGGGAGCGCCACCCTCGAACTCGGCCCAGCGGAGGGTCAGGATGCCCTCGCGCATCCCGCTCGGGTCGAGCCAGTTCGGCACGCCCGGATCGTGCTTCGACACGACGAAAGTGAGCGTGCCGTCGGCGTTGCGGACAGACTGCGAGAGGTTGAGGCAGCCCGTCCGGTCGACGATCCCGTTCGTCGTACCCCAGTAGTTCGTGATCGGGGCGATGAAGTAGCGCGCGCCCGCGAGTCGGACGTCGATCACGAGCGCCTCGTCGTCCTCGAGGTCGAAGTGGCCCAGAATGTAGACCTGGTTGCGGAGCGCTCCGTCGGTGTCGCGGTCGATCGTGAACTCGAGGGTGTTCACCGGCTTATGGTAGGCCTGGCGGTTGTAGCGCTGGGTGTTGGACGCGAAGATGGCCATCGTCTCGGCGACGCGCTCCGCCTCTTCCTCGAAACCGAGCGCGGGCGTCGTGGGCGGGCCGCCGAGGCGCTCGATCGCGAGATCGTTCGGCGTGTCGACCGCCCAGTCCTGGAGGACGTCGCGGATGTAGAACTCGAGCGCGTTCGGGGCCGAGCGGATGTGGTTCGGCCGGTCACCCTTCGGATCGGCGTCGACGAAGATCTCGAACGTGCGGTCGGATTCGAGCACGAGGTCGTTGCCGTCGAAGACGTCGACGGTGTTCCAGTCGTGGTCCCAGAGCGTGAAGTAGTTCTCGGGCAACCGGTGCTCGGGAACGCGGCCGGTGATGCGGTAGCGCTCGGCGCCCGAGATCGGCACCACGCGATAGACCGAATCCGGATTGTCGATCCCCCAGCGCGTGCCGGGCGCCACCTCGTCGCCCACCGGATGTCCGAGCCGCGTGATGCAGATCGTCTTCGGCCGAAGCGGATCACGATTCGAGCCCCAGACCGCGGCCGAGAACATCACCTCCTCGAACGCGCTCTCACAGCGGGCGCGCATGTCCGCACCGGGCGTCGGTCGGCCCTTTTCGAGCCAGTCCTTCTTCACCCGTTCGTAGGCAGCGCGGACCGTCGGGTGGCGAGAGAGCTCGAGGGCATGGCGCTCGTGGGCGTGCTGCTCTTCGGTCGCGACGGGGTGCAGGCTCAAGGGGGGACGCTCCGGTTGGACGGGTCGTCGCCAAGCTAGGTCGGATCCCCGCTCGCGTCAGCCCGGGTCCCCTCGAGCAGCGCCTTCAGGCCGTCGAGGGTCTCGTCGTGGGCCTTGCGCGCCTGGGACGCGACGAATCTGCGAAGCCCGCCCGGCGCATCCACGAAGCAGCGCTCCACCAGTCGCGTCCCGTCCGCGACGTCCCGGAGGCCGTAGCGCGTGTGGAGGCGCACGTTCGGCGATTGCCAGGCGTGCCCGCGCACCTCGTCGTCACCGCGGGGCTCGAGCGCCGCGTCGTAGACGGTCTTCAGCTTGAAGGGTCCGAGGGGAATCTTGTCGACGACGCGGTAGACGCGCGCGGCCGGCAGGTCCGGGATCGCGGGCAGGTCTTCGATGGACTCGATGAAGGGATGCAGCGGAACGTAGCCCCGCAAGTCGCAGAGGAACGCGTGCACGTCCGCGCGCGGGACCCGAAGGTCCCGGGTGAGCTCGAACGTCGGAGCCGCATCTCGATCCGGCAGGAAGGGTCGACGCGACACGCGTGGGCTCGATCAGGCTGCGGGAATCGCGACCGTCTTCGACTCGAGGTGCTCCTCGAAGCCGACGAAGCTGTGCTCGCGACCGATGCCGGACTCCTTGTAGCCGCCGAAGGGGACGTCCCAGTTGTAGTAGACGCCGCCGCAGACCGAGAGCGTGCCCGTCCGGATGCGACCCGCGATCTCGAGCGCCTTCTCGGCGTCGGGCCCCATGATCCCGCCGGAGAGCCCGTAGCGACTGTTGTTGGCGATCCGGACCATGTCCTCTTCGTCCTCGTAGCCGATCAGGGTCTGCACCGGGCCGAAGACCTCGTTCTGGGCGATGTCCGAGTTCTCGTCCGCGATGACGGCGGTCGGCTCGTAGAAGTAGCCCTTGTCGAATTGCGCGGCGCGCTTGCCGCCGACGAGGAGCTTCGCGCCCTGCTCGATCGCGCGCTGGACGTGGCCTTCGACGCGCTCGCGCTGCATCGCGCTGTTGAGCGGCCCCATGATGTTCTCCGCGTCGAAGGGGTCGCCGTACTTGACGTTCTTCATGGACTCGGCGAGCGCATCGGCGCAGGCGTCGAGCTCGCTGTTCGGAACGAGCAGCCGGGTCATGATCGCGCAGCCCTGTCCCGCGTGGAAGCAGACCGAAGCGCCCATCGCGCCCGCCACGAGCGGGAGGTTCGGCATGTCGGGCATCAGGATCGCGGCGGACTTGCCCCCGAGCTCGAGCTGCACGGGCTTGAGGTGCTTGCCGCAGACTTCGCCGATGTGCTTGCCGACGCCGGTCGAGCCGGTGAAGCCGACCATGTCGATGCGCGGATCGTTGGTGATCGCTTCGCCGACGGCCGCGTTGTCCGCTGAGGTCAGGATGTTGACCGCGCCCGCCGGGACGTCGGTCTTCGTGGCGATCACCTCGGCGAGGAAGTTCGAACACCAGGACGTGGTCGGCGCGCCCTTCATCACGACGGTGCAGCCCGCGGCCATCGCCCAGCCGAGCTTCTTCAGGTTGATGTCGTTCGGGACGTTCCAGGGCGTGATCGCGCCGAGCACGCCGCGAGGCTCGCGGATCAGGTAGCGCTGGGTCTGCGCACCCATGACTTCGGCGACGCCCATGTCCTTCTTCCACTCGAAGGCGTCGAGGTGGTCCGCGTAGTTGCCGAGCCACTTCACGCCGTCGTCGAGACCCGCGCCGTAGGTCATCTGGATCGGACAGCCGACCTCGCTGACCGTGATCTTGCGCAGCTCCTCGATCCGCTCCTGCAATCCGTCTCGCAGCTGACGGAGACAACGCGAGCGCAGGTCGTGATCCGTCGCCCACTCGCTCTCGTCGAACGCGCGGCGCGCCGCGGCGATCGCCCGATCCGCGTCCTCGACGGTCGCGTCGGGAACCTGCCCGATCACCTCTTCGGTCGCGGGGTCGAGGTTGTCGAAGGTCTTGCCGCCGCTGGCGGCGACCAGCTCACCGTCGATCAGGAGTCGCGCGTTCTCGTACAGGCTCATGGCGTTCTCGCAGGCTGGGGTGGAGGGAGAAGGACAACGGTAACCCAGGAAATCGCGCCCCGGCTCGCTCCGACAAAGTTCGGAACGCCTCGAATCGGGCGGCTCCGGGTCGTCTCCGGGGGTGCGTCTAGGCGGACTCGCTCGCGCTCGCGCGCGCCCGCTGATACGCGGGTCGCGCCTTCATCTTCTCGAGGTAGCGCTGCATCGCCGGATAGGGCTCGATCTCGCCGCGGGTCTCCACGACTTCGACGACCCAGCCCATCATCACGTCCGCTGCGGTGAAGCGCTCGCCGGCGAACCACGCGCGTTCGGCGAGGACCGACTCCACGTAGGCGTAGAGCTGCGCCATCCCTTCCTTCGCCATGCCGGCGAGCGCCGATTCCCCGGGCGGCCCGGCCAGTCCGGCTGACTGAAAGTGGTCGAGCAGGATCGGCAGCATCGCCGAGCCCTCCGCGAAGTGCATCCACTGCAGGTACGCCGGCCAGTCTTCGTCCGACGGTTCGGGTCGAAGGCCGGCGTCGCGGTATCGGCCCATCACGTAATCGAAGATCGCGCCGCTCTCGATCAGGATCGCGTCACCGTCGCGCAGCATCGGCGCCTTCGCGTAGGGATGGAGCTTCTTCATGTCCGCTCCCGCGCGGCCGGTCTGCGGGTCGCGCTGGTACGTCTCGATCTCATAGTCGACGCCGAGCTCCTCCAGCAGCCAGATGAGCCGGTCGGATCGAGAGTTCTCGAGGTGGATGATCGTGAGGGGCATGGGAGTCCTCTTCGCGCGGGTGGACGCTCGATCCTACGGAAGTGCCGCGCCTGCGGCGAGCAGGGAGCGCGCCACCTACCCTTCGAGCGTGCGACCCTGCCCTTCCCTCGCCGTTACGCCTGAGGCCCTCGATGGATCCTGCGCTCCCGATCACCCAGAAGAAGACGCTCTGCCGGATCTGCACCGCGCAATGCCCGATCGTCGTCGACGTCGACGCGAAGGGACGCCCCCTGGCCGCGCGCGGTGACAAGGACAACCCGCACTCGGAAGGCTTCTTCTGTCTCAAGGGCAAGCATTTCCCGGAGATCCACACCGCCGAGACGCGACTGCGACACTCCCTCGCGCGGGACGAGCGCGGCGCACTCGTGCCGATCGAAGCGGAGCGGGCGATGGACGAAGTGGCCGAGCGACTCGGCGCGATCCTCGCCGAACACGGACGCGAATCGGTCGCCGTCTACATGGGCACGCTCTTCTACCAGCTGCCGCAGACCGCCGCGGTCGCGACCGCATGGATGGACGCGCTGCGGCTGCGGCTGCGCTTCAGCAGCGGCACGATCGACCAGCCCGGCAAGCAGACCGCCGCGGCCGCCCACGGACAATGGCTCGCCGGCAGCCACGTCTTCGACGAGTGCGACACCTGGATGCTCGTCGGCACGAACCCGCTCGTCGCGATCAGCGGCGGCATCCCCCACGCCAACCCGGCGCGCAGATTGAAGCGCGCGCAGTCGCGAGGAATGCAGCTGATCGTGATCGACCCGCGAAGGACGGAGACCGCTCGCCAGGCCGCGATCCATCTCCAGCCCCGGCCGGGCACCGACCCGGCCGTCCTGGCCGGCTTGATCCGCGAGATCATCCGCGACGGGCACGTCGACGAAGCGTTCGTGCGCGACCACGTCGACGGGTTCGAGACCCTTCGTGAAGCGGTCGAACCCTTCACGCCCGGCGTCGTCGCCGCGCGCGCCGACGTCGCCGCGGACGATCTCGTGCGCGCTGCCCGTGTCTTCGGCGCGGCGAGCAAGGGACCGGCCACCGCCGGCACCGGCGCGAACATGTCCGGGTGGAGCAATGTCACCGAGTACCTGGTGCTCTGCCTCAACACGATCTGTGGTCGCTACCGACGCGCCGGCGACCGCGTGCTGAACCCGGGCGTGCTCACGACCCGCCGCGCGTTCCTCGCGCAGGCGATGGCGCCCTATCCGGTCGACGGTTTCGGCAAACCGCTCCTGTCGCGGCCGGACCTGCCGCCGGCGGTCTGCGGCCTGCCCACCTCCGCCCTGGCCGACGAGATCCTGCATCCCGAGAGCGGCGTGAAGGCGCTGGTGACGATCGGCGGCAACCCGATGCGCGCGTGGCCGGATCCGAAGCGAACGCGCCGCGCCCTCGAGGCGCTCGAGCTGCACGTCTGCGTCGAGCCGCGCATGACCGACACCGCGCGCCTCGCCGACTACGTCCTCGCCCCGAAGCTCCCCCTCGAAACACCCGGCTGCAGCCTCTCGACCGAGAACCTCTTCACCGTCTCTCCGGCCCTCGGCTACACCGAACGCTACGGACAATACGCGCCGCCGGTGGCCGAACCGCCGGAAGGGTCGGACTTGCGCGAGGACTGGCAGTATTTCTACGGCCTCGCGCGCCGCATGGATCTCCCCCTCGAGGTGGGCGCCGGCGTGTTCCCGATCATGGGCGTGGCGACCCCGCGCAGCGCCCTCGACATGCAGAACGAGCCCACGTCGGACGAAATCCTCGACCTCGTGACCAAGGACTCGTGGCTGCCCCTCGACCGCCTCCGCGCGAATCCCGACGAGGTGCTCTTCGAGGACGACGATCCGGTCTACGTCGAGCCCGGCGACCCGGACGTCGTCGCGCGACTCGATGTCGGAAGCGACCTCATGCTAGGCGAGCTCCGGGACTTCGCGGCCGGCGATCGGTTCGCCCGCGCTGGCTACGACTACCGCCTGGTCAGCCGCCGCATGGCGAACACCTTCAACTCCGTCGGCACCGATCTCGAGGGCCTCACCCGCCGCTACGGAACGAACCCGGCCTTCATGCATCCGGAGGACCTCGAGGCAGAAGGCCTCGGTCGCGGCGACCTCGTGCGCATCCGCTCCCCGCACGGCGAACTAGAAGCCGTCGCCTGGCCTGACCCGGACCTGCGGCGCGGCCTCGTGTCGATGTGTCACTGCTGGGGTGGCGATCCGGAAACATCGACCGACGTGCGCAAGGTCGGCACCAACACCGGCCTGCTGATCAGCGTCGAGGAGGACTGCGCGCGTTTCTCGGGCATTCCGCTGATGAGCGCGATCCCGGTCGCCGTGGCGCGGGGCTGACCGATCGGCGAAGCGCGTGGGCGCGACGCATACGTCGCCCGGATTTCGTACGAGGTGCGGCGTGGTTTTTGCGTTCGTGTCCTCGGATCGGTCACGAACGCGTTCGCCTGGATCGGGCGCGCACAGTCGCTAGGCGAGACCGCGCCCGGTTGACACGCTGTCACGTCGACAACGCGGCAGAATGGGTGACAATTCAGGGAACGACGATTGCGTGTGGTCGGGGGATCGGATTCGCCCCCGGGTCCTCGAGGATCCAGGCGGGCGGGAGGCCTGCCATGACCATCTTCAGCACGATCCTCGTCCCCTACGACTTCTCCGAGACGGCCGAGCACGCGTTTCACGCGGCCTGCGAGCTGGCCGCCGAGTCGGGCGCCAAGGTGCATCTGCTGCACGTCCTGGAGCCGCCTCACTACGCGTTCGCGGGCGACATCCACGTAGGCCTCGGGGCGACGCGAATCACCGGCATCGGCCCCTTCGATGGTCTCGTCGAGACCTGCCGCGCGCGACTCGACGAGGTCGCGCGCAACGCGCCCCTGCCGAGCGATCGCGTGCATGTCCACGTCGCGGAGTCGGGGGGAGTCCCTCGGTCGATCGCGTCTGCCGCGAAGGATCTCGATGCGGACCTGATCGCGATGGGCACCCACGGTCGGACCGGGCTCGCGCACCTGATCCTGGGCAGCGTCGCGGAGGCGACGCTCCGCAACGCGTCGTGCCCCGTGCTCACCGTGCCGCTGCGCCGCGAGGCCGTGTCCCGGTCAGGGCGCGTGGAGGCGAGTCGCCATCCCCCCCTCGGCGCGCTCTAGCCCCCCATCGTCACTCGACGACCCATCCGAAAATTCTCGAGGAGGTGCCCCATGTCACTCGCTTTCCGTGTCCGAAGAGTGCTCGATCGTTACGAGCTGCCCTATGACCTCGTTCATCACTCACCGACCCAGAGCAGTCTGGAGTCGGCCAAGACGGCCCACGTGCCGCCGGGCCGAGTCGCGAAAGCCGTGCTCCTCGAGGACGAGCGCGGGTACGTGTTGGCGCTCCTGCCCGCGGCCTGCCATCTCCAGCTCGGCGTGGTCGGGATGGTCACCACGCGGCCGCTCGAGCTGGCGACCGAGGCCGAGCTCGACCGGATCTTCCCCGACTGCGCGCACGGCGCGATTCCGGCGACCGGCGGCGCCTACGGCGTCCCGATGCTGGTGGACGAGAGCCTCCTCAGGATGCCGGACGTCTATTTCGAGGCGGGAGACCACGAGGAGCTCGTGCACGTCGACCGGCAGGCTTTCGCCATGCTGGTCGGGCGGTCGCAGCACGGGCGGATCGCCGTACCCCACTGAGCGACGGGGGGCCGCGAGGACGAGCAGGGGACGGGTTGGCGGTCCCTGCAACCGCCGGAGGCGGCGCGGTGTCCGAGCGCCGTGACTACCCTCTCTCTGCCCCCTGAACCTGCCCCCTGAATGGAGGACCTCAGCATGGCCAAGTCCCGTCCCTCGCGCTTCGGCCCCGGCTTCTTCGCCGCATTCGTCGCCGCGGTGCTCGTCGCCGGAGCCTTTTCGATGTTCGGCAGCAAGCCGGCCGACGCGATCACGATCCAGGTCTACAAGACGCCGACCTGCGGCTGCTGCTCGAAGTGGATCGATCACCTCGAAGACGCGGGCTTCGACGTCGAAGCGACGGATCTCCCGGACCTGACGGCGCTCAAGGCAGAGAACGGCGTCACCCGCTCGCTCTCGTCGTGCCACACCGCGATGGTCGAGGGCTACGTCGTCGAGGGACACGTCCCGGCGGACGACATCAAGCGCATGCTCGAAGAGCGCCCGGCGATCGCCGGCCTGGCGGTGCCCGGGATGCCGATGGGTTCACCGGGCATGGAGCATCCCGATCCGCACCGGCACGAGGCCTTCGACGTTCTCGCGTTCAGCGCGCAGGGCACGAAGGTCTACGCATCTCACGCGCCGTAGGGACGGCGCTGGTCGGGCGGCGCGACTAACCGCGCGCGCAGCGCATCATCCCGAGCGACTCGATCGTCGGCGGGGCGCCCGAGAGGCGATCGAAGCGGCCACGCCCGACGAAGCGGCGCGAGCAGTTCGGGCATTCGTTCGCGTCCTGAGAGACGGGAAGCAGACAGCGCGCACAGAAATGGTCCACGCATTCGGGCGCATTCTCTTCGAGTCGGGTCGGCATCGTCGGTTTCTCCGCATCGATCGCAACCGCCCCGCCTCGCTGCGCGGAGCTCGATCGCTCAAAGTGTGAGATGCCGTGAGGGCCGCTTCGGGACCTCCCGATTCGCGGTTTCTCGCGAGACGCGATTCAGGCGCGCGACGCGCCGTCACGCTCGAATCGCGTCACGAAACCGGAATTTCACACGTGATTCCGGTGAGTTGCGGGTCCTGCCGGAGCTGGATAGATTCCCGCCCGACTGCAATCCACCCCATCGAGGCCCGACATGTCCGACATCCACGACGAATTCAGCTCCGTCCCCGCCTTCACCTTCAAGACGCTCAAGAACACCGAGCTCGGCGCCCTCGAAGCCGCGCGGGACGAAGACGGCTCGATCGTGGTCACCGGCATCCTCAAGCTCGTCACCGAGTCGATGCTCCAGTCCTACCCGCGCTCGGTCCTCGGCAAGTGGACCCCGAACCGCGCGCGCATCCGCTATTCCGCCGAGGATGCCGCCGGTCGCGACTGGAAGAACCACGAGACCGGCGAGTCCATCGATCTCGAGGCGGTCCTCGCGCTCTAGTCAGTGTGGCAGGGGCGTGACTGCTGTGTCGCTTGCTAGGGCAGCGACGCGCCCATCGCCTTCTCCGCCCGCGCACGCTGGAACGTGATGCAGGTGGAGTCCGCCGGGATCTCGTCGAGGGGCTCTCGCACGAGGGAAGGCGTGATCGCGACGTCTTCGGCGCGTGCTCTCAGCGCCTCGAGGTCGAAGCCGTAGAGCGCGGCCGCGTTCTCGCCGAGCATCATCCGCACTTCCTCTTCGGGGACGTCCGAGAACGCGAAGCGCATGTTCTCCCGTGAGTAGGGATAACAGCCTTCGTAGTGCGGGTAATCGTTTCCCCAGAGAATCTTGTCCCTGCCCACGACGTCGCGCCCCTTGATGTCCGCGGGGCTCGGAAAGCTCGCGCCGTACCAGCAGTTGCGCTTCGCGTAGAAGCTCGGGAGCTCGACGAGGGGCGGGTCGTTCGAGGCATCGATCTCACCGATCGCGCCGGCCTTCCAGGCGAGATACATCCCGTCCATGTGCCGCATGACGTTCGGCGCCCAGGCGCAGCCGCTCTCGGTCAGGATGAACTTGAGACCCGGGAAGCGTTCGAACACGCCACCCATGATCAGGGTCGTGTACCCGCGCTGGACGTAGAAGCTCATCTCCATCGCCCACAGCGCCGTCGATCCCTGGTCCGCGTTGTAGGCAGGGCAGCCCTGGCCCGAGTGCTGGTTCATCACCAGGTCGTGGTCCTGGATCACGGCCCAGAGCCGATCGAGCTCCCGATCGTTCAGCTGCGGAAGATGCAATTCCGAAGGCGAAGGCAGCGGCAACAACACGCCGCCGCGCAGACCGTTCTCCGCAATCCACTTCACGTCCTCGATCGCGTCGTCGAGATCGTTCAGGTGGATGAGCCCGATCCCCGCCCGCGAGATGGGATCCTCCTGGCAGAACTCCGCCAGCCAGCGATTGTGCGCCTGCGTTCCCGCTCGCCATCGCCGGTACTGCTCGGGGGTCGCCGGCGGCGCGACGTGAAAGGCCTTCTCGTAGAAGGGCGGGACCGTGTTCGGGAAGATCACCTCGCCGACGACGCCGTCGCCCTGCAGGTCGCCGCGGCGCAGCTCCGCGTCCCAGTTCTTCGCCTTCTTCCCGCCGATGTGCTTCTTCGCGGGATTGCTGTAGCCGCCGCGCCATTCGTCGAACTCGTCCCGGAAGCCGGGGTCGAGGTAGTCGCGGTAGCCGGCGACGGAGTTGCCGGCGTGGGTGTCGGCGGTGATGACGATGTAGGGCGTGTCGGACATGGGGGCTCTCGCACGAAGTGACGCGTGGGCCACGCGTTCGTTCGACGTTAACGAATCGGCAGCGGAGGCGAGCGGACGCCCGTCGTGCGATCGCGTTTCCACCGGCGCACGCCTCGCGGCAAAGCGATCTCTGCGATGATCAGCAGGACCCGACGAGGCGCGGAGCGCGACGGTCCGCCTCGACCTCAGCCGTTTCTCGCCTCGGCCCACGCCCCGGGCAGCCCGAGCAGCGCCGCCGCGAAGCCCCACTTGTTCGAGTAGCCCGAAGCGAGCTGCACCATCGCGCCCTTGCCGGGCACCGGTACGACCCGGGTCTGCGTCGCGTCGAGCCAGGCGAGGTAGTAGCTCGAGCGGATCGCGCCGAGAGTGAGCGACTCCGGCGAGCGGTTGAGCCCGAAGAAGGGACTCTTCTCGACCACCTTCTCGAGCACACCGTTCACGTCGCTCGCGCTGACCGATTCGTCGTCGAGGAAGAGCGTGAGGTAGGTCATCGATCCGTCCGCGGCGGGCACGCGAATCGCGCCCCCGGCGAACGCGTTCTCGAGGTCGCGCACGAGGAGCCCGACGAGGGCGAGCGCGCCCGAGCCCGAAGGCGCGCCGAGCGCGTCGAGGATGCCGCGGCCGCGCCAGGAGTCGCAGGCGCCGTCGGAATTCGTCGCGCTGTGCACGCTGATCATCGTGCCGGCCTCCACGCCGAACGCGCGGTGGAGCGCGAGGATCGGGGCGACCACACTGTTGGTCGTGCAGCTGCCCATGCTGCCGATCCGCGTGATCGTGCGCATCGTGTCGAGGGTGACGCCATGGAGCAGGAGCGGGATCTCTTCGCGCTCCTCCGCCGTCGATCCCGGACCCGAGAAGAAGACGGCTTCCGCACCGGCATCGATCCAGCGACGCGCGCCCTCGCGCGTGAAGTCGAGACCGCTGCAATCGAGGACGATCACCTCGCGGTCGGTCATGCGGTCGAAGCGGAGGTCCTTCGGCAATGCCTCGAGGATCGGAATCGATTGCCCGGCCACGTGCACGCGGCGCGCGGCTTCGTCGACCGACACGTCGTCCCGTCGACCGAGGCCGAGTCGCGTCGCCATCGCCTCGAGACTCGCGCCCGGGTGCGGCTCGTGCACGCCCGCGACCGGGATGCCGGACTGGATCGCGAGGGTCAGGACCGAGAGACCGATCTCACCCGCGCCGTTGATGAAGAGGGCGAGCCCCGCCTCGTCGATCGCGCGGGCAACCCCCGCGAGCGTGGACTCGATCTCGTGCTGCCAGATCTCGCGCATCGCGCACCTCCCGGATCCGTTCCGTCGCGAACGGACCACTGCCATCGTTTCGGAGCGCGCGGGGGCGGGCTTTAGCCGGACCGCCCTGATGCGACGCGACGCCGGCGGGCGGGCGGGCGGACGGCGCTACACCCCGTCGTGTCGCACCTGGAGCTCGAATTGCTGGCCGCCCAGCAGGAGCCCGACCGACAGCAGGTCGGTGTAGACGAACGCCTGGGTGACGCGGTCGTCGACGGAGCCAGGCCCCCTCGGCTCGAACACGTCGGACAGCGTCATGCGGTCGCGAAGCGCGTCGATCCGAGCGAGGCGTTCCACGGCGCCCTTCACCTCGTCGGTCGACGAATAGGCGAGGCCGACGTGGGCCATCGCCTGGGGAAGCGCCGCGTACGACTCGCGGTGTCGCTCGTGCAGGGCGCGGAGCGAGTCGTCCTTGGCGACGTGCGCCTCGAGGGCCGACTCGAAGGCCCACTGCTCCGGTCGGACCTCCGAGGCGTACACGACGTTGTCGATCAGGTCGTCGTCGCCCTCCGCCAGGTACACGATCAGATACGGGCCCGCGGCCGGGCCGAGCTCCGGAGGCGTCGGATCGGTCTGCGGGTCGAGCACCCGGAAGCCGAGCGCCTCGAGGAAGGTGCGCGCGAGGGCGCGATCACCCGGCGCATACACGAACTCCACGTGATTGAGGAGGTGCACGCCCTTTCGATCGAGGGGGCGCGCGGTCATGCGTTCGTCTCCGCGTCGTCGGGAAAGAGCGGAGCCGGGTCACCCGGGTCGGCGGCGCCCGAGGGCAGGCTGCCGTCGACGTCGGTGAAGCCGTACTCGTCCGCGAGGGCGCGGGTCGTGAGCACGCGCCCGTTCTTCGCCATGCGATCTGCGTCTGTGAGGATCGCGGCGATCCCCCGACCGGCGAAGCGCGGGGACTCGGCGCCGTCGAAGTCGAGGTTCCACTCTTCCGCATCGAGGGCGAGCAGCCGCTCCGTGGTCACGAACGAGGGCCAGATCGCCGCGGTCATTACGCCGTGCGGACCGAGCTCGTGACCGCAATCGCGCGCGGTTCGATCGAGGGCGCTCTTCGCGGCGCCGTAGGCGGGGTGGAGCGTGTAGTACCGCGCGCCCTCCGAGCTCACGAAGGCGATCATCCCCTGCTTCTGCCGGATCATGATCGGCGCGGCATACCAGGTCCCGACGTAGGCGGAGCGAACGCCGACCTCGTGCATGTCGTCCCAGCAGTCGAGGCCCGTCTCCCAGAACGGGAGCTGCGGATCCATGTCGTCCGGAATCAGGAACGCGTTGTTCACGAGCAGGTCGAGGCGATCGCGTTCGGCGACGACGCGCTCGAAGACCGCGCCCACCTGCGCGTCGTCGCGGTGGTCACAGACGACGCCCTCGATCTTCCCGCCGAGGGCGCGCGCCTCCTCGAGGGTCGATTCGAGGCTCCCGGGCCACCGGCTGTCGCCCTCGTGTTCGGTGCGGCCGGTGATCGTCACGTGAGCGCCCTGGGCCGCGAGCTCCACGGCAACGCCCCGCCCGACGCCACGGGTGGCGCCGGTCACGATCGCAGTCATGCCGTCGAGGCGAAGCACGCTCCGAGCCTAGCCGACGAATGCGCTCCGAGGCCGCGACCCGGTATGCTCCCGCCATGTCCACCCCCGAGACCCTCGACGCCTACTTCGACGCCGGCGAGGCGCGCGCCCGTACACTCGGCAACCGTGGCCCGCTCCAATTCACCGACGACGGCGCGCTGCTGCCGGAGATCATCGCCGCCTATCGCGAGACCGGCTTCTACGTATTCGAAGGTGCGATCGACGCCGACGAGCTCGGTGAGCTGAATGCCGACCTCGCGGATCTCCTCGACCGCGCCCCGGCCGACGAGGGCGCGAGCGTCGATCGCAAGGGGCGACCCCTCGATCCCGGACTGCCGAACTGCCAATGGGCCGAGGCGCTGGGCGATCCCTGGGGCGGCACGAAGCTGCTGAACGGACGCCATCCCGTCCAGATGGAGGACCTCTCCGAATCGGCCGCCGCGCCGAAGAAGTCGATCTTCCTGTTCCTGGGCATGTTCGAGGCGATGGAATCGGCGCTCCGCCTCTCCGCCCATCCGAGCATGCTGCGCGTGGCCGAGTCCCTGAACGGTCCGGACTTCGTGCCCTACAACGATTCGATCTTCCTGAAGGAGCCCGGGCTGGGTGCTGCGGTCGCGTGGCATCAGGACGGCACGACCCATTGGGAGAGTCCCGACTGGGATCCCGACATCCACGGCGTGAACTTCATGGCCCAGCTCGCCCGCACCACGGCCGCGAACGGCTTGTGGGTCCTGCCGGGCAGCCATCGCGCGGGCCACATCGACATCCCAGACCTCGTCGCGGCGCAGGGTGGCTCCACTCGCCTCCCCGAGGCGGTCCCGATGTTATGCGAGCCCGGAGACATCGCGATCTGCAACCGCCAATGCCTGCACGGCTCCTTCGCCAACGCCTCCCCCGACCGTCGCGTCACCTTCGTCTGGGGCTTCTTCCGGCGCGAGGCCGTGCTCGGTGCCGAGGTCGACATGCCCGCCACCCGTCCCGGCCAGCCCCCCGAGCGGCGCCAGTACACCGACGACGACATCCGGGAACGCGCCGAGCTCGTCCAGCTCGCGATCGATGCGCGGAGCGCGCATCGGCCGGACGAAATCCCGTACGCCTATCCGCCCGGCGCGCGCGTGGCCGGCCGATTCCCGGACGAGGCTTCCCGCGCGGAAGCGCTTCGGGGCTATCGCGACGGCACGATCTTCCTCTGAGGCCACGCGAGGGCGCGGACGCCGGGTTCTGGACGCGGCGTCCCGCGATCGGGCCTTCCCGGACGCGCGCTCGCGGGTACGCTCCGTCCACCGTATCGAGCCGCCCGGCCTTCACGGAGCACCCCACATGATTCTCGAGCAACTCGAACGCGGACTCTTCTCCGCCGTCAACGCGGTCGTGCGTCCCGCCGTCCGACGCGGCTTCGCCTCGCCCTGCGGGTCCCCGGTCGGCCTCGTCATGCTCGAACACACCGGACGCAAGAGCGGTCGCACGTACGAGTCGCCTTTGCTGGCGCTTCGTCTCGGGCGACGCGTGCTGGTCTCGACCGTGCGCGACGAAGCATCGCAGTGGATCCGCAACCTCGAAGCCGACGAGGACGCGCACCTCTGGCTGAACGGCCGGCGTCGCGCGGTGCGCGCCGAGGTCGTGCGCGGCCCCGGCCTGACGGTCTCGGTGCTCGAGCCGGCCTAGCGCAGCCGCGCGCCCAGAAGCCCGCATCGGAGATCCTCCGCATGCCCGAGTTCCTCCAGCCCGACGCACGCATCGAGGCGCATCGCGCGAAGTGGCGTTTCCGGGGCCAGACGCGTCCGCCCTTCGCGCGCATCCCGGGCGCCTGCGAAGAGTCCGTCTGGGACTATCCCCGGCCTCCGCGGATCGACCCGGAGCGCCGCGCCATCGACGTTCGCTCCGGCGCGCGCGTCCTCGCAGAATCGACCCTCGGCCTCCGCGTCCTCGAGACCGCGAGCCCGCCCACCGTCTACGTTCCCCCCGCCGACGTGCACACCGAGCTGCTCGTCCCGAGTGGCGCGCGCTCCCTCTGCGAGTGGAAGGGCGAAGCCATCGACTACGACCTCGTCGACGGGCCCGCCTCGGTCGCCTGGTCCTATCCGCGGGTGTTCCCCGAGTTCGAAGCCATCGCGGGCTGGTTCGCGTTCTACCCGGCGCGCGTGGCGTGCACGCTCGGAGGCGAACGGGTCCGCCCGCAGCCGGGCGACTACTACGGCGGGTGGCTGACCGACGAGATCGTGGGCCCGGTCAAGGGCGAGGCCGGCGTCGTCGACGACTGAGTCAGCCCGTCTTCGCCAGCGCCCGGGTCAGGGCGTCGTGGAAGAGGACGCACCCGGCTTCGTTGCGTCCGAGGAGCGTGTGGTCGACGCGGCCCGACTGCAGGCTGCGGTGGACGCGGGCGGCTTCCGGGTAGTCCTCGTCGGCGGTGATGCCATTCGCGAAGTCGAACTGCTCGTCGAGCCGCGCGCGCTCCGTAGCGGACTCGACGGGCCCCCGCGTGAAGAGCGCCTGCGTGACCGCGGTCTCGTCCGGGGAGATCGGCGCGAAGCGCGAAACCGCGAGCACGCCGTGGTAGTGGCTCAGGATCCGATCGGGCGCGAGGAAGTACTGGACGACGGCGTTCCCGAAGAGATCGCGCTCCGACGCGACGCGGCCCTCCTGGTCGAGGATCGACTTCATGGGGACGACGTGCCGGTTGTGCGGTCCGAAGCCGTGAGCGCTCGCCGCGATGCCGAGATACTGGGGCGCGAGGGATTCCCGGTGGAGCGGGAACACGTGGTAGGACTCGAAGAAGGTCTCGAGCAGGAGCTTCCAGTTCCCGGCGAAGCGGTCGGTTCGCTCCGCGAAGGGGACGAAGTCGCCGTAGCCGTTCGAATCGATCTCTTCAGTGAGCCCGTTCAGCCATCCGCGCGCGTCAGCCGCTGTCGCCTCGCGCCGCGGATCGACGACGACCAATCCCGCGGACTCATCGACCGCCAGGGACCGCAGCCCGCGCTCTTCGGAGTCCACCGACGCGAAGCCCTCGCAGGCGTTCGGTTGACCGGTCAGCCGACCGTCCCGCGTGTCGTAGCTCCACCCGTGAAACGGGCAGGCGAAGATGCGCGCGGCGTGCCCGCGGCCGCGCACGACCGGCGCGGCGCGATGGCGACAGATGTTCTCGTAGGCGGCGACGGTGCCGTCCGGCCGTCGCACGACGACGATCGGGATCCCGCCGACCGCGTAGCTCACGAAGTCCCCCGGTCGGGACAGCTCACTCGAGAGCACCGCGAGATGCGGCTGACCGAGGAACCAGGCGTCGCGTTCGGCGCGTTCGTGATCGGGGTCGAGATAGTGCGCGACCGGGATCCGGCGCACGTCGTCCGCCATCGCCGTCGAGCCCGCCGCGTGCGCTGCGAGCACTTCGTCGATCAACGCGAGCTCGACGTCGCGCTGCATCAGTCGTCGCCTCCGCCGGCCTTCGGCCGCGTGCTCGCGCACACGAACGAGGTCGCGAAGCGGAGGTCGAGGAAGTCTTCGTGCGAGCTGAAGGCGCGCTGGTCCTCTTCACTCGGGAAGTAGCGGTCGACGAAGTCGTCGGTGGTCCGGAACCACAGCTCGGAGATCGCGAGGACCCCCTTCGCTTCGGGTGCATCGCCGTGGATCGCTTCGACGTCGTTCTGCACGTACTGCCACAGCGCGGGCATGTACTTGCTCGCGACACCGACGTGGTGACGATAGTTCGACCGGAACGCTTCGAGGGAGTAGCCCTCGGAGCCGTGCAGGAACGAGACCTGCTTCACGACGTCGTCCGGTGCGCTCTCGTCGCCCGAGCCCGCCGGCCAACCGACCGTCTCCGCGACGGTGTACCGGAAGGTCTCCTCGAAGCTCGTCGCCCACGCCGCGGGCAGCGCCGCTCCGATCGGGAGCCACGCGAGCGCATCGATCGTGATCGGGAACTCGAAGTCGAAGCGCGCCCGCGCGGCCGCGGAGGGATGCGGCAGGTCGAGGGTGGCGATGTCGCCAGCGGCCGCGCCCACACGCTCGACGACCCGCTCGAGGCCGTGCTCCCCGAGCTCGATCGGTCCGCTCTTGTTCCGCAGGATCGCCAGGTCTCGCATGCGAACGAGTGTGGCGGATCGGAGCGACGGCTGTCGAGCGGGGTGTGATCAGGCAGCGAGCGAGGCGATCAGCTCGTCGCGCGACGCGCCGTGTCGGGCGAGCTTCGTGACCCGAGCGCGCGTCGCATCATCCGCGCTCATCAGCGCCTTCACCGGCACCCCCGCGGTCACCGCCGCCTTCGTCCCCTGCACCGAAGTGTCGTCGACGTTCGAAGCGAGGAAGGTCCGCGTGAAGAAGCTGTCGTCGGTCCAGTCGGCGCTGTTCATGTCGGGTTCGGCGAGCGGCGGAACCCCGAGCGTGCGTCGCGCTTCTTCGATCGGCTGCGGCAACAGCTCTTCCCACGGCACCGACTCGAAAGGAAGATGGAGACGCGCCGCGGTCCCGCGCTCCCACGCCTCGCGGAGGTAGCCGACCCAGCGCTGCCGCCCGATGTCCGGCCGCATCAAGCGCGGCGCGAGACCGAAAGGCATCCACCAGGCCATCCGCCAGGACAGGCTCATGTTGTAGGCGAGCGTGAAGAAGATGTTCAGACCTTCGCCCGCGAGGTCCGCGCCGTAGCCGGCGACGACGTGCATGAGGTCATGGGTCTGGATCCAGCGCTCGAACGCCCAGGACAGCTCTTCGTCCATCGGGATCGTGTCGAACCAGCCGTCGCGATAGACGAGCCCGGAGAGCATGTAACCCGGGATCGTCTCGGGGTGGTCCATGAAGTCGTGGAACGCACGACCGAGCGAGCCCTCCGGCATACTGCGGAGGGTCGGCATGTCGTTGAGGGCGGCGCAGAGGTCCGGGCGTTCTTCCAGGAGCCGGCTCCCGATCGGATGCGCGCGCATCGACATCCGACGCTCGTGCAGCACGGGACCCCCCAAATGCACCGCGATCCGAAACGCGCGCGAAGCGCCCCGTTCGCTGACCGGACCGGAGAGCCAGATGGCCGCGTCGCGCGCGGCGGCGGGGAAGTTTCGCTTCGGGTAGGTCGTCGCGTGTTCCATTGCAGCCTCCGGCGAAGCCACTCCGGGGACTTCATGTCGGGAGGATACCGCGGCGGCGCGAGCGACGTCTCGAGGAAGACGAATCGTCGACCGATCCGCGCGCGAGAAAAATCTCAGGATCACGACGCCGGTCGGCGGGCCCGGGAATCGCCCCTGGGCCTCTCTGCGTCGCCCGTGACGGTCAGTCGTCGAGATCGCCCGGGCGCAGGCCGAATTCCGCCAGTCGATCTTCCCAGAAGGGAAGCTCGATCAAGAGCTCTCCGAGGCGCTCGACCGCGGAGTGGTCGCTCTTCTCGTAGAGCTTCCGATGCACGACGGCGCGGCAATAGAACGCCATCGCGTTGTCGGGGCCCGCCACGTCGGTGATGTGCTTCAAGTAGCGGTAGGCCTGCTTCAGCTTCTCCGGACGCTCCTCACGGAGTGTGCGCATGAAGTTCAGGTGAAAATGCATGTACACCCAGATTCGATCGAGCTCTGCATCCGTCGGAATCGCGTCCGGATCAGCGTCGTCGAATACATCGACGATCGAACGGTCGAGGCTGAACTGTGAA
This sequence comes from uncultured Spirochaetaceae bacterium, assembly GCA_964488255.1. Classification (GTDB taxonomy): domain Bacteria; phylum Myxococcota_A; class UBA9160; order UBA9160; family UBA4427; genus UBA4427. Next base: position 88,599 of record CAZAUR010000012.1, on the reverse strand, counting down.
GCCTTGTGCGTTTCCCTGAGCTTGTCGTGCTTGGACTTGCTCAGGTAGGCACCCCCGGTCGCGTAGTGCTTGGCCCCGAAAATCTGCTTGGTCTTCAGCCTCCGCTCCTCGTCGCTGGCCTGGCGGAAGAGTGGCGTGTTCGGAAGATTGTTCAGCTTCGAGATCACGTGCCAATCGAGCGCCATCTCGCGAGCGACCTCGAAGGTCTCGCGAATCATCCGGTAGGTCTCACCGGGGAAGCCGATCATCAGAAAGACACGTGCGTTGATCGTCTCGAACTGCCGCAGGCGTTCCGCGGCTCGCATGAATACGTCGACGGTCCCCGGCTTACGGATCCGCTTCAGGATCTCTGGATTGCCGGACTCCATTCCGAGTACCAGTCCCATGCAACCGGCCTCCGCGGCGGCGGCGAGCACTTCGTCCTTGCACGCAGCGGCGATCACTCCGTTGCTGCAATCCCAGCTCAAGCCCAATTCGCGATCGATCATTCCGTCGAAGAGCTCGATCGACCGACGCCGGTCGTAGAGGAAGTCGTCGTCCAGCCACATGAGGTGGCCGATCCCGTATTCGTCGCGCATGGCGGCGAGCTCGTCCAACATCGCGGCGACCGATCGCTGCCGGACCCCGACCCCGTTGAAGCTGCGCACGCTGCAGAAGGTGCACTGCGCGCGGCAGCCCCGGTTGAAGAGAGCGGTCGCGAATCGGGTCCCGTGCTCGACGAGCGGGTGGAACGTCCCGATCGTCCCGTGCTCGGTCAGCTCCGGCAGCTGCAACAGATCGAGCGCGGGCATTACGTCGAGGTCGGCGCCCTCTGGGACCATGCGCTTGGCGAACGTCAGATCGGAATCGGCGAGAAACGTCATCTGCGCGAGGCCTGCTTCGTCATTCCGATCGTTGACCGCGCGAACGAACGCCGCGAGGGCGAGTTCCGATTCGAACGAGAACAGCGCGTCCACGGCAGAGAACTCGGTGACGATCCGATCTCGAGTGGTCGCGTCCTGGAGAGCGTTGGTGATGTGGACCCCGCCAGCTACGAGCGGAAGATGCGGGTGGATCCGCCGGACCTCGGAGCAGACGTTCACGGCCGATGCATGCGTGGCGGAGAACATGCAGGTCACCCCGACGAGGTCGGGTCGGAAAGCGCGCAGCTCCTTGGCGATCGCATCGCCTACCACCTCGTCGTAGTCGAAGACGTCCTCGTCGATGCCGCTCCGGGTCGTCTTCAGCAGATGGTGGTGAAGGTTCAGAATCGAGACCTCGATCCCACCCGCGCGAAGATGACTCGCAAGCACCCCCAATCCGTACGGCGGGAAATTCTCGTAGCGCCCCTTCTGCGCGAATCGGAAGCTGAACGCGTCCGCCGCCAAATTCGGAGGAACGATCAGGAGCACCCGCTCGATCTCTCGTGCCGGAAAGAGGCGATCGAGCTCCGCCTGAAGCGTCTCCGAGACATCCGAGACGATCGGCAGGGGAACGATCTCCGCCCTGGTCTCGGATGAACTCCGTTGCTCTGCCATTTCGATCTCCCCGCGCAACGCGTCGCATGGCGAAGCCGGATCGGCCTCACCGATGCGCAGGTGATCGGCAGAATGACGTCCGCCGCTTAGCTCGACGACGGAGTTCTTCGATCCCTGCGGAATACGCCCGGCCGTGCGTCGGGGGTTCCACGGAGAGACCGATAGGGCGGGCCCCGGAATGATCCGTAGACCATGTGTCCGGAATGGACCGACCGCTGGTAGCGGAGGTGGGCGAATGACCCGGGCAGAACGATGCCGACCGGCCGACGCTTCCCTGCCAGTTGGCCAGCGAGCACCGTCGCCAGCTCACGGCCGACTTCCACCGGCATTCAACTACCTGAATTAGCAAGGGTTTACGGATTTTCTGCCCTAAGGTAACTTTCCTTTCCTTAAAGCAGGGGATGACTGTGCGCGAAGTGACTGCCGATCAGATTCAGGCGCGCCTGCGCGTGGAGAATCCGTGGTGGGAAGCGCCTCACGAAATCGACGCCTCGTACCGCGCGATGGGACGGCGCGGCTACTTCGACCGCTTCTTCAACTTGGTACGACAGACCGATGTCCGGCGGGCGGTGGTCCTGATGGGCCCTCGCCGAGTCGGCAAGACGGTCATGATCTACCAGGCCATTCAGGCGCTTCTCGAGGAGGGCGTTCCGGCCGACCGCCTCTGTTACTTGTCGCTCGAACAGCCGCTCTACAACAAGCAGTCGCTCGAGGAACTACTGAATCACTTTCTCGAGATCTGCGATTCCGACCCGAAGACGCTTCGATTCCTGTTCATCGATGAGATCCAGTATCTGAAGGACTGGGAAGTCCATCTCAAATCCCTCGTCGATACCTACGCGAACATCAAGTGCACGGTCTCGGGATCCGCGGCCGCTGCTCTCCGGCTCAAGAGCGTCGAGTCGGGCGCTGGCCGATTCACCGACTTCCTCTTGCCGCCGCTTACGTTTCACGAGTTTCTCGACCTTCGTGGACGCAGCGGTCTCGTCGAGGAACAGGCCGGAAACTACGTCGCTCCCGACCTCGATGAACTCAACACCGATTTCATCAAGTATCTGAACTTCGGCGGTTACCCCGAGGTCGGACTCTCGAAGTCGATTCAGCGGGACATGGACCGCTACGTCAAGAGCGACATCATCGAGAAGGTCCTGCTCCGGGATCTACCCAGCCTCTACGGAATTCAGGACATCCAGGAGCTGAACTCGCTCTTCACGGTGCTCGCCTACAACACTTCGCTCGAAGTGAGCCTCGACAGCCTGGCACAGAAGTCGGGCGTGGCGAAGCAAACGCTCAAGAGGTACATCGAGTACCTCGAAGCCGCATTCCTCGTACGGGTCGTTCATCGCATTGACCGAAACGCGAAGAAGTTTCGCCGAGCCAACTTCTTCAAGGTCTATCTCACGCATCCATCGCTCCGAAGCGCGATGTTCGATCTCGTCGATGAGGAGCACGAAGACATGGGTCAGATGGTGGAAACCGCCGTATGCGCTCAGTGGTTCCACTCCACGGAACCGATCTACTATGCGCGATGGGATGGGGGAGAGGTCGACATCGTGTGGCTCAACGAAGCGCAGGAACCGCGGCGCTGTGTCGATGTGAAATGGAGCGATCGGTTCGTCAGCCGTCCCGAGGAGCTCAAGAGCCTGAAGTCCTTTTGCCGAGCGCACCCCCGCGTTCATGCCGCGACGACGACCATCTCGCTCACCGCACACCGCGAGATCGGTGCGGTCGACGCGAGCTTCTTTCCGGCCAGCCTCTACTGCTACATCGTCGGCAAGAACGTGGTCCGAAATCGGGATTGGTCGGTGGACATCGGCGTTCCCCGCCCGCGCGACGACGTCGAGAGCGACCAGACCGAGCTGCCGCTCTGAGCGCATACGCGGCGCGGCGGCGGCGCGCGCCGGATTCAGGTTCCGCGACGCGGACCGAGTCGCGACACGTCGTTCCGGAATGGACCTGGGAAGATCATGGCGCGCCCGGCACGACTCGAACGTGCGACCCCTAGCTCCGCAAGCTAGTGCTCTATCCAACTGAGCTACGGGCGCGCAGATCTTCCGGCGATGGCCTCGACGGGGTGAGCCCCGGGGCCATCGGACGGCGGAACTTAGCGGTTCCGCCGGGATGCGCCTAGACCCTGTGTGGCAGACCGTCCCGGAACGGAGGCGAAGTCGATAAACGGCTGGATTCGGTCGCGTTTTCGGCGTTCCGATCGTGCCGCCGTTCGGCCGCGGACGGCGCTTCGAGCTTGAGATTCCGCGCCTCCCCGGTAGGTTGTCCCTCACGCAGCGCACGATGCGCTTCGAGGGTCCGCTTGGTCCGCAGATACGCCCTGATGACGGTTCTCCTCCTCTACATGGGGGTGCTCGTCCTGTCCGCCTGGCAGGCGGAGGTCCGGCCGACCTTCCTCGATCGCGCGCACGACGCGGTCTACGAGACCCTTGAGTCGGTCGGGATCCGCGCCGGGATGCCCGTCTTCATCGGCAGCGCGAAGCCGATGGAATCGTTGATCCGTGCGCGCTGCACGATCGTGACCGGGATCGACGCGGAGGGACGGCGGACGCGGCTGCATCCCGACGCCTGTCCGCCGGAAGGACTGCGCTGGAAGCCGGTCGTGTACGACCACATGATCGTGCACTGGACGCAGGCCGTGGACGTCGGCGATCGGCAGGCGAACCTGGTCGCGATCGCCGACCACTTCTGTCACCGGCCCGGCGCCGAACACTACGTCTCGATCCGGATCGAGAAGGAGCTGCCCGTCGTCGACTACCTGACCGGCGAGTACGAGACGCACGGGGAGCTGCTCGGCACCGTGCGCTGTCGTCGCGGAGCACCCGAAGCGCCCGCCGACGGGAGCGCCATCAGTGGGAGCGCCGACAATGGGAGCGCCGCTGATGGGTGAGTTGCGCGAGCTCTTCCGGGACCTCTTCGCCGCGACCGAGCGCTGGCTCTTCGATCCGGTCCCGAGTCACGCGCTGCTGATCAACCGCGTGGGCCTCGGGCTCGTCCTCTTCCTCGCCTACGGGTCGCGCATCGGCATGATCGACGTGCTCTACGGACCCGAGGGCATGGTCGGCGCCGCTTTCTTCGAGCGCTATCCGGAAGAGCCTAACGTCGGATGGCCCGGGGTGTACGCGTTCACCCAACTTCGCCACGTGCAGTCGGTCGAATTCATCTACGCGCTCTACACGCTCCTGCTCGCGAGCTCCCTCGCCTTCGCCGCCGGGCTCTGGCCCCGCGTGACGGGCACCGCCGCCCTCGTCCTCCACATCCTCTTCGTCGGCCGCAATCCCGGCGCGACCTGGGGCTGGGCGACGATGATCAAGCCCTTCCTCTTCTACGCGATCTTGGCCGCACGCCGCGACCAATGGTCGATCCTGCACGCGATTCGGGCGCGTCGCGGCGTGTCTGGCCCCCCGATCGAATGGACGATCGCCGGCTGGCCCCTGCGCCTGCTGCAAGTCCACGTCGCCTGCGTGTTCTTCGTGTTGTGGGATCGCTTCGACGAGGGCAGCTGGCTCGAAGGCCAGATGCTCTCGGCGGCCCTCGTGAGCCGCGATTGGGGCCGGCTCGACGTCGACTGGTTCCCCTATTTCGAATGGCTGGAATTCTTCGGCGTCGCAGCGCTCGTACTCGAATGCGGGGCGGCGATCATGCTCTGGGTCCCGAAGGTCGGGCGCTGGTGGGCGCTCGCCTTGATCGGCATGTTCGCGACGCTCGTCGTCACGACGGCGGTCGGCTGGTGGGACTTCATGATGCTCTTCGCGCTCACCGCGTTCCTGCCGAACGAGTGGCTCGCGGCGATGCTGCGCCCGATCGGGATGGCCCCCGCGGAGGGCGCCGTCACCTAGGGGTTCGCGTGGAGCGTGCGCTCCAATACCGGCTCCGCCACGCAGCGACGGGCCCCGAACTCCCTATCGAGGGGCTTGCTCCCGCATGCGCTCCCGGTCGCTCCGCGCCGCGTAGTTGAAGAACGGGAATGCCGGAAAGAACCCGTTCTCGGCCATGTTGATGAAGCCGAACTGGAAGCCCTCGATCCGCTTCGTGATGTTGATGAAGCCGATCTGGACCTTCGACTGCTCCGACACGTTGACGCCGCCGACGTCGAGCGCCGTCGTACCGTCGGAGATCTGGATGAAGCCCAGGTTGAGGGCGCCGGGCGTGTCGCGAACCATGTTCACGAACGCGCCGTTCATGCCCGAGTCCCGGCCCGTGTGGAAGTTCACGAACGCGAGGTTCACGGCGCCGTCGGAGCGCTCGGTGACACGGCTGATCCCGAAGACCAGCCCGAGCCCGGAGCGATGCTTCGTCTGGCTGACTGCACCGAGACCGAGGTCGAAATAGCGGACCCGGTCGTTGTTGCCCCAGAACATCGAGATCCGGGCATCGGCCTCGGGATCCTCGGGAAAGTTCCGCTCGGGAAGCGCGAACTGGAACGCGGCTTCGGCCGAGGCGATGGCAGGAACGAGGAAGCTCGAGGCGAGCACGAGCAGGACGGCTTGGCGGATCATGGCGACTCCTCCGACGGGGCGATGGGGCGATGGGGCGATGACGCGATGGGGCGACAGGGCTCGCGGAGCGCGCACGCGCTCCGGAGAGGCTCGGGGGAGGCGCACGCACGATAGCGCACCGCCACTCGTACGATCGACTCTGCGTACCCGCATCCTGCGCGGCCATCGCGTACCGTCGTCACACACGACGAAGAGAAGGGTAGACCCATGAGCGACGCAGAAGGATCGATCTCGACCGAGGTGCGGGACCACCTCTTCCTGATCGGGCTGAATCGGCCCGCGAAGTACAACGGCTACACGCCGACCATGGCGAAGCAGCTCGTCGACGCGATGACCCGCCTCGACGAGGACGACGACCTCTGGGTCGGCGTGATCTTCGGCCACGGCGACCACTTCACGGCCGGCCTCGATCTCCCCAAGTGGACGGGCCGCATGGAGACGGGCGGCTCGGGCACGGACAGCGAGTCCGACGAGCCGCGCCTCGACATCGTCGGCCTCGGCCGTGCCTGCCGAAAGCCGATCGTCACCGCCTGCCACGGCATCTCCTTCACGTTCGGGATCGAGCTCGCCCTCGGCGGCGACATCGTGATCGCCGCGGACAACTGCCGCTTCTCCCAGCTCGAGCCCAAGCGGGCGATCCACGCGACGGGCGGCGCGACGATCCGCTTCGTCCAGCGCTGCGGCTGGGGCAACGCCATGTACCACTTGCTCACCGCGGACGAGTTCGACGCGCAGGAGGCCCTTCGCATCGGTCTCGTGCAGGAAGTCGTGCCGCTCGGTCGGCAACTCGATCGCGCGATCGAGATCGCCGACCAGATCGCGGCGTGCGCGCCGCTCGCCGTGCAGGCAACGAAGGCCTCGTCGCGGCGTTACCTCCTGGAGGGCCACCAGGCGGCGGTCGACGCGCTGGCGGCGGTCCAGAAAGAGCTGCTGGCGAGCGAGGACGCGAAGGAAGGCGTGCAGTCCTTCGTCGAGCGGCGGACGGCGCAGTTCAAGGGGCGTTAGGCGGGGTCAATCGGGCGCCCGAAACTCGAACCCCGGCCAGCCGTCCGCGACCGTCTTCTCGCAGATCTCGCGGTAGATCGCGACGCCCGCGACGTAGGGCATGAACACCCGGGGCTTGCCGGGAACGTTCGCGCCGAGATACCACGAGCCCGCCTTCGGCATGAGCGTCTCGCCAGCGGCCTCGTTGACGTGGGCGACCCAGCCTTCCTGCGCCTCGGGCGACGCTTCGACCGACGTCGCGTTCCGTGACTCCATCTCCGCGAGGCAGTCCATGATCAGATCGACGTGCTGCTCGATCGACACGACCATGTTCGATAGGACCGACGGGCTCCCGGGACCGGTGATCGTGAACAGGTTCGGGAAGCCCGAAACCATCAGGCCGAGATAGGCGCGGGGCCCGGCCTTCCATGCGTCCGTGAGCGTCGTCCCTCCCGAGCCGCGCACGTCGATCTTCGAGAGCGCGCCGGTCATCGCGTCGAATCCCGTCGCCAGGACGAGCGCGTCGAGCTCGACGGAACCCCCGTCCCCGGCCAACTCCACGCCGGTCGACGTGATGCGCTCGATCGGCGTCTTCTGCAGATCGACCAGGCGGACATCGTCGCGGTTGTAGGTCGCGTAGTAGTCCGTATCCACGCACAGGCGCTTCGTCCCGATCGGGTACGACTGCGGACAGAGCGTTTCGGCGGTCTCGGGGTCCTCGACGATCTCGCGGATCTTGCGATGCACGAATCGGGCGAGCCGAGCGTTCGCTTCTTCGCTGATCAACACGTCCTCGGCGACGCGAAGCAACATGATGCCGCCGATCGACCAGAAGTGTTCGCAGACCTCGTCGAACCGCTCGTCGTCGCATTCGAGTCCGGACGTGAGGAGCGGCTCGAACTCCTTCGGCACGACTTCGAGATCACCGAATCCGGACGTCAGCCCGAGTCGGTGGAGCCGACGATGCTCCCGGTAGTTCTCCTTGAAGGCCGCCGCGAACTCGGGGTCGAGATCGCGATTGTGAGCCGGCACGGCGAAGTTCGGCGTGCGCTGGAACACCGTCAGGTGGTCGGCCTCCTCGGCGATCAGCGGGATCGACTGGATCGCCGACGAGCCCGTCCCGATCACGCCGACGCGCTGGCCCGAGAAGTCGACCCCTTCGTGAGGCCAGAGTCCGGTGAAGTAGTGGGGGCCGCCGAAGTCGTCGAGACCCTCGATGTCGGGGATCAGCGGGACCGACAGGCAGCCGGTCGCCATGACGACGATCGATGCACGCGCGGAGTCGCCCGCATCCGTCGTGACGCGCCACTCCCGGGTGTGCTCGTCGTAGAGCGCGGTCTCGACACGACGCTCGAAGCGGATGTCGCGACGCAGGTCGAAGCGGTCGGCGACGTGTCCGAGGTAGCGGAGAATCTCTGGCTGGGCGGAATAACGCTCCGTCCATTCCCAGTCCATCTCGAGCTCCGGTGAGAACGAAAACGAATAGGCGAGGCTCTCCGCGTCACAGCGCGCACCTGGATAGCGGTTCCAGTACCAGGTGCCGCCGACGTCGGCGCCAGCCTCGTAGACGCGCGCGGTCTTGCCAGCGAGGCGCAGGCGATGGGCCATGTAGAGGCCCGCGAATCCGGCGCCGACGATCAGGGCGTCGAACTCCGCGTCGTGGTCCGCGCCGTTCGTCGGCGCGTTCGATCGTTCGGTCATGGGTCGTGATTCCGCCTGTGCCGACCTATCCGGTCTTCTTCTTCACGACGAGCCAGAGGGCGTGCACCGTGCCGGGCAGAATGCCGAACAGGGTCAGGACGATGTTCAGGAAGAAGTGGAGCGACAAGCCCACCTGGAGGAAGGCCGCGACCGGCGGCAGGAAGATGGCGAGGACGATCTTGAGCAGGTCCATGCAGAAGCTCCTCGGTGGCCGTGGAACGCCACCCGTCGGCGCTCGATCGTAGCAGCGGCGAGGGCTCCGAAAGGGGCTGACGCAAGTCGTCGCGACTCGTCTAGAATCGATCTCCGCGCTGACGGAGCGCGACCCCACCCCCATCCGGCGGCGCCAGCCGCATTCCAGGAGTCTCCATCATGGCAACCCGCGTCGGCTTCATCGGACTCGGCGACATGGGCGGCGCGATGGCCGCCCAGCTCACGCCGGGCGGCCTCGATGCCTGCGTCTTCGACTTGAACCCCGTGCCCGTGAAGGAGCTCGCCGAGGCGGGCGCGACCGCGGGCGCCAGCTGCCGTGAAGTCGGCGCGCACTCGGAGATCCTGTCGATCTGCGTCCCGGCGGACGCCCACGTCGAGGCGGTGCTCCTCGGCGAGGACGGCGCACTCGCGACGATGGCCGAAGGCAGCGTCGTGTTGATCCACAGCACGGTGCAGCCGGACACGATCGAGAAGGTGGCCGCGGCCGCGAACGAGCGCGGCGTCGGGCTGATCGACGTCTGCGTGACCGGTGGGCGGGCGTCCGCCGAGGTCGGCGCGCTCACGCTCCTGGTCGGCGGCGACGAGGCGCTCGTCGAGAAGGCCCGTCCCGCCCTCGACGTCTACGGAAAGGCGATCCTGCACGCGGGGCCGCTCGGATCGGGCGCCAAGCTCAAGCTCGCAGTCAACTTGATGACGTACGTGAACTGGGCCGCGGTCTTCGAGGGCTACCAGCTCGCAGAAGCCTCCGGGCTCGACCCGGAAGTCTTCGTCAACGCGGTCAAATCGAACGGACAGCTCTCCGCGATGCAGGAGACCTTTCTCGCCACGGTCCGGATGCCGGAAGAGGCGGCTGCGTCCGAACCGTTCCAGGCCTTCGTCACGATGCAGATGCACACCGCGGAGAAGGACCTCGCCCACGCCCTGGAGCTCGGGCGCAAGAGCGGGATCGCGCTGCCCTCCGCCGCCCTGGTCTCCCAGGACATGGCGCGGATCTATCGCGTGAAGGATGACGGCCGCCGTTAGGCGCCCGCCCGTCACCGCTCTTCGGGCTTACCCGAAGGCGCCGACGTCGCGCAGCTTCGCGATCTCGTCCGAGCTCTTGCCGAGGACGTTCGAGATCACCTGATCGGTGTTCTCGCCGAGCTCCGGCGCCTTCGTCGGACACGGCGGCAGCTCGCCGTTCACGTAGACCGGTAGCGGTAGCTGCTCGCAGCCGACCTTCTCGGTCGGGTAGAAGCCCATGCGGTGCTGGAACTGCGGGTCGTCGCCGATGTTCGCGGGCGTGTTGAACGGGGCGATCGTCGTGTTGAACTCGTTCGAGAACTTCAGCCACTCGTCGCACGTGCGGGTCAGGAAGATCTTCTTGAGCTCGAGCTGGAGCTCTTCGTTGCCGCGGGCGTGGTCCGCGTACTTGCTGCCCGGCCACTTCTCGAAGAGATCCATCCGGTCGACGCCCTCGCAGAAGTTCTTCCAGAACGCCTGCTCCGACGCCATGAAGAGGACGTGGCCGTCCTTCGCTTCGTAGGCCTGGTAGCGGACGCCTTCCCACATGCCAGCGAGGCCGGCGGGGCGGCGGACGTAGTCGTCGGAGGGGTTGCCCGTGACCTCGCTCTCGGGGCGGAGGTACGCGCGCTCGGACTCGATCCGGTACCAGTCCATGTACGCGGACGCGTCGGACTGGGCCATCTCCATCTCGCAGCCTTCGCCCGTCTCGCGGGCCTTGATCACGCCCGCGAGGATCGCGATCGCGCCGACCATCGGACCGACGTTGATGCCGACGTTGGGCATCGTCGGCGGGATGCGCTTGAAGCCCTTCTCGTCTTCCATCGGCTGCACGATGCCCGACCAGGTGTCGTAGGCGATGCCGTGGCTCGGCATGTCCTTGTAGGGGCCGGTCGCGCCGTAGCCGGAGAGCGTCGCGAACACGATCTTCGGGTTGACCTTCTTGAGGTCCTCGTAGCCGAGGCCGAGCTTCGCGAGGGATCCGGGGCGCATCGCCTCGACGACGACGTCCGCGCTCGCGACCAGGTCCTTGTAGAGCTGCTTGCCTTCGTCGCTCTTCAGGTTGAGCGTGATGCTCTTCTTGCCGCGATGGGTGTGGAGATGGAGGAGCGAGACGCCTTCGACGATCGGCCAGGTCATCGCGCGGATGTAGTCACCCGACGGCGGCTCGACCTTGATCACGTCGGCGCCGAGGTCGGCGAAGAACGTGGCGACGTGACCCGGGCCGAGCAGGCTCGACTCGATCACGCGGACGCCGGACAGGAGGTTGTTGTCGTCGCTCATGGGGGTCGTCTCTCCATCTATGGGCAATCGGGGTTGGGGCGCTCCGGGCGCGAGACGCGGCCACGGATAAACGGTACGGACCGTCTCGTAATGCGGTCGAGGCCAATCCTAACGGGTCCGCGCGAGGTCGGCACGTGGGGTGCCGCCCCGATCGGAACGTCCCACGGGGCTCGACTCAGGGGCCATCGTCCCCCTGCCCGATCGCGGATAGGAAGGCCGCCCGGCCCCGCCCCTACTTCCGCCCGCGCTTCTCCCGGTACTTCTTCCAGCGCTCGGCCGCCTCACGCAGCTCCGGCTGCAGCTCGAAGACCGGCTCCATCTTCGCCCACGCCTCTTCCTTCTTGTACGGAATGAACTCGCGCGGGAAGTGGCCTTCGTGGGGGAGGTAGTCGCGGAGGATGCGGCGGGCGACGGTCGCCTTGTGCACTTCGTCGGCGCCGTCGGCGAGGCCCATGGTCGGCGCATCGGCATACATCGCCTGGAGCGGCGTGAGGTCCGTCGTGCCGAGGGAGCCGTGGATCTGGAGCGCGTCGAAGGAGATCTCGCGCAACACCCTGGCCATCGTGAACTTGACCGCCGCGATGTCGGTCCGCGTCTCGCGCCCCGATGTGTTGTCCATCTTCCACGCGGTCTCGAGGACGTAGAGCCGGAGCATCTTCAGCTTCGCGTAGGACTCGGCGATCTTCTCCTGCACCATCTGGTGCTCGGCGATGATCGCGCCGTGGGACTGCCGCGAGAGCGCGCGCTCGCACATCATGTCGAAGGCCAGCGTGCACTGGGCGATCGTGCGCATCGCGTGGTGGATCCGACCCCCGCCGAGTCGGCGCTGCGCCAGGACGTGCGCGCCGTTCTCCGGCCCGAGCAGATGGTCGAGGGGCACGCGCACGTCGCGGTAGAAGATGTGATTGTGGTTGCGGGGCTCGGGCATGATCTCGACGCCCTCGGCGTCCCGCGGCACGACGAACATGCCGTTCGTGCACATGACGAAGAGGATGTCGGCGACGCGACCCGCCGAGGTGAACCACTTCTCGCCGTTGATCACCCACTCGTCGCCGTCCTTCACGGCGGTGGTCTTGAAGAGCGACGGATCCGATCCGCCCTGGGGCTCGGTCATCGAGTAGGCGGAGAACATCTCCTGGTTGAGGAGCGGCTCGAGCCAGCGCTTCTTCTGCTCCTCGGTCCCGTGGGCCGCGAGCATCTCCATGTTGCCGGTGTCCGGCGCGGCCGCGCCGAAGAGCTGGGGCGCCGCGGGATACTTGCCGAGGATCTCGTTCACGAGGCCGAGCTTGAGCTGACCGAAGCCGGGCCCGCCGAGCTCTTCGTCGAGGAAGAGCGCCCAGAGCCCCTGGTCCTTCACGTCCTGCTGGAGGTCCTTCACGTACGCGCGGACCGCCGGATCCGGAAGGCGAACTGCATGCGGGAAGATGTGGCCGAGGGGCTCGACCTTCTCCTCACAGAACTGCTGGATCCAGTCGAGCTTCTCCTGGAACTCGGGCTCGGTCGAGAAATCCCATGCCATGGCTACGAGGTCTCCATTGAGAGGGGCGGGCCGGGGGGAAGGGCAAGATTGGCCGGAGGCCGGCGGCGCCGTGGGGCTCTGAAGGTACGTGAAGTCCGCGCCGCTCGGGAAGAAAAACGCGGAACGTGAAGTTCTTCACGGAGAGCGCGCGAGGCGCCTCGTACGTTGGATTCCACACCGAGGCGCAGATTCGCCTCGCCTCCGAAAGGCCCGAACGATGCGTACGAAGCTCTCCCTCGCCTTGATCACCGCCGCGCTGATCCTGCCTGCCGCGACCCTCGCCGCCGATGGCGTCCTCGAGATCAACGCCACTTGCGCCGTGTCGACCGGATGCTTCCCGGGCGATGCGCCCGGCTATCCGGTCACGATCGATTTCGCGGGTTCCTATCGCTTGACCAGCGACCTGATCCAGAGCGAGGTCCCCCTCGTCACCACGCCGGCGACGGCGATCCTGATCGACGTCGACGACGTGACGATCGACCTCGGCGGCTTCTCGATCGGCTGCGTGAGGCTACTCGGGGGCTCCTGCTCGGGGACCGCGAAGGGGATCGAAGCCGAGTTCCATTTCGGCTGCGCGAACTGCGTGACCGCGCGACGCACGACGGTCCGCAACGGCACGATCCGTGGAATGCCGGGTGCCGGCACGGACCTGTCCGAGGGCGCCATCGTCGAGAACGTGCGTGCAGCGGAGAATTCCACTGGAATCGATGTCGGTTCGGGGTCGCTCGTCCGCGACGTGGTCGCGATCGGAAACACCGCGGCCGGAATCAACACGTCGGGATCCAGCCTCGTGGTCGACTCGATCGCGAAGTCGAACGGGACGGGCATCTCGGTCGGCGAGAACTCCCTCGTGCGATCGAGCGTCGCCACCTTCAACACCGGCAACGGCATCACCGCGTTCGCGAATTCGCTGATTCTGCAGAGCGTCTCGAACGCCAATGGCGGCCGGGGCCTGTTGCCCAGCGCGACGGGCGCCTACCGCGAAGTGATGGCGACCGGAAACGGTGGACCCGACGTCACTACGCCCTCGATCGACCTCGGAGACAACACGTGCGGCGGCACGCTCGGCTGCCCCTGACAGCCTAGAGCGACTTCTTCGGGTCGAGCCCCTGCGGTGCTGCGCGGACCATACTGTCCTGCGAAAACGTCGAGACCAGCCGACCCTCGCGATCGAAGACGCGCCCTTCGCCGTAGACGCGGCCGCGTCCGGTCGCCGTCGCAGACTGACGGACGAGGTGCCAGTCCGTGAGATCGAAGCGGTCCTGGAAGTGCACGGTGTGCGCGATCACGCCGGTCGAGAGCGTTCGATGGGCGTCTTCGATCCGGATCACGTCCGAGTGCGGGCGGAGGGCGAGGCCGATGATCTCCCCGGGCTGCGACCAGGCCAGCACCGCCTGCTGCGCCGCGACACTCGGAAGCGACGGCGCATAGCGAAGCCAGAAGTCGAGGCGCGGCGTGCCGTCGTCGGCGACGGCGGTCTGCGCCGGCGCGGTTCGCGTCTCGGTCCCGGGGAAGCATTGCGAACCGGCGTCCGGCTCCAACTCTTCGGGTGAGATCGGCTGGGGCTCGAGCGCCGGTCCGTGACGGATCAGGTCCGGCTCGTCCCCACTCATGAGGAGCAGCCCCCGCGAGAGCAGTCGCTCCTCTTGATAGGCGGTCACGGTCACGCTCCCGAACGAGCGACCGGCGTGCGTCACTTCGGTCCGAAGCGTCATCGGTTGCTCGTAGGTCCCCGTCCGCGAGAAGATCGCCTGGATCGACTTCACCTCGAGGGCCTGCTCGCGGACGTCGCCGAGTTCGAGGTCCGCGGCCATGATCATCTGCGCCAGGAGCTGGCCGCTGAAGACGACGCCGCGCCCCTCCGGATCCTTGTCCGGGTGGCGCGCCGCGTAGGTGTGGTCGTCGCTCCGCTCGAGCGCGAGCACGCCCGGCAGTCCCTCGTTCACCGTCATCCCTAGCCTCTCCTAGCGCTCGCGACGCGGCGCGTGCTTCGGAAACACTGCCACGCGACGCCCGCCCACGCGAGCGGTCGAGCGGTTATGCTGAGGCCTCCTTGCTTGGACGGGCCGCGCGCCCGCGAGGAGCGTCTCGATGGGCACGTTCTCTCCCGACATCCTGACCGGCCGGGTCGCGCTGGTGACCGGCGGTGGCACCGGGATCGGCAAGGAGATCGCGCGCACCCTCGCGAGCCACGGCGCCAAGCTCTGCATCGCCGCGCGTCGCCAGGAAGTGCTCGAAGAGACGAAGCTCGAGTTCGAGAAGGAAGGCCACGAGTGCCTCGCGGTGCCCTGCGATGTGCGACAGCCGGACCAGGTCGAGATCGTGATCCAGGAGACCCTCGCCCGCTTCGACCGCCTCGACATCCTCGTGAACAACGCCGCCGGCAACTTCCCCGCGCCGATGGCCGGCATCTCCTACAACGGCTTCAAGTCGATCGTCGACATCGATCTGCTCGGCACGTACAACTTCTCGAAGGCGGCCTACGACGCCTGGCTCGGCGAACACGGCGGCAACATCGTCAACATCAGCGCGCCCTTCGAACAGATGGGCGCCGCCTATCAGGCCCACGTCGCCGCGGCCAAGAGTGGCGTCAACTCGCTCACGCGCACCTGCGCCGTCGAGTGGGGACCGAAGGGCATCCGAGCGAACGCCGTCGCCCCGGGCGCCATCGCGAGCACCGAAGGGCTCGATCGGTTCGAGTCTCTCGACGCCGCGAGCGGACTCGGGGCGCCCCTCGGCCGCCAGGGTACGAAACAGGACATCGCGAACACGGTGCTCTTCCTCGTCAGCGACGCGGCGAGCTACGTGACCGGGCAGGTGATCAGCGTCGACGGCGGATCCGGCGTCGACGGCATCAAGATGCCACTGCCCTAGCACCGCCTCGGAAGGAGGCCGACATGGCTACGAACCGCCCTCTCCGCATCATCCAATGGGCGACTGGCAGCATCGGTCGCACGGCCATCGCCGCGATCGCCGATGACCCGGGGCTCGAGATCGCGGGCCTCTGGGTGCACACCGACGCCAAGGCCGGAAAGGACGCGGGCGAGCTCGCCGGGATCGATCCCGTCGGCGTCGTCGCGACCCACGACAAGGACGCGCTGCTGGCACTCGATGCCGACTGCGTGCTCTACGCGCCGCTCCTCGCGGACGTCGACGAGATTTGCCGGATCCTCGCATCGGGCAAGAACCTCGTGACGCCGACCGGCTTCTCCTTCGTGAAGGACCCGACCCTCGCCGCGAAGCTCGACGCCGCCTGCCAGGAAGGCGGCGTGTCCTTTCACGGCAGCGGGATCCACCCCGGCTTCGCCGGCGACCGATTGCCCCTGGTCCTCTCGGCGCTCTGTCGACGGATCGACACGGTCACCGTCTACGAGATCTGCGACCTGTCGGGCGGAAGCGAGAGCGAGGAGATGATGAAGGGCCAGCTCGGCTTCGGGATGACCGCAGCAGACGCGGCCAAGGCACCGCCCGCGCTGATGGGGTTCATGAGCGGCATCTTCTACGAGTCGATGGACATGATCGCCGCGGGTCTCGGCTTCGAGCTCGACGCCTACGACCACCGCCACGAGTTCGCCCTGGCGACCCGCGACCTGCCCGTCCACTACGGGACGATCGACAAGGACCACGTCGCTGGCCAGCACTTCGAATACAGCGGCCTCGTGAACGGTCGCGAGGTCATCCAGTTCAAGACGTTCTGGAAGATGACGAACGACCCGGATGCCCTCGATCCGAACTGGCCACACGACGCGTTGCTCGAGTACGTCGTCGAAGTCGAGGGCGACCCGTCGGTCCGATGTACGCTCAGTCCGCTCGAGGCCGACACGAGCGAGCCCGGTCTGATCTGGACGGCGATGAACTGTGTCAACGCGATCGCCCCGGTCTGCGCCGCCGAGCCCGGTCTTCGGTCGACCCTCGATCTGCCGATCGTTCGAGCCGAAGGACGCTTCCGAATCGACTGATCGGGGAGGAGCGGCATGCTGCTCGAGAACAAGGTCGCGATCTTCGCGGCGATCGGTCCGGGCCTCGGTCGCGACGTCGCGCTCCTCTTTGCCCGCGAAGGCGCCGACCTCGCGATCGCCGCCCGCAGCGCCGAACGACTGGCGCGACGTCATGGAGGTGAATCTCTTCGGTGCGTTCCACCTCCTCCAGGAGGTCGTC
This sequence comes from uncultured Spirochaetaceae bacterium, assembly GCA_964488255.1. Lineage (GTDB taxonomy): Bacteria > Myxococcota_A > UBA9160 > UBA9160 > UBA4427 > UBA4427. The sequence goes on along the minus strand of CAZAUR010000012.1, from coordinate 71,713 downwards.
CCCGCCATGAAGACCCGCGGAGACGGCCGGATCGTCCTGATGAACAGCGGCGCGAGCACCGACCCGCCGCCGACGCTCGGCGCCTACGCCGCGTCGAAGGCGGCGCTCGCGAGCCTGGTTCGCACCATCGACGTCGAGCGCGGCCCCTCGGCATTCGGGCGAACGGGATCCAGCTCGGCCCGATGGAAGGGGAGAACCTACGCGGCTACCTCGATGGCCTGGCGCAGGGAGCGGGTCGCACCTACGAGGAAGAGGTCGCCCTCTACAACGAGCAGTTCGCGCTCGGCTACACGCCAACGACCGAGGAATGTGCGGGCACCGCGCTCTTCCTCGCGTCCGATCTGGCGCGACCGATCACGGGCCAGAGCATCGCGGTGAACGGCGGAAAGTGGTTCCTGACCTGAGGCGAACGTCCCACTCACGTTGGTCGCCGGCCTGACCACGCCCATGACGCTCGGCCGTCGTCTGATCGGCGGGCGGCGGCAGCATCGGCAACTCGCATGAGCGGAGTGCGCAGGCAGACGCGCGACGTCGCGTCCCCCTCCGAGCGACATGAGCCAGCGCCCTTCAGCCTCGCGTGCGTCGCGTCGATCCGACGACAACCGCATCGGAACGGAGCGCGCGTGCCGGAATTCGCCTATCTCGGAGACTGTCCCCTCTTCCAGGATCTCACCCTGGATCAGCGCGCGTGCGTCTACGCCCTCTGCGACTTCAGCGAATTCGACAAGGGCGAAACGATCTTCGCCGAGGGCGATCAGTCGGACCGGCTCTACGTCGTTTGCGAAGGCGAGGTGCGCATCTCGCTCGAGACCGCCGGGGACGGTGAGGAGGCACTCGCGATCTGCAAGCCGGGAGACAGCTTCGGCGAGCTCGACCTGCTCGACGACGCGCCGGCCGAGCGGAGCGCGAGCGCGATCGCCAACTCGCCGTGCGGCCTCGCGACCCTGTCGCGATCGGCGATCGCCGAACTCTCTGCGGAGGACCCCGCGCTCGGCTACCGGCTCGCGCGCAACGCCATCGCGGCCCTCGGCGCGCGGCTCCGCCAGACGAACCAGAAGCTGCGCTTCTTCGCGGCCGCCAACCTCTTCGGCTAGCTCCTCGCCGCCGGCAGCTCGAGTGTCGCGCGTGAGCCGACGCCCGCGGTGCTCTCGAGCTCGAGGTCCCCGCCGTGCTCGCGCGCGATGCCGAGGGCGACGCTCAAGCCGAGGCCACTCCCACCCTCCTCCAGGCGCGTCGTGAAGAAGGGGTCGAAGACCTGATCGAGGTCGGCGGGCGTGATGCCCCGACCGTCGTCGCGCACCTCGATCCGCACGCGGTCGCCGTCGCGCTCGGCATCGACCTCGACCCGCCGAGAACGCGGCTTCGACTCGATGGCGTTGCGGACCAGGTTCAGCAGGACCTGTTCGATCTCGATCGAGCTCATGTCGACGTCGAGGGTCTCGTCGGCGCAGGACACGACGACCTCGACGCCCCGCTCCCCCGCATAGCTCCCGGCCAGCGCGCACGCGCGCTGGACGACGCCACGCACGTCGGCCCGCTGCTTCTCTCGCGGCTCACGCGACGCGAAGAGGAGCAAGCTGCGCACGATCTCACCGCAGCGTGCGGCCTGCTCGATGTTCGACTGCAGGACTTCCTCGACCTCGTCGAAGCTGCCGTCCTTGGCGCAGATCAACGCGTACTCCGCGGCGTTCCGGATCGAGCCGATCGGGTTGTTTATCTGATGGGCGATCCCGGCGGCCAGGGTGCCGGCGGAGGCCAGGCGATCGCTGTGGCGCACCGCGCGCTCCGCGCGATAGAGCTCGCTCAGGTCGCGGAAGATCGAGACGAAGTGCAGCTCACCGTCGTCGGCGTAGAACGACCGGCCGCTGACCTCGCCCTCGATCCAGTCTCCCGAGACATGAAGGAAGCGGAGGTTGCGATTGACCGTGCGGCCCGGGGAGGCCGCCGCGGAAGCGCCAGCCTCGATGAAGACCGCGATGTCGTCGGGGTGGATGAAGTCGCGGTAGCCGCCGCCGAGCAGCTCTTCGGGCGCTCGGCCGAATACCTCGAGCGAGTGGGGAGAGACGTAGACGCAGTCCGCACTCGCCGTGTACTCCATCATCACGTCACCGATGTTCTGTACGAGGTCTCGGTAGCGTGCGTCCTGGCTCCGCATCTGGTCCTGCACGTGCGCCGTCTCGCTCTTCGCTGCCTCGACGACCCAGTCGATCGCGAGCGCGGCGACGAACATGAAGAAGAGCATCAACCCGAAGGACTCGAATCGCCAATGCTCCCAGCCGAGCAGCTCGCCCCGATAGGGGAAGCTCGTCGCCGTGCGGGCGTAGATCGAGGCGCCGACGATTCCCGCGAAGACCGCCCCTGACCAGCCGATCGCTGCACGTCTTCCCTGGATCGAGTAGGCGATCATCGGCAGGAGCGACGCCATCATCGCGGCAGGGAACGCTTCCCCGCCGCTCGCGAAGACGAGCCCCATGCTCCCGCAGTAGATCATTCCCAGGGTCGCGGTTCCGATCGCACCGACGGGCGCGCCGACGCGGAGGCCGACGATCAGCCCGGACGTGCAGACGAGAACGCTCCCCGCGAAGCCCAGCAGAATCGGTTGTTCGGGGGTGCCGCGCCCGATCAGGATCGCCGTCGCGATGCCGAACACGATCAGCAGGACGATCGCGAGCATCCGGACCTGATCGCGGCCGCCCGGCTCCCCGCCCCGCAGCGCATCGGGCAACAGCTGGTCGATCACCGCGGAGAAGCTCCGCGCCGCTGCGCCCTGGTGATTCTCGACTCTCTGCGTGTCGTTCAAGTGGCGCGCCCCGGATCGGCGATCGTGGGACGAGGGTACCACTTTTCGCGACGGCAATAGCGACGCGGCGACCGATCTGCGCGAAGGGTTACACTTCGCGAAGCCATCGATTTCCCGGATCGCCTCGGCGACCCGACCGCCAGGAGACCTCGACGATGCGACTCATCCCGCTTCTCTTCGTGCTCGTGATCATGCCCTCGACCCTGTTCGCCCAGATGCCGCGCAACATGGATCCGTCCGCGATGATGCAGGGCATGGGGGATCCGGCCGCGATGCAGCGCATGGCGCAGGAGGCCGAAGCCGCGTCGAAATGCATGGAGAGCATCAAGAAGTCGCGGCTCGACGAGCTCCAGCGCAGGGGCGAAGCCGCTTCCAAGGAGATCGACGCGCTGTGCGCGGAAGGCAAGCGTGACGCAGCAATGAAGCGCGCCATGCAGCTCGGCCGGGAGATGAACTCGGACCCGACCGTGCTGAAGCTCCGCGAATGCACCAAGGGCATGACGCAGATGATGGAGACGATGCCCTGGACGCAGATTCCGGGCGTCGCCGAAGACGACGAACCGAAGGACTCCGATATCTGCAGCTGATCCTGGCTAACGCGCCTCGAGATCTTCGAGGCAGCGCTCGATGGCCGCGAAGACCTCGGACGGCTCGTAGACCTCGGACTCGGGTCGCACCTGGAGGCCTCGCGCCATGTAGATCGCGCTCCACCGGATCGGGCAGCCGACGCCGTAGAGGTCTACCCGCTCGATGCTGTCGATGTCGAGGCTGAACCACAGGCCGTTCACGATCTGGGGCCAGTTCGGGAGGCCCTCCGCCCAATCGATCAGCTCGCCGCCCCAGGTGAGCTGCTCTGCGAGGGCCGTCATCTTTCCGCCCGACCAGCTGACCTTCGCGGCGCGCGAGAACAACGTCGGTCGCAGGACGGCGTCGACGTCGAGCTCCGTCGACAGCTCTCGCGCCGTGTACTCCCAGGTGAGCTCGAGGTTCTCGGCATCCGGCTTGCCCGTCTGGGTGTCGTAGATGCCCCCGAGCGTCTCCGAGTAGGCCCGCCAGCGATGCGTGAACTCGTCCGCTTCGACGACCGTGTACCCCTTCTCCCGCAGGCGGTTACCGATCTGTTCGAGCATCTGGCTCGCGAGTGCTTCACCGTCGACTTCTTCGAGGGCGAGACGAACCGGCCGAAGCGCGATCGTCTTCACGTCCGCGCGAAACTTCTCGCGCGAGACCTCGTACGGATCGTATCCCTCGGCACCCGCGACGGTCGCGAGTGACACGAGTGCGCTGGCGATCGCGCACGCGCCCACGCGGATCTTCCGACTCATTCGTTCTCCTCGGCGCTCTTTCTCAGCACCTCTTCCCCGAACGACTCGGGCGCTTCGACCGCGAGGGCCTCGTCGATGAAGCGCCGAATGATCTTCGCGTCACGCGCCTCGGGCTCCACTTCGAGGTAGGCCCGGAACGAAGCGGCAGCCGCCTGCGGTCGATCCGGCTTGCGGTAGAGAAGACCCAGCTCGCGGTGCACCACCGGGCGCTCCGGCGCGATCTCGGCGGCGCGCTCGAGCGCAGCGATCGCCTCGGGAATCTCCTCGGACCTCGAGCCTCGCGCGCTCCGAATCGCACCGAGCAGCTCCCAGCCTTCGGCGGACTCCGTCTGAAAGGCAAGGAGACGCTCGAGGATCGCGAGGGCTGCCTGCCGTCGCCCGATCGCGCGGTCGGCACGCGCGGCGTCGAGCACTGCCGACTCGACGTGCGCCATGTAGCGCGCTTCGTGCGCGGGATCCTCCGACGTCGCGGGCGCGAAACAGCCTTCCGTCGGTGCATCGCCGTTCGCGCAAGCGCAGTGGCCCTCTGCGATCAACGACGTGTACGACGCCTTCCGCGCTGTGAGCGCCGGATGACTCGCGTACACGTACGGATCATCGGCTTCCTTGGCGACGTTGGGCTCGGCTCCGGTGGCCTCCTCGACGACGATCAAGCGTTGGAAGAACGCCGCCGACTGCTCGAGCGGATACCCCGCATCGCGCATCACTTCGAACCCGTACCGGTCCGCCTCGTGTTCGAACGCACGGGAGTAGCCGCTCATCTGTTTCGCGAGGACACCGTCCATCCCCTTCGCCCCGAGGTCCATGTAGGCGAGCGGCGACAAGCCCGTCGGCGCGAGCACCATCGCGAGTGCGAAACGCTCCCAGGCGACGCGACTCGCTTCGCGTTCCCGCGACAATTCTTCGCGCGCGACGTGACGAAGCGCATGGTGGCCGATCTCGTGCCCGAGCAGGGTCACGAGCTGCGCCTCGTTCTCGATCCTCGCGAGGATTCCGGTGTGCAGATGGACGATCCCGTTCGGGAAGACGCCGGCGTTCATGAACGGGTTCTTGACGACGAAGACGCGGATCGAACCCGGCTCGAGACCCCGCGCGGCGACGATCTCGTCGGCCCGCTCCTGCAGGTAGGCGTGCAGGTCGTCGTCTTCGAGGATGCGCTCCGCCTCGACCAGCGCCGCGTGGTACTCGTCGGCGGCGATGGTCGCCTCGAGCTCGTGCGCCGTCGGCGCATCGCCTTCCGGCAGGGAATCGAGCTCGACCGGCCGCTTCCCGGAGCAGCCCAGCACGGCGGTCACGAGGGACACGAGAAGAATCGAGAGTCGAGCCGGTCGAGACCGCCCGGACGATCGGAAACGATCCCTCCGGGCCCCGCCTCGCAGACGACTTGACGCGGGGCACGTCATCCCAGAATGATGACGAAGCCGCTCGGCCGGAACAACCACGGAGAATTCGTCGGAATGGCTGCGAAAGTGTCCCTGCTAGGCGGCCGAGGGCGGCGTCGCCGATCCGAAACGTTCCTGCTCTGCTCGCTCGCCGCGCTCGCGTCCGGCTGCCTCACGGTCCACCGCGACCGCCCCGCCGTCCTCGTGGACACGCATCCCTTCGTGACGTCGGCGGAAGCGCGCTCGTTCGAGGAGACCGGCACCGAGGCGCCGCCGGAGCGAGTGGTCGACGGCGAGGTGCTGCCCCCTGAATACGTCGTGAGCGATCGCGCGACGGTCTTCTGCGTCGACGAAGTGCGCGACGGCGTCGGCTTCGGTGACGGGGAAGACGAGGATCGCGTCGAGGCGTTCGGGGCGCTGATCCAGACAGTCTGCTCGCGCTCGGTTTCGACGTCGTCGAGCCGGAGCCCCTGAACGAGGTCTGGGACCGGGTCTTCGCGGAAGCCGATCCCATCTTCGATCCTCACACGCAGGTGCGCGATGAAGAAGGCTTCGAAGCGACCCGACTCGCGGCGTTCGGCGCGCTGCGTGACGAGCTCGGGTGCGACTTCCTGATGGTGCCTTCGGTGGTGATGGTCTCGGCGAGCTGGAACCAGGGCCTGATGAAGTGGGATGGCACGCGCCACCGCTTCACCGAGGGCTTCGCCCCGGGCTCCGGCGCCTACGGCTGGGTCAACGCCATGAGTGTCCACATTCGTGTGCTCGAGATGGACGGAGGCGAGCGGATCTACTTCGGGACTGGCGGCATCCAGCCCCTTGCCGAAATCCACGGGGGATTCTGGAAGGACGAGTTCGAGGACGTCGAGAAGGATCGACTGCTGCGGGACGACGCGGCAAACATCCACGCGATCGATCGCGCGATCCGGCCGCTCAGCCGGACGGCGGCGATGCAGGACGGTCGCGTTCGACGCGCCCGACCCCGGGTCGGGAAGGGGACGGTGCCCGAGGACCGCTGATCCCGTCGTCGACGACCGAGCCGATCAGCGGGGCCCGACGATCACCGGCCGCGGTCCGCGAATCCCCGCTCGGAGCGCGGCGTGCTCCGGCACGAGGTCGCGTTCGCCACGCAGGTTCGCCCACATGCGGTAGAAGAGGCGCTGCTTGCCGGGGTCCGGATGATCGACGTAGCGATCCCGGCGATGCATCACGCTCAGATTGTGGATGAATACGACATCGCCTTCGCGGAGCATGAATCGCAGCGCGAAGTCCGGGTCGTTCGCGTACGCCTCGAGGCAGTCGAGCGCAGCGACCTCTTCCGGCGTCATCGGCACGCCGGACGCGGTCGCGGCGTGCTCGGCGAGGATGCGATTCAGCCAGGCGCTCACGTATCCGCTTCGCTCGGCGAAGACCGGCAGCCGGCGGTTCGACACGGAGGCCTTTCGAGTGGACGCGCCGTCGGCTTCTTCTTCCTTGCGCGCGTAGAGCGGGAACCCGCGGTAGAGCACGTCGAGGTGCTCCGGATGGTGCTCGAGCAAGGCGTTGTAAACCGCGAGCAGACTGACGAGTCCCGATTCGCCGCCGGACGGCGAGGGACGCACGCAGGCGAGACCGATGCAGTCGCCGCCATCGCAGTGGAAGTTGAGTTCGTCGTTGCTCTCGTAGCCGCGCGAGTCGATGCCCCGGGGCGCACCGGCGAAGCGGTCGTAGACCTCGGAAAGCACTTCGCCCCGGGCGTTCTGCATCGTCGGCTCGCCCAGATGATTGCCGAGCACCCAGAACATGCGGCGCAAGCGCTCGGGCTCTTCGCGCTCGAGCCCGCGAATCAGCACGAAGCCGCGGCCGCGCCCGAGCTCCTTCGACAGCTCGGCGAAGCGGGCCTGGAGACGCGGCGTGGTCATCTCTTCGAGCGGCCGGTCGAGCCACTTCGCGACGTCCGCGGGAAGCCCGTCGGCGATGCCGCGCAGGTCCGCGCGCTCTTCCTCGCTCAGGAGCGAGGCGACGTCCGCGGCGTCGCGCCAGTCGCACGCGCGCCAAGCGCGATGCGAACCGATCGGGCTGCCCAGGGATTCCGCCGTCACCGCCATGCGAGCCTGCCTCCGGTCGTCAGGAGCCGGAGCGTCGCACAGATCCGGGGGCGTAGTAGATGGGCGACGACCAGGCGCGCTCCTGCAGCGTCGCGGGCAGGTCGCTGCGCACCGGGAGCCCCGCTCGGATCGCGTCCCAGGTCGACCAACGGCAGGTCGGGTTCTCGATCGCGCGCAGGTAGTAGAAGGAGCGCTGGCCCGCGTCGAAGTCCGGATCCGTCCACAGGGTCTCGAGCACGTCGGCGCCGCCGCCTCCACGGGTCGAACAATCGCCGAGATCGACCCGGGCCCCGTCGTCGGGACAGCGGTGCGTGTCCGGGGACGGTTCGCCGCCCCCGGAGCAGGCGACGTCGAAGACCGCCTCGAACGAGCGTCCGTCGTCCACCCAGCCCTTGATCACCTGCAACCGCTGGAGCGGCGCTCCGCTCGGATCGCGCAACGCCATCGCGAGGAATCTCGGCGTCTCGCCCTCGGCGAGCTCGAGGTCACCGCCCATCGGCACTCCGCGCGCGTACGCACTCGCGATCCCATCGGGATCTTCGAGCTGTGAGGCATCGAGATCGGCGCCCGCGAAGAACCGCAATCGGATCCGCGGCCCCGAGGTCCCAAACGTCTCCCTGCGTCGGAACGCCGCGTAGATGTCTTCGCGCGTATTCGACTCGGCCCAGACCGCCGCGAGCCCCGAAGCGCCGAAGTTTCGGAACGAGGTCTGCGCATAGCTGCGCTCGTCGACCTCGGCGAGCATGCCCGGCGCGAACCAACCGAGCGCGAGCGACGCGTACCAGGGCAGCGGCTCGATTCCCCGCGCGTCGAGCCGGGCATCGACGAGGCCGACCTTTCCGTAGAAATTGGACTCGTCGTCGGTCGTCGCCCCCACGTGCGTATCACTCGCCGCGACGAAGCCCGCCTGGAAGGGATTCGGAATCCCGTCCTCCGCCAGAACGAGGCCGTCGCGCAGCGCCTGACGCACGTAGCTGCCGGCCACGTTCTCCCGCTTCGTCGTCGCGTTCGCCCCGCTCTCGTACGCGATCTCGAAATCCGCCCACTCGTCGGTCGGCGACAGGTCCGGATGCGTCTCGGACGTGCCCTTGACCTGCGAGATTTCGATCAAGGGCTCGTTGCGGGCGCGCCGCTCTCCGTAGTCCGCGTCGATCGGCGCGCCGCTCACGTCGACGAGCGCGAAGGTCTGGCCGTTGGAGAGATTCGAGTTGTGCGGGATCGCGAGCGCTTCGACGCCCCGGGCGCGCAGACCGTCGAGCCAGTCCCACAACCGCTCGACGTCCAGCGAGTGGTTGCGGGAGAAGGGCTGGATCGGCAGGCGCGTGCTGTCCTTGAAGACGACGTTGCGGTGAAGGCTGCCCCCGTCGATGTTGGGCGTATATTCGAAGGCGACGAAAGCGGTGAACTCACCGGGGGCGTTCGCCGCGTCCGCGGCCTCCACGGTCTCGAGCCAGGCGGACCGGACGACCGCATCGACCCTCGCGAGGTCGAGGCGCCCGTCCTCGAGTTGCTCGCCGACCTGTCCCGACCAGTCGGAGAAGCTGCGCAGTCGGGAGACGATCGCGAAGAGGCTCGTGCTGCTGTCCTCGTTCAGTCCGTGCATGCCCTGCGCGAGGTCGAGCTGCGAGAAGTCGGTCGTCGTGTCCGCGGAAGCTCGCGCGAGGCCCATGAACATCGCATGGTCCGTGACCGCGTAGAAGTCGAGCGGCTCGCGCAGCTGCATCTCGAAGCCCGCCGGGTGTGAAATCGCCGCGCCGCGCGCGTAGCGATAGGCGTCGGCGGGGGTCACCGTCACGCCGAACATGAACGCGTCGAAGGAGAGCGTCGTATGGACGTGCAGATCCCCGAAGTAGGCGACGCGATCGGAATCGCGCGCCGGAGGCGGCCCATTCGCGACGGCCGCGAGGGGACGCTCCATCAGCGCGTCGTCGAAAGGCAGATCTTCGGGCAGAACGGGACGCTCTTCGCCGCCCCCGCCGCAAGCGAGGACGAAGGACAACACCACCACGAAGAGGATCCAACGCCACATCCCAGTCCACCTCCGACGCGCACCGACGAACCTGGAGCGAAAACGCCGGGTCGAGATCGTGCGCGGACCCTTCGAGTACAGGACGGCGACCGCGCGCGCCAATTGTGCAGGGGGCTCGGCTTCTGCCAGAATGGGGAGCCCTACTGGAGGATCGCGTCGTGACAAGCCCGAATCGAATCGCCCCCCTCGTCGCCTGCCTGATCGCGTCGCTGTTCGCGGGCCTCGCGTACGCCGCGGAGGCAGCAGACGACTACTCGCCCTACGCCGGCGTCGAGCACCCGACCCGGGTCCTCTGGGGCGATACGCATCTTCACACGACGAACTCCTTCGACGCCCGATCCCTCGGCGTGACCCTCGACGCGGAGGCCGCCTTTCGCTTCGCGCGCGGCGAAGAGCTCACGTCGTCGTCCGGGCTCCGCGTCCGCCTCTCGAGGCCCCTCGACTTCCTCGTGGTGACGGATCACTCCGACGCGATGGGCGCCGTCGACGAGCTGTTCAAGGGCAACGAGAAGTTGATGGCCCACGCCGAGCTGAGAAAAGCGCGGGAGCAGATCATGAAGGGCGGGATGGACGCGGCGGAGGGCTTCCTGGTCCTGGCTGGCGCGCTCATCGACGGCGATCCCTCGAGTCCGCTCTTGTCGAGGGAGATCATGAGTACGGTCTGGGATCGCCACATCGAGACCGCCGACCGGTTCAACGAGCCGGGTCGCTTCACAGCCGTCATCGGCTACGAATGGACGCCGACGCGAGCCGGCGACAAGCTCCATCGCAACGTCCTCTATCGAGGCGACGCCGCGTCCGCACGCCGCCCCCTGCCCTTCACCTCGATCGAGAGCCCGAATCCGCAGGACCTGTGGAAGTGGATGGAGCGCTACGAAAAGGAAACCGGCGGGCGTCTGCTCGCCCTCGCCCACAACGGCAACCTCTCGAACGGAAAGATGTTCCCGGTCGAGACGAACCCCGACACGGGCCTGGCGATCGATGCGGACTACGTGAAGACGCGCAACCGATGGGAGCCTCTTTACGAGGTGACCCAGATCAAGGGCGACGGCGAAACGCACCCCTACCTCTCCCCCGATGACGAGTTCGCGGACTTCGAGACCTGGGACAAGGGAAACGTCACCCTCGAAGTGCTCAAGACCCCGGACATGCTGCAGTACGAATACGCGCGAGAGGCGCTCAAGAACGGGCTCGCGCTCGAGCGGAAGCTCGGGACGAACCCGTATCGGTTCGGCATGGTGGGCTCGACGGACAGCCATACCGCGCTCTCGACCGCCGAAGAGGACAACTTCTTCGGCAAGTTCGCCGCGAACGAACCGGTCACGAACCGGGCGACGGAAGAGCCGTCGCTCGTGATCGAGGGGCGTGAGCTCTGGCAGACCTGGGAGACCAGCGCCTCGGGCTATGCGGCGGTCTGGGCGACGGAGAACACGCGCGCGGCGATCTTCGACGCCATGCAGCGCCGCGAGGTCTACGCCACGACCGGGCCGCGCATGACCGTGCGCTTCTTCGGTGGCTTCGACTTCGACGAGACCGACGCGCATCCGCGCCGGCTCGTGACGAACGGCTACGCGAAGGGCGTGCCGATGGGCGGGATCCTCGAAGGCGGGAGCGAGGGAAAGGCACCGACCTTCCTCGTCGCCGCGCAGAAGGATCCCCTGAGCGGCAACCTCGACCGCATCCAGATCGTGAAGGGTTGGCTCTCCGCAGACGGCGAGACGAAGGAAGAGGTGTACGACGTCGTCTGGGGCGATGCCCATCGACGCAAGATCGGTTGGCGCGGAGGGCTCAAGCCGGTCGGAAACACCGTCGACGTGGCGAACGCCACCTGGACCAACACGATCGGAGACGGTGAGCTGGTCGCGCTCTGGTCGGATCCGAACTTCGACCCGTCTCAGCCCTCCTTCTACTACGCGCGCGTGATCGAGATTCCGACGCCGCGATGGACCGCGTACGACGCGAAGTTCTACGGCGCATCGCTCGAGGACAACGTGCTGGCCGAAATCCAGGAGCGCGCGTACACGTCGCCGATCTGGTACCAGCCCGAATGACGCGCAACGCGGCCGTTGAGGCTTCGATCCGGGGCCAGCCCTAGAAGCGAATGACGCCTCGGGTGACGCGACCCGCGTGCAGATCCGCGAATGCGGTGTCGATCTGATCGAGGGAGTAGGTCGTGTCCATCAGTCCGTCGAGATCGAGCTGACCGCGCAGATAGAGGTCGACGAATTCGGGGATGTGGCGCGCGGGCTGGATCGAGCCGCCGAAGGTCCCGGTCACCCATTTGTGCCGCATGATCTGCGGCGTCGGGATCTCGAAGTGATCGGCGCCGACCATGCCGATCGCGACCGTCTTGCCACCCGGCCGAATCGACTCGACCGCCTGCCGGAGCGCCCCTTTCGCCCCCACCGCGTCGAATGAATAGTCGGCCCCGCGGCCGCCCGTGAGGCGCCGGACCGCCTCGGGCACGTCCGTCTGGCTCGCATCGACCACGTCGGTCGCGAGTCCGAGCGCTTGCGCCTTCTCGAGCTTCGACGGCAACACGTCGACCGCGATCCGACGCGTCGCCCCGCGCAGCCGCGCGCCCATCAGGGTCGACAGCCCGACGCCACCCGCACCGATCACGACGACCGAGCTCCCCGACTCGATCTCCGCGCGCACGATCGCGGCGCCGAGGCCCGTGCTCACACCGCACGCGAGACCACAGACCTTCTCGAGAGGTGCTTCCGGGGAGACGCGAACGGCGCACGCCGCCGGAACGACGGCGTGTTCGGCGAACGATGCCTGGTACGACAGGCTGAAGACTTCCTCGTCGCCGCGACGCAGTCGCGTCGTGTCGTCCATCATCTTGCCGGTATAGAAGACGATCCGCTCGCACATGGGCTCGTCGCCGCGCAGGCATTGGAAGCACGCGCCGCAGGGCACGATGATCGAGCAGACGACCTTGTCGCCGATCGCGAAATCGTCGACGCCGTGACCGACGGCCGTCACGACCCCCGCGCCTTCGTGACCGAGCACCATCGGCCGCGGAATCGGCGCCTTGCCTTCGAGCGCGTTCAGATCGGTATGACAGACACCGGTCGCCTCGACCCGAATCGCCAGCTCCCCGGCCCTCGGCGGCAGGATCTCCAGCTCCTCGATTCCGATCCGGCCGATCTCCCGCGTGACCGCGGCCTTCATCGAAGGACCTGTTTCGCGGCGCCCTCGACTCGCGTCCCCGCGAAGAAGTTCCGGTTCAGGCTGGCGTAGAACTTCACGGCGTTGTCGAAGGTGAAGGCACGGAACTGCGCGGCGTCCAGATGGCCGTCGTCGACGAGCTCGTACGCTTCTTCGAGGACGCCGGCCATGTCGGGCACGTCCCAATGCCCCACGTCGGAGCTGAACATCGGCCGAAGCGTGGCGCCGAGCGGATTCAATCGGTCATTGAAGGCCCAGGCGACCATCGGGTCGTCCGCCTCGCACCCGAAGAAGAATCGCGGGACGAAGAGATCGCGTAGCTCTTCGGCGCTCTCTGCACCGATCGCCGCGAACTCGTCGACCGCTGGCGGCGTCGGCTCACCCGCAGCGAGGTGGGCCTCGATCCCCGGCAGCGCCGCCAGGGTGCGCTCGTCCCCCCACTTTCGCATCAAGTCCATCAGGGCGGGCACGTCGAGGTTCACCGGATCGAGCGCGTGGATCGCGCGAGCGTTCCGCTTCTCCCAGTGCGAGACCAGATCCGCGAAGAGGTTGCAGGCGTAGCCGACCCCGCCCTCCATCAGGGCGAAGCGCAGCTCGGGGAAGCGCCGGGTGACACCGCCCATGAAGAGGCCCTTGCAAACGGCCTCCCCGCTCGCCGCGAACGAGCCGATGTGATTGTAGACGTAGCTCGTGGGCGAGCGACGACTCCCCCAGCCCTGCCCACTCGTGTGGAAGACCGGCACGACGCCGACGTCGACGAGCTTCTGCCAGACCGGGTCGTAGTCGTGGGCGCTGTCGAAGGCGAGCACGTCGGGGCGCTTCGAGCCGTCGGGGAGGGGACGATGGACGATGCCATTCAACATGGCGGCCTTCGCAGACAGCTCCCGGGAGGCGTAGTCGAGCTCGTCGATCGCTTCTTCCGGCGTGTGCATCGGCACGACGACGACCGCCGACATCCGATCCGAGAACTCCGCGAAGACTTCGGCGTAGTAGGTGTTGAACGCGCGGATCGCGACCCTTCGGAGCTCCTCGTGCGGAATCGAGATGAGCGGCAGCGCCCGCGTCGGATACATGACGGCATAGTCGACACCGAACTCGTCGAGCCGGTGGGCCATCAGTCGCGGCAGGTGTCCGGTCGCACGATCCGTCGTGCCGACCGGCAGGGACCAGAAGGGCGGACGATTCACCCAACGCTCGCGTCGTTCCTTCTCGGACAGCGCGGCCCAGGTTCCCAGCACGCGCTCGTCGTAGAAGAGGCCCTCCTGACGCGCGAGATCGGCGACCGCGTCGCCGCCGCCGATCCGCTTCACGTACTCGAAGAAGTAGTCCATGAAGACCGGAATCAGCTCGATGTAGTGACCGTCCGCGTCGAGAACGGGATGATCGAGGCCGGCGCGAATGTCGGCGGATGCGGAACGGGACAACGTGCTCTCCTAGTTCGCCTGCTCGTCGCGCCGGACGAGCACACCCGGCGTCCGGCCGGTCGGTTCGCCGCGATCGAGCAGGATCTCGCCGCCCACGACCGTCGCGAGGAAGCCGGTCGCCGTCTGTCGGAGCCGTGAGGCACCGCCGGGCAGATCGTGCAACAGCTCGGGCAGATCAGGCGCGACCTCGTCGGGATCGAAGACGTTCAGGTCCGCCACCCTGCCCTCGGCGACGACCCCACGCCCCGGCACCTTCCACACGCGCGCGGGCAGCTGGGTGAGGCGGTGGATCGTCTCTTCGAGGGTGAATGCGCCCTGCTCGCGTACCCAGTGTGCGAGCAGATGCGTCTGCAGGGACGAATCCATGATCTGGCTCACGTGCGCGCCGCTGTCGCTGAAGGTGGGGACCGCGTAGGGGTGACGCATGAGATCGAGCACACAGTCCTGGTCCTGATTCGCCACCGACTGCATGAAGAATCCGCGCAGCTCCTTCTCGACCGCGAGCTCGAGAAAGGTCTCCGGCGGCGACATGCCCGAGGCCTTCGCGACTTCCTCGATCGACCGGTACGGAGGCAACGCAGACTCGAGCGGAAAGACGCAATCCCAGACCGGCGGCCGCGCCTCGGCACCGATCGCCTTCCCGTAGTCGGCGGTCTCGGTGATCCGCGCCAGGCGACGACGCGTCTCCGGGTCCTTCAGCGTGGAGAGCTGCTCGGCCAACGGCCGCGATCTCAGCTCGCGCCACTCGGGCAGCCCATCGAAGGGAAGCGAAGTCTCGAAGGAGAGCAGCAGACCGAATTGCCGCGTGTGCACCTGTCCCCAGGCCTGTCCGCCCCGCGATTGCACGCGCTCGAGGATCTCGGCGATCGGTCGCCACGTGTTCGGGTCCGAGCCGAACGCGAGGAGCCCGAAGGTGAGCATCACGCCGGTCTCGACCGCGAGGTCGCTCAGCCTTTCGACGTAGGCCGCGCGGACCTCCGGGTCCGCGGACCGCACGTCGGGGTGATGGGCGAGCTCGAAGGCGCCGCCTCCGGCCCGGCCCATCGCTGCGACCAGATGCCGCACCTCCGACCAGCTCGCGATCCGGCTCGCGACCGGTCGATCGTCGGAGGTCGCGTGACTCGGCGAGAGCGAAGTCGTCAACCCGAAGGCGCCCGCGGCCATCGCGGCGTCGATCTCGTCGACCATGCAAGCGAGATCGTCTTCGTTCGCTTCGGCCTCGAACGCGCGCTCGCCCATCGCCCAGGTCCGCAGGGCCGAGTGTCCGATCTGGCAACCGTAGTTGATGCCCTTGGGCACGCGATCCACGAAGTCCATGTACTCCGGGAAGGTTTCCCAGCACCAATCGATCCCGGCTTCCATGGCTTCGGCCGCGATGTCCTCGGCACGCTCGAGGTTGCGGAGGACGAGGGGTCGGGCGTCGGCGCGCGCGGGGGCGAGGGTGAATCCGCAATTGCCCATGAGCGCGGTCGTGACGCCATGAAAGCAGGACGACTCGCCCAACGGATCCCACGCGATCTGCGCATCCATGTGCGTGTGCGCGTCGATGAACCCCGGCGTCACGACCTGACCTTCGGCATCGATCGTCGACTGCGCGTCGCGGCCCGCGAGGTTGCCGACTTCGACGATCGTGTCGCCGTCGATCGCGACGTCCGCGCGTCGACGCGACGACCCGGTGCCGTCGATCAGCTCGCCGCCCCGGATGATGAGGTCGTGCATCGCGCCGCTCCGCCGCCCGAAGGCGCTCGCCCGTGCGTGGGTCGTTCGATCGTAAGGACTACCATGATGCAGATCAAGCACGAATCCCGACGAGGAATCCCATGGCCAGACCGGCTCCCCGCTCGCTCTACGTCGTCTACACGAACCCGCTCGGCGACGAAGAGGATGCGCTCCACGCGTGGTACGAGGACGTCCACATCCCGGACAGCCTCGAGGCCGGCCTCTTCGACTCGGTCGCACGCTACCGCGCGACCCTCGACGGCGATGCTCGCTTCCTCACGCTCTGGGGCTGCGACTACACGTCCGAGGAGGAGGCGCTCGCCGCGGTGCGTCCCGTCGCCCTGGGACTGCGCGATCGGGGGCGGATCGAGGTCGTCCAGGAAGTGGTGTTCCAACAATTCGTGTTTCTCGACCCGACCGTCGACGCGCCGGACGTCCGCGAAGCAAGTGAGCTCGTCGCGCTCCACAGCACGTGGTCGCGTCCCGCCTCCGTCGCCGCCTTCGACGCCTGGCTCACGAAGGGCGCCGGCGCCGACCGCCTGCCGTCGGGTCCGATCGCCCGGTACGGCGTACCGGATCCCTCGAGAAAGGCGCTGGTCCTCTCCGACGGCGCGACCGCCAGGGATCCGTGGCCGCCCGATGATTGCGCCGAGGGCCTCCCGCCCTTCGGCGATCCGACGCCCATCTTCGAAGGGGGCTCGCTCGCGCCGGGACCGGCCGCGCTCGAGGCCGACGAGCTCGCGCGCCGCGAAGCCATGTCGGACGTTTGGGCGACGCAGTGGGAGCGGATCTCCCTTCGTTAGTTGGCATTCCGCTCGAGGTCTCGCGCGAGGTGGCGCGCCGAGAGTCCGTTGTGGATCGCGCTCCAGATCGCCGTGGCCGCCACGAGCGAGAGCGTGTAGCGCACGGCCTCGTCACCGTAGGTCGGCGCGAGGACGTCGTTCAGCACGCCGACGGCCAGCGGGCCGAGCCCCGCGCCCACGAGGCTCAGCAGGAGCAGGTTGAGGGCGGAAGCGAGGGAGCGCATTCGCGCGGGCGCGAGCGCCTGGGTGGCGATGTGGATGCCGGGCGTCGACGAACCCATCATGAACGCCGCGACCACCAGGCTCGCGAAGGCCAGGGTCCGCGACGGCAGGAACAAGAATCCCAGGGCGAAGGGCGCGAAGAGCAGCATCGTCACCCCCGCGTACCCCTGCAGCCAGCGCACGTCCCGCCGCGACAGCCGATCCGTCGCGATCCCGCCGAGGAAGATGCCGATCCCCGTCGGCAGCGACGAAAAGAGCGCCAGGGTCGTCCCGATCTCGCTCGGCGAGAGCGCGTGGACCCGCGTGAGGAAGGGCGGATACCAGATCATCGAGCCCGAGAACGCGAAGGAGTGCAGCGCCGCCGCCGCGACGAGATGACGATAGGCCGGCATGCGGGCGAGGACGCGCACCGCGTCGAGCCAGTTCTCACGCGGCATGTCCGCAGCGGTCGTCGCAGTCTCGTCGAAGCGACCGCGAGGAGGCTCGCGCACGGTGAAGCGGATCAGGAGCGCGAGGACCACACCGGGCACGCCCGCGACGACGAACACCGCCCGCCATCCCCAGTGCTCGCTGACCCATCCGCCGACGAGATAGGCGAGCGCCACGCCCGTGCTCGCCCCGACCGTGAAGGTCGCGAGGGCTGCGCCGCGTCGTTCCGGCGGGAAGTAGTCGGAGATCAGCGAGTGGCTCGGCGGCGTCCCCGCGGCCTCACCGACCCCGACGCCGAGTCGAGCGACCACCAGCTGGCCGAACCCCTGGACGAAGCCCGACGCCAGCGTGAGCCCGCTCCAGAGGAAGAGCCCGATCGCGATGATCGATCGGCGCACGCCCCGGTCGGCCCAGCGCGCGATCGGAATCCCCGCGAGCGCATAGAAGAGCGCGAACGAGGGGCCGGTCAGGAATCCCATCGCGGTGTCCGAGACACCGAACTCCTGCTTGATGGGTTCGACCAGCATCCCGAGGATCTGCCGGTCGAGCATGTTGAAGACCGCGACGCAGAAGAGGACGGCCAATACGTAGGTCGTGTAGGCGGGAGAGGCGTCGAAGGTGCTGGCCCGACCGGCGTTGGCGTCCCTCACGCCGACGCGCTCGCTCGCGCCCCGGTCCTCCACCCGGACCCTAACGTCCTTCCGGCCGGTACATCCGAAGCGCCCGCTTCTTCGTGTACCAGTCCGCTTGACGCGCCCATGGGCGACCCGCGTTCGCGCCGCCGTCCACGACCTGAGCCGTGCCGGTGACCCAGCTCGACTCGTCGCTGGCTAGCCAGAGGGCCGCGCGCGCGATGTCTTCGGGCTGCCCTGTTCGTCCCATCGCCTGGGCGTTCCGGGTCACGTGGGCGAGCTTCGAGAGCGCTTCGTCGCTGGCCTCCGGATGGCCCGCCGCGAGCGGCGTCGCGACGACCCCGGGGCAGATGCAGTTCACGCGAATGTCGTCCGCGCCGAGCTCGAGGGCGACGCTCTTGGTGAGATGGATGACCGCGGCCTTGGCGACGCTGTAGAGATGGGGCGACTCGCCGGTCTTCAGTCCCGCGACCGACGCCGTGCTGATGATCGAACCGCCCCCTCCGGCGCGCATGGCGGGCGCGGCGTACTTGATGCCGAGGAAGACACCCTTCACGAGCACGTCGAAGGTGATGTCGAACTCCTCGACGGTCGTCTCCTCGATCGGGCCGAGGGCACCGCCGAAGCCCGCGTTGTTGTAGATGCAGTCGAGCCTGCCCCAGCGCTTCACCGTCTCGTCGACGACCGCGCGCACGTCCGACTCGACGCTCACGTCGACCTTCTGGAAGACCACCGATTCGCCGAGCTCGTCCGCCAGGGCCTCGCCCCGATCCGCCTGGGCGTCGGCGATCACGACCCGGGCGCCCTCGCTGGCGAAGAGCCGCACGCTGGCGGCGCCGATTCCGCTCGCGCCTCCGGTGATGATCGCCGTTCGCCCCTCGAGTCTGCTCATGGTCGCTCCTCCGCATCGAGCACGCCGTCGCGCTCGAGCCCCTCGATTTCCGCAGAAGTCGCGCCCAGCCAGCGGTCGAGGACGTCTGCGTTGTGTTCGCCACGATAGGCGGGACCGCCCCGAACCCCGGCTGCCGCGCCCGAGAATCGATAGGGCGACTCCACCACCGGCCGGGTTCCGCTCGCGCGATCGTCGACCTGCGCCACGGTTCCGCGCGCACGTGCGGTCGGCGAGTCGAAGCCCTCGCTCGTCGAGCGCACTGCGCCCCAGGCGAGATTCATGTCGTCCAGCTCCGCGACGAGATCCGCGCGCGCCTCGAACGACAGGTAGTAGTCCTGGGTCGCCTGGCGACGCAGGCGGATCTTGGTCTCGAGATCGGCGCCTTGCGGCGTCGGGTCTGCCACGCGTCCGGTCTTGACCAGGCCCTTCCAGATCGACCGGAAGTCGCCGGTGATCATGATCGGTCCGCCGGGTGCGTCCCAGACCTGGCCTCCGCCCCGCTCGAGCGGAATCTCGTCGATGTAGAAGTTCGCGTAGTCGTCCGTCACGTGGGACGTGTCGTGCATCGCGATGTCGAGGTGCTGCCCGGCGTCCGTGCGCTCGCGCAGGTAGAGGGCAGAGAGGATCGCGACCAGTCCGTGGAGTCCGGCGTTCATGTCGGCGATCGAGAGCACCGGATCGACCGCGGCATGACCATCCTGCTCCGCCTGTCGGGCGACGATGCCGGTCTCCGCGTGCAGGACGGAGGCGTAGGCGGGGCGATGGGACTCCGGGCCTTCCTGACCGAAGCCTGAGATCGAGAGCATGATCAGCCGCGGGTTGTTCGCGGACAGGTCCTTCCAGGCGAGGCCGTGGCGCGCCATCACGCCCGGTCGGAAGTTCTCGATCACGACGTCTGCTTTCGCGGAGAGACGACGCAGCAGCTCGGTCGAACCCTCCGCGAGCAGATTCACGCTCATCGAGAGCTTGCCCGCGTTCTGCTGCGTGTAGTAGCCCGAGAGGCCAGCGCGCTCGAGTCCCCAGCGCCGGGTCACGTCCCCCTCCGGCGGCTCGAGCTTCACGACCTCGGCGCCGAGGTCGCACAACATCCGCCCCGCGAAGGGGCCGGCGAGGACGCGCGAGAAGTCGAGGATGCGGAGGCCTTCGAGGGGATAGGGAGTCTCGGCCATCGTCCTGCCAGCCTAGCTCGGAACCGACTCGCGCTCGGCGTCCGGGTCGGCGCCGTCGATCGTGGGCTTCGCCATGTTCCTCGCGTCGAAGGGCGCCGTGTCGACCTCCTCGAGGTCGATCTCGCCGGCCAGCACCTTCCGCTTCCACGCCTGGTGCTCGGGCTCGCGGGCGTGGAACTCGGGCATCACCTCTTCCGCGAAGAGCTCCAGACTCTCACAGATGTCCCCGTGCGTGTTGCTGCCCGCCTGGTTCAGCAGGATCACCTGGTCGATGTTCGACTCTTCGAACTTGCGCAGCTTGCGCCGCAACGTCTCGGGGGATCCGACGAGCCCCGAGCGACGCTGCTTCTGGCCCTGGGGTGTCTCCTTCCAGTCGAGGTACTGCTCCCAGAGATTCACCGAGCCGGGCGCGACCGGTCCGTGTTTCGCGTAGAAGCGGAGCGCGAACTGAAAGAAGGTCCAACCATCGGCCTTGCGGAGCGCCTCTTCGTCGTCGCGGCAACACATGAAGCCCGACACGAGGGCGATGTTCGGGTTGCTCTCGTAGTCCGTGAGCTTTTCCTGCCGCTTCACGAACGCGTTGTAGTAGGTGTTCACCCAGGCATGTGCTGCCTCCGCCGAGACGAACTGGAAACCGAGCGCCCCCATGCCTCGGCGCCCGCACATCTCGATCGTGTCGAGCTGGGAGCACGCGACCCAGAGCGGCGGGTGGGGCTTCTGGTAGGGCTTCGGCAGCACGTTGCGGAGCGGGAAGTCGAAGTACTCGCCGTGGTACTCCCAGGCCTCGCTCGTGAACATCGGCATGATCGCGCGAACCGCGTCTTCCCAGACGGCGCGCTTGTCGCGAAACCGGCGATCGAAGGGATGGAGCTCGGTGATCGACGAACCTTCGCCGATGCCCATCTCGACCCGCCCCTTCGAGATCAGATCGAGGGTGCTGACCCGCTCCGCGACGCGCGCCGGGTGGTTGGTCGTGAGCTGGATGATGCCATGAGCGAGCCGGATGCGTTCCGTTCGCTGGCTCGCCGCCGCGAGGAAGACCTCCGGCGCGGACGAGTGCGAGTACTCCTCGAGGAAGTGGTGCTCGACCTCCCAGGCGTAGTCGTACCCGAGGCCATCGGCCAGCTCGACCTGGTCGAGGGAGTTCTGCAGGAGCTCGTATTCGGCGCGCTCGGTCCAGGGACGGGGAAGCTGGTGCTCGTAGAAGATTCCGAACTTCATGGGGTGATTCTACGTCGCGGGGGGCCAAAGTCGATCTACCCGCGTCTCGGGCCGTCCCGCTCAATGTCTTCGCGATATCGACCGATTGAGAGGCCGACTTGCGCATTCGGCAGGGAGGCCGAACGATCCGATGCCGTCTTCTTCCTTTCCGACCGGACCTCGTGGCCTCGCGGCGCTTCGCCATCTGCTCGCGATCGGTCACGAGCGCAAAGGGCTCGACGAATATCGCGCGCTCAAGGAGCGCTACGGCGATCGCGTCGGGCTGAAGGTCGGTCCCGCCTCGGTGATCACCACCTTCCTGCCCGAAGATGCCCGCATCGTCTTCAAGGACCAGCGCGACCTCTTCGGCCGGGGCGGCCCGCTCAGCCGCGCCGTTCGTCCGCTCGTCGGCGACAGCCTCGTCCCGATGGACGACCCGGTCGAGCGAAACGCCTTACGCGGCGAGCTGACCCGCGCTCTGAGTGCGGCGAGCCTGGCGTGCTTCGCGCCGGGTGGCGCGGCGGACGCACTCGTAACGGCGATGCTCGATCGATGGGAAGCGCGCGCGGAGCGCGCTGACGGGGGTCAGATCGAGGTCACCTCCGATCTGTCGTCCCTCGCTTTCGCGATCGCCGGCGAAGCGATCCTCGGTCTCGACGTCACCGCACACGAAGACGCGATCATCGCCGACAGTCACGCGTATTGGAAGCGCACGATGGCGCGGGCCGCCCTGCCACTCGCTCTGCCCGAGTGGATCCCGACTCCGGGCGCGCGTCGTTCGCGCCGATTCATTCGAGGCGTGCACGGCGCACTCGACGAGATCCTCGCGCGCATCCTGAATAGAGAAGCTTCCGGTAGTCCGATGGCCGAGCTCGCCGCCGCCACGGAGCAGGACGATGCTGGTCGGAAACGGTTGCGCGAACAGCTCCTCACGCTCGTGCTCGCTTCGCACGAGACCGTCTACTCGATGCTCGCCTTCACGCTCCACCTGCTCTCCCATCATCCCGAGGTCCAGGACGAGGTCCGGGAACAGGACCGGAGCATTCCCGGGCGCGAGTCGGCCCCGGACGACGAGGACTACGTGACCCGGGTGTTGCGCGAATCGCTCCGGCTCTACCCGCCCGCGCCCGTCAACATCCGCGTCGCGCTCGAGGACACCGAGCTCGCCGGCCACGCGGTTCCCCGGGACACGATCGTCTTCTACCCGCTCTGGCTCGCGCACCGTGACTCGCGCTTCTGGGACGACCCGCTGACCTTCGCGCCCGACCGCTTCACCAAGCCGGCGCAGAAGGAGATTCCGGACTTCGCCTACTTCCCCTTCGCGAAGGGCGGCGCACGCGCCTGCGTCGGCGAGCGCTTCGCGCTTCACGAAGGCGCACTCGTCGTCGACCGCATCGTGAAGCGCTTTCAGTTCGCGCCCACGGGCCCGATCGCGATCCCGACGAAGCTCGTCCTCAACATGGTGCCCGCGGAGCCGCTCCGACTCCGGATCACACCGAGAACGGGCGCGTGCCTTCGCGCCGAGTAGAGCGCGGAGTAGAGCGCCGAGTAGAGCGCGGAGTAAGCGCGGAGCAGTAGAGCGTGGATTGGAGCGCGGCGGCCGACCGAAACGGGAAGTCGGGGCCGCGAACGCCTCAGAGCTCTTCGCTGGATCTCCGCTCAGCCGCCAGACGCGTCCGCGCCCAACGCCGAGCCGCTGCTCGCCACGGGAGGCGCCTGGTGACAGCTCGCGCAATACCAGCTGCTCTGGACGACCATCGCCGTCGGGTGCTCGTCGATGTCCATCGTCCCGCTCTCGCGATTGAACTTGGCCATCATGCCTTCCATGTCGTTCAACCGGATGTGGATGTCCTTGCGATAAGGGTAGTTCTCCGAGTTCGGAGAGTTGAGCGCGTTCTCGTAGGCGACGCGGGCGTACTCGAACTGGCCCTTCTTCAGGTAGATATCACCCTGGGCGATGAACATGCCCGGGAAGTTGTAGGGCACCGCTTCGGAGTTGTAGCAATAGCCGCGGCCCGAGATCTTCACGATGCCAGCGATCACGTTGTGCATGAAGTTGTTCAGCTTCATGCCCTCGGGCAACTGGATCTTCGTGAAAGCCCCGTCACCGAACATGCACGTCTCGAGCTGCTCCATCATCGAGACGATCGCCCAGCCGTAATCGAACTCCGGATGCTTCCATTGCGGGTCGAGCATGCCCGCCATCGTGGCCGCTTCGATGAACGCGTGGAACGAAGGGAACTTGAGCGTGTCGTCGACGAACTGCGTGTGGGCCACGGTCCGGTATTCCTCGTCCTCGGTGATGAAGCCGAGGAGCCAGGTCGGCGCCGCCTGGAAGCCGCCAGCGAGGGGGCTTCCGAGCTCGACGCCGCGCTTCGCATGATGTCGCCCTTCGTGGAGGTCTTCGATCATCTGGTCGGGGATGACCCGAGCCTGGGCGCGCCAGTTGTAGGCGGCGGCCGTGATCGTCGCGAGCACTGCGTCTTCCGGCGACTCGAGAATCGCATCCTCCAGTCGACACAGCAGGCTGTCAGCGTCGCCGTCGTCCCGCCGCGTGACGTCGCGCCGGCCGGCCGCCGCGACGGGCGGAAGGTCGGGCTGGAGAGGCAGACCGGCGAGCTTGCGCTCGAGGGCCGGCAGCCTATGGGCCGTGCGACATTCGTCCGACAGCAGCTGGTCGGTGTCCTGGGCGTGGAAGACCTTCCAGAAATGCTGCGAGAGCTCGACGTGGTTTCCCGCGACCGGCGTCGGAAAGTCGAGCGTCTTCGGTGCGGGCACGACCGCGCAATAGAGCGCGGGCAACGCGAAGAGGGCGACGGCGATCAGCAGGATGCGGCGCTTGCGAGAGGGCTTGGACGACATGGGCGTTGCCTTTCCGGAGCGTCCGCACGGCAGACCGCCCCGAGCGAGTGGTCGGCGCGCGCTAGCGCCGCGGGAAGTGGGTCGCGACCAGGTTCTTCGCGTACTCGGCGATCGGCTCGATCAGCTCGAAGTTGGTCGCGCCACCGACGAAGTAGGTGTGGCGGTTGCCCTGGCGCTCCTCGAGCTCGCTGTACCAGCCGTTCTCGATCGACTCGAGATCGACGTGCTGGAAGTAGGGCCAGCGATTGAACGTGCTCCACTCCTCGTTCGACAGGGAGATCCGCGCGTCCATCTGTTCCACGAGGGTCTTGATCCGGTCCTCGACGCTCTTCCTGACCGAGTCGTAGGGCTCCTTCGGATCGACGCGCACGTAGAACTGCACGAAGTCGGAGTCGCTCCACTGCTTGGCGACGCCCCAGGGCGTGCCCAGCTCCGGCAGCGGGTAACAGGCCGCGAGCGGGCTGTCCTGGTCGCCGAACGTCGCGTTCTCGAGATGATGAGTCGACATGCAATACGAGAGGACGTCGATCTGACCCAGGAAATCCTTCTCCTTCTGGTCGGAGTCGAGGAACTTCGAGAGAACGTCGTCGGTCAGCGGGCAAGCCAGAATCAGGTGCTTCGCTTTCAGCGCGCCCTCGGTCCAGCGGATCTCGTTCAGGATCTGCTCGGAGGTCTGATAGTGGATGAGGACGTCCTCCTCGCTCCGCTCGACCGAGGTGACGTGCACGTTCATTCGGACGTCGACGGTCCAGGAGAGTCGCTCGAAGAGCCGCTGGTAGCCGTCGGTGAAGCGCTTGGGCCAGGGCACGATCTTCCCGATGAACGGCGCCTCCTTCATGACCATCGGGACGAAGCTCTTCAGGCTCATGAACTTGAGCGCATACTGAGCGGGCGTCGTCTTGACGGTTCCGTACCCCATCATGTTGACGGGCAGCTGGAAGAGCGTCGCGAGATCGTCGAGGCCCTCGTCTGCGAGCCATTGACCGAAGGGCTTGCAAACCTCCGGGTGGTTTTCGATTCCGGCGAAGGTCGGCGCGTCGATCACCTTCCGCAGCTTGAAGCGCTTCCAGACGTATTTCGCGTTCGCCCACAGGAAGCGCAGCGCGCCGATCTTCTTGCCCGTCCCCTGCTCGACGCGAACGGCGTTGAACATGCTGTCGTACGAGACCCTGTCCTTCGGGTGCTCGGAGTCGGGAACGGTCATCGCGATGAAGGGCCGCTCGGTGTACATCGACGCGCCGACCTGCTTCGCGATCTTGCGGATCTCGGTATAGGCGGGCGTGACGTAGTTGGCGCCGAGGTCGAAGGAGTGGCCGTTGTACGTGATCGTCTTGCACAGGCCGCCGATGCGCCCGAGCCTTTCGAGCACGATCACGTTCGTGTAGCCGGCTTCCTTCAGGTAGTGCGCGGTCAGGAGACCGGCAGGGCCAGCGCCGAGGATCGCGATGCGATCATCCTTGCCGGGCTGGGAAGAGGGTCGGGCCGGGTCGCTCATCTCGGATCTCCTCGATTCCGTCCCCATCGAAATCATCGACGAGGAGCGGAATGGACGGGTCTGCCGGGTGCCGGAGCGACGCTACCCCCCAGAGCAGCTTCGGAATCTCGACACTTCTGATGCTACCATCCATAGCTCCCGGTCGTCTTGAAAATCCATCCCCCATTAGGGCCACTCGATGAGTCGAGACACACCTTTCGCGGCCTACACGGGACAAGAACCCTACGTCTTCGTGAGTTATGCGCACGCGGATGCCGGTTGGGTCTACGCCGAGCTCGAGTGGCTCCACGAGCAAGGCATACGCATCTGGTTCGACGAGGGCATCCGCGCGGGCGCCAGCTGGACGGACGAGCTCGCCGCGGCGCTCGAGGACGCCGCAGGCATTCTCTTCTTCGCGTCGCCGGCCTCGGTGGAATCCCGCCACGCGGTCAATGAGCTGCATTTCGCGCTCGATGCCGACAAACCGATCCTGACTGTCCATTTCGAAGAGACGCCGCTGCCCGGGGGTCTGCGCCTCCTGCTCGCCACGAAGCAGGCCGTGATTCGCGGTGATCTCTCCGTCGCGAGCTATCGCCGCAAGCTCGTCGGTGCGGTCCGCCGCATGGTCAGCGGCGACGACGCGGAGGTCGAAGACTACGAAGACGTCGACGTCGCGGCGCCCGTTCCGGGCTACGAAGGTCGAGCGGCGCTCGCGGTCCTGCCCTTTCGGGAGCTCGGCGTCGCGCACGAAGAGGCCTACTTCGGTCAGGGCCTGACCGAAGAGCTGGTCGTCGGGCTCCAGTCCTGGCGCGAGTTCCCCATCATCTCACGCGAATCGACCGAAGAGTACGGCTCGGGCGACGTCGACCTCCCGCGACTCGCCCGCGAGCTCGGCGTCGGATACGCGCTCCAGGGAACCGTCCGCCGGGCGGGCGGGCGCGTTCGGATCACCGCGCGACTGAGCGAGGCCCGGACCTCCAAGCAGATCTGGGGCGACCGCTTCGAGGGTGACCTCGCCGACGTGTTCGAGCTCCAGGACCGGATCACCCTCGGCATCATGGGCGCGATCGAGCCTCATCTGATCGAGCAGGAGAAGATCCGCTCCGCGCGTGTGCCGACCGAGGATCTCGCCGCTTGGGACGTCTACCTCCGCGGCCTGGGATTGATCGACCGCGGCGACTACGACGGCGCCGCAGCCGCCAAGGAACACTTCGAGCGCGCCACGCAGCTCGACCCGAACTTCGCCCTCGCCCACTTCGGGATCGGGACCTCCGTCATGTTCATGATCATGGACCACCGCGGACGCCTCTCGAACGCGGAGGCGATGAAGATCTTCGGCGACGGGATGGCGGGCGCGAAGGAAGCGATCCGCCTCGATCCGCTCGATCACCACGGCCACTTCTCCCTCGCGACCTATCTCGTCGAGATGGGCCAGTACGAGGA
Source organism: uncultured Spirochaetaceae bacterium (assembly GCA_964488255.1). GTDB lineage: Bacteria > Myxococcota_A > UBA9160 > UBA9160 > UBA4427 > UBA4427. Next base: position 44,650 of record CAZAUR010000012.1, on the reverse strand, counting down.
AGCCCTCGCGACCTGCGAGAAGGCCGCGGAGCTCCACAAGGGCCGGGCCCAGGTCCACCGGGGTCTCGCCTACATCCTGTATCGCGCGCGTCGCTACGAGCGCTCCCTCGAGGAGTTCGCGATCGCGAAGCGGCTCAGCCCCCGTGACCCGATGATGTGGCAGATGGTGAACCAGGAGGGAGCCTGTCATTTCGCCCTCGAGCGCTTCGACGAGGCACTCACGCACGCGGAACGATCGATCGCGCTCAACCGCGTCCACGTCTGGCCCCATCTCTTCCGCGTGATGTCCCTCGTGAAGCTGGGCCGACAGAGCGAAGCCGAGGCGGCCTTCGTCGACTTCCGCGAACAGGTTCCCGATTTTTCCGGGGTGCAGCTCCGCTCGATCGACCCGGAGGTGGCCAAGCCCTTCTACGAGGGACTCGCCGCAGTCGGCTGGGTCGACGACGCCTAGCGCCGTGACGAATACCGATGATCGGGAACCGCGGGCCCGGGCGATTGGACGACACAAACGCCCGATCGGGCGTTCGGCCCTCGACGGCCGCCCTGGCACGCGCGATCGTTGGGCCGAGTGAAGGACGTGACGTCGGGCATGGTGCAGGCGGACGGGCGGATTCCGATCTTCGTCGGGGTGACCGGCCATCGGGATCTCCGCGACGAGGACCTGGACCCTCTCGCCGATGTGGTGGGATCGGTCCTCGACCAGGTCGAAGCGCAGTATCCGGGCTCGCCGCTGCGACTCCTGACGGCCCTCGCCGAAGGATCCGATCGACTCGTCGCGGACGAAGCCCTCGCTCGCGGTTGGGACATCGTCGTGCCCCTGCCGATGCCCCAGGCCATCTACGAAGAGCAGTTCGAGTCCGACGCGTCGCGGAGCGAATTTCGGGACCTCCTCGATCGTGCGGAACTCGTCTTCGAGCTGCCGATCGTCGACGAAGGCAACGTCGACGCAGACTCGCTCGACCGCGATTCCCTCCGGCGGCAGTACGAGGCGCTCGGCTTCTTCCTGGTCCGCTACGCCCAGATCCTGATCGCGCTCTGGGACGGACACCGGACGAACGACATCGGCGGTACCGCGCACGTCGTCGATCTGAATCTGCGCGCCGCGCCGATCTCGCCGGCATCGATCCGCACTCGCTCCTTCGAAGCGATCCTCGATCCCTGGGATCGGGGGCCCCTCCACCACATCGTCACCCCCCGGCGGTCGGGCGAGCCCCCGAACGGCGAGCCCTACGAAGAGCGGATCCTGTACCCCGACTCCCCGGACGACGAGCAGGTCGAATCCCGGTCGCGACTCGACGCCACCCTCGTCCGCGTCGATCGGTTCAACGAGCACGTCCTCGGCGGCGGCGACGAGCTCGCTCGCGAGGCCGACGCGTCCGCGGCGATGCTCCTGCCGGACAGCGCACGCGTGTCGCTTCGGCCCGAGCAGTCCGCCCTCCTCCGCCGGTTCAGTGTCGCCGACGCGCTCGCGACGCGAATGCAGCGGCGCCACCGCGTCCATCTCGTGACACTGTTCCTGCTCGTGCTCTTCGCCCTGCTCTGCTTCGAGGCGTACGACAACTTGTTTCCCGAATCGGGCGACGGTCGGCCCTTCGAGCTCGTCCTGCTCGCGGCCTACCCGTTCGCGCTCGTGGTCGCCTTCATCGTCTATCAGGTCTTTCGGCGCTCGGCGTTCCAGGATCGTCATCTCGACTATCGCGCGCTCGCGGAGGGCCTCCGGATCCAGCTCTTCTGGAACCTGTCCGAGATCACCCGTGAGGTGTCCGATCACTACCTCCGCAAGCAGAGCAACGAGCTCCGCTGGATCCACGAAGCGATCCGGGTCGCGAACGTGTACGCGGCGGACCGCGAGATCCCACCGCGAGGTCCCGAGGCCGCCGAGACAGGCGCCCGCGAAACCGTCGAACACTGGGTCCGCGCCCAGCTCAACTACTACGTCCGCGCCGCCGGGCGCGATGCGACGAACGTCGTCCGGGGGTCGTGGATCGCGACGAGCTTCTACGCTGGCAGCATCGCGACGACCCTCGTCGTGTTGGCCGTCGACGCCATCGCGCGCTTCGGGTTCGAGGTCGACCTGCTCGCCGGCGCTCGACCCGTCCTCTTCATGACGATCGCCGTGCTGCTCGGACTCTCGGCGCTGGTACGCGCCTTCTCCGAGAAGATGGGCTATTCGGAGCAGGCGCTGCAGTACCAGCGAATGCGCGCCCTCTTCGCCCGGGCCGAACGCGCGGTCGACGACGGGCTCGAGCGCGGTGACGCCCCGACGGTTCAGCACGTGCTGATCGAGCTAGGCGAAGAGGCGCTCCAGGAGAACGCGGACTGGGTGCTCTTCCGGCGGTCGCGCGGGATCGAGATTCCGCACGGCTGAGGCGAGACGACCGCTGTCCACCGTTCCGGCGCGCGGACGTGCGGCCCATGTCTCACATCGGCCGACATTTCGCGCGGATCCCCTTTCCAGGAGGGTTCGATCGCGTCGACGAGATGCGATTCTATCCCTGTCGTGTCGCGAGCCTCGCCTGCCCACAGCCGCCGTCCGGAATCCGTGCCCCCCTCGCGGCGGTCGCAGGCCGCCCTCGCCCTGATTCTGTGGGCATGCATCGGTGCCGCGCTCGCGGGCTGTTCGGTTCCGGTCGAGACGCCCCGGGCCGTCGACGGCGAGATCGCGCTCGCCGACTGGGACTTCGATCGCGCGAGCGTCGATCTCCAGGGCGATTGGGCGGTGTGCTGGGGACAGCTGCTCGAGCCGGGTGATCCGTGCCCGACGGAGTGGGCGAGCGTTGGCGTTCGAGGCTTGTGGTCGGACGACTCCGCGCGGAGCCCATTCGGCGGAAAGGGCGTCGCGACCTATCGACTCCGGATCACGTTGCCGATCGACCCCGAGTCGGAGTTCGCGCTCTCCGCCGGCGTGCCGCTCACGGCCTATCGCCTGTGGATCGATGGCGTGGATCGCGGCGGAGCGGGCGTCGTCGGTCCCGACGCCGACTCCACGAGTTCCGAACCACGACGCAACCGCGTGTTCAGCCTCGCGCGCGCCGATCGCGAAATCGAGCTTCACGTTCAGCTCGCGAATTTCGAATTCCGGGGCGGCGGCATCCGACGGCCCTGGATCATCGGCCACTCGACCGCGATCCAGCGCCTCTCCGGCGGCACCACCCTGCGCGACGCCCTCCTCGCCACGATCAGCGCCCTCGTCGGAATCGCATCGCTCCTCCAGTTCTTTCTTCGGCGCTCCGAGATCTCGCGCTCGTGGTTCGGCGGCTTCGCGATCGTGATGGCGGGGCGAATGATCCCCGGGAGCATTTCGGACTTCGCGCAGCTGATCGTCCCCTGGGCGTCGTTCTCGCAGCTGCTGCGCTTCGAGTACCTAGGCACGGCGCTCGCGATCGTCACGGGCCTCGGCTACATCGGGGCGAAGTTCCCGGCGCTGCTTCCGCCTCGAATGGTGGGCGGGATGCAGCTGCTCGGACTGGCGATCGCACCGATCGTCGTCCTGGGCCCGATGAACGTGGTCCTCGAGACCCTCCCCTTCTTCCTCGTGATGCCACCCGTCGCCGGTGCGCTCGTGATCCTCGCGCTGACCCGATCCTGGTGGCGCGGCGCCACCGAGGTCCGGGTCACGCTCCTCGCGTCCCTCCTCTTTGTGGGCGCGGTCGTCCACGACGTGATCCGGACGTCCGTCACGAACTTCGGCCTCGCGATCGAGCTCTTCCCCTACTTCTTCGTCGTCTGGATCTCGGTCGAAGCCTTCGAGTTGGCCGCGAAGTTCGCGCGCAGCTTCCAACGCGAGGAGGCGCGCTCGGACGAGCTCGGCGACCTCAACTTCGAATTGCAGGAGACCGAGGCGGCCGTGGTTCGATTCGCGCCCTTCGATCTGCTCGCGCTCCTCGGCAAGCCCTCCGTCGACGAGATCGAGCCCGGCGACCACGTGCGTAGAGTCATGAGCGTGCTGCACTGTGACTTCGGGGACCTCGCCGATTCCGTTCAAAGCGACGCGAGCGGCAATGGCGTGAGACGGCTGAACGAGTTGACGGAGCGCGTGTCTTTTCCGGTGCGCGACCACGGCGGCTTCGTGAGCGAGCTTCGCAGCGAAGGGCTCCAGGCGATCTTCCCGGGTGGTGCGAACGATGCGACCGAAGCGGCGACGGCGATCCTCGCGGTCCTGGCGAGCGAGGACGCGTCTCTCCCCGATGTCGCGATCGGCATCGACACGGGCCTTCTCGTCGTCGGGGTGCTGGGCGACGAGTCCCAGTTGATCGGCAGCGCGATCGGGCCGGCGCGGGCGCGGGCGGAGCGACTCGCGAAGCGTGCTCACGCCACCGCAGGTCGCCTCGTCGTGAGCGCCGAAACCCGCGCGGAATTCGACGATGGCGCGCCGTTCGAAACGCGACCGATGCCCGCGGATGCGAGCGAGCCGAACGGAGAAGGCGACGACGCCTACGCCGTCGATCCGATCGACTGAGACGGCGCTCGGATCAGCGAGCGCCGAGCAGGACGATCCGACCCCGCGCCAGCTCGACGCGGCCGCTGATCGGCCCCGACGTCAACACGCGGTTGACGGACTCGCGGCTGAGCCCGAGGACGTCCGCCAGATCCTGCTGCCGGAGGGCGACGCAGATCCCGCCTTCGACGCGCTCGCCGAAGTCGACGAGCGCCTTCTCGACGCGCGCTTCGATGGTCAGGAAGGCCGCGTCCTCGACGCGCTGGGAGATGCGCAACGCCGACGCGAGGGCGGCCTGGTTCAGCTGTTCCCGGATACCCGGGTGGCGCGCAACGATCGCATCGAGGTCGCGGCGTCGAATCCGCGCGAGCTCGCAGTGGGCCAACGCCGCGACGCTCGCGTGCCGGGGCACGTCCCCCGAGACGCCGATCTCGCCGACGAGCTCGCCGGGCCCGGCCAGACCGAAGGAGATCTGCCGACCCTTCTCGCCGGAGGCGAAGAGCTTGACCTGCCCGCTCACGACGCCATACAGGGCGTCGCTCGAATCACCCTTCTCGAAGAGCACGTCTCCCTTGCGAAGGGACGCACGATGGACCCAGCGCATGGCAGCGTCGCCGAGCTCCCGAAAGATCGGGCTCGCGTCGAGGGCGCGACGCGCGCGGTTCTGGAAGGGCGTGAGCATGGGGTATTCCCGTCGAGACCAGAGGGTAGTCCGGCTGACCGCCCCGTGACACCGAGATGCGTCCGCACGACCGGTAACTAGTGCGTTCGGCTGATCCCCCGGCGCGTTCTCGCGAGCAGAGCGAGGGCTCCGAGGCCGATCCAGAGCCCCCCGGTCGGCTCCGGGACGGCCTGGCCCTCCCAGAGCGACTTGAAGGGCGGGCCCGAGGGGCCGGCGCCCACGTCATCGAAGCCCTCGTCGAAGACCTGCGCACCACTGATGGAGACGGTGATGAGCACTTCGAGCGCTTCGTACGTGCCCCAACGCCCGGGGAAGTCCAACCACAAGGGGAGCGGACTTTCGAGCGCGATGCCCGGGAACTCCGACGACGCGACGATCAATCGGTTGGGGCCGCTCAAGTCGATCTGGGGTCCTTGCTCCGTGATGTCTTCGAGGCGCAGGTACGCCGTGCAGAGGCCATAGTTGGTCGACCTGGGCTCGCTCTAGACGACCGCGCGGACGGCTCGACTCGTGCTAGGCGGCGCGCTCGAGACGCAGCTCGGTCGGCCCACGAACCAGGAACGAGTCGACCCACTCCCGCGCATGCGGCGCTCGCTCGCGCTTCGCCAGGAACGGCAAGAGCGCCTCGATCGCACAGCGCGCCTCGAGTCGAGCCAGCGATCTCCCCAGGCAGAAGTGCTTGCCGAAGCCGAACCCGACGTGCGCATGTGGACGTCGCTCGACGTCGAAGCGGTCCGGGTCGGCGAACTGGCGCTCGTCGCGGTTGGCCGAGCCGAGGAGCGGCGCGACCATCGCTCCCTGCGGAATCGCGACGCCACGAATCTCGGTGTCGCACGACGCCTGGCGAAACAAGATCTGGATCGGCCCGTCGTAACGCACGCCTTCCTCGATCGTCGGCTCGACCAGACTGGGATCGGCGACCAGCTTCGCGAGCTGGTTGGGATGGTCCAGGAGCGCGTTCACCGTGTTCCCGATCAGGTTCGTGGTCGTCTCGTTCCCGGCGATCAAGAGCACCATGACGAACGTGATGATGTCGTAGTCGCTCAACTCGTGACCGTCCTGGACCGCGACGATCTGCGAGATCAAGTCGTCCTTCGGGTTCTTGCGCCTCGCGCGGGCCGTCTTCCGTAGATAGGCCGCCATGTCGACGAACATCTCGACGAAGGGGTCCGCGAGTCGATCCGCACGACCTTCGTTCGTCGAGATGCTCTCGATCACCGTGTCGGTCCAGCCCTTGAACGTCGCCAGCATCTCCTGCTCGATGCCGAGCAGCTCGGCGATCATCGTCACTGGGAGCGGGACCGCCAGATCCCGCACCACGTCGAAGGACTCGCCGCGTTCGAGAGGCGCGATGCACTGCGCGGTCACGTCTCGAATCCGGCCTTCGAGGCCCGCGATGCCGCGCGGGGTGAAGCCGCGATTCACGATTGTGCGCGTCTCGGCGTGACGGGCGCCGTCCTCCATGATGAGGCCACGCGCGGTCCCGAAATGTTTCGGATGCATCCGGGCCTTGAGCGCGATCAGTCCGATGAAGCGGAAGAGTCGCCACTCGAGGGGCGGGCGGGCGTCGGATCCCCCCTGCATCAGCATCACGCGCATGCCGTGGGACGAAAAGGTCTCGTGCTCCTTCAGCACGTGCATGACGTCGTCGTAGCGCGACACGCACCAGACGTTCGCGTCCGGCGCGAAGTGGACCGGCGCCTCGTCGCGGAGCCTTCGGTAGGCGCTGTAGGGATCTCTGCTGAGGGCGGGGTCGAAGGGCTCGAACGCGATCGTCATGACGGATGGACCTCGTGGGGCGGCATCAGGATAACGCGACGGAATCGCGCGCCCCGCGACCGTACGAAAGGACTATCCTGGCGAACTCGAGAGGAGGACGCATGTCGGATCACGCGATCGACCTCCACGACCATCGCCAGACCCAGAACATGTGGCCGCAGCTCGCGCGTTGGCGACGGGAGACCCCCGTCGTGGCGCTCGGCGACGGGCGTGTCTACGTGTCGCGCATGGCCGACTGCTGGGCGGTGCTGCGCGATCCGCACACGTTCGCCAACGGCAACGGCTTCAAGGCCGTCGAGATGCCCGACGATGAGCGCATGCTCGGGGAGATGGATCCGCCGCGGCACCCCGTGATACGCCGAATCCTGCGTCGCTCCTTCGACAGACACGCCGTCGAGGCGGCCCGGCCCTTCGCGCGTGGCGAGGCCACCCGGCTGCTGCTGGACTGGGAATCGGGCCGACCGCGCGACCTGATCGCGAGCTTCACGGATCGCATCAGCAACCTGGTCAGCTTCCACCTCGTCGGGTTCCCGCTGGAAGACACGGACCGGATCGTGGCCTGGGCACGCGAGCTGCTCCACAGCGAGTGGACGTCGATGAATCGGACCGAACGCGGTGAGGGGATGGCCGGCGCCTTTCCGGAGTTCAGCACCTACCTCGATCGGCTGGTCGACGGGCATCGCGACCGCCCGGGCGAAGCGAGCTTCATCACGCGCCTCGCCCGCAGCCGACATCTCGGTGAAACGCTCTCGCCCACGGTGCTCCGGACCCTGACCGCGCACATCGTGCTCGGCGGCATCTCCACGACGACGAACCTGCTGGGGAGCATCCTGTTGCGGCTGCTGCGCGATCCGGCGCTACACGAGAAGCTGCGAAGCCAGCCGGAACTCGTCCCCGCCGCGGTCGAAGAGAGCCTGCGACTGGATCCGCCCGTGCTCTTCGTCATGCGCGAGTGCCGCAAGCCGGTGGAGATCGTCGACGTCGCGATCGAGGAAGGGGCTTCCGTGCTCGTTGGCATCGCCTCGGCCAATCGGGACGAGGCCGTGTTCGAGGAGCCCGACGCATATCGCCTCGACCGCGGCTTGCCGCTTCACATCTCCTTCTCCGGCGGCGCACACCACTGCATCGGTGCCGCGATCGCCCGCCTCGTCGCGCAGGAAGTGACGACCGCGTTCGTCGAGTGCTTCGAGCCGGGCGACGTCGAGCTGGCGCCCGGCTTCGAGTTCGAGGGCGTCCCGGTGTTTCTGGAGTACGGGCCGGCTCGGCTCGATGCCGTCCGCACCAACTAGCAACCGAGTCGGGAGATCGGACATGAGCCACGAAGAACGAATCCGAAGCCAGGGCATCGAGCTGCCCAAGGCGAGCCCGCCCGTCGGTCTCTACGTGGGCGCGGTCCGCACCGGCGACCAGCTGCACGTGGGCGGACACGGACCGATCCGCGCCGACGGCAAGCCGGTGATCGGCAAGGTCGGCGACACGGTCTCCCTCGAGGAGGCGAGGGAAGCGGCGCGCTTGACCGGCCTACAGATCCTCGCGTCGGCGCGCGCAGAGCTGGGTTCCCTCGACGCAGTCCGTCGCGTCGTGAAGGTCTTCGGCATGGTGAACTGCGCCCCGGGCTTCAATCGAATGCCCGCGGTGATCGACGGCTGTTCGCAGCTCTTCCTCGACGTGTTCGGCGACGCGGGCGTCCACACGCGATCCGCGGTGGGGATGGCGGAGCTTCCCTTCGACATCGCGACGGAGATCGAGGCGGTCTTCGAGGTCGAACCCGAGCGCTGATCGACATCGAACGGCCGTCGGATAACCGGCGTCGCCTAAGAAGGCGCCGCCAGCGCCGTCCGCATCGCCGCGAGCATCGACCCCCGGAAGCGCCGGCTGGCCTCGGAGTCCCCGACGATGCCGTCGAAGCCGTGGAAGACCCCGTCGATCACGATCGTCTCGCATGAGATGTTCGCGGCCCGCAGGCGATCCGCATAGGCCATGTCCTCGTCGCAGAAGAGATCGAGGGACCCGACGCCGATCCAGGTGGGCGGGAGGCCCTGGAGATCTTCGTTGCGCGAGGGCACCGCGATCGGACTCGCCTCGGCCCTCCCTGCTTCGTGGCCGAGATAGGCCGACCAGCCGACGCGGTTCGCGCGATTGTCCCAGAGCCGGAACGCGCTCTCGTCGAGATCCGTCCGCAGGACCGTCCGATCGTCGAGCATCGGGTAGACGAGGATCTGCGCCGCGAGTCGGATCTCGCCGCGATCGCGCGCGTGCAAGGCGAGCTGCGCCGCGAGGCCGCCCCCCGCGCTCGCACCGGCTACGGCGATCCGCGTCGCGTCGACGTCGTCGCGCTTCGCGAGCCAGGTGAGCGCGGCGTATGCGTCGTCGAGGGCCGCCGGGAATCGGTGCTTGGGAGACAGGCGGTAGACCGGCGCGACGACGATCGCCCCGAGCTCGTCGGCGATCCGACGACAGAGCGCGTCGTCCTGCTTGGGCGAACCGAACAGGAACCCGCCCCCGTGGAGCCACAGCACCGCCGGGAGCGGCTCGTCCCCGCTCGCGGTGGGACGCTGCACGCGAACCGGGCCCGCGCCCGAGTCCTCGATCTCGACGTCGTCGGGATCCGCCCCTCTCGCGGTCAAGCCGCTGAGCAGACGCACGAGGGGCAGGTTCCAGGACCGCGCGATGCCACGAGGCAGGAAGCGGGCGACGGATCGGTATTCGGGATCGAAGGGGCTTTCGGGCATTCGGTGGGTCTCCGATTCTTCAGACGGTGCGCGTGTCCCCGGCGACCATCGGGGGGCGACCGTAGAGCTGGGTGACATCGTCCCCCGCCGACCATTGGCCGATCCACTCGTCGTAGTAGTCGGGCAGCGGCTGATGGGTCGGGTCGTGCCACGGCAGCTGGGAGTTCAGGATTCCGACGGCCGAACGGATCGTGGCGGCCCGCGGCACGCTCGCGAAGGGATTCCCTTCGTAGACGTCGTGCGGCACGTCCGGAAGGTGCTTCTTGAACTCTTCGTTGGCCATCACGAACAGGTCACGCACGTGCGTCTTCATCGGGCGCGCGTGCTTGAATCGGTACCAGTAGCTCCCGACGACGTGGTCGTAGACCACGAGGGCCGAGCTGCGATGTTCGATCTCCTCGCAGAAGTGCCAGAGGAGCATCGACGACAGACGCGAATCGCCGCCGCTGAAGAGGATCTCCCGGTGGTCGAGGATCATCTTGAAGAAGGGCGTGAAGATCGCCTCCATCCCGCCGGCATAGGCCAGGTGGTAGTCGAGCGACTCGTTCTCGAACTGCTCGTCGTAGCTCGCCTGCGCGTTGTCGAGAATCGTCTGGAGACCGGGATACCGGGCGATCAAGGCCTTCGCATGCTTCATGTGCGCGGCGGCGTGGACGCCTTCCTGCTGACCGAAGAGGCGGGCCTCGGTCGCGACTTCGTCGTCCGTGATCCGCGACTCGGCCTGGCGCATCGCCTTCGTGATGTACCGCTCGAAGCTGATGATCACGAACGTGATCTGGTTCATCAGCACGGAGAAGCGCGGCTGCTCGGGATTCCAGATGAAGGGGATCCCTTCGAAATCCCAATCGAAATTTCGAACTTCCAGATTCGACATTCTGCGGTCAGGCTCCTTGGGCGATCCGTCGCGGGCCCTCACCCGCGCGGCGACCTTCGAGCCTAGCTCGCAGGGTCTCCTCCGTCCCACTCACTGTCGCCGGTGAACGCACCCGCCGAGAAGCGGAATCGCAGATGGCCGGCAGCGCGCTCTCAGCCGGCGACCGTGCCGCGGCCCCGCAGTCGAAGGGCCGAGACGGCGAGCAAGCCACCGATCAACAGGATCCCCATCGGCCACGAAGCGCTCGGCACGGCGCTCGACGGAACCGGAACCAGTTGACCGCGAAGCTCGCCGCCGGGGCACGTAGTGGAGTGGACGTTGAGATACCAGAGTCCGGCGATCAGGTCCGCGCCGAGGGACGGGGTCGTCGTGGCGGAACTCGAGTTCGGATTCGCCGTGCCGGTGTTGACCAGAATGTTGCCGCTCACGACCCCGGGCAAGGCCGGTCCGTGGAAATGCGCGAAGAGCGCGGCGGCTCCGCCCAGCAGCAGCCCGTCGTCATAGGCGGGCGCGTTGTCGCCAAAGGTGTAACTCCAGCTGACCAGGTTGGTCACGTCGTCGTAGGTCGCCGTCCCCACGATTCGGGAGGTACTTCCGGCCGTGCACGTCGTGGCCTGCGCTTCGTCGCCGTCGATCGTGAAGTTGTGGACCGTCGCAGTGCTCGTCCCGGAAACCAACGAGAGACCAGCCACCAGGATCGAAATTCCTGTCATCGAGATTCGCATTCCTCAGCTCCTCCATTTTTCGGCGTTCCCGGTCGGCGTTCTCGTCGCGCCGAGTCGTCCAGTCAATTCTCGGTGTTCGCCACCTGCTCCTCGAAGAGCGCCCGCTGGGCCTTCATCACGGCGGCGGCCTTCGAGTCACCTGCCGCTTCCATCAGGTCGATCGCTCGCGTCTGGGTCGCGACCGCCTCCCGCCATTTGGCGCCCGACGCGTAGGCCATCGCCAGGGTGTCGAGATAGTCCGCGTTCGGCGGATCGCTCGATCGGACCGCCGACTGTGCATGCTCGATGGCCTCCTCGGCGTTCCGGAGACGCGGATCGCGTGACGTCGCGAGAATCCAGGCGAGATTGTTCGCGGCACCGGGGAGCGCGGGATCCCGCTTCAGGGCCTCGCGATAGCCGAAGACCGCGACCGGCCAGTCCCCGGCTTCTCGCGCGACTCCCGCGATCGCCGCGAGCGAGCGCCCAGGCGCCCGCCCGGCGAGCAACTCCTGGAAGAGGACGCGCGCTTCCGCCTTCCGGTCGGTCTCGTAGTAGGCGTGCAGCGCCAACTGGCGATGCTGAAACGCGGGCGCGGTTCCCTCGATCGCCAGGCTCGCGTCATAGCTGTCGATCACGCCGTCCCAATCTTCACGCCCTGCGCGCGCGTTGGCCAGGACGAGCCAGGCGTCGGGATGCGCGCCCAATTCGAGGCTCCTCGACGCGTGCGCTTCCGCGGCGTCGAGATCTCCGGACCGCGCGAGCGCGACAGCCATGCGCGACTGCCTCGACGAGTCGTCCCGCCCCAGCCATCGCAGCGCGGACAACTGATGCCCGGCGCTCATCAGGCGGTTCTCCGCGAACGCGCGGGGCAACGTGATCTGTTCGCTCACGATCGCCGCCACCTGGGTCGCCATCAACAATCCGCCGAGCGTCCACGCCAGACGCGACGGCCATGCCCGAAAGGCCGCAGCGGTCGCCGGCTCATCGTCGCGCTCGGCACCGACGAGCACCTTCGACACGCGCTGGCTGCGAAGCTTCCAGATCGCACCGTCGAGGATGAAATGATGGATGTTCACGCCGGCGGCGATCAGGCCTGCGAGGCCGAGATTGAACTCTCGATCGCCGAGCAGATCGGGGGAGAAGGCAATCGCCGGGATCGCCCAGATCGCGCCGCCGGCTGCCAGGCACTTTCCCACATAGAGAGGAAGCCCGCGCCAGCGATTCGACGCCTTCGCGAAATAGGCCGTGACGAACTGATACTGGAGGGCATGCCCGATCGCTGCGTAGAACACGTACTCGGGGGGCAGGCCAGCGTCGAGGGGATCGATCCCCGTCTCGATCCCGAAGAACGAGATCGAGAACGGCAAGGGGAACCAGAGGGCTTGCGTCACGATAACGATGATCGTCGGCGCGAGGGCCTTCAAGGATCCGACTCGAGCGAGCAGGACGAGCGCGCCGACGGTCGAACCCAGATACACGACCCACGCGAGCACGATGGCAAGGTGTCCGAGGTCGATCGGCAAGCCGAGGGCACGTCCGCCAACGGAGCTCGCATAGTCGAGCGAGCTCGGGTCGTAGGTTGCCTCGCCCACCGTGTGCAGGACGAAGAACGTGATCGCGAAGGAGCTCAGGAACGAGACGTTCAGGAGCTGCCGCGCGCGCGATGAGATCTCCACTCCGGCCCGCCGGAGGAACATCGTGCCGACGCCGTAGTTCTGACGCGTGTAATGATAGGGGCTCCAGGTCGCGTAGATCATGAAGAACCACGATGCGACCCACGCGTCGTGAATCGACCAGGCGAAGAGCGCGGTCACCAGCAACGTCGCCCAGACCGCGACGAAGATGTGCGCTCGCCGATCCTCGGGCCGCTCGTAGACGCGGAGCAACGTCGCGCCGTAGTGCGGCGTGCTGATCAGGACGCTCACCAGGGGGACGAGGCCGAGCGGATGCGCCAGCCGGAGCGATTCGCCACCGAAGGCGAAGATCATGAAGATCGCGATGTAGCCGAGTCCGCTGCCGAGAAGCAGGTCGGGGACCGCACCGAATAACCAGGGTTGCTGAGACGCGGTTCTCGACATCGCGCCATCTTCGCACAGGCGGAGGAGCCGAGGGCCAATTTCCGGCGTGATGCCGGTCAGTTCCACGTCGCCTGCTTTCCGCCGGACGACCGGCAAATCCGGTTCAGCGCTCCTCCCGTCGACCGAAAGAGAAGAGACCGATCCCACGAGGCCCACCGACCATGCCCCCCGACCGCCGCCGCCTGGTGCTCTATTCCGGCGGACAGGAGCGACGCAACCGCTTGATCCACGAGAGCCTCCTGGATCTCGCCCTCCGGCGCGGTCCGGCATCCGCGAACGACGGCATCCGGATGACCTACCTCCCCTTCACGCGGGACGGTTCGGCGCCCTACTACCGGCGCTTCGTGAAGCGGTACACGCGATTCGGTGCCACCGCCTTCCGCTGCATCGTCCCCGACGATCCGTCGCTCGCAGCGGATGGCGTAGATCGTCGCCGCGCGGTGGCCGACCTGATGGCGAGCGACGTAGTGTACCTGCCGGGCGGCAACACCTTCTACTTCCTCCAACACCTGCGCCGGTCCGGCCTACTCGAAGCGATCGAGCGCTTCGCTCGGCGCGGGGGTGTCGTGGCCGGACTCTCTGCGGGCGGAATCCTGATGACCCCGCACATCGGACTGGCCGGGTATCCGGACTTCGATCGCGACGAGGACGAGATCGGCCTGTCGTCACGCGCGCGTCGTGCCCTCGGCCTCGTCGATTTCGAGTTCTTCCCGCACTACCGGAGGTCCCGCCGCTATCGCGACGCGCTCGCGCGCTACTCCGAGCAGAGCGGCCGCGCCCTCTACGCGTGCCGCGACGGGAGTGGCATCGTCGTCGAGGGCGACCGGTTCACGGCCCACGGCGAGGTCTGGCTCTACGACCGGGGCCAGGAGCGTCGAATCGCGGGTTAGGCGCTCGCGCCGGCCGCCTCGCGACGCGACTCGATCGCCTCGCGAATCCGCGCCGCTTCCGCACCGTCCAGCGAGAAGCGCGAGAAGGCCCACATTCCGATGAGCAGACAGACGAAGGGGGCGCCGCCCGTCATTCCCTTGATCGTCCAGAGCGTGACCTCCGTCTGAGGCACGTTCGGTACGAAGCCCGAGAGCTGCAGCGCCCAGCCGGAGAACGCGACCATCAATCCGGTCCCGAGCTTCGACGCGAAGTTCCACGCGGCAAGATAGACGCCTTCCTTCCGCTCACCGGTGTGCAGCTCGTCGAAGTCGATGACGTCGCCCTTGATCGAATAGCCGAGCGTCTGCCCGCACGCGGTCGCGAAGCCGTTCACCAGCGAGCTCGCGATCATCAGCGTGATCCGACCCTCGTCCTGGAACAGGATCATCCCGTAGCCGATCGCCTGTAGCCCCATCGCGGCGCGCCACAGCTTGTGGCGCTCGTAGCGACGGCCGAGCCAGACCCAGAACGGGATCGCGAGGACGGTGGCCCCGGTGAAGAAGAGAAAGACCTGGCCGACGTAGTCGGACGCCTTCGTGACGTAGATCAGGAGGTAGGGCGTCATCGCGCTCGTCGCCCCGATTCCGAAGATCTCGATGAAGTAGACGAAGAGCAGGAGCCGCGCGTGCGGATTGCGAACGACGTCGCGGATCCCGGCGACCGGGCTCTCGGCGCCGCGACCGCCGTGTGCTGCGCGCTCGCGGGGGAGCGCCCAGGTGCAGACGAGGAGACTCACGCCGAGGACGATCGCGACCGTCGTCGAGAGCCCCGCGGCGTTCGCGCGGGCGTCCGGGTTGTCCAGGATCATCGGGGTCGCGAAGAGGAACGCCCCGAGCATCCCGAATGCGAGAGCAATCTGCCGCCCAGCGAAGCCGCGGGATCGCTCGTGGGGCGACGGGCTGAGTTCCACGCCAAGCGCCATCTGAGGGACGATGAAGATCGTGAACGCGGTGTAGAAGCCGAAGACCGAGACGACGACCCAGCCCATCAGCGCCGCACCCGAGAGCGCTGCGGGCGGGGACCAGAGCATGATGGAGAACGCGACGAGCGGAACGATCGACGCGTAGAGCCAGGACTTTCTTCGCCCGAGGCGCGACCGGGTGCGATCGCTCCATTGACCGACCAGCGGGTCGGAGACCGCGTCCCACAACTTCGAGACGAAGAAGATCGTGCCGATCACGCCCGGCGCGATCAGCAGCACGTCCGTCGCGAAGTTCATGTACACGACGGTCATCATCATGTAGAGCAGATACGCCGGCGCGGTCGGCGCAGCGAAGTTCGCGAGGGTGCCCCAGGAGAGGCGGTCCCCCTCGAGCGCGGGGGCGCGATCGGACGCAGTCATCGCGGCACGATAGCCCCGTGATCGACCGGTGGGCGGGGGTCCGAAACGACGCCAGCCGCGTGCTAGGGTCGCATGCGGGAGTGGACCATGGTCGAAACACTTCGCGAGCCCGCACCCGAAGGTGTCCAGATCGGCCCCGTCGCCCATCACCTGCTCTTCGAGAACGCGGACGTCAAGATCTGGCAGGTCGACACGCCCGCCGGCGAGACCTTCTGGCACCACTACCACGATCTCGACTACGTGCTCTTCCACGTGACCGAAATGTTCGGCGCCGTCTATCACGCGAACGAAGAGCACGACCGCGTCTGGCGCTCACGACTCGAAGCGGGCGAGACGCTCGACGAAACCCTCGGCGGGTGGTGTTACGAACACAGCGTGAACTTCATCCCGGGCACGGGCTTCCTCTCGCCCGGCTACGTCAACGTCGGCAAGACGCGTTTCATCGCGTCGCTGATCGAGCTGAAGCGCCCGCGGAGCGTAGACCAGGCGGACGTCGGCTTCTCCCGGAGCGACGCGCTCGTCGGGCTGCCGCCTCGCCCGGGCGCGACGATGCTGCTCGAGAACGATCGCGTACGCGTGTTCGAGACCGCCCTCGCTCCGGGTGAGAGGGCCGAGGCGCGAGATCGACTCGACACGGCCGTCTACGTGATCGATGGCGGGAGCGTGCGCGATTCCTGCGCAGGTGCGAGCGAAAAAGCCCGCGAGAGCACGACCGGCCACTGGCTCCCGGCTGCCTCGGACTACGTCCTCGAGAACGTGGGCGCGGAGCGCTACCGCGACATCAGCGTGGAGCTGAAGTGAAGCACGGCGGATCCCGCGGCCTCACTCCATCGCCGTGACGCCCGCCTCTCCCTGCCGGATCACGTAGAAGTCCATCCCTTCTTCGCCGCAGATGAACGCATAGGGATGGTTCGCGGCGAGGGCGACGCTGTCGCGCGCGCCGAGCTGCACGGAATGATCCGGACCGTCGGGCCAGAACGTGCAGCCCCCGGAGAGCACGATGAAGAGCTCGTCGTGGTCGTGGCTGTGCATCGGCACCTCGAACCCCGCCGGCATCGTCGTGAACTGGTGGAAGAACCCGCCCTGCCCCCGCGAGATCCGTTTGCGTTTGGCGCCGGTTCGCTCGGCCTCCTCGATCAGCTTCGGCGCCGCGTAGGGCTCCTTGCGCTCGTCCACCCAGTCGAGCTCGTCGAAGACGAAGAGCGTCGGCTCGAATTCGGTCGTCATGTGACGTGCCTCCCGTACGATTGCGGTCGCCGAGAATATCGGTCAGCGCGTCGAACCCTGCGAACTCGTCTCCAAGACGCGTCGCCTGCGCTGTACCCTCCCAGCACGAACGCGCGACGGCGCATCGCACAGGAGGAGACGTCGAGATGATCACGTACGCGTACTGGGCCGGTGTGGTTCTGCTGGCCGGCCTGCTGATCGGGCTGCTGGGTGGAAAGGCGGGGAAGTGGCCGACGGCGCTCGTCCTCGCTGCGGTCGTCCTGGTATCCGGATGGGGTGCCTACTACTTCTACTTCCAACAGGTCTTCGTGAAGCGCTGGGGCGGAGTGATGACGATCCAGGTGCCAGAGGGACACGTCCATCTCGCGGCGACCTGGAAGGACGACAATCTCTGGGTCGAGAACTACGACCCGGCCACCAACACCTGCCACTTTCGCGAGTATTCCCGCGGCAATCTCCTGCAGGGGAAGGTCACGATCCAGAACTGCAACCCGATGCTTCGGCGCTCAGGCCCGGAGCGACTGCCTTCGCGTCGACCGTGATCGTTCCCTGTGTGAACCGCCCGACAGTCCGACCGTCGACACGTCCATAGCCTTTCCTGATCGAGGCCCCCGGATTCCCCGGCCGGGCCACCGATCCGGAGAATCGTGATGGACACTGCATCGAAGAATCGTCGCACGTCGACGAAGGCGAGACGAAGGGCGATCGGCGCGGCGGCCACCCTCGCCGCCTGCGCGAGCGTCTGGCCCGCAACGGCCGCGACCTACACCGTGAACGACAGCGCCGACGCGCCCGACCAGAACGTGTCGGACGGGGTCTGCCAGAGCACGCTCGGAACCTGCACGCTCCGCGCGGCGATCATGCAGGCCAACCAGACTCCCGGACACGAAACGGTCGAGCTTCCGCTCGGTGTCTACTCGATGGCCCGGCCCGGCGTCTTCGAGGACGCGGGACACACCGGCGACTTCGACATCACCGACTCGGTCACGATCCAGGGTGCCGGCATCAACGGGTCGATCGTCGACGGTCAGTATCTCGATCGGGTCTTCGACATCCACCCGGGGACGGGCCCGGTCGCTTTCGATTCCATGGCGATCCGACACGGCGACCTTCGAGCCACGTTCGACCCCGAAGAGGTCGAGTACGACGACGCCTATCGCGGCGGCGGAATCCGCGCGCGTGGAGAGGAGGTCGTGCTCGACGGTGTGCTGCTCACCCGCAATTTCGCCGGTGAAGGCGGCGGGCTCTCGGGCGACAACGCAATCGCGATCCATCACTCGCGCATCCATCGGAACGAGGCGAGCTGGCACGGAGGCGGCATTCGAACGACGAGCTTCGACGCGGCCCTCGTCTTCGAGGACTCGGTGCTGTGGTCGAATCAAGCCCAGTTCGACGGCGGTGGGATGAAGGGGGTGGGCCGCGCCGACTTCGCGCGGAGCTCGATCTTCGACAACCGCGCCGGCAGAGAGGGAGGCGGCTTCAGCTCCAACACGGGCTTCACGAACGCCGACGCCTGGATCTTCGAGAACGTGACGTTCAGCGAGAACCAGTCCGGCGAGTGGGGCGGTGCGATCTACACCGCCGGTAGCCTTCGCGCGGTGAACGTCACGATCGCGAACAATCACGCCGGAATGGGCGGGGGCGGCGTCTCCAGCAGCGCCGTCAGCCTCGACAACGACCGCGCGTACTTCGAGAACTCGATCATCGCCGACAACACGGCTCCGACCGGCGCCGATTGTCGGGGAATCGTCACGTCCGCGGGTCACAGCCTCTTGCGTACCCATGCGGACTGCGGGTGGGAACCGCAGCCGACCGACCTCCCGGCCGGCACGAACCCTCTGCTCGCCTCCCTGCAGTTCCAGCAGACCCACTACCACCCGATCTCGCATAGCAGTGCGGCGAAGGACTTCGTCGCGGCTTGTCCGCTCGAGGATCAGCGCGGCGTCGCCCGGCCGCAGGGCCCTGCCTGCGACATCGGCGCCTACGAGCTCGTGTTCGATCCGAACGCCCCGGTCGCCATCGACGACCACTACGACGTGCCGTTCCCGGGTCCCGTGACGCTCGTCGCGCCCGGCCTTCTCGCGAACGACAACGACCCGAACGGCGATTCGCTCACGGCGCATCTCCAGTACATCAGCCCCAGTTCGGGCGCTGTCACCGTGCAGTCCGACGGCGGCTTCTACTTCGTGCCGGGAGGCTTCCAACACGCGACGCGCACCTTCACCTACTACGCGAGCGACGGCACGCATGACTCGAACGTCGCCCAGGTGTCGGTGACGAGCGGATTCCGCGAGCCGCCGTGGAAGGTCTACGAAGTGCCCGAGCTGCCCTGGCTCGATCCCGGGCCCTACCGATTCGACTGTGTCGCGCTCTGGCAGGACGGGACGATCGCGACCCAGGCCTTCGGCACCGGAGAGTGGACGGGGAAGTTCTCCCGCGAGACGATCTCGACACGGACTCGGAGGCAAACCGATTCGTTTCCGCTCACGGCTCGCCTCGCGAACGCCCGGAAGCAGGGCGTGCGGCTCGACGGTCAGGTCGACGGCACGCGGTTCGCGGCGCTTCTCACGACCGACGACGGTAAGTCCTACGAGGTCAGTGGGTTCGAGAACGCCGATTGCAACGTGCTCGCAGACCAGCGAATCGGGCGGATCGCGATGAAGCTCGATGCGCGGATCATCACCGAGCGGACGGTCGAGTCCAGCAAGGAAGTGCTGATCCACCGCTGACAGGAGATCGAAATCGGCTCCTCGCCGGAACGCGTCCGGGTCGACTGATCGGCCCGGACGTCTGCGTATGTGGCGCTCTGCGAGCGTTCTTCCCTTTCACGAACCGATCCCTCGCCTCGTCGTCCCGAGGGCGCGCGGGACCTGCATCGACTCTGCGCACGCGCTGCCGGTCGTTCGAATCGCCGTGAGGAAATCAGCGGGATTCGTCAAGCGTGCGGACGATCACGCCGATTTCGAAGCTTCGTTCACTGACTACACGGGCCGGTGTCGGAGCTGCAGGTGCACCTGCCGCGCCCGCCCAAGAACGACGAAATGGGACGACGAGATGGCTCCTTCATCGCATCCTGCGTCGACATCCTGGCTCTCCGCGAACCGCTTCGTCTTTGCGATCGCGATCGGCGTCGGGATCGCGGCGACCGCGTCCGCCGGATCGAGCGAATGCCGGCTCTCTTGCGATACGCCCGAGCCGTCCTACTTCCTTGCGAGCAACAGCGACTACCTCGAGCGGCAGGCCGAGCGCGACGCCGAGCGCGCCCGGCTGCGGATGCAAGAGGATCGGCGGCGCGCCCAGCGCGACAGTGAGCGGCGCGCACGCCGAAAGCTGAGCGACCTCGAACGCAAGATCGAGAGGAACAAGCGCGAGCAGTACCGGAGCTCCGGCTACGGACACCGCTCTCGACATGGCAGCAACGACGGCCAGGCCGGCACGCACTGCATGTACGGCACCGACGGCGCGCTGATCTACGCGCCGTCCGGCGCCCGCTGCGCCACCAAAAAAGGTGGACCGATGCCAGGGCCGGCCTCGGTGCAACCCGTCGTGAGGGCCGGCTGCGCCAGCGGGAACTGCCGCAACGGTGACGGCACCTATGTGTGGACCAACGGCACGCGTTATGTCGGCGACTTCGCGAACGGCCTCCAGCACGGCCAGGGCTCCATCGCCTTCACCAACGGCGCCTCCTACGTCGGTGGTTGGGAAGCCGGGAAGCGGTCCGGTATGGGCACCGCGATCTACCCCGACGGCCGCGTGCGCGCTGGGCGTTGGAAGGAAAACCGATTCCTCGGGACGGGCGCGGCGGACGCGGCACCGTCGATCGAGTGGCCCGATCTCTCGCGCCCGGCAGCCACGGTCGGCGGCGGTGAACACGATGTCGCGGTGATCGTCGGGATCGAGCGCTATGCCCACGTCGCCGACATCCCGGGTGCCGAGCAGAATGCCGTCGACTGGGTTCGCTACATGCTGAAGACGCGCGGTGTCCCGAGCGATCGGGTCGCTCTGCTCCTCGACGAGGACGCGACGCGGGAGGAGATTCGATATGCGGTCGAAGACGCCGCGAGACGGGTCGGTCGCAAGGGTCGCCTCTGGTTCGTCTTCATCGGACACGGGGCGCCGTCGACGTCCGGTGACGACGGGCTGCTGATCGGCTTCGATGCACAGCAGAAGGCAAGGTCGCTCTCCGCTCGGAGCCTCGAGCAATCCGACCTGCTCGAGATCCTCGAGAGCAGCAAGGCGAATCAGATCCACGTCCTGATCGATGCCTGCTTCTCTGGCCGTAACAGCGCAGGCCAGCAGCTCGTCGCGGGGCTGCAGCCGCTCGTCGTGACGTCGACGCAGCCGACCACCGACGACCGCATGACACTGATGACCGCGGCTGCCAGCGACCAGTTCGCGGGCCCGCTGCCCGGCGCTTCGCGACCCGCCTTCAGTTACCTGATGTTGGGCGGCCTTCGCGGGTGGGCGGACGCCGATGGAGACGGCCGCGTGAGCGCGGGGGAGCTGCACGACTACGCGGCGAAGACCATGCGTTCGACGATTCGTGGCCGAAACCAGACGCCGACCTTCGTCGGCGAGACCGACATGCGGCTCGGGCGCTCGCCGCGTGAAGCAGGACCCGACGTCGTCGAGCTGATGCTGCGGTCGAAGCGGACGGCCCGGTCACGCTGATGCGGGTCTCGTCACTGCAACGGCCCGTCACGGAGTCGAACGCTCGCTTCGGACCACGATCGCTCGCGCTCCTGATCGGCGTGACGCTGCTGACCGGCTGTGCTGCAGAACACGGCGCGACAGCGAGCCCGGATCGCGCGTCGTCTACCGCGACGTTCCGCTCCGAGCGTCCGAGCCTGATCGACGCGCCTCGGGTGCGGCGAATGGCCGAGCCGGGATGGGTCGAAGTCGAGGCCAGCGTGCTGGCCTCGGACGAGGAGTCGCCAGCCGCCGCCCGGCGACGCGCGCTCGAACGCGCGCGTCGCGCCGCAGTGGAGTACGTGGCAGGCGTCTCGGTTCAGAGCAGCGTCGTGACCTTCGATCACGTGAGCGACCAGGGCACCGCGGAGCTGCTCCAGGCGTTGACCACCACCCAATCCGACGCACTGGTCGTCGACGAGAAGCTGCTGGACAGCGGCGTCTCGATGTCCGGCGACGGCGGCTACCACGTGCGCGTGAAGCTCGCGGCGCGCGTGCTCGTGCACGGGCAGGGAGACGCGGACTTCGAGACCGAGGTGCGCTTGAACGGCACGCGGTTCCGGCCGGGGGAGCGGGTCGCGCTCGCCGTCCGCGTCTCGCAGACGGCCCGGATCTACGTGCTGGCGCTGAGCGACGACGGGGCCGTCGTGCTGCTCCCGAATCGCCACATGCCGGATACACGCTTCGCCGCCGACACCTGGCTCGAATTTCCGGGCCAGGCCCTCACCGATCGCGGCGTCGTGCTCGAGGCCTCGCTCGCGAGCGGACGCGCCCGGAGTCTCGAGGCGCTGATCGTCGTCGCCCTGCGCGGCCGTCGTCGACTCGACGATGTCTTCCCCGCTTCGGGCGCCGCGTTCCACGGTGCCGAGGGCAGCGAGGCCATGCGTCTCGCGAGCGAGTTCCTGTCGCCGCTCCTCGGAGTCCCCGCGAGCGACTGGACCTTCGATCAGATCGTCTACACGATCGAACGCGACTGACCAGGGGCGGCTCCAGGGCTCCTCGCCGCGTCGCTCGCGGCTGCCTCTTCGCTCGCTACGTTGGGACTCGACCCACGACCCCAACGAGAGGATTCCCCCGATGTCCAGCGATCCCCAGAGTCAGGCGAACAAGGCCACCGTCGAGAAGATGTGGAAGGCGCTCGGCCAATTCGACTTCGACACGCTGAAGAGCTGTCTTCATCCGGATGTGCACTACGAAGACGTACCGACGGAAGACGCCGGCGCGATCGGCCCGGAGAACGTCGTCGCGCGGCTCTCGGTCGCGTGGGACCACATCACGGAGCAGATCCAGACGACCCATCGCATCGCCGCAGATCGCGACGTGGTCTTCCTCGATCACACCGAGAAGTGGATCTTCAAGACCGGCGAGACCGTCGAGCACCGCTTCGCGACGATGCACGAGCTGAAGGACGGCAAGATCATCAAGTGGAGCGACTTCTGGGACGTCCAGAACTTCGTCGGCCAGTTCCCGGCGTCGTTCCTGAAGGTGATGGCGGAGAAGCAGGGCTCGGACTTCACGAGCTGAGACAGCCAGCCCGTTCTCAAGCCTCTACGCGCGTCTCTCCCGAACCAGAGAGCACGCTCCGCAAAAGCGCTCGGCGCGTCTCCGCGTCTGGCTGACTTTCCCAGACGCCTGCCTTGCCGAAACTCTCGCGCCCTCGCAGCCGATCGTAGTAGTCGCCGATTGCGGGCCGGAGCGTCGGTCCCCAGAATTCGCCCGCGAGCCCGAGCATCTTGACTCGCGCGAAGACCGTCGTCCAGACGAGGTCCGCGAGCGAGTACGTCGCACCTGCGAGATAGGGCGACTCCTCGAGCCGCGACGCCGCGCGATCCAGCGCGCGCCCCATCTCGTCGCGCGTCCGCGCGACGTCCTCCGCGCTCGCGATATCCGACCGCCACTCCTGCAGATCGTCCAGCTTGAAATCGTAGATCTCCGCCAGGTCGGGATTCTGGGCGCGTAGCTTGCGAAGCTTGCGCTTGCGCATCGGCATGCTGATCTGCCGAAGCAGGAAGCCGACCGGCCCGCCCATCGTGCCGAAGGTCAGGGTTCGAATCCGCAGCCGATCCTGCAGATCGATCCAGTCCTCCATCGCCTTGAGCTCCGATTCGTCGGTGGGCGTCAGCGACGGCCCGTCGAACGCTTCGTCGATGTACCGGACGATCGTGGCCGAGTCGGTCACTGCGCGACCGTCGTGGACGAGGGTCGGGACGACGCCGCGCGGATTGAGCGCGAGGTAGTCCGGGTCGTAATTCTGCATCCGCATCTCGATGTCCACGAAGCGATTCGTGTACGCCACCCGCTTCTCGGCCAACGCGAGGCGGACCTTCTGCGAACAGTGGGAGGGCGGAAACGCATAGAGCGTCACGTCGGATTGCATGTAGGGCTCCGATCCCGCGTGACTCCGTCGTCCTTCGGTCGGTCGAAGGGGCGGAATCGCGTCTCGGAGAGACTACCCCGTTCGCTGATCCCGACGCCGTCGCATCGCGGCCAGCGGGATCGCCCCGGACGCCAGCGCAACCCCGACGCCCGGCTCGGGCGCGGGCTGATAGACCACTTCGAGTCGCGGTCCCGAGATCGGCGAGTCCGTCGACACGAAGGGCGCGCCGAAGTCGAGCTCCTCACCGGGCGGGACCTCGACGGCGTCGACGTCCCAGCCCGTTCGGATCCCGAGCAGCGTGTACCCCTGGTCGTCGATCCACGACAGACCGGTCGTGTTCAGCGGGAAGTCGACGTCTCCGTTCGACACGTAGGTCTCGCTCACGTCGATGCGAGGCGCACCTTCCGGAGGGTTGTCGACCGGAAGGAAGACGCCGTAGTCCGAGAGCTCCCGCGTCAATGGATCCGGATCGCTCGTCTGGACGAGCACGAGATCGTCGGCCGATTCCGGATGCGTGTTCGAATAGGGATCACCGAACAGGCTGTATTTCATGCGCAGGGTCGCCGAATCGATCACGGCGCCATCCGGCAGCGCCTGGGTATCGAAGGGAATGTTCAGACGAAGGATGATGTGCCGGCTCGTTCCCGAAAAGTGTTGATTGGTTCCGATCGAGCCCTTCGTGGCCGTGAGGAGCGTGGCGGTCGTCAGCGTTCGCGCCCAGAACAACGTGCTCGCGTTTCGATACAGACCCATATCGACGGGCCCGACGCCCTGGAAGGCGGCGGTGCAGAGCCCCGTTCCCTCGTCGTACACGTCCCCGGGCGCGCAGACCTCCGGCCCGCAGCTGCTCGTGTCGAACTCACACGTCGATCCACAGGCGAGGGCTCCGCCCGTCCATCCGATCGAGCTGCATGTCGCCGACCCGAGCGCCGCTCCGTCACAAACCTCGCCGATCGTGCCGTCGATCGTTCCGTTGCCGCAGTACTGGGTCACCGTCACGCGGACTTCGAGCGCCGACCCGACCGTTCCGAGCGTTTCGATCGTGATGCCGCGATCCGTGTCGACGAAGGTCTGCCCCGTCTCGAGCAGCACGTCCTGCGAGTCGGCGTCCTGGGTGCCGGCGCTGTTCGGCTTCGCGTCGAGCAGGAGCGACGCACCCGTCGCGGTGGTCGAATACTCCGGGAAGAACTCGGTCCCGAGATGGAGCATGGCGCCGTCGGTCGCGAGCTCACCAAACCCCGCGTCGAAGCCGATCGGCTTCCGGTAGCTCACCCAGTAGTCGTCGAGCTCCCGGAAATCGCCGTAGGGACCGTTCGCCGGGATCCTGAGCGCCTTCAAGCCCGGCCCCGTCGTCTCGTACGGCTCGAGCAGGAACGTTCCGCCCGCGCCCGTCACGTCGGCGATCTGCGAATCGAACCAGTCGAGTTTCTGCTTGCTCGACGGCGTGAAGTGCCCGTCGTTGACGCTCGCGGCCATCACGTCATACCGATCGGTTCCGGCTGCCGCGCAGGTGGGTCCGATCACGTCGGCTCCACATTCCCAGTCGGCGGAATGCTGCAGCCCCGCGAAGCTGTGACCGAGCTCGTGCGCGACGAGCGCGTTCCAGGGAGACGCCGGACCGTTCAGGATGATCCACGAGAACTTGCCGGGTCCGAGCTCCGTATCGAAGTCCCACTTTCCCAGCGAAGACAGTCCCACGAATCCGCAGTTCGGGTTGTACGGGATGACGACGATCCAGCGGCCGAGGGTCCGGAAGTCGATCGCGTTGTCGAGGTCGTCGACGAGCTGACGCATCCCCGCCTCCGTTCGAATGAGGCAGTTGGTGTCGTCGTAGGTCGCCTGGAATTGCCCGACGACGAACTGGAAGCTCTGGAACAGCGAAGCGCGACCGTAAGAGGCTTCCGCCACGTAGGCCGCCGCCGACGCCGGATTGCTCGCGTCATAGACGTAGTCGAACGCGTCGACGGGCGCGATGTTGACGGTCCGATCGTTCGCGAAGTTCACGAACGTGACCAACGTCTCCTGCGGACCCAGGACTTCTCCGGGATCGATCGCGTACACGGTGACGGGTGTCAGCAGCACGGCAAGGAGCGACAAGATGTGTTTGGCAAGGCGAGAGCACAGGGTTCGCAAAGGGTACTCCGGCGACGAGGGATCGAGTGTGCATCGTAGGCGCGACCAGATGGCCGACGAAATACGCCGATCGACGTAGGCGCCCGGCGAATGGGCGGGCAGCGGGGCTGCCGGCCGGGCAGGGAGATCGACAAGTGCCCGAAACTCCAAGGAAGTTCCGCAGGGGCGCGTGTGGGGTCAGACCGTCGCCGACCCTTCCGGAATGCCGCCGGGTCTCGTCGTCGGGTCGCCACGCCGTGCCGCGATGCCGCTCAGGTCGTCGAGCACGAGGTAGCCGACGGGGACGAGGAAGAGCGTCATGACCGAGGCGTAGAGAACGCCGTAGGCGAGCGAGATCGCCATCGGGATCAACGGGATCGCGGGGATCGCGGCCTCGAACATGAGCGGGACGAGTCCGAGGTACGTCGTGAGCGTCGTGAGCGCGATCGGACGGAAGCGGCCGATCGCGGCTTCCCGGACGGCTTGACCGAGCGGGGTGCCCGCCGCGCGCGATGCGTTGACGGCGTGGACGATCACGAGGGACGAGTTCACGACCACCCCCGAGAGCGCGACCATTCCGAGGATCGAGAAGAAGACGACGTCCCAACCCATCAGGAGATGACCCAGGAGAGCGCCGACGGTGCCGAAGGGGATCACGCTCATGATCACGAGGGGCTGCGAGTAGGAGCGGAGCGGAATCGCGAGCAGGACGTAGATCGCCATGATGGCCATCGCGATTCCGCCGACGAGTCCGCTGGCGGCGTCTCCCTGCTCACGCTGTTCGCCGCCGTAGCGGAACGCGACACCGGGGTAGCGCTCGAGGAAGCCGGGCATCCACTGCTCGACCTGAGTGAGCACGACCTGGGGCGTCGTGATGGCGCGATTGACGTCGGCGGTCACCGTGACGACGCGATTGCGATCCGTGCGTTGGATCGTCGCGAAGCCGCGGGCGAGCTCGGCGCGCGCGACGGCCGAAAAGGGAACTTCGACGCCTTCGGCGGTGCGGATGCGCATCTCTTCGAGGGAGCCCAGGGATCGGCGCTCGGCCTCCGGATAGCGAACCATCACGCGGACGTCGTCGCGTCCGCGCTGAATGCGCTGGGCTTCTTCGCCGTAGAAGGCCTGTCGGACCTGCCGCGCGAGATCGAGCTGTGTGAGACCGAGCGGCAGCGCCGAGTCCCGCACGCTGAGTTGAATCTCCTGCTTGCCTGCGCGGAAGGAGTCGGCGATGTCGATCACGCCCGCGTACTCGGCGAGGTGGGACCGGATCTCCGCTGCGGCTCGCGTGAGAATCTCGACGTCACTCGTGCCGTAGAGCTCGATGTTGATCGCTTCCCCGGCGGAGAAGGCCTCGGACTGGAACACGAGCTCCACGGCGTCCGGAATCGGGCCGGTCAACTCGCTCCATCGCCGGAGGACCTGCGCGGTCGTGATGTCGCGATCGAGTCCCGAGGTCAGCTCGAGCCCGACCTCGGCGATGTGCGCACCGCCCTCGGTTTCGCCGTCTCCGGGACCGCCGAAACGCGCGAGGCGCTCGCCGATCGACGCGAACGTGTGCACGAAGATCGAGGGGCCGGGTTCCTCCTGGTCGATCTGCTCTCGCAGCTCATCGGCGGCCTGCTGGATCCGTTCGACCGCGAGCTGCGTTCGGCTGATCGGAATGCCGCGTGGCATCGTCAGCGCCGCGTAGATGATGTCGCCCTCGACCGCAGGAAAGAACTGGTACCGCAGGCGACCGCTCGTGAGGACCGCCATCGTGAGGATCAGCACGCCGATCGCGAGGGCGACCGTCGCATAACGCCATTCGATCGCGCGCTCGAGCACGTTCGCGTAGTGGACGTTCCCGAGCCGCTCGAGCCCGCTCGCCATGCGCGACTGGAAAGTCGTCCAGCGCGCTGCGACGTCGGCGAGCATCGCGCGAACGGTGCCGGGCGCTTCCTCGGACGGTTCCTCTCGCTCGGCATCGGCGCGGGATTGGCGTCGATGCGCGAGGTGAGCCGGCAGGATCAGGAGCGCCTCGATCAGAGAAAAGGCCAGGCACACGATCGCGGTTCGCGAGATCGTGCCGAAGAAGTCGCCCATCCTCCCCGGCACGATCAAGATCGCGCCGAAGGCGGCGACGCTCGTCAGCACGCCGAAGATCACGGGTACGACGACGCGCTGGGCGCCGCGGATCGCAGCCTCGACCTGGTCGTGTCCGGCGAGCTCCTCCGTGTACACGCTCTCGCCGATCACGATCGCGTCGTCGACGAGGATGCCCAGCACGAGGATGAACGCCATCACGGTCAGCGTGCTGATCGTGAGATCGAAGGCCGGGAAGAAGAGGAAGGCCCCGCAGAACGCGATCGGGACGCCGGCCGCGACCCACATGGCGAGGCGGAAGCGCAGGAAGAGCGCGAGGACCAGCAGGACGAGGACCAAGCCGCTGCGGCCGTTCTCGACCAGGACCGCGAGGCGGGTCACCAGCTCGAGCGATTCGTCGCCGAAGACCGTGACGGAGATGCCCTCCGGAAGCGAGGTCTCGAAGTCCGAGAGCCAGGTCTTCACGGCGGCGGCGACCTGCAACGTATCCTCGTCGCCCATCATCATGACTTTGACGACGACGCTCGGATCGCCGTTGAAGAAGCCGCGGAGCTCGGTGTCCTCGAACCCGTCGACGACGTGGGCGATGTCGCCGAGACGGACGAGGGTTCCGTCGTTCCGGGTGAGGACGACGATGTCCTCGAACTCGAGCCCTCGATAGGCCTGACCCTTGGCGCGCAGCAGGATCTCGCCGCCGGCGGTCTTCACCGATCCACCCGGCAGGTCGAGCGACGACGCCCGAACGGCGGCGGCGACCTGTTCGAGGTTGATCCCGTGCCGACGCAGCGTGTCTTCCGAGACCTCGATCGAGATCTCGTAGGGCCGTTCATAGAGAAGCGTGACCTGGGAGACCTCGGGCAGCGCCGCGATCTCGTCCCGCGCGCGCTGGCCCATGCGCTTCAGGTCGAACTCCGAGACGGCGCCCGAGATCGCGACGCGAAGCACCGTACGCTTCGACTCGAGCTTCGACACCAGCGGCTTCTCCGCCTCGATGGGGAAGGTGTCGATCGCGTCGATGCGATTCTCGATCTCGCTCTGCGCCTGGTCGACGTTGGCGCCGACGATGATCTCAGCGGTGACGTTGCAGACGCCCTCCGCTGCGACCGTCAGGATCCGGTCGAGGTCGGGCGTCCCCTCGATCGCCTCTTCGATCCGGATACAGATCGAGTCCTCGACCTCGGAGGGTGATGCGCCGCGGTACTCGACCGTGATCGCCACCGCGTCCGGCGTGATCTCCGGGAACTCCTCCTGCCGCAGGTTGGGTAGAGTGAGGGCGCCGCCCGCGATCAGCATCACGAACATCATCAGGTTCGCCGCGACCGGATTGCGGACGAACCAGGCAATCACTGCGTTCATGAGCGAACGGCCTCGTCGCTCGGTCCGCGACCTTCCTGATCGCCGTTCTCGCCCTCTTCTTCGAGCGTCGGTTCCGGCTCTCGGGATTCGGCCGTACGGACCTGCATCCCTTCGACGACGACGGGCAGCGCCGAAATGCAGATGCGCACGTCGCCCTCCAAGGGTCCTTGTACGAGCACGTCGTCACGATCGATTCGAAGGATCTCGACGGTTCGGGTATGGAGCCGGTCGTTCCCGTCGACCACCAGGACCCGTGAGTTCTCGCGCACCACATAGCGCGGGACGACGATCACGTTCTCGGCCTCCGGACCTTCGATCTCGGCCTGCACGAAGAGACCGACCGGGAGCGGGACGCCGCCGTTCGGGGACTTCGTCCGGTAGGGGTCTTCGACGCGCGCGACGACGTTGACGAGTCGGCTCCGCAGGTCGATCGCGCCTTCGGTCCGGACGACATGGCCGATCCATTCTGCAGGCTGACCGGCGAAGGTCGCGCGGAGGTGAACGCGCGGCAGCGTCTCCTGACCACTCGTAGTCCTCGCTCCGGGCGCGCGCAGGTCGAGAAAGGCGAGCTCCGCGTCCGCGATCGGCAGTCGGATCTCGACGTAGTCCGTCGCGTAGATTCGCGCGATCGCGCTCCCGCGCGTCACGAACTGGCCGACATCGACCTCTTCGTCCCGCACGCGGCCCTGGAAGGGTGCCCGAATCTCGGTTCGCGCGAGGTCGCGTTCGGCCTGCTCGACGGCCGCCCGGGCATCGAAGAGGTTCGCCTCCGCGACCGAAGCAGTCCGCCGCGCGTCAGAGAGCTCCGACCGACTCGCGACGCCGCCGCGCGACAAGCCTTCCTGCCGTTCGAGCTCCGAGGCCGCGAAGTCCAGCTCGCTTCGGGCGCGCTTCACGGCAGCCTTGGCCCGATCGAGCGCGAGCTCGTAGTCGCGCTGCTCGATCCGCAAGAGCGGGTCGCCCTCATGGAAGAACCCGCCCGGCGCGAGGGCAGGAGAGATCCACACTACACGTCCGGAGATCTCGGGCACGACGCTCGATTCGGTGCGCGGTTCGACCGTACCCTGTGTGTGCACGCCGTACCGCAGGGTCTGCGGCTGGGCGTCGAGCACGCGGACGGTCGGGATCAATCGCTCGCTCTCGACCCGCTCGATGCTAGGCGCGGACTGGACGATCACGAACGCGCCGAAGCCGGCGAGGGCGAGGATCAACAAGGGAGCCATCCATTTGGCGCGCGTCATCGTCCCGTCCCCATTGCGGCCGTCGGCGCGGACCGCTCGGCTTCGAGCGTCTCCCTCATGTGGAGACGAAGCTCGGAAGTGATCGCCAGGATGGCCTCCGACGCCGCTTCCGCGTCGCGTGTCTCGATCGCGCCCGCAAGGTCGGCGAGCAGTGGCGTCACCGCGGCCTCGGGGACGTGATCGGTTCGATGGTCGGGCAGGACGTACTCCGAGTAGCGGGATCGAAGACCGTTTCGGACGAGGCGGAAGACGAGGTTTCCGGTCGCTTCGACGAAGAGGTCGCCGAGCTCACTGAAGCGGGAGGCGCGCTGGCTCGGTCGTTGCTTGTCGCGGGTCATCTCACGAATCTTTTCGAGCAACGCGTCCCGCTGGTCGTCCGTGGCGCGCTCGGTCGCGAGGCGCGCGGACATCGCGAGCAGGCCGCTCATCGTCTCGAGGGTCTGATCCACCAGCTCGGGACTCGGCGGGTCCTCGAGCGCGAGCAGATGCTCGACGACGTCGAGGCTCGCGTGCTCGATCGGGTTGACCCGCGCGCCACCGCGCTGGATGTCTGCGACGCCGAGCTGTTCGAGACGTTTGAACGCCTCACGGATCGTGCTGCGGTGGACACCGAAGCGCTCGGCCAGGTCGCGCTCGGACGGGAGCCGCTCGCCTTCGCGGTACTGACCGCGCAGGATGTCGTCGCGCAGACTGGCTGCGATCGAGGTGTGCTGGGAGGGTTTGGGCATGGGGATTTCCGGCGGGCGCGCGGAAATTGGTCGGACCAATATGGCACGACCATGAGGCGGTGTCCACACACCGTCGTCTCGCCGATCCCTCCTATTCTCTCGCCGGAATCTCGCAGGAGAACCGCGATGGGAGCCCAGGCCCACGCCATGCTCGGCCACTACCAGGACGTCTTCGAACCGGACGGCGCGCTCGTCGAGATCGGCTGCGGCGACGACTCGACCCCGGTCCTCTACGACATCGCTCACGCGAGTGGCCAGACGTTCTACGCCTGCGACCCGACGCGCCCCGACCTGGCGCGCCTCGGCGAGGGCCGCGACGACTTCGTGTTCGTCGACCAGCCGGGGGAAGCGTTCCTCGCGAAGGACTTCGCGCGCACGGGACGGAAGATCTCCGCCGCCTATCTCGACAACTTCGACTGGATGTGGAACCCGGCGCGTTTCCGCGCGGAGAACAAGCCGCCTTTCCTCGCGCGCATGGCCGACGACTACGCGAAGGCAGGACTCGAGCTCAACAACGTGAACAGCGCGGTCGCCCACCTGAACCAGAGCATCTGGATCGACCACCACGCTGCCGATCGGTGCGCGATCCTCTTCGACGACACCTGGTTCGAGTACGCCCACGAGGTCTACCTCGGGAAGGGCTCGGCGGCGGTCGTCTACCTGATCAGCCGCGGCTGGCGGGTCGCCAAGGAGCTCGACATGCACGGCCTCGCGACGATGGTCGTGAAGGGGATCTAGCGATCCGCCCGAACACCTAACGAGGTGCGAGATCTCGGGAGAGCCGTTCGACGTCGCCTCGGTGCGCGCCCGCTTCGAGGATGATGGTGTCGACGCCGGCATCGAAGTAGGCGGCGATGCGCTCGCGGCAGGTCTCGAGAGAGCCGACGATGACGAGGTCGTCGATGCTCTTCTCGGGAATCGATGCGAGGGCCTCTTTGCGGTCTCCGCCTGCCCAGGCCCGCCACATACCGTCGAGCGCACCCGCCCGCCCGAGCCATTCCTGTTGAGCGCGGTAGGCGGGCGCGGTGAGCGTCCCCGTCATCGCATAACGCGCGATCTCCCGCACGGCGTCGAGGTCGTCGTCCACGCAGACCATGATCCGGAGAGCGACCTCGACGTCGACGACGTCAGCAACGTCGCGGCGTGCCCGGATCCCTTCCTGAATCGCCGCGCGAACCTTCGGGAGGTCCTCGACGGTCACCCAGTTGAGAACGACGCCGTCCGCCTCGCGTCCGGCCAGCGCGAGCATCTGGGGGCGCAACGCTGCCGCGAAGATGGGCGGCGGCGGGTCGACGGGCGTAGCGAGCTGGAAGCGCCGGACCGCGAACGTCTCGTACTCGTGATCGACCCGCTCGCCCGCGAGCGCGGCGCGCAGGAAGCGGAGCCCGTCGCGCATTCGCTGATAGGGCTTCTCGAAGGGGACCGCGTTCCAGCCCTCCACGATCGTCGGCGACGAGCTCCCGATCCCCAGCACGAATCGACCCGGCGCCGCCTGAGCCAGACCCGCGGCGCTCTGGGCGAAGATGGCGGGCCCGCGCGTCTGGATGGGATGAACCGCGCAGCCGAGCCGCACGTTCGAGGTCCAGGCGCTCGCGAGGGCGAGCGGCGTGAAGCCGTCGACCCCGTAGGCCTCGTTCGACCAGAGATCGCGATAGCCGAGGTCCTCGAGCTCTACGAACCAGTCCCGCTGTTCATGGAGCGGGACGTGCTGGTTCGGAATGCCCATGGCGAGCCGGCGTTCGCGCACGATGATCTCCTCGAGGCACGAAGCTTCGTTCGCCGAGCGACGGTCGAACGAAGTCGGAGCCGGGCCTCCGAGCGTGGCGAACGCACGTTCGACCCGCCACCGCGACGGGCGTTGGCGAACGGTTCGTTCTGGTGGCGTCCAACCGACGATCGCCGAATCCAGTCGCCCGATCCGTGAATTCTGGATAGCTTCCGAAGATGTCCGAAGTCTCGCCCGTCGACGGGATCGATCTTCCCTCCATCCAGGAATCCGAGGCACGCCTGCAGGCGATCGGCGCCCGGATGGGCGATCGCATGGCCGACGTCGGCGGCAGTCTCCCCGAGTGGTGGGAGCGACGCGCAGAGAAGGCCGGCGACCGTCCGCTCATCAAGCGCGACACGCACTCGCTCTCCTATCGCGAGTTCGACGCACTCACCCGCCGGATCGCCGCGCGAGGGCACGCGCTCGGCATCGGAACCGGCGACACCATCGCGATCTCCCTTCCGGCCTGCGCAGCGTTCCTCGCTCTGGTCCTCGGACTCTCGCGCCTCGGCGCGCGCTTTTCTCTCTTGAGCACGGGGCTGCGTGGGCGCTCGCTGCGTCACGCGCTGGAGGAGGTGCCGAGCACACATCTCTTCACCGACCCGTCCGGCGATCGCGCCGTCGCCGATCTGGACGGATTCGCCTCGCCGCCCCGCATCGTGCTCGATCTGGAGAACGGAGGCGGCGCCTGGCTCCCCGATTCCGGCCTGACAGGGGTCGAAGACTGGCTCGAGGGCAACGCGTCCTCGGTCCCGCCGACGGCACCCCCGCGCCCCGCAGACGAGACGCTCTTCTACATCTTCACGTCGGGCACGACGGGACTGCCGAAGGCCACCCAGTGCAGCCACCGCCGATACATCGCGGGCGGCACCTCCGAAGGCGCGCTCCTCGACCTCCAACCCGACGATTGCATGTACGTCGTGCTGCCGATGTTCCACATCGCCGCCCTCTCGGCGATCGGCGCGGCCCTCAGCAGCGAAGCCTCGCTCGTGATTCGTCCCCGCTTCAGCGCCTCACGTTTCTGGGACGACGTGCGCCGCTTCGACGCGACCGCGATCCAGTACCTCGGCGAGATCCTCCGCTATCTGCTGGCACAGCCACCGAGCGCCAATGACCGACCGAATCCCCTGCGCGCGATGATTGGCGCCGGCCTCTCGGCGCGGGTGTGGCGCGCCTTCGTCGAACGCTTCGGACCGATCGAGATCGTGGAGTCCTATGGGTCCTCCGAGGGCGTGATTGGTCTGATCAACCTGGATCAGGTGCCCGGCTCGGTCGGGCGCCCCGCGCCGGACGTCGCCGCACGGTTGCGCATCGTCCGGCTCGACCCCGACACCGAAGAACCCATCCGCGACGCATCCGACGGTCTCGTCCTCTGCGACGAGGGGGAGAGTGGCGAGCTGATCTCGCGACTCGAAGAACGAAGCGAGTTCGAGGGATACTCCTCGGCGAAGGCCACTGCCTCCAAGTTGATCGACGACGCGTTCGAGAAGGGCGACCTCTGGTACCGCTCCGGCGACCGCTTCCGCTGCCGAAGCGGCTTCTACTTCTTCGTGAGCCGACTCGGGGACACTTTCCGCTGGAAGGGAGAGAACGTGTCCGCGCAAGAAGTGGCCCGCGCGCTCGAGGCGCAGAGCGGCGTCGCGCACGCGACCGTCTACGCGGTCCGCGTCCCCGAGCACGAGGGCGCGGCAGGGATGGCCATGATCGCGCTCGACGCGGGCGCCTCGTTCGACCCGGCCGGGCTCGTCTCCGGACTCGGAAGGGAGCTGCCCCCGCACGCCCTGCCCCTCTTTCTGCGGGTCGGAGACGGGCGCTCCGTCCTCACGGAAACCTACAAGCTAGGCGTCGCCGCACTGAAGAGACAAGGCTACGACTCCGCGTTGGTCCCCGACCCTCTCTACCTGCTCGATACGGACGCCCGAGAGTACGTGCCGCTGAGCCACGATCGCCTCACGGCCGCGGGCATCCGGCTACCGTGACCTGGCGGGCCGAGCCACGCGATCGGCGTAGGCTCCACGCCTTCCATGTAGGCAGTTCCGTCAACCCCGAAGGTTGAAGATTTGGTCGAAGACTACATCAGTCCGTTTCCTTCATGGTCTCGCTGATTCGCCGGCGGCTTCATCGAGGGTGGGGCATCTGCCCGCACGACCTTCCATCCGTGTCGTCGTCTGTGCGACGAACACAAGAGCCTGTTTACGCCTTGGGCGTCGAAGCCGGGAACACACCACCCCTTCTAACGTGCGGGCCTCTGGGGCACCTGGCGGCGAACGGCGACCTAGCGCGAGAGCGACGGCCCCGGCGAACCGGCACGACTGATGTCGTCGCCCTCGGCGCTAGCGCCGTAGTGTCGAATGAAGCACCGCGTAGCGGTGCGGTTCCGGTCGCGCGGCGCTCGCCTACAACCGCATCGCGAAGGAATGAATCGCGTCGAGACTCGCGTAGGAGATCTCCGGCGTCACGTCGGGCATCCCCACGTCGGCCCCGTGCGTCGTGCCGGCGATGATGCGTGCCGTGACGGTTACACCCGCCGCGGCCAGCTTCCGGTAGTAGGCGAGCCCTTCGTCACGGAGCGGGTCGAGCTCGTTGACTGAGATCACGTGCGGCGGGAGCCCTTGCAGGTCGTCACGTTCCGCGAAGTACGGCCACGCGAGCGGGTTCTTCGCATGCTCGCCGGAGGGATCGTAGACGCGCGCGAGCGTCGCCATTTCCGAGCATAACAGCATGTAGCCGTCGTTCTCCTCGAGCGACATCAGCGCGGGGTCCGGATCGGCGTAGCCTCCATAGATATATGGGCACATGGAGAAGACGCCGTCGATCGCGGAAAGCCAACCCTCTTTGCGCGCCTTGAGCGCCGTCGCGATCGAGAGGTTGGCGCCGCCGGATTCGCCGTTCATGAGAATCTTCGATACGCCGAGCTCTGCGCGTCGCTCGTCGACCCATCGCACGGCGCTCGCGCAGTCGTTCAGGCCCGCCGGGAAGGGATGATCCCCGCCGCGACCACCGCCGTTCCGGAACTCCACACCGACGACGAGCATGCCGAGTCGCGCGAGCTCGTTTCGCCAACGCACGAAGAGCGGATCCTCGGCGCGCATGACGACCATTCCGCCACCGTGGGTATGCACCACGCAGGGAATCCGCTCGCCGGCACCCGCGGCCTCCGTGGTATTGTCCTTCGGCCGATGCACGAAGAGCAGGATCTCGTTTCCATCGACCCCCTCGATGGTCTCGGTCGTCTGCTCGACGTCGTCGTAGTCGGGCATCGTCGACCACACCGCCGCGTGCCCCTTCTGCTCCGCCTCCTCGAAGCGCCGGGTGTAGGCGATGCACTCCTCGACGGAAGCGTCGGGTGCGGCCGGCTCCACCCCGGGAGCAAAGCTGCCGACGGACTCGAGCACCGCCACGATTCGCGGGTCGGCGCGCGGTTCCGTCGCGAGGCTGCGGTTCGAGTCGCCGAGGCGGCCGGGCAGACGGGACTTGAGGTCGGACATCGGGGGGCTCCTCTTCGTTTTTCCGAAGCATAGATGACGACGCAGGCGGCGCTGTGGGATGCGCGACGACGAGCGCCGACGCCGCGCGGCGCCACGGCGCGAAGAATGGTGCTTCGTCGTCTGCGGCGAGTGGCGGTGGTAGGAGTCGGGGGCGAACTCGTGTCTGCGGGCCGCTCCCTGCTGCACAGGAAAAATTCGGGCACCTTCATCGAATCCGGGCTTCGAGGTGCCCATCGCAGCGCAGTCTCCAGAGTGGATCTGGGGAGTTGGAATCGAATCCCCTGCTGACTCGAAGAGGGAATTCGGAGACCGAATCAGGGAATCCCAGATCCCTCCCTGCGGATCGGCGCAGCGCGAGGCCCCGGTGGCCGCGTTCACGCCCGTTGGCCGAAAGTAGCTCGCGAGCTACATCCGGGGCGTATCAGGTCCTTCCTGGGGCTTCAGATCGACGGGGCGTCGATCTCGCCCGTCCGAATGCGGATGGCCTGCATCACGGATCGGACGAGGATATTTCCGTCTCCGACCCGATCGGTGCGTGCCGTGAGCATGATCGCGGTCGCGAGGTCGCCCATCACGACGCGCTGCGCCCGAGGCCGAACGTCAGCCCGCTCGCTGGATCCAGGCGGGCGGCGCGATCTCGTCCAGCAGCTTCTTCGTCGTTTCGAGCTTGGCCTTCGCCTCGTCCCAATCCTTACGCAGCGGGACGGCCCGCTTCTTCAGCTTCTTGGCGTTCTTCTCGGTGCTCTCCTTGAACTCCTTGGCGCGGCTCAGCCCCTTTTCAGCACGGTGCTCCCATTTCAGGCGGAGGGGCTTGATCACGATGCTCGTCTCCTTGCCGCCCGGAAGTAGCTGCTCGCTGTCGCTTTCGGAAGACCCGGAAGGCTCTCTCGCTCCGTAGCAGAGCGTGGCGGGGCTCTTGGTCAGCTTCTGCGGCTTGTGGATCGAGATCTCCTTCGCGCTCTCGTACGCCTTGCAGCCCTTCTCCACTTCGTGGGCGTTCAGGAACTTCCGGCACTCGTCGAAGACGTCCTCGACCCGCTTGTACTCCGTCTGGTCCAGGTTTCCCTCGTCCTGCGTCGGGTCGTCTTCAGTCGGCGGGCCGAGCATCTGGTGCGCGAACGCCGTGAGGACCAGACGGTAGTAGGCGATCTTCTCGAAGTGGTGCTTGAACTTCACTGCGGCCCAAGCGCGACTCGCCCACTCCGAGCAGGTTGCGTCCTCGCCCGGATTCTCGTGCATCAAGCGGTCGTGTTTCTTCTTCGCGGAGAGGATGTGGTCCTGGACCTTCCGGGCCTCGCCTCGAGCACCTGCGCATGCACGATCGGCTGAAGTGCTCTTCGTTGCACAGTGAACTTCGAGCTACGCACTGATTCTCCAGGTTCCAGGAACTGGCGAGCGCGTTCGCATGCGGTCGTCCATGCGATCTCCGTCGAGCCGTGCCCCGCCCGGAGTCTGGCGAGGCGGATATCCTCTTGGCCGACGGGCGGATCGTGACGGCGTCAAGCCTATCGGGGCCCGAAGCGAATCGAGCCCGACGCGTCCGCCTCGATCGCGCGCAATCTTGCGCGGGAGGCTTGACTTCGCCACGTGTGCGATCAGATTCGACGTCGAAACGAGAGCGAATTTGGCACGGCGGCCTGGCTGAGTCGCGATGTCTGCGGTGCGAAATCTCTCGGAAATGCCTGCCGGCCGAGTTCCAGCGCGATCGCCGATATCGAAGGCCATCGACCAGAATTGGAGGCGCCGTATGACCCGCATCGAACTGAACGAGAATGAGGTCGAAGTGCTGCGCGAGACGGTCGAATCGGCCATCTCCGACATTCGCTACGAGATCAACAACACGGACTCGCACGACTACAAGCTGAAGCTCCGCGAAAACCAGGCTGCTCTGGAAGCCGTCGCGAGTCGACTCGAGACGAGCTGATTCCGCGTCTCTGCAACGCGTGGGACCGGACGAAGACGCGCCGATCAGGCGTCCCCGCGCGCCCACGCTTCGGCCACGTCCGCATTCGCTCGCTGAAAAAAGCGGATGGCGGCCATTCGGCAGAAGGGCCTGGTGGCCACGGTCGCTCGTCGCTCCCTCGCACGATCATCTCCGATGGCACGTCGCTCGATGCCCGGAGCGTGATTCAGATGGAAGGGCGGCTCGTCCCGGACAGCGCCATGCTCGATCCCGTCGAGATGAGCCAGCTCGATCAGGCACCGGATCGAACTTCCATACCCGCGCGACGAGTCGCAGTACGACGCTTCGGCGTCGAGCGGAGGTCGTTCGGATGCGTCTCGTCGCCTCAGACGGGTCGAATGTTCGATCTCGCCCTGCAGAGCGAGCGTCATCGCGTGAAGCCGTCGTGCGACCACATTCGCGATTGCCCGATGGGCCGACCTCCCCCGAATGCCGTTACGTCAATCCAGCCGCGCAGCTCGGCCGTCGGGAGCGTCAGGACTTCGACTGGCGTCGCGGCCCAGGCGGAGAGCACGAAGGCCCTGGAATCGACGAGACTCGACCATCCCAGCAGCGCGCCGCCTTCGACGCGATCGATGCAGATACCGCGATTGGTTCCTGCGAGCGCGATCGGAACATACACGTCGACCTCTCCCGCGAGTACGAGCGTCAACACGGTCGCCGCATTCCCGCCCTCGAAGATCTGCGGATCCGCTTCGTACGTGACCTGCTCAGCAATCGCGGCCAGCTCTCCAACGGGGACCGCGTCCTCCTAATCGAGCGCGACCCGCAACGCCTCCTCATGCTCCGAGCGTTTCGACCTTTCGGATTCTCCGTCTCAGTCCTTCTTCAGTTCGAGGTATCGGCCCTTCACCTCCGTGGGAATCGGACGTTCGATCCGCTTCCAGGCCTTCTCGAAGTCGAATCCGACCTTGCTGCCATCCGCGAGCACGTACCGCCGGTCGTCCCACGTCGGACCTTCGTCGTCGTGGCAACGCAAGCAGTCGGCTTCGTCCGGAAAGCGAAGCCCCTTGGAACGCGTCAGATCGAGGTCCGACATCGTCTCCAATACTTGCCCGCACCGCGGCAAGATTCGCATCCCACGCCCTCCTCCATGATTCGATTTCGGCGAGCGAAGCGCTTTGCGGGAAGACCGAATCCCGTCACGTGGCGCGACAAGCATTCGTCCGATTCCTGGGGCTCGTCGATTCCGGCCGCCTCGGCAAACTAGTACGCATCGTCGCTTGCCAGGGTCTCGAGGGCTCGCGCGTGTGGCCCCCTTTTCCAAACGGCGAACTGGGAGCCGAGCAGGCTCTTCCGGTAACACACGGCGCATTTCTGCGAGCCCACGAACTGATGTTCATTCTCGGCGCCATCACCGATCGCGTCGCCAACGGCACCTAGCACCAGGAGCAGAACCAGCGATACTACACTCGCGTATCGACCAAGTGTCGTCCGAATCATTCGAGTTCTCCATTGGCCAACGGGGCGTCGCGATCATCGAGTTCCCGCATTTGTGCGTCGTTCCGTCCCCCAAGCAGCCCGGTCACCATGGACACAAACACCCCGGCGAGAGCCAGAAAGACCGGCACTGCCACGATGGAGATGTACGCGCTCCACGAACCCATGCGCCTCCTCGTCCCCTCAGTGACGCGGCGGCGGGGCGGGAGAGCCCGGTCGGGGAGGCGGAGACCTCAGCGCGGATCGATGCGGCTGAGCTCGTCGGCCAGGCTGCTGGGCAATAGCGCCTCGTAGTCGGCCCGTGAGGTGGCCTCCGGCAGACGCGTGAAGATCGTCTCGAGGTAGCGCCACGGCTCGACCCCGTTCGCCTTGGCCGTCTCGACCAGGCTGTAGAGCCGCGCACTCGCCGTCGCCCCGCTCGGCGTATCCGCGAACAGCCAAGCCTTTCTTCCGATCACGAAGGGTCGGATCGCCCGCTCGATTGCGTTGGTACTGAGCTCCAACCGCCCGTCCTCGAGCACGCGTTCGAGCTTCGGCCACTGGTTGTCCAGATACGCGATCGCCTTGCCTGAGAGACTCGCCGGAGGCACGCGCCCCTTCGAGGCGATCGTCCACGCTCGCAGCTCTTCGATGAGCGGCGCCAGCTCTTCCTGTCTTCGCCGATGACGCTCCTCGGGCGACGCGTCACGGTACTTCCGCTCGACCTTGAACAGCTTGTTGATGCGCGAGAGTCCCTGCTCGGCGATCCGTGACTTCGGCGACTTCTTGTTCTTGCCCTTCGCCCTGGTCTTGCCCTGGCCTCGCAGCGCCTCGTCGAACTTCCGCCGTGCATGCGCGAAGCAGCCGACGTGCACGACCTTCGACTCGACCTCCGGCCGGTCACAGTCGAACCGGTCGTAGCCCGCATAGCCGTCCGTCTGCAGGT
Source organism: uncultured Spirochaetaceae bacterium (assembly GCA_964488255.1). Lineage (GTDB taxonomy): Bacteria > Myxococcota_A > UBA9160 > UBA9160 > UBA4427 > UBA4427. The sequence continues at coordinate 3,695 of CAZAUR010000012.1, read as the reverse complement.
AGCCCGTGAACCCTTCGAGCAGTCGCTCGATCACGTCGCCGCTCCGCGTCGGCGCATACTCGTAGTAGAGGAGCGGGTGAGTGGGATCTTCCCCTCGCAAGGCCCAGAGATAGGACTGGCTCTCGGCCCGTCGCCCCTCTTCCTTCAAGACCTGGAAGGGTGTCTCGTCGGCCAGGACGTAGGCGCCGCCTCGGATCTGCTCGAGCAGCAGATCCGTGAGCGGCTCGACCAGATCTCCGCAGCGGATCATCCACGACGCCAGCGTCGCGCGCGGCAGGTCGATCCCGGCACGGGAGAGGATCGTCTCCTGGCGAGCCAGAGGGAGGCCGTCCGCGTACTTGCTCGTCGCCACCTGGGCCAGCAACGACGACGAGGCCATGCTCTTCGGGATCGGCTGCGGCGAGGGTTCCCGGCACGCGACGCCGTCTTTGCACGTGCCGCAGGCGTACTTGGGCCGGACCTCGGCCTCGATGTAGAGCTTGGCCGGCTGGTAGACGAGCCGCTCGGCCCGTTCCTCGCCGATCCGAACCAGAGTGTGGGCGGGGTCGTTCGAGCAGACCTTCTCGCTGTCGTCGAGATCGCGCAGGACCTCGACGCGGGGAAGATGATCGGGCAGCGGCTTGCGGCCGCCTCGACGACGGCGATGGGCCGGAACCTCGATCGTGTCTTCTTCGCGCTCGGCGGTCTCTGCGTCGGCTTCGACCTCGGCTTCGTTGAAGATCCCGAGCTGGTCGGCAGGGCTTCGCTCACTGGATCGGCCAAACCGCTGGCTCTTGAGCAGCCGCACGGCCTCGGCCAGGCGAGCGTTCTCCGCTTTGTACTCGTCGAGTGTCTGACGAAGCTCGGTGCGTTCGGCCTGGTACTCACCCAGCGTCTGCTCGAAGCGTGTCTTCTCTTCGGCATGCTCGTCGAGCAACCCGTGCTGCAAAAGCAGCAACGCCCGCAGCTCTTCGACCGAATCGGGAAGCTCTGCGGGCGTCGTCTTCGACATGACCTACATGTTAGGCCATCGGTCTGGATCTACAAGACACTCTCGTAGAGAAGTTCGCCATGAGGTCGAATCGCGAACACGTCCATGCCATCCAGCAACCAGTTGAGCTCGCGCCCCGAGAGTTCGACCACGTCCTCGTCGAGCTTCCGTGGCCAGGGGAAGCGGTCCTGCTCGAGCTTCTTCTGCCACATGGCAAAACCGTTGCGCTCCCAGTAGAGGAGGCGAACGTGATCGCGTCTTCGGTTGCAGAAGGCGAACAGGTGTTGGCTGAAGGGATCGAGCTCGAGCTCCTCCTGGACCAGGACGGACAAGCCTCGCATCTGCTTACGAAAATCAACGGCCTCGCGGCACAGGTGGACGCGTATATCCGTAGTGGGCCGGATCATGATCGCCCCTCCGGACCGGCTACCAGCTCACCGAGCAGGCCTCGGTCGAGCGGCGTCGTGCTCTCGAGGACGGCGCCGCCGGGCAGACGTAGGCGCCAGGCCACCGCCCCGAGTGTCGACGGAGCAGCGCCCGTCGGACGAGGCGCCACGGCCTCCACGAAAGGGCGCGGTGCGCGCCGAGCTGCCGTGTCCCGGACCGGGCGCTTCGCGCCTCGGGCCGGCGGCAGCACGCCCGCTCGCCGTGCCGCCCGCTTCGCCTCGTAGAACACGCCGGCCGACTGGCCGGTGCGTGCCGCATACGCCTTCAGCGCCTCGCCGCGGCGCTCGCAGCCCTCAATCGTCGCCAAACGGCGCGACACCGTCGCCGACAACTCACCCCTCGATCCCTTCGCTCGTCCCATCGTGAACCTCCTTCGGTAGAGGCCCACAGCGTCCGCCTCAGCGCGGACGATGGGAACATGGGTTCGTCAACCGCGTACGATGCGTCCACGTCGGAGCTGGGTGCGAACTTCCCAAAGGCCTTCGCCCAGGTTGTCTACGAGCGGCTTTTTCAGCGCCGCGCCAAACTCAACGCGGGCCAGGTCCTTGCCTATCGACTCGCGATCTTCTCGTGAGAGGTCACGCAGCCAATCTCGCACGGGCTCAGCCCCGGCTTCGGTCGCGTAGAAGACTGCTGTGCGGACCTTCTCGATCATTTGTTATCGTACCACGCGTGGTACACTTGAGTCAAGAAACGATCAGCACGGCGCCAGAGAGGTGCAGCAAGGCGCACAGGCACGCCAGAAATCAGCGGCTCACACGCTCCAGGAGACGTTTGCCCGCAACCCGGGTACCCAAGACCCTGAAAACGCTCCAGAAGGTTCCAGAGGGACTTTTGAGGGACGGATTCTTTCCACGCCCGGTTCCTCAAGGCCGTCTGCGGGCGTGAGTCGCACAACGTTACGAAAAATCATCGCGGCCTCGCTGCGCTCGGCGCGAATGCCGCCTACGGCGAGTTGATTCCGGCATACACATAAAAGCGTTGCTTTTCTGTGTATGCCTGTTTATTTTGCAACCATTCGGTTGCAAAACTGAATGGGAAACGAAGGGCGGACCGGCATGCTGGTTCGCCTTTCTAGAATCGACGGAAAGCGCGAAGTGAAAGTGCAGCCACCAAGACTGAAAGATCCGGACTTTGCAAATGCGCTGAGAGCACTTGCTCGTGACGCCCGTTTCGCCCAGGTGAATCGGGCTGCTTTGCGTCTGTAGGGTGGTGAAGGCTACTTACTGAATTTGCGCCAAGATGGCGGCTTTGCGTTCAGCCAATCTCCAAATCAGCCCCGGGCACAGCGGGATTCAAAACGGGTGAGCTCATCACGCAGCGTCCCGTCACAAAACCCGAGAAGGAATCTGATCGCTACCCAATCACCTGCGCTGCGCTCGGTGAGTATGCGAGCAAGAATCTGGCCACGGAAGGTCGCCCTGGGGTAATGGCTTTCACTTTGGGCGACGGTGCCACGTTCGCTGTTTCTGCATGGCCAGATGGAGAGTATTCGTCAGAAGAGCTTGACGTAGATTTTCTGGCACCAGGTACAACGCTCCAATAGCAGCCGGGATTTTCCGTAAGAAACATTATCACTCGAGGAGACTTATCCTTTCAACGGCTTCGACAGAAGAATGTTAGTTCCGACCGCGATTCGAACGGAGGTCTTTGACCCATGCGTCGAGGTTGGCGATGTCGCCTTCGATCACGTCGGGATCAGGGATATCGGCATGCACGGCGCCTGATTCATCGTGCTCGAAGTCGGAACAGCGACTCATCTCCTTCGCAACGCGTTCTACGTCTTCTTCGGTGATGTCAGTGGTCTTTCCGAGACGTCTCGTCTGGACGGAATCGCCGAAGCGAACAACCGTCTGGTTGAGGAGCACTTCCTCAACGGCTCGTTCCCAGGACATGCGCAGCCTCTTGTAGACCTGGGAGGCTCTGCGCTCGTACTCGGCACGATCGCTCGCCTTAAGGGACCGCCGCGCGTCGACCATCTCAGCTCTTAGCGTCTTGATCCGATCTCTAACCGGCATCGCCACCCAAGGCGGCCCGTCCTTGGCCTGCGCGTGGTCCTTCTTGTATCCACGCTGAAGAGAAAGCTCGTGGAGCGACACGCCGAGCTCAGCTCTGTATTTTCGGAGCAGATACATGAAGACGACGTCATGCGTGAGCACGATCACCTGGCGGCCCTCTCCTGCCCTTACGAGCCGCTCTGCAACCCGCTTTCGGTACTGATGATCTAGCCCGTCGGGAGTCCCCCCAGCTCTGCTGGGGAGGCCTTCAAAGTTTGACG
>CAZAUR010000011.1:0-174656 GCA_964488255.1 uncultured Spirochaetaceae bacterium | reverse complement strand
TTGGCGTGATCACGACTCCCTCGATACTTTGATCACGCTGGTTCGAGGGCTAGGATGCCGGCATGCGTCTCCCGTCCACTCCCCGCCGATCCGCGTTTCTCGCGACGCTGCTCGGATGCGTCGCGGTCGCGGGGATGGCACGCGCCGAATCACCACCGGGCCTCGCGCCGCCCGGACCCTGCGCTGAGCCGCGGGAAGCGATCGCCGGAGGTGCCCTCGCGGGCTCCGCGGCGGTGATTCCGCTCCAGTCGCTGTTCAACCCCAGCGACGTCGCGGCCGCAGCCAGGCCGCCCGTACGCTCGGCCCCCGCGGCGGCTGCAGTGCAGCGCCCCGGCGCCTGCGATGGCCCATCGGTCGCCTGCGGCGCGACGCCTTCCCTGGGCAGCGCGCCGGGCAACCCGCCGATCAAGCCCGGTGGCCCGCCCGGTGGCGGATCGAGCGTGAAGCCCGGTGGCACGCCCCAGAACCCGCCCGTCGGCACCGTCCCCAAGAAGAAGTAGGCGACGAGCGTGGCCTCACGGCCACCTCAGCACCGACCCCCTGGGGCCGTGGACCTCCGAATCCGCTGCAGGCCTGTAACCTCCCGGGAGCCCTCCGGCCCTACCGGAAGGGCGGATTTTCTTCGCAAGCGCGGCGACTTTCGGGCACCTGATCCCCCGCTGCGACGACCTACGGAACGACTCGATGAACGAGAAGGCGAGGGACCGGGACGAAGAAGATGCGACGCTGCTCCAGGCCGTCGCCGAGACCCGTGACCGGGACGCATTCCGAGCCCTGTTCGACCGTTACTACCCGCGCGTATTCGTCTTTGTACGTCGTAGGTTGGAGGATCAGGAGCTGGCCCGCGAAATCACCAGTGACGTCTTCCTGGAAGTCTGGGCGAGCGCGCCCGCCTTCCGGGGCGAGTCGAAGGTCACGAGTTGGATCTTCGGCATCGCGCGCTTCAAGTGCCTCGAGGCGATTCGGCAGCGATCGCGCTTCAAGCGATCGCGGGTCGTCGCGAGCGAGGACGGGGTCATCTCACAGGTCCCCGATGAGGGTCCGTCGGCGACCCACCAGGATACGCTCGACGCACGGGACGGCCTGCGCCGGGTCGCCGGGCTCCTCGAGCGGATCCCGTCGGAGCAGCGTGAAGCGCTGACGTGGTCGGTGGTCGAGGGCCAGAGCCTGGAAGAGGTCGCAGCGCGACAGAACGTTTCGCGGGACACGGTCAAGACGCGCATCTCACGCGCAAGACGGTCGCTGCGGAGAATGCTCGGCGGCGCGCCGGGCGAAGCGCGACAGGAGAGGGAATGAGCAGAGAGGCGCGATCGATTCGGTGTCCGGAGAGCGTGCTCGGTTGGATTCCCTGGTACGGGGAGACCGACGAGCGCGGCCAGCGCCTGCTCGACGACCGCCAACGCGGCGCCGTCGAAGCCCACGCCTCCGAGTGCGGGGACTGTCGCGCCGAGCTCGACATGATCTCGGGCGCCCCCTACGAGATCGACGTCGCCCTGCCGGATCCCGACCGCGTCTTCGACGAGATCACCGCACGCATCGACGCCGGCGAAGCCGAGGGCGCCGACACCTCGCCACGGTTTCCGCGCGCCGCCGCCCGCTCGAACGTCCTGCCCTTCGACGCGGCCACCCACTTCTCCGACGACGAAGTGCGTCGGCTCACGCGTTGGGTCCTCGAGACCGAGGTCGAAGCCGAGGTCGCTGGCGTTTCCTCGGGCGAAGGGGCCCGTGTTGTCCGTGGCCCCTGGGCGCTGCGCCCACTGCAGGCGGCCGCCGCAGCCGCCGCGATCTTCGTGATCGGGCTCGTCGGTGGCGCGGGTCTCTTCGACGGCGCGCTGTCGAGCGCATCGCCGGACTACACGCTCGCGGGCATGGACACGCATGCGAGCCCCCGCCTCGACGTCGTCTTCGCCGAGGGCGTGACGGCGAAGGAGCTGGCCACAGGCCTGCGCGCCGAAGGACTCGAGATCGTTTCCGGACCGTCGAGCGTCGGGCGCTACCGTGTACGTGCCGTCGGCGTCGAAGGCCCCGACGCGACCGCCGATCTGCAGGTGATCGCCTCGCGTCTGAAGGAGGGCCCGCGACCGCTGGCGCTCTTCGCGGAGCCGGTCTCGCCATGATCCCTCGTTCCCTGCTGCTCGTGTTCGTCGTGACGGCGTGCCTTCTCGGCGCGCCGTTCGTCGCGAGTGCGGGGGACGACACGCTCTGTGGTCCCTTCGTGATGGGGGCCGCCGCGGCCGCAGCTGCCGCGCCCAACACCGAGCCGGGCATCAGCGCCGGCGGAGCGGCTGGGCCGGGGTCGATCGTGCCGATGCCCGAGGCGGCGGCCGGCGCCGCCGGTGCCGCAGACGGACCGAGCGAAGCGATCCTCGCCCTACCGAAGGACCCGGTGGGCAACATCCCGAGCGACTTCGAGCTCGGACCCGGCGCGACGATCGCCGACAGCTATTTCAGTCCCGTCATCTGCGCGACGGTCGCCCGCGTCGCCGGGCCCCCCGGTGCGCCGATCGATCAGCTGGTGACGGTCGTGCCGGAAGGCAGCGCCCTGGTCCCGAACGACGTCTACGCGAGCGCGTCCGCCTCCGTCGATCCCGTGGACGCGAACGACGTCCCCGTGCTCGAGCCCGATCCCTACGCGAGCCTGCAGTACGGCCTGGCGATCACCGGCGTGCGCGACGCGCGCGAGATCTCGACCGGGGAGGGCGTGCGGATCGCGCTGATCGACTCCGCGCCCGAGACGGCCCACCGCGATCTCTCCGAAGCGCGCATCCGGCCCTTTCCGGACGACGCGGAGGTCGAGGTCGGCGCGCACGGCACCCTGATGGCCGGCGTCATCAACGCGATCGAGAACAACGGCTTCGGGATCGCGGGTCTCGCGCCCGGGGCCGAGCTCGTCTCGATCCCGGCTTGTCGACCCACCCAGGGCGCCGGCGGACGCTGCACGATCTACGACCTGTTACAGGGGCTCGACGAAGCCTGGGACGCCGAGGCGCAGATCGTGAACCTCGCCCTCGCAGGGCCGCCCAACATCCTCTTCGAGCGCGGCGTCGCGCGCCTCGAGGAGCTCGGCGCGGTCGTGATCGCCGCTGCGGGCAACGAGGGTACGCGCGAACGGCGCTATCCCGCGGCCTATCCCTCGGTCGTCGGTGTCGGCGCGGTGGACCGCGACGGTCGGCTCTTCGAAGCCAGCAACCGCGGCCCCTGGGTCGAGCTCTTCGCGCCGGGGGTCGACGTGATCTCGACCATGCCCGGGGACCGCTTCTCGTTCGGCAACGGCTCGAGCTTCGCCGCCGCCCACGTGACCGGGTCCCTGGCAGTGCTCACGAGCGTGATCGGGGACTCGAAGGTCGCGCGGGGCGAGCTCTTCCGCGCCGCGGGCGCGCGCTCCGGTTCGCGACAGCTGCCCTCGGTCTGCGAGGTGCTCGCGCGCATCGACCGGCCCTGCGAGGCCGGGAGCGACGGGGCGCCCGCTCCGCGCTGAATGCGCGGCGGACGCGAGGCGGCCTCGTGCCGCCGTCGCGCGTGCTAGGCCGCGGCGCTCCGAGACGGGCGCTTCGGCTTCGTCTGCGAGGTCGGAGAGGTCGGAGCGGCCGAATCGCCCTCGACGAGCGCGTAGCGCGCCCGAAGATCGCGCAGGCCGCGCAGCACGCGCATCTTCGTCGCCGGTTCGGACAAGCCGATCTTGTCGGCGATCTCGCGGTAGCCCATGCCCTCGAGGGCGCGCAGTAGGATCGCCTCGCGCGTGAGCGGCGGGAGCGCGTCGAGGGCGTCGCCGAGCCACTCCCGGAGCAGCGGGTCGCTGTCGATCCGCGTCTCGTTCGTGCGACCGGGATCGAGGCGATAGGCCTCGTGTCGGCGGTCGCGACCGGCCCGGCGGCGGAGCTCGATGCGGCACGCGTTCAGGGTCACCACCGACAGCCAATGGCTGAAGGGGCGATCCGGGCGATAGCGGCGGAGGAAGCGGTGGACGTTCACGAAGACTTCCTGGACGACGTCCTCGGCCTCGCTGTCGTCACCGAGGATGCGCGCCGCGCGGCGCTGGATGCGCGCGGCGTGACGCTCGACGATCAGCCCGAAGGCGAGGGCGCCGTCGGCTCCGCCGGCCTGGCAGCGCCGGACGAGCTCCGCGTCGGGATCCTCGAGGGCGTTCGTCGTGATCGGGTCGATTCCGGTCGACATGCTGAGTTCGACTCCCACTGGGTTCGCTGGATTGAGTGATTGCGGTGCGCTCCCCCGTGCCCGTCCATTTCTGTCCGAAGGTCATTTTCCGCATAGGAACCGCCCCTCTTTTTCGCGGCACGGGCACGCCGCCAGAGGGGTGCGAGCCGCGGGGCGGAACGCCCGATGAGTCGCCCCCGAAGGCGCTTCCGAGTAGGCTCCCCCCATGCGGATCGACTGGGGCGAAGCCGAGCGACGACTCACCGACCGGGTGAGCGTGCTCGTGGGGGAGAACAACGGCGGCTACCCGTCGGGCAACTCGGTGCTCGTTCGCGGCGCGAGCGAGACCTTCCTGATCGACCCGTCGACGACGGTGGTCGCGAAGGGCGGCGCGCCCGCGAAGGTCGACGCGCTGCTCCACAGCCACGCGCACGAAGACCACATGTGCGGCAACCGGCTCTTCTCCGACGCCCGGGTGCACATCCACGACGACGACCTCGTCGGCGTGCAGACCCTCGACGGTCTGATGGGCATCTACGGGATGGCGGACAAGGGGATCGAAGCGGCGTTCCGGAAGACGATCGTCGAGGAGTTCCACTTCGAGCCGCGTCCCGACGCGCAGGGCTTCGCGGATGGCGCGCGCTTCGACCTCGGCGGGATCGGGATCGAGGCGGTCCACCTGCCGGGCCACACGCGCGGACACAGCGGGTTCCGGGTCGAAGGCGACGTGTTCTTTCTCGCCGACATCGATCTGACCGGCTTCGGTCCCTACTACGGCGACGCCTGGAGCGACCTCGATCAGTTCGAGGAGAGCCTGCGTCGCGTGCGCGACGAAGACGCCGCCTACTACGTCACCTTCCATCAGAAGGGCGTGATCGAGGGGCGCGCGGATTTTCTCGAGCGGCTGGACGGGTTCGCCGGCGTGATCGATCGGCGCCACGGCGCGATGCTCGAGTTCCTGGTGGAGCCTCGCGACCTCGACGAGATGGTCGCGCATCGCTTCGTCTACCGGCCGAGCGCCGCGTCGGAGGTCGCGGACGTCGTCGAGCGGCGCAGCTCGGAGCTCCATCTGGCGCGGATGCTCGCGCGGGGCGAAGCGACCGAGGTCGAGCCCGGGCGCTACCAGGCGGCATGACGCGGGAGGTGTCGCTAACCGCCCGAGTGCGGGAGATCATCGATCGACTTCGTCTCGAGCCCCGTCCGGAAGGCGGGTTCTACCGCGAGACCTGGCGCTCGCCGGTCGAGATCGCCGCAGACGCGCTGCCCGAAGGCTACTCGGGGCCGCGCGCGGCGATGACGTCGATCCTCTTCCTCTTGCCGTCCGGCATGGCATCCGCATTCCATCGCGTGCGCTCGGAAGAGCTCTGGATGCACCATCAAGGCGACGACCTGACACTCTACGCCGGCTCGACCCGGCAGAAGGCGTTGTCGCCCTCCGGCCGTACGCACCTTGGACAGGCGGGAGACAAGGCGCTCCAGGCGGTCGTGCCGGCTGGGTACTGGCAAGGGGCGGAGGCGCTCGAGGGTCCTGCCGGCTACGCCCTCGTTGGCTGCGTAGTCGCGCCGGGTTTCGACTTCGACGACTTCGAGGTGCTGCGCGCCGACTAACGTGCGTCGGCCGATCCGTCCGTGCGCGCGTGGACCATCATCTTGGCGTCCATCGTGAGCACCGTCGCGCCGTCCTGGTTCAGGACCGACTGCCGCGTGACGACGACGCCCGTCTTCGGGCGGGACTTCGAGCGCCGCGCCTCGACGAACTCGACGCGGAGGCTGAGCACGTCGCCCGGCCGGACCGGATGGGGCAGCAAGAGGTTGTCGAGGCCGAGGCCTGCGAAGAGCTTGGCGCGGACCGGGAGCTGGTTGTGGAGGGCGTTGCGGATCGCGAAGCTGAGCGCGCCCGGGGCGACGAGGCCGCCGAAGGGGCCGTCCTTCGCCGCGATCGGGTCCGTGTGGAAGGGTTGCGGATCGAAGCGCCGCCCGAACTCGAGGATCTCCTCCTCGGTCACGACATAACGCCCACCCGTGAGCTGCTGCTCGTTCGCGAGCGCATCGGCATAGTCCTCGAGGTACCAATCCTCGGGCTGCTCGGCGAGGGCGTTCGTCGAATCGCTCACGCGCCGTCCCCTCGCGCTTCTCGGAGCACCGCGCGCATCGCGTCGGCGGTCCGTCGCCCGACTTCCTCCGGCGGCATCGCGTCGTGGTCGCTGCGGATCACCTCGACGCCGATCGGCGCGCGCGAGCCGATCTCGTCGAGCGCTCGCACGAGGTCGACGAGCGGAATGTCGCCGTCGCCCGGGAGGAGCCGCGACTGCATCGCTTCCGCCGGGAGGTTGTCGCTCGGCTGGCTCGGGGCGTCGTTCCACTGCGTGCTGCCGATGCGCGCGCCAGGGATCTTGCGCAACGCCTCGAGGTCGCGTGCGCCTCGGAACCAGTGCCAGGCGTCGAACATGATCGTCGTGTTCGGGCAGCCCGTGCGTTCGAGCAGGTCGAGGCAGGTCGTCACGTCCGGTACGCCCGACCAGGGAAGGAACTCGAAGTTGACGTTCCGGCCGTGTTCCGCCGCCCGTCGCGCCACCTTCGCGAGGTCCTCGGCAGCGCGGTCGAGGTCGAGCTCGCCCCCGAATCCCTGGGTCACGTTGATCGCAGACGCATCGAGGGCTTCCGCGATCTCGAAGAACGCGTCGGCCCCGACGATCTCGACCATCGCCTCCCCGGGCTTCGGCAGCGCCTGTTCGGTCCACGAGAGCAGGCAGTCGACGTCGGTCACGACCAGACCGTGATCGTCGAGCAGCGACTTCACGTCCGAGATCGACATGCCCGCGGCTCGCGCGCGCTCCACGTCCTGGGGCCAGATCGTGACGCCGCGATAGTCGCCCGCGACCGCGGCCGCGACGAGCTCTCGCACGCCGCCGCCGAGCATGTTGGTCGTGTTGTAGACGAGGTCGTCGGGGCCGAGGGGGGACATGCGATCAGTCTAGGTGGCCGCGGATCCCGCCGCTCCCGGCCGGTGCGGGAAGAGCTCGTCGAGAAAATCGGTGAGCGCGCGCCAGGAGCGTCGATCCGCCGCGGGCGAGTACTGCGTGCCGGTCGCGCGGTCGTCGTAGCGGACGTTCGTGAAGGAGTGGACGGTGTCGCCGAAGGCGAGGAGCTGCCAGTCGGCGTTTCGCGCGCTCATCTCCTGGGCGAAGACGGGCACGTTCTCGGGCGGGACGAAGGGATCGTCCCAGCCGTGGAGGACGAGCACCTTGGGCGCGATCGCGTCGGACGGGGCGGCGCCTTCGGGCGCGCTGAGCAGACCGTGGAAGCTCGCGACCCCCGCCAGCGGCGCGTTCGCCCGCGCGAGGTCGAGCACGCACATCCCGCCGAAGCAGTAGCCGATCGCTGCCATGTGTTCGGCGTCCACCTCGGGGAGCGCGGCGGCGGCGTGCACGCCCGCGAGGAGTCGGTTCTGCAGGAAGCCCCGGTCTTCCTGGAAGGGGCTCATCAACCGATACGCATCGGCGTCGTCCACGCCCTGGACATCCGCGCCGTAGACGTCGAGGGCGAACCCCGCGAAGCCCAGGCCCGCGAGGATGACGGCGCGCTCCTCCTCGAAGCCCTGATTGCTCTTCATGGCGTCGTGGACGACGACGACGCAGGGTCGCGGCTCGGCCCAGTCGTCGTCCCAGGCGAGCTCCCCGCGCAGCGCGTGGCCATCGTGTTCGTAGTCGATCGATCGGATGCGCGCGGTCACTGGCTTCGTCCCTCCTCGCGCCGGAGCATCGCCTACTCTCCGTCTCCGGAGCAACGGCCCGGGCGTGCGACAGGGAGAAGAGATGAACGAAGGCACCGCGAGCGACGACTTCTTCGAGGTGGTCTCGACCGCGCGCTCGGTCCGCCGCCGCCTCGATTACGACCGCCCGGTCGCGCCCGAGGTCATCGAACGCTGCATCGACGCGGCCGTCCAGGCGCCGACCGGGCTGAATCGCGAAGCCTGGCGATTTCTCGTGCTGACCGAACCCGAACCGAAGGCGGCGGTCGGCGACCTGTACCGGTCGAGCATGGAGGCGCTGTCGGTGCGCATGGCCGATCAGATGCCCGAGTCGATGCAGGGGGCGAAGCTCCCCGGGGAGCGGCCGACGTACGTGGGGCTCGCGGAGAATCTCCACCGCATGCCGGCGCTGATCCTCGTCTGCTCGCTCGGTCGACCGGCGCCGGCCAACACCGCGATGCAGGTCGCCTTCTACGGTTCGGTCCTGCCGGCAGCCTGGTCCCTGATGTTGTCCCTGCGCGCGTCGGGGCTCGGGACGACCTGGACGACGCTCCTCGTCAGCGAAGAGGAGAAGGTGGCCCGGGCGCTCGGGATCCCCGAGGACGTCACGCAGACGATCCTGCTTCCCGTCGCGTGGACGAAGGGCGCGGTCCTCAAGCCCGCGAAGCGGAAGGGGGCGGACGAGGTGACGTTCTGGAACGCGTGGGACGGGACGCGCCCGCGTTAGGCGACTCTGACCACGAATCGCTAGCCGGACGAGACGCGTCGGAGTCTCGGACGCGCGAGTGTCTCGATCACCGCGTCCTCGGCGGTCGCGTGCGACGCGGTGTCGCGCTCGATGATGGGGTCGACCGGGGCGCGACGACCGAAGGTCCGCAGCCAGAGCCACGCATAGCGCGGCTGGTAGGTGAGCCGGAGCTGGAGCGCCCGCACGCGACGGAGTAGCCGCCCGTGCACGCGGCACGCGAGGGTCGACAGCAGCTCGAGGGCGAGATCGTCTTGATCCGTCGCTGCGTAGAGCCCGGCCAGGTCGAGCAGGACGTCGTCGTCCCAGGGCTCGATCTCGCGCGCCCGCGAGAGCAGGGCGATCGCCTGTCCGCGCTGGCTCGGTCCGCCGAATTGCATGCGACCTTCGACCAGGGTCTCGAAGGCGCCTTCCGGTTTCTTCAGCTTGAGCTGGAGCTCGGCGCAGAGTCGCCAGGCCTCGAATTCGCCAGGGACGAAGCGGCAGGCCTCGCGATAGACCGCGAGGCACTCGTTGTACTGGCGCGCCCGCGCGTAGTCCATCGCGACGCGCCGGTAGAGCTGCCACGCCTCGAATCCCTGGCCGGCCCAGGCGAGCATCGGCGCCACCCGGAGCGCCACCTCGAGGTTGCTCGGATTCTCGACGAGGATCCGCCGGTAGAGCCGGATCGCGGCCCGGGCCTTGCCGTTGCTGCGCGCCCGATGGGCGTCGGTCAACAGCTGGTATTCGCGAGGGCGCACGGGGCGCAGGGGGGTCGCCACGACCATCTCCCGACCGGTCCCTGCCGGCCGTTCCGAGTGGATCGGCGCTCACGGGCTCCGTCGCGTGATCCAGCGCACGGTCGCGCGGGACCGGCGCGCGCGCTGCCGATCCCTTGCCGTGAGGCCGCCGTCCGAATCGAGCCGACTGCGGCATACTGCCGCCCCATCGCTTCCCGCCTGCCCCGGAATCTCCTTGTCCCCCACCCCGCAGATCCTCGAGCTCGATTCGATCGACGGCGCTCCCGTCGGCGGCAAGGCGGATGGGCTCGCGCGGCTGCGCGCGATGGGCCTGCGGGTGCCGGACGCCGTCGCCCTCGTCGGTCTCTCGATCGACGCCGACGCCGCTGCGTTCGATGCATGCGTGCAGGCGGTCGTCGAGCGCTTCGGGGAAGGTCGGCTCGCGGTCCGATCGTCCGCGATCGGCGAGGACGGAGCCGAGGCGTCCTTTGCCGGGCAGTACGAGACGGTGCTCGACGTCGAAGGAGCACCGGCCATCGGCGACGCGATTCGCACTTGTCTGCACTCCGCGGAAACCGCGCGGGCTTCGGCCTATCGCGACGCGCGGGACGCGGAGGCGGGGCTGGACGCGCCGGCGATGTCGCTCGTCGTGCAGCGCATGGTCGACGCGCGGGCTTCCGGGGTCTGCTTCACGGCCTGCCCCGTGACGAGCCGGCGCGACCGACTCGTGATCGATTCGGTGGCAGGGCTCGGCGAGGCGCTGGTCTCGGGCGCCGCGAGCCCGGATCACGACGAGTACCTGCGCGCGGCCGGGCGCTTCGACGCGACCGAGCGCGCGGGGACGGCGTCCGTCCTCACCGATGCGGAGCGACGGCGGATCGTCGACGACGCGCTGCGCGCCGAACGCGCATCGGGGAAACCGCTCGATCTCGAGTGGTCGATCGATCGCGACGGCCAGCTCCATTGGTTGCAGGCGCGCCCGATCACGACCCTGGGCACGGATCCGCAGGCCCTCGACACCCCGCTGCAGGATCCGGGGGACGTGCACACGCGCTGCAACGTGGGCGAGATGATGCCGGGGGCGGTTTCGCCGCTCACGTACTCGACCTGCGCGCGCGGCATCGACGTCGGGTGGCAGCGCATCAAGGACGACGTCGGCTTGTCCCGGGATCAATACCCCGAGGCGCCCTACATCGCGATGTCCCACGGACACCTCTTCATCAACATGACCGAGGGAGTGCGCTTTTCGTCGGCGGTCAGCGGCGGGAGCGCCGACCAGCAGAGCCTGGCGCTGTGCGGCCGGCTGGTGCCCGAGATCGTGGAGCCCCCGCCGGAGTCCTGGCTTCGACGCGCGCCGCGGCTCGCGCGGCAGCTCGCTGCGATGTTGCGCTCGAAGCCGAGGATCCGGCGCATGGAGGCGCTGCTCGAGCGCGGGCCGATCGAGCGCGGCGCGACGGCCCGCGCGTCGTGGCGTGCGATCGACGCGCGGATGCCTGAGCTCTTCGAGGCCTATCAGTTGCATCTCGTCGTGTCTTCGGCCGCAGGTGCGCTGACCCCGATCATGCTGGCCCTGTTGGCAGGAGAGGCGGAGCCGACCGACGAGCATCACGCGATCGTCGCGAGCGTGCTCTCCGGCGCGACCGACGTGGAGAGCGCGGACATCGCCCTCGGCGCCGAGCGCATTCTCGAAGCACTCCTCGATTCACACGACCGCGGTGCGGCCTTCGCGGACATGAATGTGAGCGAGGCGATCGCGTGGCTCGAAGGAGACGCGTCCGTCGAGTCCGGCCGAAGGTTCCGCGCCTACCTCGATCGTCACGGCCACCGTAGCCTGCGCGAGCTCGACATCCGCCAGCCCGAGTGGCGGCACGACCCGTCCCCGGTCGTCCGATCGTTGCAGACTCAGGTCCGCGGTCGTCGAATGGGATCGGATACGCCCGCCGCGATCCTGCCCGCAGCGCCGCCCGGGGCCGAGCGATTCGATCGGCTCCGGCGCTTTGCGCACGGAGCGGTCCGGAATCGCGAGCGCTGCAAGTCGCTGCTCGTCGCGCTGACGGCGATCTTCAAGGCGGCCTATCGGGACCTCGGCACGCAGCTCGTCGAGGAGCGACGACTGCCCGACGCCGACGCGCTCTACTTCTTGTTGCACGAGGAGATCGAGACCCTCGCGGAAGCCTCGCCGGGTCATCCGCTACGCGATATTGCCCTGGGGCGTCGCGAAGCGCTCGCCTATCAGGAGACCCTCCGCTTTCCCGAAGTCGTCGTCGGGCATCCGCAGCCCGAGCCCGTCGGGGTGCCGACCGGGAAGGAGAGGGTGATCGTGGGCAAGCCCGTCAGCCGGGGCCGGGTCGAGGGACGCGTGCGCGTGGTGAAGCGTCTCGATGAGGCGGAATCCCTCGAGCCAGGCGAGATCCTCGTCGCACCGATCACCGACGTCGGTTGGACGCCTTATTTCGCGATCGTCGCCGGGCTCGTGACCGACGTCGGGAGCGCCGTGTCCCATGGTGCGGTCGTCGCGCGGGAGTTCGGCTTGCCCGCGGTGCTCAACACCCGGAACGCGACGGACGTCCTGCGGACCGGCGAGCGCGTGGTGCTCGACGGAGATCGAGGGACGGTCGAGCGGCTGGACTGATCGCACGTCGGGACTGCCTCGACGCCGACCCGCCGCCTACACTCGGACGACGGAGGGCGAGGCGTGAATCCGGATCTCGGCAGTCGCACGACGGTGTTCATCCACTACTACCGCGCGATGGTCGGCCGCGCGGACACGTGGCGGACGCGGATGGACACGACGACCAACTGGGCGATCGGCGCGACCGCGGCGCTGATCTCCTTCTGTCTCGGGAGTCCGGAGATCCCGCACTTCGTCGTGTTCTTCTCCTCGTTCCTCACCTTCATCTTCCTGTTGCTGGAAGCGCGGCGACTCACCTTCTACCACCTCTGGCAACAGCGGGTGCTGCTCCTCGAGCGGCGCTTCATCGCGCCCGCAGCCACGCCCGAGGGCGTCAGCGAGGCGGACCGCGCCACGCTCGAGGAAGAGATCGCGCCCCATCTCGGCCAGACGGTGCCGACGATGTCGATTCGCAAGGCCATCTCGCGGCGGTTGCGCCGCGTGTACGTCTATCTCTTCATGGCCCAGGTGCTCGCGTGGCTCGTGAAGCTCGAGATGCACCCGGTGGAGGTGCAGTCGCTATCGGAGTGGACGTCTCGGGCTGCGGTCGGCCCGCTCCCCGGACTCGCCGTCATGGGCCTGATCGCGGCGACGCTCCTCGTCGGCGCCGGGTACGCGGCCTACGGCGGACGGCCGTGGGGAGCGGACAAGACGCCGCTCTAGGGCGGCGGTGCTGGGTGTCGCCGCCGCGGCGCGGCGATTCGTTGCACGCAGCGCGCTGCGTTCGCGACTAACTTCCCGGGGCGCCCATCGAGGAGACGCGCGGATGCGCCGACCGGATGCGGATCACCTCGCGCTGCCCTGGCGCGTCCACGCCCTCGCGGAAGACTTCGAGCTGGTCGACGTCTGGCGCTATCCGATCGTCGCCCCGGACGATCTCCCCTTCGACGCGTTCCTCGAGTTCATGGTGCGCAGTCAGGCGGAGCTCGTCTCGGGGCGGGGCGTCGCCGCCTTCCTCTTCCGTCTTCGCGGATGGCTCGGAGCGCTCTTCGGCTGGGATCGAGGGACCGGCACGCCGCGGGCCGCGACGCCCGACGCGGAGTCGGTTCGCTCCCGGCTCCCGCACGACGAGAGCGAATCGGCCGAGGCGGCGGCGCTTCCGATCGAAGGAGAGATCGGATTCGACGCGGTCTACCTCACGCCGGACGAGAGCCTGGGCGAGATCCGGAACTCGACGGTCCACGCGCTCATGCATCTCGGCCGGGTCGAGGTCGACGGCGGCTGGTCGCCGCAGATGGCGGTGTACGTGAAGCCGCGCGGAGCGATCGGTCGGTTGTACATGACGGCGATCGGTCCCTTTCGGCACGCGATCGTGTACCCGGCGATGATGCGGTCTGCGGCTCGCGGATGGCCGACGTTCCTCGCCGAGCGGTCCGAGAGCGCCGACTAGCTTTCGGCCGCGGGCGCTGGCTCGGAGCCGGTGAGGCCGATCGGCCTCGGTCAGACCCGGCGCGGGTGTGACATCGAGTCGCCGGCGTTGCGTATCGTCCGAATTCCAGCGCAGCATGATCATGGATCGAGCCTCCTTCGAAATCCGGTGTCCGCCTCAGGCGTTCTGCCCAGGGCGACCGTTTGCGAAGCCGCATCCGGCCTGATTCCGCTCAAGATCGACGCTTCCGAGCCGTTCGAAGATTCAGGGCGCAGCCTGCACGCCCACTGCCGCTCGGAGTCCGATGTTCCGCCGCAATCTCACGACACAGCTCGCCGTTCCCGCGCTCGCCGTCGCGGTCCTCGGCATCGTCGTCATCGTCGTCTACGCCGGCGCGAACACCCGAGAGCGCGTGGTCGATCAGCTCGTCGCGAACGGCATCGAACGCCTCGAGGAGTACCGGGAGCTGCGCGGCTACTACACCGAAACGGTGGTCGCCCCCGCGCGCATGGCGGGGATGGAAGTCTCGGCGGAGCACGCGTCCGGCACGAACTCGATTCCGCTGCCCGCGACGATGATCCACGAGCTCAGCGATCGACTGCGGAACCTGGGAAACGGGTTCCGGCTCGCGCTCTACAGCGCCCACCCCTTTCCCGAGCGCAGTGAGCGGGTCCTCGACGGCTTCGCGCACGCAGCCCTCCAACGGTTCGAGCGTGACGCGAATGGCGTCTTCCACGAGCTGACCGAGATCGAGGGTCAGCGATACGTACGGATCGCGATGGCCGATCGGATGAACGCTGAGGCCTGCGTCACGTGCCATAACAATCATCCCGATACGCCGCGTGTGGGCTGGCAGCTCGGGGACGTCCGTGGCGTGCTCGAGGTCGACCTCTCGGCGGAGGAGGCGCTCTCGGACGCGGAGGCGCTCCAGCACACGCTCCTCGCTGGGGGCGGACTCCTGTGCGCAGCGCTCTTCGTCGTCGTGGGACTGCTCATGCGTCGCGTGAGTCGGCGCCTCGGCGAGACCGTACATCTGCTCGACCGGGTCGCGGCCGGCGATCTGGACATCGAGATCTCCACTCACGACCCCGACGAGCTCGGGGCCATGAAGACGGCCCTCGAGGTCGCGATCCGGAACATGCGCGGCGACATGGAATCGCTCCACCGCAGTCACGTCGTGATGGATGCGGCCCCGGTGAATCTCATGCTCTGCGACGCCGAACACCGGGTGCAGATGGTGAATCCCGCGTGCCGCGCGTCCATCGATCGGCTGGCGCACGTGTTCGGCGTGGAGGGGGCGGAGGTCGACGGGCGATGCGTCGGGTTCCTCTTCGACGACCCGGACGAGATGCGGCGACTCCTCGACTCGGACGCGCTGCCCCATCGGGCGATGCACACCCGCGGCGAAGAGCGCCTCGACGTGACGATCGCCGCGATCCATGCCCTCGACGGCACCCGGACGGGCAGCCTGGTGACCTTCTCGATCGTGACGGAGGAGCATCGCAACGCGTCCCTCCTGCAGGAGGCGATGCAGTCGGAACGTGAGACCGGTGACCGCCTCCGCGACGCGATCGAGCGCGAGCGGGAACGCGCCGACGCGGACAAGGAAGTCGCGACCGTCCTGCGCCTCAAGGCCGATCGCATTCTGGACGTCGTCGGCGCGGCCGCGACCGGCGACCTCACTCCGCGAATCGGACTCGACGGGGATTCTCCGATGGATCAGATCGCCTTCGAGCTCGATCGCTTCCTCGACGACCTCTCGGCGCGGGTCACCCAGATCCGGGACATCGCGTCGCAGCTCGGCGACGCCGGGCATCAGCTCGACGACGTCGGCAAGAGTCTCGTGGTGGGCGCGAAGCGCACCTCGGAAGAGGTGAGCGCGGTCGCGCGCACCTGGACGGCCACGAGCGAGGGCGTGGATGGAATCGAGACGCGCATGGAGGGGCTCGCCGAGAGCTTTCAGGGAATCGCGAGCGACTCCCGCGCCGCAGCGCGGGTCGTGAGCTCCGGGGTCGAAGCGGCGAACACTGCGCGCGATTCGATCTCCGAGCTCGACCGGAGCACGGAGGAGATCCAGATCGTGCTGACGGTGATCGACCAGATCGCGGATCAGTCGAAGCTGCTGGCCCTCAACGCGTCGATCGAAGCGGCGCGCGCGGGCGAGAGCGGGCGCGGCTTCAACGTCGTCGCCCAGGAAGTCAAGAAGCTCGCGAGCCAGACGGAAGAGGCCACACGAGAGATCGCCAAGACCGTCGCGCAGATCCTCGCACGCCGGGACCACTCCGCGGAGTCGATTCGCGCGATGGGCGAAGTGATGGACCGCGTCGAGTCGGGTCAGGGGCTGATCGGGGAGACGGTGGCTGCGCAGCAGTCGGCCACCGACGAGGTCAAGGCGTTGGTGGAGCAGGTCGGGTCGCGCTCGCGCGTGATCGCAGCGAGCATCGAGCAGCTCTCCCAGGTCGCGGAGTCCGCCGAGCAGGACGCGGCCGGCACCGATCGCGAGGCCCACCGCCTCTTCGAGCTCGCGAATCAGATCGGCGAGCTCACATCCCGCTTCGTCTGCTGATCGGCTCGTCTATCCTCGCGGCGCGCGCATCGTCGTGCAGCGGGGAGGATCGGGTTGCGAAGGCATCGACTGTACGGAGCGCTGCTCCTCGGGCTCGGCGTCTGCTTCGGCGTGTGCTTCGGAGTGGCGGGAAGCACGCCGGCCGAGACGAGCGACGTCGGTGGTGTCTACGCGGACGGCGGCTGGTCGACGCTCCACCGCGGTCCCGCCAACCGCAAGCTGGTTCCTGCGACGGATCTCAGCGGGGATCGCGTGGCGTGGACGGCGCTCGAAGGCGCGTCCGTCCTGACGGCACCGACGTTGACGCCCGATCGCCGCGCGCTCTTCGTCACCACGGGCCTCGCCCGCGGCGCATGGAATCTCCACGCATTCGACCTCGAGGGCAATGCGCTCTGGAGCGCGCCGCCGTGGACGGACGCGAAGACCGGCGTCGATCCCTGCGCCATCTTGTCGAGCCCGATCGTCGACGATGCGGGCGACGTCTACATCGGGGACTGCAACCAGCTCTTCGCCTTCCACGCGGACGGCCGCCCGAAGTGGACGGTGCCGCTGCCGACCATTCGCGACGGGGATTGGGTGGTCGCCGAGGATCTGCCGGTCAACGCGCTCACGACCGCGGTCTTCACGCGAGCGGGCGACGTCTTCGGGGTCACCAACTTCGGAGACGTCGTGGTCTTCGATCGCGCGACCGGCCGGCGGCTGAACGACGACCTGCGATTGCCGGGGCACGTGCCGCCCGAGTCGGCGGTCATGCCGATGCCGCCCTCGATCTTCGAGGGGCTCGTGGCGCCCGAGATTCGCGAGTGGGCTTGGCAGCTGCTGGCCGGCGGGGCGATGCCCTCGGCGAACACACCGGCGGTCGACATGGCCAGCGGGCGGATCTTCGTCGCGGCGACTTCGACGACGGTCGGCAAGGGAGCGTTGCACGCGCTCGACCTCCATACTCTGGGCTCCGGGCCGGACCGGCGGGTCGAGGTCAGCCCCGCGTTCCTGACCGAGATGGGACCCGGCAGCGGTTCGAGTCCCGCGCTGTCACCGCAGGCCGATCGCGTCTACGTGTCGGACGAGAACGGTGCCTTCTACGGGGTGGATGCTCGGACGGGCACGATCGATTGGCGGGTGCAGACGAAGGCCACGTCGGCCGCCGCGGCGGTCGGCGCGAACGGCGACGTCTATGCGCTGCAGGCCTACGGACCTGCGCTGATCGCGATTCGTGCGGACGGCACCGTTCGTTGGGAGAGCGATCTCGACGCGCTCGCGCAGGCGGCGCTGCCGGAGAGCTTCTGGCTGGGAGATCCGGTCCCGATCGGGAACGGCAACCCGACGGTCGTCGGCGCGGACGTGTTGGTTCCAGTCGTCTACGGCTACGAGACGAAGCTCTTCGGGCGGACCGTGCCCTGGCCGGTGCACTCGTCGCTCGTTCGGATCGACGGCGCGACCGGGCGCGGCGTCGAAGACGTGATCACGCTCCCCGACGACTCCACGGGGATCACCGCCGTGCTTCCGGACGGCACGATCCTGAACAGCCTCGGAACCGCGGTCACCTCGGGCATCACGCCCCTCGCCGGGCTCGGAGACCTGCTGCTCCCGGGCGACCTCGAAATCCTGCGACCGACCGGGGGGCTCTCCGTGAGCCGCCTCGTCGAGGGAGTCGCCGATCCCGTCGCTCTTCGCCTTCGATCCCGCTCGGAAGAGGACCGCGAAGACGACGCGCGCCGGAAACCGCTCGTCGCGCTCGGAGCCGCCGGCGTCGGGACCGGGTCCCGGGTCGTCGATCTGATGGCCGGGGGCGGCTGGTGGACCGAGGTCCTGGCTCGAGCCGTTGGGCCGACTGGACGGGTCGTCTCCCAGAACAACGCGATCGTGGCGAAACGTCATGGCGGGTCGTGGCGGGCGCGCGTGCGGGCCGGGGGCGTCGAGGACGTCGAAGCGATCGTCCAGGAGCTCGACGCGCTCGACCTCGAGCCCGGTGCATTCGACGCGATCTTCCTCGTTCTCTTCTACCACGACACGGTCTGGATGGAAGTCGACCGGCAGGAGATGAACCGGCGAGTCTATGACGCGCTCTCGCCGGGTGGGACCTTCGTCGTGATCGATCACGCCGCAGCTCCGGGCGCCGGCACGAGCGTCGCGGAGACGCTCCACCGGATCGAGGCGGACGTCGTCCGTCGGGAGGTCCTCGGCGCTGGGTTCGAGTTGGCCAGGGAGGCGACGCATCTCCGGAACCCGGAGGACGACTACACGGTGCGCGTATTCGATCCGCCGGTGCGTGATCGTACCGATCGCTTCTTCTTCGTGTTCCGGAAACCGGGCCCGAGCGCCGACTAGCGCTCGGTCTCATCGGCAATCTCGAGGCAACCGTCGACGTGCCGCTGCCAGGGCGGCTCCCGGGAGGCGAGCGCCGCCTCCATCTCGACCTCGCTGAGCGCCTTCGAGAAGAGGAAGCCCTGCATGTGATGACAGCCGAGTCGTAGCAGCGCGTCCCGCTGCTCGGTCGTCTCGACGCCTTCGGCGAGGAGCCGTAGTCCGAGTCCGTTGGCGAGGCTGATCACCATGCGGACGATCGTGCGGGCGACGGCGTCGTCCGCCATGCCCATCACGAAGCTGCGATCGATCTTCATTCCGTCGACCGGCATCTCGCGGAGCGAAGTCAGGGAGGACAGCCCGGTTCCGAAGTCGTCGATCGCGATCGGCATGCCGAGGGCGCGTAGCGGCCCGAGCGCGTCCGTGACCGCGTCTCGATCCTGAACGAGACCGCTCTCCGTCAGTTCGATCTGGAGGCGATCCGGAGAGAGTTCGTAGTCGCGCAGCGCCCGGATCGCGAGGTCCGGGAAGCCGCCGCCATGGATCTGGCGACGCGTGACGTTGATCGCGACGGTCGGGAGGTGGAGGCCGATCCGGTCCCATCGCCGGACCGTCTCGCACGCGTGCATCGCGACCCACTCGCCGATCTCCGTGATCAGCCCGGTCTCCTCGGCGATCGGGATGAAGACCGAAGGCTCGATCCAACCCCGGCCGCCGAAGTTCCAACGCAACAGCGCCTCCGCGCCGATCAGCCGTCCGTCCGTCGCGTCGACCTGCGGCTGGTAGACGAGAGAGAACTCGTCCTTTTCGGTCGCGTGTCGGAGCCCGGCTTCGAGCTCCAGGCGCTTCGAGACCGCGTCGTCCATTTCGCGGCCGTAATAGCTGAAGCGATTCTTGCCGGCCTTCTTCGCGTGGTACATCGCCGTGTCGGCGTTCCGCATCAGCTGTTCCGGCGTCTCGCCATCGTTGGGCCACATGGCGACCCCGACGCTCGTCGTGATCCAGAGCTCGTGCTGTCCGAGGCGGATGGGCTCCGCGATGCCCTCGATCAGGTGTTCGGCGACGCGCGCGCCGGAGTGGTCGACGTTCGCGTCGTGAATCAGGAGCACGAACTCGTCACCGCCCACGCGTGCTGCGAAGTCGCTCCGCCGCATCGTGACGTCGACCCGCTCGGCGATGCACTTCAGGAGCTCGTCGCCGACGCTGTGCCCCCAGGTGTCGTTCACGCTCTTGAAGCCATCCAGATCGAAGTAGAGCATCGCGACGCGGCGCTGCTTGCGAGAGGCGTACGCCAGCGATCGCTCGGCCTGTTCGAGGAAGGACGTGCGATTGAGCAGCTTCGTGAGCGGGTCGCGGGTGGCGAGCTCGTGCTCCCGCTGCCGCGCCGCCCGGAGCTCGTTCAGCATGCGATGGCGCTCGACCGCATAGAGGATCGAGCGCGCGAGGAGCGCGCCGTCGAGGCGCTCCTTCACCACGTAGTCCTGGGCACCGTCGCGCAGCGCCCGGATCGCCTGCTGCTGATCGTCGTCGTTGGTCATGACGACGATCGGGACGGTGACGGCGGCGACCTTGGCGCGTTGGAGCGCTTCGAGGCCGATCTCCTCTTCGAGGGTCAGGTCGAGCAGCATCGCGTCGACGACGCTGTCCTGGAGGATCTGCAACGCCCCTTCGATGTCGTTCGTGAAGAAGAGCTGGAAGAGGGCCGCCTCGTTGCTCTCGAGCATCTCGCGGATGCGCTCGGCGTCGTCCCGGGAGTCCTCGGCGACGAGGACTCGGATGACCTGCTGGGCCGCCTTCGCCTCGTCGCGAGCGTCTTCCGCGAATTCGCGATCGCTCTCGTTCATGCCCTGCACCCGAGTATTGCCGTCACGAAACGACGTATCGGAGCGAGCCGTAGCCGATTGAGGAAGAACGTCTTTCCATTCGCGATGTTAGGCCGCTTCTCGAAAAGCAATCGCGTCTCGCGGGAACGCTCCGTGGACACGGGAACGACTGCGCGCGAGCGAATCGCGGCCGCGGGGAAGTGGCCGATTTCGCAGCGTTTCCGGTGGCTTGCCCGTGCGTCCCGCGACGGCTCCGATGTGGCACCATCGCGCGCATGAGAAATCCCTACGACGGTGTCGCGATCGTCGGCACATACAACACGGTGCAGGCCAAACAGCTCCCGAACTGGACGGAGCCGGGTCTGGTCCTGGACGCGATCCGCGGAGCGCTCGGCGACGCCGGGCTCACGGCGGACGACGTCGATGGCGTCAACATTTCGAGCTGGGTCGCGCGGCTGAATTCGCGAACGACGGCGCAGTGGTTCGGTGCGCGGCCCATGTGGACGGGCATCTCGTCGCCGGGCGTCGAGGCCATCCTCGAGGCCGCCGCCGCCATTCAGACCGGGCAAGCGGAGACGGTCGTGATCGCCGCGGCGCAGTGCGGCGAGTACACGGACCGCGAGTCGACGGTGTCCTGGACGCGACCGGAGAACGAGTTCGTCGAGTGCTGGGGTCTATACACCGCCGCCGAGTTCGCGCTCATGGCCCAGCGGCACATGCACCTCTACGGGACGCCGCGGGCGGCGCTGTCCGAGGTCGCCTCCGCGATCCGCAGCAACGGCGCACTCAACCCCGAGGCGGTCTTCTTCGGCCGCGAGTGCTCCCCGGGCGAGGTCGAGGCGTCGCGCATGGTCGCCGACCCGTTCCGACTCCTCGATTGCTGCATCGCCTCCGAGGGCGGCGCCGCGATGGTGCTCACCTCGACCGAGCGGGCGCGCGATCTCGATTGCACGCCGATCCACATCCTCGGCGGCGCGCTGGATCGGCAGGGCAACGCCTACGTGACGGCGCCGGTCTGGGAAAAGTACGGCTGGGTCGGCCGCCGCGCCGCGGAGATGACCTTCGAGCAGTGTGGTCTCGCGCCCAAGGACGTCGACTTCGCGGAGTTCTACGACCCCTTCTCCTTCGAGATCATCCGCCAGCTCGAGGCCTTCGGCTTCTGCAAGGAAGGCGAGGGCGGCGACTTCGTCCTCGAGGGACGGATCCGGATCGACGGCGAGCTGCCCGTCGCGACCAACGGCGGGATCATGTCCTACTCCCACGCCGGCGTGGCGCAGCTGCTCCAGAAGCCCATCTCGGCGGTTCAGCAGCTGCAGGGCCGGCCTGTCCCGGAGCTGCGTCTCCACGAACCCAGGGTCGCGCTCGCGACGAACGGCGGCTCCGGAGCGCTCTTCTGTGACGTGATGGCCCTCGGAAAGGAGCCCGTATGAGCGCGAAACAGATCCCGCTCCCGCGCCCGACGACGATATCGCAGCCCTACTGGGACGCCTGCCGGGATGAACGGCTGACCGTTCAGAAGTGCAGCGACTGCGGCAGCTACGTGTTCATCCCGCAGCCCTGCTGCGGCGAGTGCCAGAGCGAGAAGCTCGAGTGGGTCGACTCCGCCGGTCGCGGCACTCTCTATAGCTTCTCGACGGTCTACCGCCCTCAGCAGCCCGTCTTCGAGACGCCCTACACGGTCGTCGTGGTCGAGCTGGACGAGGGGTACCACATGCTCTCGAACCTGATCGGCGTCGAGCCGGAGGACGTCGAGATCGGAACGCCCCTCGAAGTCTTCTTCGAGAAGAAGTCCGACGAGATCACCTTGCCCTATTTCCGGGTTCGTGAGGCGAGCTGATGCTCGCCGCGCGAACCCTGTTCCCTGAGGGCTCCTCCGGGTGCGCCAGGCCTAACGGCGATCGACCGCCGGGATGTCGGCGGCCTTGATCACCTTGAAGGTCGCCTCCATGAGCGGGTCGGCGAGCAGCGTCCGGATCAGGATCTGGCCGTTCGCGTTGCCCTGGGTCGTAATCCAATTGACGGTGCCCGGATCGTCGGGCGCGGCGTAGATCCGGAACGTCTCCTCGTCCTTCACGACGTCGGTTCCCTGGATGCCGACCTTGTAGTGCCGGAAGTCGCCGCTCTCGAGATACCGGGTGAGGATCTGGAGGTTCCAGTAGCGGCACGGCACGTCCTTCCCTTCCACCAGGATCACCTCGTCGGGGGCGACCTTGAACGTGCCGCCGATGTACTGGATGCCCGGGCCCGGCAGGTTGTTGCGCACGAGCTTCGGGTCGATCATCGCCGCGAGCTCCTCGGGTGTATGCTCCTCGGACGAGTCCTCGTCGAGGACGAGCTCGCCCTCCTCGATCCGGGTCATGCTGCCGGAGCGTTCGCTCGTGCCCTCGTATTCGATCCGGTTGAGACCGATGAAGATCGAGAGACCGAGGGAGACGTCGGTCGCGTCCTCCACGAAGTCGACGACGCGCTGGAGCCCCGCCTCGAGCTGCTCCTCGTCGTAGTGGAGGAGCGGCGCCGTCTCGGAAAGACATTCGAGGGTCATCGCCGCCGAGCGCTTCTCGCCGCGATCGACCGCGTCCACGAACGTGTCGAAGTACTCGCGTGTGAACAGGATCGGACGGCGCCCCTTGAGCTCGATCCAGTTGCGGGCGCCCTCCGGGCGCTTCTCCGAGAGATAGACCTCGGCGATCTGCTGGCCGAAGACGTTGTCCCAGACGAGGTCGTCGTCGATCAAGTGGTCGACGATGTAGTAGGTGTCCTCCTGGTCGTAGGCGTAGACCGTCGCCGAGAAGAAGAGATCGTCGCCGCGCCGGATCGTGTACTTGTAGACGAGGTTCTCGTCGAGCTTCGCCTCGCGGTAGAGCGTGTCCGTTCCGTCGCCCTTGAACTTCCGGATCGGCGTCATCATGCGCTTGAGCTCGGGGAAGCGGCGATCGGACTCCATCTCGAGATCGTGGGCCGCGGAGATCAGACGGAGCAGGTAGCGGTAGCCCTCGGCGCGTTCGCGCTCTCCGCGAGCGCCGGTCGGGGCGACGATCTTGTCGCCGATCCGCTTGAGCGCGTCGGCGAAGTCGTTCCAGGCCTGTTGGGATCGGGTGCATTCGGACATGGGGGCTCCTGTCGGATTCGGGGACACAGGACTCGAGGCGGGCCCGACGGTACGATCCGCCCGGGGAGCGTCAACGGCGGATCGGACTCGAGATCCCGGGGAGACAGCGGTCCTCGCGAAACGGAGGAGATCGGAATGCAGCTGCGGTGGGCTCGGTTCGGGATCGTGATCGTCGGGGCCCTGCTCCTGTCGGGTTGTGTCGCGACGACGCAGGCGCCGCCGCCGGATCCCGCTCGCGACGCCGCGATCTTCGCCGTTCTCGACCGGTACATGGACGGCCTGAACGCCCTCGACATCGAGACCCACGTCTCCGCCTACCACTTCCCGCATTACCGCCACGCGAGCGGAGAGATCACCGTATGGGCCTCTGCCCAGGAGGCGATGCCGATCCTGCGCGTGCCGCGGGCCGAGCGGCGCGCCGCCCTCCGCGCCGCGCTCGAGCCCGAATGGGATCGGAGCGAGTGGACCCGCCGTGACATCGTCCAGGCGAGCGCCGACAAGGTCCACGTCGCCACCACCTTCGTGCGTCTGCGCGAGGACGGGAGCGTGATCAAGACCTTCGACTCGCTCTACGTGATGACCCTCGAGGCGAACGCCGAGGGGGACCTCCGCTGGGGCATCAAGGGGCGATCGAGCTTCGCCCCGTGACGCTGTCGAGCCTGCAGTCGGTCCTGGTCGCGGCGTTCCTGTTGCTGCTGATGTTCGGGATGGGCGCCACGCTCTCCCGCGAGAGCTTCGCGACGGTGATGCGGACCCCGAAGCCTCTGCTCGTCGGGCTGGTGAGCCAGTTCCTCTGGATGCCCTTCGCGGCCTTCGTGATCGCGAGCGCGCTCGGCTTGCCCGACGCGGTCGCGATCGGTCTCGTGATCATGGGCTGCTCGACGGGCGGCACCAGTTCGAACTTCTTCACCTACTTCGCGCGGGCGGATCTCGCGCTGTCGATCTCGATGTCTGTCTGCTCGACGATCGTCGGTGTCGCCGCGATCCCGCTCGTGCTCTCGGTCTGGACGCGCCCGTTCACGAGTCCGGATCTCGAGATTCCCTACGCGAGCATCGTCACGACGCTGGTCGCCGTGATCGTGCCGGTCGCCCTCGGCGTGTACCTGCGCTCGCGGAGCGAACGCTGGGCCGCGCGCGCCGAACGGATCGGCAGCATCTGCGGCTGGGGCGTGCTCACGTTGGTGATCATCGGCAGCCTGATCGAGGACGGCGGCATCCTGCTCACGATCCCGGCCGCGACCTATGTGGCGGCGACCGCCCTCGGTCCCCTCGGCTTCGCGCTCGGATGGATCGGCGCGCGCATCCTCGCGCTCGAGCCGCCACAGCGTCGCGCAGTCTGCCTCGAGACCGGGATCCAGAACGCGCCACTGGCGATCGCGGTCGTGACACTCAGCTTCCCCGACGAGATCGCGCCCGAAGTCCTCGTCGCCCCGCTCCTCTACGGCGTGATCGTCGTGCCGTGCAGCGCGGTCGTCGCCTACGCGTTCCGGCGAGCCGCAATATCCTCCAGCACGTCGGAAGGGCCCGCTTAGAGGAGCCGGGACTCGTGCCCCTGCCAATACTCGTCCTTGAGCAGCCGCTTGTAGAGCTTGCCGGTCGGGTGGCGGGGGAGCTCGTCGCGGAAGTCGACCGAGCGCGGGCACTTCACGTCCGCGAGGTGTTCGCGACAGTAGGCGATCAGGTCGCGTGCCATCTCTTCGCCGGCCTCGGAGGGATCGACGAGCTGGACGACGGCCTTCACCTCTTCACCGAAGTCCGCGTTCGGCACGCCGAAGACCGCGACGTCCGCGACGCGCGGATGGACCATGAGGACGTTCTCGGTCTCCTGCGGGTAGATGTTCACGCCGCCGCTGATGATCATGTTGGCCTTGCGGTCGGTGAGGTAGAGGAAGCCGTCCTCGTCGAGCTTGCCGATGTCGCCGAGGGTGCTCCAGCCGTTGTCGAGGAACGCGCCCTTCGTCTTCTCGGCGTCGTTGTGATACTCGAAGACCTGTCCTTCGTCGCCGCCGAAGTAGACGCCGCCTTCTTCGCCGACCGGCACTTCGTTGCCCTCGTCGTCGACGATGTGGACGGCGCCCATCAGCGCCTTGCCGACGGTGCCCTTGTGGGCGAGCCAGTCCTGGGGGTTCGCATAACAGAATCCGTTGCCCTCTGTTCCTGCGTAGTACTCGTGGACGATCGGGCCCCACCAGTCGAGCATCTGCGCCTTGACCGCGACCGGGCAGGGCGCCGCGGCGTGGATCGCGAACTCGAGGCTGCTCACGTCGTACTGGTTGCGAACCTCCTCTTCGAGCTTGAGCATGCGCACGAACATGGTCGGGACCCACTGGCTGTGGGTGACCCTGTACCGCTCGATCGCGGCGAGGGCGGCCTCGGCGTCGAAGCGCTCCATCACGACGAGAGTCGCGCCGATGCGCTGGAAGTTCATGCAGTAGCGGAGCGGCGCCGCGTGGTAGAGCGGCGCAGGCGAGAGATAGATCGAGTTCTCCGACCCGCCGAAGAGGAACTTCGTCATCATCGTGAGCCCATCGGTCGTGCCGAGGGGCGTCCCGGTCATCGCGGGCTTCACGCCCTTCGGTCGCCCGGTCGTGCCCGAGGAGTAGAGCATCGGCTGGGCTTCCATGCGGTCCGGCAGCGGCGTCGGCTCGTGCTTCGCGATCGCCGCGTCGAAGTCGTCGAAGCCCGGGAGCTCCCCGCCGACGACGAGCTTCGTCCCGATCTTCTCGAGCACGTCGCCGAGCCCCGCGACGGACTCCGCCTTGTACGGACTGGTGATGAACGCGCGGCTGTTGCTGTCCTCGAGGATGTAGCCGAGCTCCTCGGTCGTGAGGCGAGAGCTGATGGCGGTGTAGTAGAGGCCGGCGTAGTGTGCGCCCCAGGCGATCGCGAGGAAGTCGATCCGGTTCTCCATGCAGAACGACATGTGGTCGCCCGGACGGAGGCCCGCTGCGTGGAAGAGCTGCGCGAGGCGATTCGCCTTGTCGTCGAGCTCCTTGTACGTCATCGACTCGCCGGTCGACGCCATGATGATGGCGGGCTTGTCCGGCGTCGCTTCGGCCCAGTGGCCGGGGTAGCTCGAGTTGTCGGGGGCGTCGGTGGGCGCGGTCATGCGGGGCTCCATCAGCCAGCGGGTGAGAGGCAGCCCGAGACCATAGGAGAATCGAACGCGCCGTGCGCGGTCCGCGGGGAGGCGTCAGGTCGCGGCGGCTGCGTTGCGGGCGTCCAGGTCCGCGCGGATCCGAGCGTGCTCGGCCTCGCTGAGGTCGAATCGCAGGAAGAGGACGGCGCCGATCAGATAACAGACCAGGGGGAAGCCGCCCATCAGCACGATCATGGTATTCCTGACGACCTCGGTCTGCACGTCGGCTTGCCCATCGAAGCCGGACCATTCGAGCGCCCAGCCGACGAGGCCGATCATGATGCCCGCGGCGAGCTTGTTCACGAAGCTCCAGCCCGCGAAGTAGGCGCCTTCCTTTCGCTCCCCGGTCGTGTGCTCGTCGACGTCGACGATCTCGGACTTCAGGGTGTAGCCGAGGACGTTGGGACAGCTCGACGAGAAGCCGGCGATCAGTCCCGAGACCGCGATCACCTCCCAGGCGCCTTCCGAGACGAGCGTGATCGTGCCGTATCCGATGGCGCTGCCGCACATCGCGATCAGCATGAGGCGTCGCTTCTCGAAGCGCCGCCCGATCCACAGCCAGAAGGGGATCGCCAGGACCGTCGCGCCCATGTTGATCGCCAGCATCTCACCCAACAGGTCGGAGCGTCCGACGACGTAGTCGAGAACGAATGGCGTCAATACGCCGATTCCGCCCGCGCCGATCGCGTCGATGAAGATTACGAGCAGGAGCAGTCGCGCGTGCCGATTTGCGAGAACGTCACGAACGGCCTGGAACGGATTTTCGCCGCCGCGTCCCTGAAAGTCCTGGCGCTCCGGCGGGAGTAGTCGCACACCCGAGGTGACAAGGGCCAGAGTCACGCCGGCCACGACGACGGCCATGATATGTGTCGCGTCGCGACCCCCGTCTTCCACGACCGTTGATCCCACGTAGCCAGCGACGAAGAGGCCCATTGTCTTCAGGAACTGGCGCGTCGCAAATATCCGATTCCGTTCGTTCGAAGCGAAGGCGAGCTCGGCGCCGAGAGAAAGGTGGGGTACCTCGAAGACGGTATACGCGGTGTAGAAGCCGAACACGGCGACCGCGATCCAGGCGATGAGTGCTCCGCCTGCGAGCGAATCCGGCGGCATCCAGAGCATGACGCTGAACACCGCCAGCAAGGGAGCGCTGGCATAGAGCCAGGGCCGCCGCCGGCCCCATCGCGACCGCGTGCGGTCGCTGAGGTTCCCGACCATCGGATCGGTCACCGCGTCCCAGATCTTCGCGACGAGGAAGACCGTCCCGACCGCGGCAGTCGATGCGCCGAGATCCTCCGCCGCGTACTTCATGTACATGATCAGGATCAGCACGTAGCTGTACATGACGGGCGCGACGGCTACGCCATAGCCGAAGAGCGCCGGATTGCTCAGCCGTTCCTGTTCCTGCACGCGGTCTCCCGAGTTCGCCGCCGACGGGACCGCGACGCGAATCGCGGAGCATAGGCGTCTCGGCGGGCGCTACGCTGCCCCTTCGTCCGAGAATCGTTCGACCGACCAGGAGGCTCCTCGTGCCCGATCGCTGCGCGCTTCGCCGCTATTTATTTTCGCTGGTCGCGCTCGTGAGTACGAACGCGGCCGTCGCCGACGAGGTCGAGAAGGACGTCGACGTCCGGGTCGACGATCTGCAGTCGATGGTCGCGGCCGCGATCCCGTTGAACGACTTCGTCTACCGGATCGAGGGGGAGGGCGCGTTCTTCCTGATCAATACGAGCGAGGGCTCGGTGCTCGTCGACACGGGAACTTCGCTTCCCCAGAACGAGGAGCAGATGCGCCTCGTTCGCGAGCACGCGACGGGGCCGATCCGCAAGGTGATCGTGACCCACGCGCACGGCGACCACTCCGGGGGCCTTCCGAAATTCGCGGACCAGATCGAAGGCGGAGAGGTCGAGTTCGTCGCGCATCACCGGTACGGCTACATGTCGCGGTTGCAAGACGACCTGTTGCCCTACTTCAAGAGCCGCTACCACGTCCTCTATCCGACGCGGGTGGATCTCGGCCCCGAGAAGCCGCGTCCTTATTGGAACATGGAGCCCACCCGGCCGGTGTTCCCCGGCGCGGACTATGCGTTCGAGCTCGGCGGTGTGAAGTTCGTCGTGATCGCGCCGGAGAACGGCGGCGAGGGCGAGGACGGGATCCTCGTCTGGCTCCCGGAGTCGCGCATCCTGTTCACGGGGGATCTCTTCGGCACGCTCTATCCGATGTTCCCGAACCTGTACACGGTGCGGGGCGAGAAGTACCGGGATCCACTCGACTACATCGATGCCCTCGACATCGTCCTCGACCTGAAGCCAACGACGATCGCGCACTCGCATTTCCGGAACGCCGAAGGCGAGGCCTACATCCAGGCGAGCGTCACGAAGATGCGGGACGCCGTGCAGTACATGTGGGACGAGGTCGTCGCGGGCATGAACGGCGGCAAGACCGTGTGGGAGCTGATGCGCGACATCCAGCTTCCTCCCGAGCTCGAGCTCTCCCAGGGACACGGGAAGGTGTCGTGGTCGGTGCGCGCGACGTGGGAGATCATCGCCGGCTGGTACTACTACGACACGATCGCGAATCTCTACCACGTGCCCGAGACGGCGATCCACGAAGATCTCGTCGACATGGTCGGCGGCCCGGACCAACTCGCGGATCGCGCGCGCAGGTACCTGAAGAAGGGCCGTCCGCTGGAGGCGATCCGGCTCCTCGACGTCGCTGCCGGGAACGAGTCGCGCAGGGTGCTCGAGATCCGGATCGAGGCGGTCGAGCGGCTGGTCACGACCGCCCGCGAGGGCCTCGGCAACTACAGTGAGATCGGACTGCTGGAAGCCGATCTCCGGGCCAGCCGCGCGAAGCTCGCAGCGATGGCGGAGCACTAGGCGGCACCCAGGCTGCGAGCGGCCGGAAAAAGGGTCGGCGAGCGGGCGATCCTCGTGGAACCAGCCGCAGGGACGACTCCATCGCCGCGCCCGCCAGATCCAATTCGCCATCATCGGCTCTTCGAGTCAAGCAAGACCGGTAGCCGTCGCGTGACCTGAGGTCAGAAGCCGACACCGAATCGGTGTCAGGAGCGAAACGCCGCTGAGCGCACGCAGAGCATCCGCATCTTGCCGGTCGCTTGCGTGAACCAGCTGGTTCAGGTCGGGCCGAGCGGACGGCGCACCAAGCGGATCGCGGAGCGTTGGGGCGGTAGGCTAGGGCGCGACGCGACGGCACGCGGGCCGCGCCGGAAGGAGAGCGACCGGATGGAGAAGCTGATCTACGTGCTCGCGGGTGCCAGGGACGACGTCGCGGGTCGGGTCGATCGGATCGCAAGCGACGTGATTCCGGCGACACGGAAGGTCGGCGGCGAACGGATCGCGCTCTTCCTCCCGGACGAGTTCGACGCCATTCGCGAGCGGAACGCGAGCCGGCTGATGGGGGACCACGACCGCGTCGCGGCGATCTTCGAGTGTTGGCTGCCGACCCTCGACGCGCGGTCGGAGATCGAGGCTGGCCTCGCGCCACACGCCGAGGCACTCTGGGGTTACCTCGTCACGGAATCGACAATGGATCCGTGCCCGCACGACCTGAGCGATGGCGAGCGCGTGCCGGGCACCAGCCAGTGGACGATCAACGACAAGCCGGCATCGGTCTCCTTCGACGACTTCTACCGGGAGTGGGCGGTGCATTCGGAGATCTCCTTCGATCTCCACCCCCACCGCGACTCGTACATCCGGAACGCCGTCGTCCGCAGCCTGACGCCCGATGCGCCGCGCTACCTGGGGATCGTGATCGAGCGCTTCCCGTCCCTCGATCACTTCGTCGACGACTCGCTCTACTTCGGCGATCCGGCGGTCGTGAAGAAGATGATCGAGCACTCGCCCACGTTCTACGAGTTCGAGGGCGCGATCAGCGGCGGCTTCAGCGAGTTCCGCTGGCGTTAGGCGAGGGACGAGATCGGCACGACGCGGGTCGTGACCTCGGGGAGGGCCGACGCTCCCCGCCATCGCAGGCTCAGCATGAGTCGTGCGTGGCCACTCATGTCCATCCAGTTGGGGTGGCCGGGGTCGCGGTGGGCCACGACGAGCCGAACGCGGCCGTCGGCCTCTCGTGTCACGTCGCGGTTGTTGCGCACGATCGGGCGATCGCGCCAGTCCGGCGTCTCGCCCCAGAGGTTCTGAAGCACCCAGCTCCAATAGGCCGGCTCGTCCTCCGGCACCAAGTCGACCAGGAGCGCCTCGTGCGACGCGAGCTCGACCCGCCCGTTCAGGTAGCGGACCTGCGAGGGCGTCTGGACCGTTCCGTCGTCGGGCATCTCGATCAGCTCGTTCGCCGCGGTCT
The DNA here is from genome assembly GCA_964488255.1 of uncultured Spirochaetaceae bacterium. Classification (GTDB taxonomy): domain Bacteria; phylum Myxococcota_A; class UBA9160; order UBA9160; family UBA4427; genus UBA4427. The sequence continues at coordinate 143,985 of CAZAUR010000011.1, read as the reverse complement.
GGATCCCCTGGAAATCGTTCCACCACCCCAGGCTGCCGTCGACGAACATCGCGGTCGCGATCCAGCCCTTGATCAACGTCTCGGGCGTCATGAGCGCGCGCGGACCGTCGACATCGACCCGCTCGATCGACGGCATCGCGTGGGCGACGCGACGATCGCGATCCCAGAAGTAGGTGCGGACGAGGAGCGCGTTCGCGTCGGGCGCGAGACGCAGCTCGTTGCGCGCGCTCCGCCCGGGGGTCGAGTCGGGCCTGACGAGGATCTCCCAGCTCCCGTCGTCCTCGATCGCGAGGGACGCCTCGTCGAGGGAGTCGACGAGGCGCCGCCCGCCTCCGGGTCCCTCGGCATCGCTCCGGAAGCTACCGGCGTAGACCCCGATCTCGACGCCCGCGGCGCCCTCGGCGCTCCCGCGCAGGCGATAGATCCCGCCGCCTTCGATCGCGGCGCCGCGATAGCTCTGGTCGGGGTTGTCGCCGAGATATTTCCGCGTCGGCGTCTGGAGGTCGTAGAAGCTCGGACTTCGCGGATCCGCGTGCTCGACGAAGCGGTCGAGGCCGAGTGAGACGAGGCGGCCGAGCGCGCGCATGCCTTCGGTCTGCAGCTGGAGATCGCCACCCGAGGCCGGTCCCGTGACGTGCCCCGCCAGCGGCTTCAGTGCATCGCAGAAGGCGACCCAGGCGTCGCCGGTGGAGATTGCGTGATCCGGAACGGCCAGGTCTTGCACGAGCGGGCGCACGGCCTCGGGCGCCGAACGGGCGGTCGCCCGCGTCGCGATCGCGCGCGGCGAGAGCGTGTCGCAACCGGCTGTGGCCGCGAGCGCTGCGCCGCCGGCGGCGAGCACCGTGCTGCGCGCGAGGAAGCCGCGTCGGGTGAGGGGAGTCGGGTCGGCATCCATCGGGTTCCTCCTGGGCCTTCGACCGGTGTCACGCGGACGATAGGGGACGCTCGAGATCGCCGATCCCGAGCACGCGACGAAATGCCTACACTCGAGCGGTACAGCGGCGCCGGTCCGGCGCCGGTCCGAGCGAGGAGATGTCATGAGCGAAACACACGATCTGCTCATTCGCGGTGGCACCATCGTCGATGGCACCGGCGCGCCGTCCTTCGAGGGCGACGTGCTCGTCGACGATGGACGCATCACGCGCGTCGTCCCGGGCGGGGCCGAAGGCGCGGCGGCGCGCGAGACGATCGACGCGCGCGGCAAGCTAGTCACGCCGGGCTTCGTCGACGTCCACACGCACTACGACGGGCAGGCGACCTGGGACGAGCAGCTCGCGCCTTCTTGCTGGCACGGTGTCACGACGATCGTGATGGGCAATTGCGGCGTCGGCTTCGCCCCGGTCGTGCCGGGACGCGAGCAGACGCTGATCGAGCAGATGGAAGGCGTCGAGGACATTCCCGGGACCGCGCTCGCGGAGGGGATCGACTTCCGCTGGGAGAGCTTCCCCGAATACCTCGACGCGCTCGGCGAGCGCCGGTTCATGATGGACGTCGGTACCCAGGTCCCGCACGCCGCGATTCGCGCGTACGTCATGGGCGAACGCTCGATGGACCCGGAGCCGACGGACGAAGACCTCGCACAGATCGCTGCGATCGTGCGCGAGGGCGTCGAGGCCGGGGCGCTCGGCGTCTCGACCTCGCGCATCCTGTCCCACCGAACGAGCGCCGGCGAAGAGGTGCCCGGGACCTTCGCCGGAGAGCACGAGCTCGAGGTGATGGCGCGCGTGCTCGGCGATCTCGGGACCGGTGTCTTCGAAGTGGTGCCGCGAGGCATGGACGGCGAGGTGAGCGAGACCTCGCACGCGGAGATCGACTGGATGGGGCGCCTGGCGAAGGAGATCGGCCGGCCCGTGACGTTCTCGCTCGTGCAGACGCACACGGAGATCGATCGCTTCGCGCTCCTGCTCGACCGTTCCGCCGAGCTGCGCGCCCAGGGCGCACCGCTCCATCCGCAGGTCGCGAACCGTGCGACCGGGATCCTGACCGGGCTGCAGACGGATCAGCACACGTTCTCGACGCGAGCGAGCTACCGCGAGGTCGCGGATCTCCCGCTCGCGGAGCGCGTCGAGCGGATGCGTGATCCCGACATGAAGGCGCGAATTCTCGCCGATCCGATCGAGCCCTACGACCACCCGCTCTCGTCGATGGTTCACCAGGGCTACGCGAACCTGCTGACCCTCGGCAGCGAGTTCGACATGGAGCCGACGCAGGACGAGACGGTCGAGAACCGCGCGAAGCGGGAGGGTCGCAATCCCGAGGAGCTCGTCTACGACCTGCTGCTCGAGGCCGACGGGCGCGCGTTCCTGCTCTTCCCGTTCACCAACTACTTCCGGTTCAGCCTCGACGACGTGCACACGATGCTCACGCACCCCGCTTCGGTCTGGGGCCTCGGCGACGGCGGAGCACATTGCGGAGTCGCGTGCGACGCGGGCGGGCCGACGCTGATGCTGACCCACTGGGTCCGCGACCGGACGCGGGGGCCGCGGATTCCGCTCGAGGAGGCTGTGAAGCTGATGACGAGCGAACCGGCGGCGCTCTACGGCCTCGGCGACCGCGGTCGGCTCGCGCCGGCGCTGCGCGCGGACGTCTGCGTGATCGACCACGACCGTCTGAAGATCGAGCTCCCGGAGATGATCTTCGACCTGCCCGCGGGCGGACGACGGATCATGCAGCGCGCGACGGGCTACGACCGCGTCGTCGTCGCGGGCGAAGTCACGATCCGGGACGACGAAGAGACCGGAGCGCGTCCCGGCCGGCTCCTGCGCGGCGCCCGTTAGTCGGTCGGCTGGCTCGCAGGGCCGGGCTGGCGCGAGACCTCAGAGAGTACGTGCGGTCGGGAGAATCTCGACCGCGACACGTTCGAGCGTATCGCAGACTTCGGAGTAGCTCGCACCGCCCGAATGGCTGACGCCCGCGACCAGATGGGTGAGCCCCGCGCTCGCATAACGTTCGAGCTCACCGAGGATTCTCGCTGGGGTGCCGGTCAGCGTCGCCTGATCCGTCTCGAAGTCCTCGTCGGCGAGGATCATGCCGTCGATGTGCCCGATGTCGAGGGCCGCGAAATCGCGACCGGCTTCGTCACAGAGGGCGCGGAGTCGCGCGGCGTCCCGGCCCAGCGAATCGGGGTTCGACGAGATCGCCAGATAACCCTGGCCCAGCTCGACCGTTCGCGCGAGCGCGCGGTCACCCTGGCCGCCGATCCAGACTGGCGGATGCGGCTCGCGCGTCGGGCGCGGTCGCGCGCCGATCGATTCGAAGCTTGCGAACTCGCCGTCATGCGAAACACCCGCTTTTCCTGTCCACGCGGTCCGCATCGCGCGCAGGTAGTCCATCGTGACCGCCCCCCGGCGCTCGTAGAGCTCCGGCGCGAGGCCGAGGGCTTCGAATTCGTCGCGCAGCCAGCCGACCCCGGCGCCCAGGATCATGCGGCCGCCCGAGAGCTGGTCCGCGGTCGCGAGCATCTTCGCGGTCAGGAGCGGGTGGCGATACGGAATCACCAGCACCGAGACGCCGATCTCGACGCGGTCGGTCGCGGTCGCGAGGGCGGCCATGAGAGTCAGGGGTTCGAAGATCTCCTGGTCCCACGTGTAGGGGAAGTGTCCGCTCTCGTTGTGGGGGTAGGGCGTCTCGCGCTCCACCGGGAGCACGATGTGATCCGTCACCCAGACCGAGTCGAACCCGAGGGCCTCGGCACGTTGTGCGAGATCGACGCAGGCGCGGGCGCCGCGCCCGGTCTCGGGGAAGCCGCCGAAATTGTTGAGCAGGACCCCGATCTTCAAGCCGTCAACCAGCGCGCACGATGACGCGCCCCGTCGTTCCGCGGTCACGCATCCGCGTCATCGCCGCGGGCAGTTCATCGAAGTCCACGACCTCGCCGATCACCGGCTTCACGTCACCGCTCCGCACCTTCTCGACGATACCCGCCGTGATCTCTGCGCCGAGGGAATCCGGCGCGAAGTTCCAACCGGTCGCCTGCTTCATGACACCGGTCATGACGGGGTTCGCGTAGGAGAGGAGGACACCGCAGAGGCGGAAGTTCCCCACGGAGATCTTGCGCGGGACGATGAAGGGCTCGTCGACGTACTTCTTGTCGGATGCGAAGCCCATCATCAGGTAGCGCCCGTTGTAGGCGGTACACGCCATCGAGTCGTCCATCACCGCTTCGCCGACGCCGTCGAAGACGACATCGACGCCGCCATTCGACGTCTTCTCGAGAACGATCGCCTTGAAATCCTCGCTCTCGTAGTCGATCACGACGTCCGCGCCGAGAGACTCGACGAGCTTCACCTTCTCGGCCCCGCCGCAGGTCGCATAGACCGTGGCGCCCAGGCTCTTCGCGAGCTGCACCGCGGCGGAGCCCGCGCCCCCTGCCGCGGCGTGGATCAGGACGCTCTCGCCCTCGGCGAGTTCGGCGCGATCGACCAGGCCGAGCCACGCGAGATGGAACGGGAAGTAGAGGGCTGCGGCATCGGGGAACGCGATGTCCTCGGGCATGTCGAACGCGGCCGTCGCCGGGCCACACGCGTACTCCGCGAAGCCGCCGGTCGCCTGGCGGGTCGTTGCGACCACGCGGCGCCCGACCTGCTCGGGCACGCCTTCGCCGCTGGCGACGACCGTCCCCATCACTTCCATGCCCGGGGTACACGGCAGATCGGGCCTCACCATCATGTTCTCGCCGTTGATGCGCTCGAGGTCGTTCAGGTTGAGGGCGATCCCTTCGACGCGCACGAGCACTTCGCCCGGCTGCGGCTCGGGAACCGGGATCGTGTCGAGCTGGAGCGCTTCGGTCGGATGCTCGCCCCATTCGTGGACGCGCCAGGCGCGCATCGTCTCGGGCAGTTCTTCTCCGTCGGACACTTGGGTGCTCCCGTTATTGCAGCGGCGGGACGCCGGTCAGGTCGCATCCGGAGATCAGTCCCCCGTCGACCGGAATCGCCTGCCCGGTGATCGCCGAGGACTCGTCGCACGCGAGGAAGAGCACGAGATTGGCGACCTCCTCGGGCTGGATCGTGCGTCCGAGGGCGTGCATGTCCGCGATCGCTTCGCGGGTCTTCAGGCCGATGCCGACGACCGCGTCGAGCATCGGGGTCTCGACGGCGCCGGGGCAGATGCAGTTCGCGCGGATGCCCTTGCGTCCGTATTCGAGCGCGGCGGTTCGGGTCAGGTTGATGAGCCCGGCCTTCGCCGTCGAGTACGGCGCGTTGCCGGCGTTCGACACCAGGCCGTAGATCGAGCTGGTCGAGACGATCGAGCCGCCCCCCTGCTCGATCATGTGCGGGATCGCGGCCTTCATGCCGTACATCGCTGCCGTGAGCATCACGCGCAGACTGTGATCCCAACCTTCCGGGTCGAGGTCGGCGACGTAGCCGCCGGTGCTGGTCGCGGCGTTGTTGAAGAGCACGTCGATCCGACCGAAGTCGGCGACGGTCTGGTCGATGCTCGCCTTCACCTCGTCGAGGCTCGCGACGTCGCAGTGCGAGTACGCGGCGCGCCCGCCGGCGCTCTGGAGCTCGGCGACCAGCTTCTCCCCCGCCTCGTCGTTGATGTCGGAGCAGACGACTGCTGCACCTTCCTGCACGAAGCGGCGCAGCGTCGCGGATCCGATTCCGCCACTCCCGCCGCTCACCCACGCGACCTTGCCTTCGAGCTTGCCCATCTCCGTCTCCCTCGTTCTCGTTTTCTTTCTCTTCTTCGTTCTAGTCGGAGGATCTACGGTAGACGGCTCGGCGTCAGTCTGCTCCCGGGAAGGGCATCATCGACGTGATCAGGAAATCCGTCGGCCCGGGGTCGATTCCGGCCTGCATGAGCAGGGTCGTGACCTGTCCGCGGTGGTGCGTGCCGTGGTTGAAGACGTGGGCGACGACGTGCCAGAGCGGATTCGTGAACGCGACGCCCTTGCTGTTCGCGTAGTGCAGGTCGCTCGCGAGGCGCTCCGGGGTGAGCTCGGCCACGAAGGCTTCCATCACCGCGTCGGTCTCCCGGCGGAACGCGCAGAGCTCGTCCCAGTCCTCGGTCACGCCCTGATCCAGGCTCTCGAGCTCCGGTACGAGCTCCGCCCCATCGAGCGACGGAAACGAAAGATCGGATTTCCGGATCCGACCGAGCCAGCTCCGGTCACATAGCAGGATGTGATCGAGAGTGTCGTGGATCGACGCGAAGAAGGCGCCACGATCATCTTTGCGTGCGGCGTCGTCGAGCTTCGACGCGTGGCCGAAGAGCTCGCCATTGAACCACGTGTTGTACTGCGCGAAGCGGATGAACTGCTTCTGATGGATCGTGAGCGAGTCGGGGTCGAGGGACGGCATGGGGACCTCCGGCAGGCGGGCGCGCCGGAGGTGTAGCAGACGTCAAACCGCGCGAGACATCGCCTCGACGATCGTCTCCGCCAGGACCTCGGCGTGACCCAACATGGGCGAATGATCCCAGTCGAGGATCTTCGAGAACGGCATCTTCGTGGCCGCCGCCAGCTGGTATTCGGGGCGCACGGCCTGGTCGTCGGTACACGCGATGTACGTGAGCGGCAGCGCCTGCCAGATCGGCGGATCCGTCTCCCAGGCTCCGTACACGAAGGTCGGACGCAGCTGATCGAGGGCCCACTCGGCCTCTTGGGGGGTGCAGCGGTTGTAGAAGGTCCCGCGCGCGATCTCGCGCGGCAGGATCACGCGGCCGTCGTCCTGGAGCTGCAGGTTCTCCATGAAGCCGTCCGCGATCAGCTCGGTCGTCGGCGGCAGCTCGGGGTGATCGGCGACCGACCCGGCGAGAAGGATCACGCTCGCGAGGGTCGACGGATCGAGCGCACCGACCGAAGCGCAGCCGAGCGAGTGTCCCATCGCGTGCACGCGGTACCCGTCGGCGCGCAACACGTCGACCTCCGCCTGGAGCGCGTCGCGATCCTTCGCGAGCCCCCCGCGATTCAGGTCGACGGCGACGCAGCGAACGTCGTGCTTCTCCAGCTGTTCGATCGTGGGCTGCCAGCACCACGGGCCGTGGAAGGCGCCGTGGGCAAGGACGAGGGCGTCGCGCATGCGTGTTCTCCTGATCTCGGCCGCCGCGTCGAATGCCGGCGGTCAGACGTTTCGATAGACCCCGCCGTTCACCGACAGAATCTGGCCGGTCACCCAGCTGGCTTCATCCGAAGCGAGGTAGACGACCGCGGGACCGACGTCCGCCGGCGCGCCATAGCGGCCGAGCGGGATGCCCTTGGGCGGACCGGGATCCCAGTCACCAGGAATCATGCCCAGGGAGACGGCGTTGACGGTCACCTGATGCTTGCCGACTTCGCAGGCGAGGGAGCGCTGGAAGCCCAGGGCGCCGGCCTTGCCGCCGCTGTAGATCGAGATGCCCATGTTGATGCCCTGGCGACCGGCGTCGGACGAGATGGTGATGATCCGTCCCCGCTGTCGCTCGATCATGCCGGGCAGGACGGCGTGGATTCCGTTCAGCACCGCGTAGAAGTTGATGTCGACGTACTGGTTCCAATCGGCGGGATCCATCTCGACGAATTTCGTGGGCATCGCCGGGTTCGCGCCGGAGTTGCCCGCGTTCGACACGAGCACGTCGACCGGGCCGAGCTTGGACTCGACCTGCGCGACCATCGCCTTCACGGCGTCGAGATCGGTCGCGTCGGACGCCGCCGCAATGGCGCGACCGCCATTGGCTTCGATCGCCTCTGCCGCCTCCTTGGCGCGCGCTTCCACGATGTCGTTCACGGCCACGGCCGCTCCCTGCAGGGCGAGGGATTCTGCGATCCCCCGCCCGACGTGTCGTCCTGCGCCCGTCACGAGCGCCACCTTGCCGGTCAGGTCGAACATCTTCGCTCCTCCTTCGATCAGTTCCCGATCAATCGACCGTGCCGCTCAATCCTGCAGGTGCTTCACGTGGGGCCAGACCTGCTCTTCGAAGAGCTTCAGGCCAGACCAGGAGAGCGCCGGATCCAGGCCGCCCAGCAGGGGCGTCAGGATGAAGGTCCGGTCCCGGCCGAGACCCTCGATCATCTCGACGGCTTCCTCCGGGTGCAGGCAGAGGTAGCTGCCGCTCGACCGCAGGTCGTCGGGGTCGACGCCGCCCGCGAAGGGGCCGGCCGCCTTGCCGTAGGCCTCGACCGTCCACTTCGCGTAGGACTCGACGACGTGCTTCGCGTGGGGCGCGATCCTGGCCCAGTCGCCGTCGGGATCCTTCGTCACGTGGGTGTAGATCGGGCCGAGCGCCTTGAAGTGTTCGCCGGGGTCCGGCTTGCCGAGCTCGAGGCAGCGCGCGCGGTAGTGGCGCCAGTTCTCGCCCGCGGGCGGGTAGAACCCGTCCGCGATCTCGGCGGCCCGGCGCGCGACCGCCTTGTGCGTCCCGCCGAGCAACAGTCGCGGCGGCGGATCCGGGATCGGTCGGACCTTCACCGTCCGGCCTTCGTACTCGAAGGTCTCGCCGCTCCAGGCCTTCTTCAGCACCTCGAACGCGTTCATGTAGAGCGCCTTCCGATCCTCGCGGCGCTTGCCGAACATCTGGAACTCGAAGGGGACGTAGCCCGCGCCGATCACGACCTCGAGTCGCCCGTCGCAGATGTGCTGCAGGACGGCGAGGTCCTCGGCGAGCTTGACCGGCTCGTAGAGCGGGGCGAGCAGGACGTTGGGCCGGATGATGATCCGCTTCGTGCGACCACCGATCGCGCCGGCCATCGGGATCGGCGACGGCAGGTAACCGTCGTCCGAAGCGTGGTGCTCTCCGAGCCCGATCGCGTCGATTCCGAGTGCATCCGCCCACTCGCACTGGTCGAGGGTCGCCGCGTAGATCTCCCGCGCCGACGTGCCGAAATCGGGTGCGCGCATGTCGTAGCTGATCACGAATTCCATGACTCGATCCGCCTCCTGTCGAGCCATCGACGTTAGCCCCCTGGCGCCGCTGCGGGGGATGAGGCCCGGTGCGATCATCGCGCTTCGTGGAGGACCGACCGATGGACATGAGCCGCGACCCCGACGAATACCTCGCCTCCGGCGACGCCTGGGCCGACTACTGCGAAGGCCTCAAGGAAGGCGGGCAGGATCTCTTCCGTGAGCTCGCGCCGCAGAGTCCCCTCGATCTCGCGGAGGGCCACCGCTATCTGGCGCGCATGGTCCGCTTCGGCCTCGAGCACATCATGGAGGCGGGCGACCCGCGCCTCCCCGTCTTCTTCCCGAGCTTGTGTGAGGTCCAGAAGAGCGGCTGGGACAACCCCGACAACCATCACTCGAACGCCTACATCAACGGCAACTACGACTACCGGGTGCGCGGCCGGGTCGGCGACGCGCACTACATGAGCTTCGCCGTCTACGGCGGCTCCCTGGGGCGTGATGGAGGCCGGCGGACGGTCTCGTACACCAAGATCGACGATCTCGAGGTGGACGACGACGGACGCTTCGAGGTGATCCTGTCGAAGGAGGAGCAGCCCGGGAACTGGATTCCGCTGGAGGAGGACGCCACGACGCTGATGGTCCGCGAGACCTTCTCGCGCAAGCTCGAGGAGGACCGCGCCGTCCTCCACATCGAGTGCCTCGCCGAAGAACCGCCGCCCCAGCTGACCGGCGACTTCGTCGTGAACGCGTTCCGCAGGTCTCTTCGCTTCATGCGCGGGAGCGCAAAGACCTTCTTCGACATCGTCGACGCCTGGGTCCCCGAGCCGAACGTCTTCCAGGAGGGAAACCGCGAGCAGGCCGCGTCCACGCTCGGCATCCCGGATCAGCTCTATCGCAGCGGCTGGTGGGAGGTCGCGGAGGACGAAGCCCTCGTCGTCGACATGGACCCGCCCGAGTGCCGCTACTGGAGCCTCTCCCTCTGCGACTACTGGGGTGCGTCGTTCGACTATCGCTACTGGAACATCCACGTGAATGACCGCACGGCCTGCTTCCGACCGGACGGCTCGGTCCGGATCGTGATCGCCCATCGCAATCCGGGCCTGGCCGACACGAACTGGCTGGACACCGCGGGCCACGACCGCGGCGTCTGGACCCTGCGCTGGATGGAGGCGGCCCACGACCACCGGCCTGGCGTGCAGCGCGTGCCCTTCGATCAGCTCGGAGCAATCTGATCCACGGGCTCCGGGCCGGCCGGAAAGAGGCGTCCGCGCGCGCGCTCCGAGATCGCGACGATCGCGGGGTGCTGCAAGCGTCGCTCGACCGAGACGGCGTAGAATCGTTCGCGAACTTCGTCGGTTCGTCCGACGACCTCGACTCCGTACTGCTCGACGACCTCGGTCTCGATCGCACTCGGCGCGGCGAAGACGCCGACGCCGGTGGCGCCGAAGACCTTCTTGAGCGCGGAGTCGTCGAAGGTGGCGATGCTACGCGGACGGATGCCGAGATCCTGAAACCAGTGCTCGAGGGCGGTTCGGAGCGCTGCGATCGGCGTCGGGAAGAGCATCGGCGCGCCGTCGAGGCTCGTCGGGAAGCCGGGGCGGATGAGTTCGGCGAGGTCGTGCGTCGCGAAGAACGTGACACCGCACTCGCCGAGCAGATGATCGAAGGCGCGAACGGCGACATCGGCTCCGCGTGGCGCGTCGGTCAGCACCAGGTCGATCGCGTAGGTCGCGAGCTTCGCGATCAGCTGCTCGGGCTCGCCTTCGATGCAGACGAGCTCGACCGGCTGGTCGAGCTCGAAGGCCGGCTCGAGTAGACGGTGGGCGACGAGCTTTGGGACCGACATCGAGAGCCCGACGGTGAACTGGGAGGTATGCGCGTCCTCGCCGGTCCGCACGGCCGTTTTCAGCCGCTCTCCGAGATCGAACACGCCGTCCGCATAACGAAGCACGACGTGCCCGAACTCCGTCAGGACGAGGCTGCGTCCCGTTCGAACGAAGAGCTGGCCGCCGAGCTGTTCCTCGAGCTGCTTGAGCTGCGCCGAGACGGTCGGCGGACTCACGTTGAGCCATTTGGCGGCGCGAACGACGCCGCCCTCGCGGGCGACCGCGCGGAAGTAGAGGAGGTGGTGGAAGTTCAGCCAGTCGAGGGCCATCAGCGTGGATTCTGATTTCTCGAACGATGGATTAAGAAATTCGTCAAAAGCTCAGAGAAGGGAGAAAAACTTTGGAAAAGCAGTGACTTGCGCCCGTGATCCGCTTATAGTTCGAGTAACTCGAACTATAGCTTATGAATTTTCGAATTGTCTAATTCAAAATCCGGACGATGGTCCAGTTCCAATCCGCGGGCCACCGCGCAGGGGACGCATGAACCCGGTGCAATCCATCCTCGACCGAATCGCGCGCTTCGAGCAGGACGTCTTTCCCGGCAAGCGCGAGAGCTTCGAAGCGCTCGGGGGCGGGCGGTCACCGAAGATGCTGCTCGTCACGTGCTCGGACTCGCGGATCGACCCCGCGATGGTCAGCCAGACCGACCCGGGCGAGGTCTTCGTCATCCGCAACGCGGGCAACCTCGTCGCGCCGCGCTCGGCCGCGCCCTCCGCCGAGGCAGCGACGATCGAGTACGGGATCGAAGCCCTGAACATCCCGGACATCGTCGCCTGCGGACACACCCAATGCGGCGCGATGGCGGCGCTCGGTCAGCCTGGCTCAGCCGACGGGCTGCCTTCGGTGAAGGCCTGGATCGAGACCTCGACCTCGAACCTCGATCACCGCGACAAGGTGGGCGGCTCCGATGACGACCTGACGAAGCTCGTCGCCGCGAACGTTTGCCAGCAGCTCGATTATCTCCGCGCCCAGCCGTGCGTGGCGACGGGGCTCGAGGCGGGCTCGCTCCGGCTCGACGGCTGGGTCTACGACTTTGAGCGCGGCGACGACCATGCCTGCGACGACGGCGGAATCTTCTCGAGTCTCTGAGCTCACTCCCTTCACCGATCGGGCGCGCCCCACGGAGATCCCATCTTGTCCGACCGAACGACCTCCTTCGACTTCCGCGAGCTGATCGAGAACGACCTGTTGGCCTCCGTCGTGGTCTTCCTCGTCGCGCTGCCCCTCTGTATGGGCATCGCGATCGCTTCCGGCGCCCCGCCCGCCGCTGGCCTCGTGACGGGCATCATCGGGGGTCTCGTCGTCGGCTTCATCGCCGGCTCGCCGCTCCAGGTGAGCGGCCCCGCGGCGGGTCTTTCGGTGATCGTGTGGGAGCTGATCCAGGTCGACGGCTACGGCGCGCTCGGTTGGATCGTGCTCGTCGCCGGCGCCGTGCAGGTCATCGCCGCGTGGCTGGGCTTCGGTCGATGGTTCCGCGCGGTCTCCCCGGCCGTGATCCACGGCATGCTCGCGGGCATCGGGATCCTGATCTTCGCGAGCCAGTTCCACGTGATGGTCGACGACTCGCCGCGCAGCAGCGGACTCGCCAACCTGCTCGCGATTCCGGAAGCGATCTGGAAGGGCTATACGCCGTCGGAGAACTCGCCGCACTTCCACGCTGCGATGATCGGCCTGCTCACGCTCACGATCCTGATCTCGTGGAAGGGGATCGTGCCCGGCCGCCTCAAGGCGGTGCCGGCACCGCTCGTCGCGGTCGTGTCCGCCACGATCGTGGCCTCGGTCCTCGGCCTCGACCTCCTCCGGGTCAGCGTGCCGGAGACCATGCTCGACGCGATCGCGATCCCGCCGCTCGCCAGCCTCGAGAGCCTGGGCTGGGGCGTCCTCGGCTCGGGCGTCGCCCTCGCTTTCATCGCGAGCGCCGAGACGCTGCTCTGCGCGACCGCCGTCGACAAGATGCACACGGGCCCGCGTGCTCGCTTCGACAAGGAGCTCAGAGCCCAGGGCGTGGGCAACATGCTATGCGGCGCCCTCGGCGCGCTGCCGATGACCGGCGTGATCGTGCGCTCGAGCGCGAACGTCGACGCCGGCGGCAAGACCCGCGCGTCGGCGATCCTGCACGGTGGCTGGCTGCTCCTCTTCTGCGTCGCGATGCCCTTCGTGCTGCGCGAGATCCCGACCGCGGTGCTGGCGGCCGTATTGGTCTTCACCGGCTACAAGCTCGTGAACGTCGCCGCGCTCCAGGGCATCGCGAAGCTCGGCCGAATCGAGGTCGGCATCTATGCAGCGACGGTCGTGGGGATCGTCGCCTTCGATCTGCTGACCGGCGTCGTCGCGGGCATCGCGCTGTCCCTCGCGCGCATCCTCTACGACATGGCGCGTCTCTCCATCCGATTCGAAGACCAGGAGGTCTCGAATCGACTCGACATGTTTCTCGGCGGATCGGCGACCGTCGTGTCGCTCCCGTACCTGGCTGGCACCCTCGAAGAGCTGCCGAGCACCATCGAGCTCCACGTCCATCTCGACGATCTCGACTACATCGACCACGCCTGTCTGGATCTCCTCATCAACTGGGAGAAGCAGCACGAGGCGATGGGCGGGCGGCTCGTGATGGACTGGGAGGGCTTGCAGGCGCGCTTCGGCCGCCGCGGACGCGCTGAGCCCGGCGACGGCGACCGCAACGGAGGGAACGGCGGACAGCCGAAGGCGGCCTGACGGGTCGCGCGCGCAGGCCGCGTCATCGGCCGTCAGTCCTCGGCGCCGAGCATTTCCGGTGCAGTCATCATCAGCGGCAGACCCTGCCCGACGAGCGTCACGCAGTTGATCAGCACGACGTTGAACCAGGCGCCGTGGGCGATCGAGACCGCCGAGTCGAGGCCGAACCAGGCGAGCAGGCTCAGGGTGATCGCCCACCAGGCCCAGGGCTCGCGGCGCTTGAAGGGACCCGCCGCGATGAAGCCGCACAGCACGTAGGACCCGAGGATCGTGCCACCGAGCGGGCCGAGCAGGAACGACTTCACGCGGGTCGCCTCGGGCCCGATCGCGCCGTCCTCGCCGAAGACCGCGTCGATCCCGCCGTTCCAGGCGTCGAATACGAAGAGCGTGTTCTCTACGGCGACGAGCACGCCGACGCCCGCGAACAACAGACACGATGCGACGAGCCAGCGCTGCCAGAACTCGAAGCTGCCCATCACGCCTCCCTTCAGACCTCGCTCGCGACCCCGAAGTATTTCTGGAACGGCCTGAACGCGGCGCGCGCAGCGGCGATCGTCTCGGGGTCGCCCATCTCGTAGTCGTGCTTGCCGAACTTGTCCTTGGGCTTGTTCGTCACGTAGTCGAGCATCGCCTGCTTGGACGAGTCCGAGAGCGGAAAGCCGATTTCGCCGTAGAGATTCTCGAGCGCGGCGTCGGGATCCGCGAAGAACGCGGGATAGTCGACCGGGAAGATCTGGTCCTTCGGGATCGTCCCGTCCTCCATCCAATCGATCATGTCCTGGAGCGTCTGATAGGTCTCCTTACCGTCGATCGAACGGCCGAAGCCCTTGGCGAGGCTCGTATCGTCGCTGCGCATGTAGTAGAGGACGCCCGACACGTCGACGACCGACGCCGCCGACTTGACCGGATCGCGCAGCATGAGGGCGAGCTTCGCGTCGGGGTAGGCCTCGAAGAGCGCGGGCAGGACCGGGAGATGGGTCGGTCCCTTGAGCAGCCAATGATGCGGGCGCCCGGTCGACTGCAGGAGCTGGAGGATCTTCTTGTGCCAGGCGAACGCCGAGCGGTGGTCGTTGCCGGCGACGTACTGCGTGTAGTTCGGGACCCAGAACGACGCGGAGAACGCGTACGAGACGAAGGACGAGTACGTCCACTCGATGCACTCGACGGGCAGCTCGGCGGCCACCTTGTGCATCGTGGCCCACTCCGGCGTGATCCGGTCCTGGAGCCCGACCACGTCCTGCGCCTGCGCGATCCGCGGATCGGGAGAGGGGTCGCCGGGCGCCGGCGGCGGGACGGGGTACTTCGCCTCCCACATCTTGACCGTTCGCGCGTCGGGATCGGCGCCGAGGATCTCCTGCATGATCGTCGTGCCCGATCGCGGCAGGCCGACGATGAAGACCGGGGACTCGATCACCTCCTCCTCGACCTCGGGGTGACGCTTCAGCCAGTCGACGACGCGGAGCCGACCCTCGAGATGGATCAACAGGTCCGAGCGCGTCATCACGCGCCCGAAGAAGTGGAGGTTCGCGGTCGTGTCGAGGTCGCCGATCAGGAGGCGGAAGGGCTCGATCCAGTCGTCGTCGCCGAAGTCGTCGAGGCCGGTGTTCTCGCGCGCTGCGCTGAGAAGAGAATCCTCGTCGAGAGGCACGACGCGGCGGCCGTCGATCCGCGTTCCGATGTCGATGAATTCCCGCGCCCACTCGGGCCTCGGCCTGGGCTGGTAGACGATGGCGTCGCGGTCGAGGGGGGACATGACTGGGGCTCCCGATCGGTGTCGATTCGACTCTAGCCGACCGCGGGGCGCGTGAATCCCTGTGATAGGATCGATTCATGACGACCGATGCCGACGCCAGGACGCCGCTCGTCCCGATCGCCACGAAGGTGCTCTACGAAGACGAGCGCGTACGGGTCTGGGACCAGCTCATCGAGCCCGGCGGGTCGACCGGCCCGCACCACCACGCGCTCCCCTACGCACTCGTGACGGTCGAAGGCGCGCCCCTCGACGTCCTGCCCGTCGAGGGATACCCGATGATGCACGGCGACGCGAAGATCTCGGTCGAGCTGCCGGACCAGACGGCGGCGGTCCTCGAACCGGGATCCTACGAAGACGCGATCAATACGGGGGATCGTCCGTACCGCGCGATCCTGGTCGAGTTCAAGCAGTCGAAGCCGAGCGACGACTAACACGTCTGCGCCCGGTCTGGAGACGACGTCGATGCCGCATCCGCACCTGCTCGCCCCCGGACGCATCGGCACGCTCGAGCTGCGCAACCGGATCCTGATGTGCCCGATGGGCGACAACCAGGCGACCGACGGCGGGTACGTCACCGACCAACAGATCGACTACTTCGAAGCCCGCGCGCGGGGCGGCGCGGCGCTCCTGCTGGTCGGCTCCGTCGGGGTGAGCGCGCCGGATGGTCTGTCGAGTCCGCGTCAGAGCGCGATCGGCGACGAGAGCTTCGTCGACGGATGGCGGCGTCTGGCCGACCGCGTTCACGCGCACGGAGCGAAGGTCGCGCTCCAGCTCGTGCACAACGGCAAGAACGCCGTCGAAGACATCATCGCCGGGCGGCCGCTGCTGCTGCCGTCGCTCCTGACGAAGGCTCCCACGGCCGACCCGCTCATGGGCATGCTCACCCCGGAAGAGGCAGCGAACATGGGCACCGCCGCCCAGGTCGAGGGCGGCAAGCTCGAGTTCCGTGAGATGACCCGAGACGACATCGCGCGCATGGTCGAGACCTACGGCGACGCCGTCGCGCGCGCTCGGGATGCGGGGATCGACGCCTGCGAGCTCCACGCAGGCCACGGTTACCTGATCGACAACTTCCTCTCGCCCACCACGAATCTTCGCGAGGACGAGTACGGCGGCCCCGTCGAGAACCGCGCGCGCTTCCTGGTCGAGATCCTCGAGGCGATCCGCGCGCGTGTCGGGCCCGACTATCCCGTCTGGTGTCGGATCAACGGCGGCGAGGCCCTGATCGATGGCGAGACCCTCGAGGACGCCTGTCGCGTGGCAGAGCTCGCCGAAGCCGCAGGCTCGGACGCGATGCACGTGAGCCTCTACGCGGACCCGGCGCGCGGAATCGGCTACACCGAGGCCCACGCGACCCACATCCCGGGCCGCTTCGTAGCGCTCGGGGCCGCGGTCAAGATGCGCGTCGGCGTGCCGGTGATCACCGTCGGTCGCCTGAGTCCCGACGACGCCGAGCGCGTCCTCGCGGAAGGGCAGGCGGACTTCGTGGCGATGGGGCGGAAGCTTCTCGCGGACCCGGAGCTGCCGAACAAGCTCGCCGCGGGTGCGCCGGAAGAAGTGCGGCCGTGCATGTACCACTATCGCTGCATCAGCCAGATCTTCGTTCGCTCGAACGTGCGTTGCGCGGTGAACGCGGCGACCGGCTTCGAGTCGACACGGAAGCTCGAAAGGGCGCCCATCGAGAAGAGCGTGCTCGTCGTCGGCGGCGGCCCGGCCGGCATGGAGGCGGCGCGCCTCGCCGCTCTCCGGGGTCACGCCGTCACGCTCATGGAAGCGAGCGACCGGCTCGGCGGACGCTTCGCCCTCGCGGCGGAGACCGCGGAGCCGAACGCCGAGCTGCTCACCTGGCTCGTCGGCGAAATGGCGCGGCGCGACGTCGACGTCCTGCTCGGCGAGCGAGCCAAGGCCGAGGCGATCGTGGAAGCCGGCTACGACGAGGTGATCCTCGCGACGGGCGCGGTCTGGCCGCGTCCCGCGTGGGGCGACGGCGACGCACGGGTCGCGACGGTCGACGATCTATCGGACTGGCTGGCGGACGAAGGCGACGAGCGCGGTCGGCACGTGGTCGTCGTCGGCGGCAACAAGGCCGGACTCGGTCTCGCGAGCGTGGCGAGACGACGGGGAGCCAGTGTCGAGGTGCTCGAAGAGAGCGAGGTCTTCGGCGCGGCGGTCGGTCTGGTCGGCCGCTGGCGTTATGTGCACGAGGCGCGCGAAGCCGGAGTCGTCCTCGAAGCGGGCGCACGGGTCGCGGGCCTGGATGCGGAGGGGCTGCGTTGGACCGCGGTCGACGGCTCCGAATGCGTGAGCGCCGCCGACTTCGTCTTCGTTGCCCAGGGCGCTCGGCCCGGATCGACCCTCGCCGCGGCGCTTCGAACGCGCGGCGTCGTCGGGCGGATGATCGGCGATGCCAAGGAAGTCCGCTTCGTGGAAGGCGCGATGGAGAGCGCCGCGCAGCTCGTGCTCGGCCTGTAGTCCCCGCCCGGTGCCCAGCTGAGAGGTGCGAACAGGGGCCTTCGGCCGCGACTCTGGCGAGAGAGGCGTCGCCGCCGAAGGCCCGTGCGCACGGATTTCCTGCGCAGGAGCCGCAGAAAGAGGGCGCGTCGACCGCGAAGCATCCTGCGTGGTCGCGCTCGAGCTGACAAGCTGCCGACGCCCGAAGTTACGAAGAAGTCATGCGGCTCGAGCCGAGGAGCCGGGGAGGGTTGTCTCAGTCCGGTGTCACGTCTGCGCGCCGGACCGCGAGGGCGAGCAGGACGACCGCGACCGTCGCTGCTGACGCGGCACGGATGCCCTCGCCGACGACGATGAAGCCGGCTCCGGCGATCGCCGCGTAGATCCCCATGGTCGCAGCGAGGACGTCCACCCAGGGGGCGAGCCCGAGCGGCTTCGACGGCAGCCCGAGCCGATGCGCGACCGGATCCCACGCACCACTCGGCCGGACGCGTTCGTAGAAGCGCGCGAGCACCTCTTCGCTCTCGGGTGGCGTGAGCCAGGTGACGATGAACGCGACCGGGAGCGCGAGCGCGACGACCGCGACGAGCGAGATCGGAAAGAGCAGGTCCGTCCAGACGTCGACGAGGTTGGCGAAGACGAGACTCGCGGCCATGACGGCGATCTCGCTCCAGGCATTGATCCGCCACCAGAGCCAGCGCAGCAGCAGGATCAGCCCCGTGCCTGCGCCGATCGTCGCGAGCAGCTTCCACGCGTCCGCGACGGAGTCCATCATGAGGGTCGCGCCCGCGCCGATCGCCGCGAGCACGACCACGCTCAGTCGAGCGACGACGACGAGTCGCGCCTCCGACGCCTCCGGGTCGAGGAAGCGTTCGTAGATGTCGTGCGTCAGATAGGACGCGCCCCAGTTCAGCTGTGTGTCGATCGTCGACATGAACGCCGCGAGCATCGCGGCGAGCAGCAGGCCGAGCAGGCCCGGGGGCAACGTGTCGAGCATGATGCGCACGTAGCCCTCTTCGGGGTCGGCGAGCCCGGGGTACTCCACGACCGCGATCAGACCGACGACGATCCAGGGCCACGGCCGCAACGCGAAGTGCGCGATCGCGTACCAGAGCGAGGCGAGGCGAGCGTCGCGCTCGCTTCGGGTCGCGAGGATGCGCTGCGCGGTGTAGCCGTTGCCCTCGGTGTTGCCGCTCGACCAGCTCTTGATCGCGACGTAGGCGATGAAGGCCTGGAACGCCTCGGTGTCCGAAGGAGACGGGACGAGGGCGAGCAGGTCGCGCCGGTCTGCGAGCGCATCCATCAGCGCGCCGAGCCCGCCGCGATTCGACGTCGCGAGGACCGCGAGCAGGACCGAGCCCGCGAGCGCGAGGCCGAACTGCAGAAAGTCCGTGACGACGACGCCGATCAGCCCGGAGAGGAGCGTATAGCCGACCGTCAGCACGAAGAGACCGAAGAGGAGCAAGAGGCTCTGGCTCTCGTCGAGACCGAGGGCCAGCGAGAGCACCTTCACCATCGCGAGATTCACCCAGCCCATCACGATCGCGTTGCGCAGCACGCCGAAGTAGAGCGCCCGGAAGAGTCGCAGTCCCGCAGCGGGACGGCCGCCATAACGGAGCTCGATGATCTCGTTGTCGGTCAGGACGCCGCTGCGTTTCCACAGGTGACTGACCAGGAATGCGCCGATCACGACCGGCAGGACGTCGGCCCACCAAAACCAGTTGGCGGCGATCCCGCCGGTGGCGACGAGCCCCGCGATCGCGAGGGGGGTGTCGGCGGCGAAGGTCGTCGCGACGATCGAAGTGCCGGCCAGCCACCAGGGCAGGCTCCGGTCGGCGGCGAAGAATGCCTCCGTCGAGCGACCGGCGCGTCGGGCGTGCCAGGCGCCCCAGCCGAGGGAGAGGGCGAGGTACGTGCCGACGATCGCGACGTCGAGGGCGGTCAGGAGCCGACCCCTGGGCCCGGCGCGCTGGATCGGGACCCCGCGGCGTAGGCACGAGCGCGAGCGAGCAGCCGCTTGACCCGGTCCTCCGCGGTCGAGAAGCTCGCATAGCTGAGCGGGATCACGAAGAGCGTCCCGGCCATCGCGAAGAGCAGGCCGAACGCGATCGCCGCGGCGAAGGGGCCGTAGCTCTTGGACGAGCCCTGCAGCCCGAAGGCCATCGGGAGCAGCGCGACCACGGTCGTCATCGTCGTCAGGATCACCGGGCGGAGCCGCTTCGCGCCCGATTGCGCCACCGCCTCGAGAAGCGACATGCCCTCACGCCGCGCGCGGTTGATGAAGTCGACGAGGACGAGCGCATCGTTCACGACGACGCCGGAGAGGCCGACCGCCGCGTAGAGTAGGTTGAAGTCGATGCTGTAGTCGAGCGCACCGACCCCGAAGATGATGCCGGCGAAGCCGAGCGGGACCGAGGTGAGCACGATGAAGGGCTGGGAGTAGCTGCGGAAGAGGGTCGCGAGGAGCATGTAGATTCCGAGCAGGGCGACCGGGAACGCGGCGAAGGTCTCGCGCAGTGACTCGTTCGACTCCTCGTACTCTCCGCCGTAGATCAAGTCGACCGCAGGGAAGCGTTCGCGTACGTCGGCGAAGCGCGCTTCGAGGTCGCGGTTAACCGAGATGCTCGTTGCGAGGTCGTCGTCGACGCTCGCGAAGACGGTGACCGCGCGCTTGCCGTCGACGCGGCGATAGGAGAGGTAGCCGCGCGTCACATCGAGGGTCGCGACATCCCCGAGGCGAACCAGCCGACCGTCTCGGCCGCGAACTGCGATCTCGAGCAGGTCGAGCAGGTGGTCTCGCTGGCTCGGTTCGAGCAGGACGCGGATGTCGTCGTCTTCGACCGCGGAGGGGGATCGGAAGCTCGACGAGACGACGCCGTCGTTCGCGCCGCGCAACGCCCGGGCGAGGTCCTCGAAGGTCAGGCCGAACTGGCTCGCGCGCTCGTCGTCGATCCCGAGCCGGATCTCCCGAGGACCCTCTTTCAGGTTGTCGTCGATTCCGTACACGCCGGGGATCGTTGCGAGGTAGACCTTGAGCTCCTCCGCGATCTTCTTGTTGACCGCGAAGTTTTCACCCTGGATGCGGACCTCGACGGGGCGGCCCACGGGCGGGCCGTAGCGCTCCGATTCGACGCGGAGCTCGACGACGGACTCCGGGTGCTCGTCGGCGTATGCCTGCATGCGCTCTTCCACGCGGTCGAGCACGCGCTGCGGATGGATCTGGTTCTGCTCGGTCTGCGGGATCGCGACGGTCGTGAGGGCCAGGTTCGGCGCGATGATGCGGTCGTAGTTCAGATCGACGGCGAGGCCCACGATCGTGTTGAAGTCGAGGACGTCGCCTTCCGGCAGATCCATCAGGATCGCCTCGACGTCCTCGGTGACCGCCGAGGTCTGCTCGAGGCTGAAATCCGGGGGCGCCTCGAGACTGATGTTGTACGTCGCGAACTCGCCGGGGAAGAGGTCGAATTTGAGCCGCGTGCTCGCCGCCGCGGTCAGCATCAGGAAGGCGGCGAAGAGCACGAGGAACGAGAAGCGGTGGGTGATGACCGGACGCAGCACGACGAGATAGCCGGCGCGTAGGGTGTCGAAGAAACGCTCCATGCCGATCCGCAGCGACTCGAAGAACGACTGGACCGGGGCGAGCGGGCCGAGCAGACTCGTCCCTTGCCTGGCTGCGGCTTTCGCTCGCGCGCTCTGGCGGGATCCGAAGTCGAGGTAGTGGGCGGGCAGGATCAGCAGACACTCGAAGAGTGACGCGATCAAACAGACCACGACGCACTTCGGCATGACGGAGACGAATTTTCCGCCCGTGCCGCCCACGAGGAGGAGCGGCGCGAACGCCGCGACGGTCGTCATGACCGCGGTCGCGACCGGCCACAGGACCTCGTTCGATCCCTTCAGGACGGCCTCCTTGAGTGGCAGTCCCTCCTCGATCTTCGAATAGATGTTCTCCAGCACGATGATCGCGTCGTCGACGAGCATGCCGGAGACGAGGAGCATCCCGATCAGCGTGTTCGAGTTCACGCTGATGTCGAGGACCGGGAAGAAGATGATCGCCGTCAGGAACGAAAACGGGATCGCGATGATCGTGAGCATCGCGTTCCGGAATCCGATCGTGAACCAGAGCAGCGCTGCGACGAGAAACATGCCCGCAGCGAGGTTCTCGAGCAGGACGCTGATCCGCGGCGTGACGAAGTCGGAGCTGTCGATGGTCGTGCCGACCTCGATGCCCTCGGGCACCAGAGGATCGAAATCCTCGAGGAACGCATCGACCCGCGCGATCAGGTGGCGGACGTCGGTCTTGTCCTTCTTGGCGACGGAGATCACGACGGCGGGGCGGCCCATGTAGCGCGTGATGAAGATCGGCTTCTCGAGTCCGCGCTCCACGCTCGCGACGTCGCGCACGCGGACGAGGGTGCCGTCGCGTTCTTCGAGGACGACCGTGTCGAGGATCTCCTCGACGGACTGATAGTCTCCCGTCGCGCGGATCGTGGCTTCGCCGTAGGCGTCCTGAAGCGTGCCGGCCGGCAGGTTCTGGTTCTGGGCGCGGATGCGCTCGGCGATGTCGCCGACCGTCAATCCGAAGAGCGTCGCACGGGCGCGGTCGACGAGGACGCGCACCTCGCGCTCCTGGAAGCCACGGATGTCCACGTTCGAGACACCGGGGATCTCGCGCACCCGCGACTCGAGCTCCTGGGCGATGTCGCGCAGGGCGAGCGGGCCGACGTCGCCGGTATCGTGCACGACGATGAAGACCACGTCCGAGACCTCGGCGGAGATGATCTCCCGGAGGCTCGGCTCCTCCGCGTCGAGGGGGAGCTCGTCGACCTGCTCGATGGCGCCGCGAATGTCGTTCACCGCCGACTCGTAGTCGACGGTGTCGAGGTTCTCGTCGATGTCGAGGTTGATCATCGACACGTTCGACTGGGACGCCGACCGCATCTCCTCGACGTCGCCGATCGTGATGAACTCCTCCTCGAGCTTCGCGGTCACGAGTCGCTCGATCTCGTCTGCGGAGGCGCCGGTCCACTGGGTCGTCACGACGACCTGGTTGAGCACCACGTCGTGGAAGTACTCGACCTCGGTCAGCTGGAGCGCGTTCCAGCCACCGATCATGCAGACGAAGAAGAGGACGTTGACGAGGACCGTCTGGCGGATGCTGAACTCGGGCAGGGTCATCGGGCGATCACGCGCATGCCACTGCGCAGCTGGTCGGTCGCCGTCACGATCACGCGCGAGCCGTCTTCGAGGCCGCTCGTGACTTCGATTCGATCCGGCCGGAAGGGAACCGGGCGCGTCTTCACTCGGACCCGCTGGGCGACGTCGCCGTTCTCGAGCACGAAGACGTAGTCGAGCTCGAACTCGTGGAGGACCGATCGCGCGGGCAGTCGGATCGCAGGGGCGCGACCGATCTCGAACTGCACGTGAGCGAGCATGCCCGGGAGGGGGCGTCGGTCCGCCTCGGAGTTCGCGGCTTCGTCCTGCTCGAGCCGGACGACGACAGGATAGCGGGTCCCGCCGTCCTGCGGCGCGCTGGCGACACGCGCGATCCGTCCCGCGAACCGGGTGTTGCCGAGCACGTCGATCCGGATCGGCGCGGGATCTCCCGGTCGGAGAGACCCCACCTGCCGGTCGCCAACCAGCACCGTTACTTCGAGCACCTTCGTATCGAGGACTTCGGCGATCCGCGTCCCGGGTTGCACGTAGGTCCCCGGATCGAGATCGAGCGCGTTCACGCGTCCGTCGAAGGGAGCGGTGATCCGCGTGTGCGCGAGGCGTGTACGCGCTTCGAGCAACGCTGCCCAGGTCTGCCGCTCGTTCGAGATCGCGGCGTCGAGCTCCGCCTTGCTGGCGACCGACTGGCTGCCGAGCCGTCGCTGGCGCTCGAGCTCGGACTTCGCGAGCAGGTGGCTCGCCTCGGCGCGGATCAGCTCGGCGCGCGGAAGCGCGGAGTCGATCTCGACGAGCACGCCGCCGGCCGCGACGGGCGAATGTTCCTCCGCCGGGACGGCGACGATCCGCCCGGCGATCTCCGCCGAGATCCAGGTCGAACGGATCGGCTCGAGGCGCCCGGCGAGCTCGACGATCTCCGGCGCCGCAACCGCGCGCGCGAGCTCGGTCTCGACTTCGAGGGTCGGCGCCCGCTCCGTCGCGCCGCTCTCCTGTGCCGCCGCGAGCCGGGCGTGGCGCTCGCGCGCTTTCGCCGAGCCGTCGGAGGTGTAGAAGCCGACTGCAGCGGCCAGGCCGACGACGGCAGCGGCGGCCAGAACCAGGATGGGCGTGCGTCGAGAGGGGGAACCGGACATCGGCAGGCGGTCGCGCGATCGGATGGGGCATCCGGATGATCGCGGCTCTCCTTCGGGCGGGAGGGAAGGGGCGCGGGCGAACTGTAGCGCCGGCGAACCGGGGCCGGCGCGACTGCGATTCGAGCGTTTCCACGCGCCGGGGCGCCGGGTTAGACTCGGAAGTCCACACCACACCACACCACACCACACCACACCACACCAGAACACCGGACTCCAGCCAGCGAGGAACACATGCCCGCCTTTTTGATCGTGAACTACAACGTCGAGAACGCCGACCAGTACGGCGAGTACTCCGCTGCCGCCGGCCCGGTCCTGAAGATCGGCGAGGCCTGCCAGCTCGTCGCCTTCGACGGCAACAGCGAGAAGCTCGAGGGCTCGCCCGGTCACCAGACGGTCGTCCTGTCCTTTGACACGATGGAGCAGGCGAAGGAGGCCTATCACTCCGGGGAGTATGCGAAGCTCGCGAAGGTGCGCCTCGACGCGACCTCCAATCACTTCGCCGTGCTCGTGAACGGGATCGGGTAGGGCTTCGTGTCGGACGCGGCTCCGACCCCTGCGCTCGCGGGTCTCGGCTACGTCGGGATCCGCGTGTCGGATCCCCTGGCGTTTCGCGACTTCGCGACGACGGTCTGTGGACTCGAGCCGGCGTTGATTCCGCCCGGGCCGCGCCGCGGCGGAATGCCGGTGCCGACGCCCGACACGGGAGGGGTCGCCGAGGACGGGTCCGTCTTCCTGAAGATGGACCGCCGACAATGGCGCGTCGCCGCGCATCCCTGCGGCGACCAGGCACAGGACATCGCGTATCTCGGCTTCGAGCTCACGCGGGACGACCAGTTCGCGTCCGCGATCGAGTCGATCGCGAAGGCCGGTGTCGAGATCCGGATCGGGACCGACGAAGAGCGTCAGGCACGCAGCGTCGGCGACCTGGCGGTTCTCGAAGATCCCGCCGGTCATCGGATCGAGCTCTTCGTTCGCCCGATCATCGACCAGCCGATGCGCGGGACGTCGCCGATCGAGTTCCTGACGGGCGACCTCGGGATGGGGCACGTCGTGTTGTACGTGCCGGAGATCGAGCCCGCGCTCGCGTTCTACCGCGACGTGCTGGGCTTCCGGCGCACGGACTACATGCAATTCGGTCCCGACGGGATGGGCATCCACGTTCTGCGCTGCACTCGGCGTCACCACTCCGTCGCGCTCCTTCAGGTCGGTCCGCCGCAGGGGCTGCAACACCTGATGTTCGAGGCGACGAGTCTCGACGGCGTCGGCATGGCCGCGGACCGCGCCAGGGCCGCGGGCGTTCCGATCACGTCGAACCTCGGCCGCCATCGGAACGACAAGACCGTCTCGTTCTACATGAAGGGGCCTGCGGGCTTCGACGTCGAGATCGGCTGGGACGGCCTGCTCGTCGGGGATGACTGGGTCGAGCACGAGTTCGCCGGCGGTGGCGACGACTGGGGACACCACGGGCTCGACGCAGACTCGCTCCAGCCGGACGACTAGTCCTGAGCGGCGGCCGGATCGAATGCGATCGGCATCCGGCGATGGCCGTGGAGGAACTCGCTGTAGAGCCGCTCTGCGCCGTCCTCGTCGACTTCGTAGTCCGGCGCCGCGCGCAGGATCTCTTCGAGCAGGATCCGGCCTTCGAGGTTGCCCAGGTGCTCGCCGACGCATTTGTGGGCGCCGTGGCCGAAGGAGAGGCTGCGCTTGGGGCGTCGCGAGATGTCGAACGCGTCGGCCCGTTCGAACTCTTCTTCGTCCCGGTTCCCGCTCGCCCAGAGGAACATCACGCCCGAGCCCGGCTCGAGCTTCTGGTCACGGATCTCGACGGGGTCGCGGACGGTGCGGCCGAGCAGGTTCGTCGGCTGGTCGTAGCGGAGGCTCTCGGCGAACGCGTGGGGCACGAGGGACGGGTCGGCGACGAGCTGGGCGCGCTGATCCGGGTGCTTCGACAGGTAGTAGACGGTGTTCGCGACCGAGAGCGGAACGACCTCGGCCCCGGTCACGAGCATCGTGTAGATCGCCGCCACGATCGCGCCAATCTCGAGCTTCTTGCCTTCGATCTCCGCGCGGAGGAGCACCGAGATGTGGTCGTCGCCCGAGCAACCCGCTTCGCCCGCCTGCTGGCGCTCGCTCACGATGTCGGCGACCCGCGTCATCAAGGAGAGGCGCGCCTCGTCGTTGGCCTCCGTCGTGCCGACCTGACCGGGCTCGCGCTCGAAGAACGTGGTGACCTGATCGCGGACGCCGAGGATCTCGTCTTCGGGCAATCCGATCAGCTCGCCGATCGTGAGCGTCGCGAGCGGGTTCGCGAGGTCGCGATACACGTCGAAGTGTCCCTGCTCGAGGAGTGGCTCGAGCAGCGCGCGCGTCCGCGCGCGGATCCCGTCCTCCATCGCGGTGACCGCGCGCTTCGTGTAGCGCGGGACGAAGAGGCGCCGGTAGTCGCGCTGGCGCGGCATGTCGAGCATCGAGAAGACCGGGTCCGGCGGCGGCGGCTGCTTCAGGATCACCATCTCGGGAGTGACGCCGCGCTCGGCACTGAAGACGTCGTTGGTCGTGCTCTCCCGGATGTCCTCGAAGCGCGACAGGAACCAGGTGTCGTATTTCTCGAGGTAGAAGACCGGCGCCTTCGCGCGCAGCTCCTCGTAGTAGGGCCACGGATCGCGCATGACCGCGTCCGAGAAGGGGTCGTAGGCGACGTCCGCACTCATGTCGCGCTCACCCGTCCTGGCCGAGCTCGATCATGTTGCCCTCGGGATCCGCGACCTGCGCGACGCGGCGACCCGGGCGCAGCTCGAAGGGCGGGAGGGTGATCGTCCCGCCGAGCTTCTCGACCGCCGCGGCGGCGCCTTCGATGTCGTCGACCTCGAGCGTGAGGTAGCGGATGCCGGCAGTCGCAGAGAACGAGCTCGATGCGTCTTCCGCCGGTGCATCGACAGGCACCATGATCCGCAGGATGCTCTCGCCGCACTCGAGCTTGTGGATCGTGCCGATGTTCGGGAGCTCGAGGGGGTCGAGGACATCGAGGCCCGCGACGCCGGCGTAGAAGGCGATCAGCGGTTCGGCGTTCGCGGTCACGAGGCCCACGTCGAGGGCGGGCTTCGCCATGCGGGCGCCGGGCGGAGAAGCAGCGGACATGCGGGACTCGCTTTCGGCACGCTGGAGTGGGTGCGTGCGAAGCGAGCGTAGCGCCGCGGGAAGCGGTGCGGGGCGGCCGTTGGCGTGACTACTGCGGGGTGATGATGACGGTCAGGGTGTCGCTGTAGCTGCCGGTCGGCGCGGCCGAGATCGCGGCGTTCGTGATGTTCACCTGGATCGTCGCCGGGTTCGCGCCGCCGCAGTTCTGACTCGCGCTGTCCCCGACGAAGCCGGTCTGAGGCGTGCCGTTCGCGAGGAGCGTGAGTCCGCCGACGCCGTCGTTCCAGCGCACGCGGTAGTTGATGAACGCCGCGCCGGATGTGAGGCGGAAGTTCCCACCGACGCCGTTGCTGCTCGTCGCGCTCACCTGATAGGTGCCGGTGCTCGTGTAGATGCAGGCGGTCGCGGTGCCGCGCGGGGGCGTATCGCCCTCCGTCCAGGGCGCGAGGATGATGTCTTCGAGGCCGGTGGCCTGGGCGGTCTCCCCGCGGATGATCGAGATGTCGGTCGAGCCGATCGACGTGAGGCCGAAGGCGCCGTCGGTCGCGGCGGGCGCGAGGTTCGGCGCGAGCAGGACCAGCGCGGCGAGTGCGGCGCGGAGTCCCGTCGGGACGGTCTTGAGATTCGGCTGGGACATCGGATCGGACTCCGCTCGGGGGGGCGGACGCTCCTTCCATCGGCGCTCTGGGGGCTTCCACTGAGCGGGGATCCGGAGCAGTCCCCCGGAAACCGGTTGATCGTAGCATTTTTACCACGAATCAGGCGTGGCTTGGCGCCGATCTGCGATGCCGCCCGGCCGTCCGCACGAAGCGCTCCTCAGCGCCCGATCGCCGTCATGGCTTCTGCGCACGCCGCGTCGAGCCGACTCCGCTCGTCGTGGTCGAGATCCGGTGCGCGAAGCGGGGGCATGCCGCGGGAGAGGGCGGCCGCCCGCTCGATCCAGTCACCGTCGTCCGGCAGCTCGAAGAAGTCGGCGATCTCGCGGAGCACGCGCTCGGGCTCGATGACGAGCTCCTCGAAGCGCACGTCGAGGAACTTCTCGTCGGGGATCGCGCGCCGGGCGGCGAGGCCATTCAGGATCTGATCGCTCCAGTACTTGCCGAAGAGCTCGATCGGCGAGCGCGTCGCCAGCAGGCGGTCGATCTCCTCGGGCTTCTCCTGCTCGAGGGCGACGAGCCCGTCGTGGGAGTACTCGACGTCTCCGAGCACACCGTTCATGACGGCGACCGCGACGCGCAGGACCGCGTATTCGCGCATCGAGAGCGTGGCTTCGTGGCCGTCGCGATGGATGTGCACGAAGCGGGCGTCCGGGAAGAACTCGAAGAGCTCGCCGAGGAAGTCGATCGAGCTGCCGGATCGCTCGACCCAGGCGGTCTTGCCGTGGGTTTCCGTGAGCCAGTCGAAGAGGTCGCGGTAGTGCTTCGAGAGCGGCTGCTTCGGAGCGGCCTCGGCGCGCGCGATCATCTCGTCGAAGAGCGCGTCGGGGTCGTCGCTGATCCGCGGGATCGCGATTGCGAGGGCCCACGGAACCGGATCGCCCAATACGTGCCGCGACTTCGGGTCGTCGAAGGGATAGACGACTTCCGGGACCGCTCCGCCCCGCTTCATGACCATGGTGAGCATCGGATGGTCGAGCCTGAGCTGCTCGGCGAGCTCCGCGCCCTCGACGTCGCGGCGCTCGAAGCGGAAGAACTGATCGATCCCCGAGAAGAGCTCGAAGACGTTCAGCACCTGCGCGTTCTCGGAGAGCATGCGAGAGAGGAGGGTCGAGCCGCAGCGGCCGGTGCCGACGACGAACCGGGCGGGGGCGCTCATCCGCCGCCCTGCGTCTCGAGTCCCGGCCAGGAGAGCCGCTCGCATGCGATCTCCGGCATCGGGGACTTCGCCCGGGACCAGCGGAACACCATCGTCCCGACGACGTGCCCGCGCGGGTCTAGCCAGTTGGGGATCCCGGCTTCGGGCGGCGGACGCTCCCGCGAGAGCGCGATGCGCACCGTTCCATCCGGGTCGGCGACGGCACGCCCGGTGTTCAGGTGCGAATCGGGGCGGCCGTAGCCGATCGTCTCGTACCAGTAGCTCGTGATGCCGAGCGTCCACAGCGCGGCATCGCCCGGGCGGAACGAGATCAGCAGGGCGGGCTCTTCGTTCAGGTCGAAGTAGCCGCAGTTGAAGTGGTGGCCGGAGGGCGGGGCGATGTCGGTCAGGTCGTCGGCGTCGAGCTCCGGAACGAACGCGTTCGGCGAGAAGTCCGCCCAGTAGTCGGATATCCCCGCCCAGATCACCGGGTTCTTCGTGGCGAAGTCGACGGTCGCTTCGAGCCCGGCGCGCATCGCGTCGAGATCGAAGGGGGCGGCGTCGGGTGTGATCGGATCGATGCGTTCGATCTCGAAGCGGCCCGGCGTGAGCGTCTCCCAGGCCGGAGCGTACTGCCGGATCATCGCATAACGCACCTCGCCGTCGGTCTCGATCCAGTTCCTCTCGTGTTCCTTCGGCGAAAGGATCACCTCGATGCCCCCGTCGTCCCCGACCTCGAGGGTCTCCTCCGTGATCGACGCGATCAGATGGCTCGGATCGTGGAGGCCCATCTTGCCCGTGTAGACGCCGAACTCGATCAGCGGCGCGTCGCCGCGCGTTCCGCGGATGCGATGGGTCGCCGAACCGTCGAGGAAGGTGTGCAGGTAGCGCGCGTCGGACGTGATGCCCTCGTATTGCACGAACCTTCCGACCATCGCAGTCAGCTGCGGATGCTCGACGTCCGCGACTTCGAAGGTGTTCTCGAAGCCGACGCGGATCATACGCACGAGGTGGCGATACGACTCGGCGATCGTCTGGGCGTCCTGGGGCGTCTCGGGTCGGCGGAGCACTTCGCCCGCGCCCTTGAGCGCCTCGCAGAACGATTCCCAGAGGACGGCCGGGTCGTTCGTGTCGACCTCGAGTTTCGTCATGCTAGTTCCCCGTGCGCAGCAGCTCGGAGGTCTGCGCCGGCGTCGAGATCGGCCGGCCGACCTCGTCACAGAGCTTCCGCGCCTGCTCGAGCAGCTCGACGTTCGTCGGTTGCCCCGGGCCGGCGTAGTCCTCGAGCCCGACGCGCAGATGCCCGCCTCGTTCGAGCGCGAGACGCGCGATCGGGGTCGCGAATACGTCACCGCCGGGCAGAGCCACGCTCCAGGGCATCGGGCAGTCCCCGAGGATGTCGAGATAGGCGTCGAGCCCGGCCGGCGTCGGCGGAAGGCCGATCGGCAGATAGTCGGAGCCGAAGTAGAGCTTGATCTGTCCGCCGAAGCGAATGCGTCCCGAACGCACGTAGGCGACCGCGGCACGCATGAAGCTGCCGTCGAAGATCGAGAAGCTGATCGGCAGCTCGAGCCCGACGCAGGTGTCGACCATGTACCGCGTGTCGGCGTAGCTGTTCAGGTAGACGGTCTCGGCGTTCGACGGCGCGCCGTCGGCCTCGAAGCGACCGAGGTTGACCGAGCCCGGATCGACGATGCCCATCGTGAGCGCGCCGGCCGCGGCGGCCGCGGGGATGTGCGCATAGCGCTGCTCGATCGTCGTGTGCGGACCGCCGCCGGTCATCGTCGGGTAGAAGAAGATGCCCGGGTGATCGTCGAGGACGGGCTTCCATGCGTCGACATAAGGCGCCGCCGAGTGCGAGGCCGTCACCCCATCGAAGATCGGATCGTCGGTGTGGTTGTGGACGATCGTGGCGCCCGCTTCGACGCACGCGATCGCTTCGCGGGTGACCTCTGCCGGTGAGCGCGGGACGTTCGGGTTGCGATCCGGTTGAGTCACGCCGTTGATCGCGGCTTCGAGGATGACGGGCGTGGAGTCGGGCATCGGGGGGGCTCCGGATGGGACAGTATGCGGACGGACGCTTCTGCGATGATTGCGAACCCGCCGCGCGTGCGCTGCTAGCCCGCCTCGACGCCGTAGGTCGCGGCGAACGCGGTCATCTCGTCGAGCTTGTACGCGAGGTCCGTCTCCGTCGCCTGCAGGCCCTCGGTCCACGGTGGCTTGAGGTAGTCGGTGACGCCCCAGGCGCGAAGCTGTTGCATGCGCTCCGGGGTCGGCTCCGTGCAGCCGACGATGATCCGGAACCCGTCGAGGGAGCCTGTCGCTTCGAGGCGTGCCTTCTTCGCGCCGGCGACGTAGTCCTCGATTTCGTCCCAGGGATAGACGGCGCCTTCCCAGCCGTCGAAGCGCGCAGCGCGTCGGAACGCCGCTTCGGACGTGCCGCCGACATAGATCGGGATCGGCGCGGGAGGCGGCGGCTGCATGCGCACGCGGGGGAACGTGTAGAACTCGCCTTCGTGTTCGACCATTTCGCCTGTCCACAACCTGGTCAGGACCTCGAGTTGTTCGTCGACGTGCTTGCCGCGGAGGTGGAAGGGCTGGCCCGACAGGCCGAACTCGAGCTTCTGCCAACCAACGCCGACGCCGAGATGCACGCGGCCTCCGGTCACGACCGCGGCGGTCGAGATCGCCTTCGCCGCGGTGAAAGCGTCGCGCAGGGGCAGGATGTAGACCGTCGTCATGAATTGGAGCGTCGTCGTCTCACCGGCGAGTGCGGCGAACTGCACCCAGGGATCCGGCCAGGGCACCTGGTCCTCCCATGGTGCGACCCCGTCCTGCGCGATCTCGTAGCGGTCCTGTTGGACCTCGGCGGTCACCCAGTGGTCGCCGAGGGTCATACCGTGAAAGCCGAGGGACTCGGCGTGCCGCGCGAGGGGCGCGAGCTCGTCGATCGGGGTGTATCCCATTCCGTGCCAGAAGCGCATGGGTCCTCCGGGTCGCGTGCTAGGCGAGGGGCAGCTCGAGGTCGAGCGCGGCGTCGAACTCGATCACGGAGGGGTCGGTCCAGCCGGCGGGGCAACCGAGGGTGCGAACGCGGGAGCTACCGCGATCGAACTCGAGGATCGTCACGCCGTTGCGTTCGTCCAGCGTGAGCAACTCCTCTGCGTCGAGTGCTTTCGGGATCGCGGAATCGACGCCGCGAGCTCGGGACGGCCAGCCCATGTCGCCGACACCGACCGGTCCACTCAGGACGGACACCACCGGCCGGTCTCCGAATTCGACGTCCGCGCTCTTCGTGATGCGAACCGCGCCGAGAGCGTGCAGATCGCCGGACACGACGAGGCCACCCGGGCGCGAGGCGAGACCGGCAAGCAGACGTTGGTGCTGGGCGAACCAGCCCGGCTGCCAGAGGTACTTCCCACCTTCCGCGTCGCGGCCGACCGACGCGACGAGCGAACCCGTGCTCTCGAGCGCGTCCGGATACCACTCGCGCCACTTGCCCGCCGTCCAGCCCATCGGATGCGAAGGTGCTTGCACGACGTGGAGCGTGTCCTCACGTCGGGTCTCGGCGTCGAGCCAGGCTTCGACCGCCGGCGGCACGAGTCGCGCGTCGTCGCCGAGCGACAGGAAGCCGCCGCAGTCGTAGAGCAGCACCCCGAGGAGGTCGCCGTAACGCACCCGGCCGAAGTGGGTCGTGAGGGGAGTCGCCGCATTCGCCACGCGATCGAAGAGGGCAGGATGATCGTCGTCCGCCGGAAACTCGGGGAAGTAGAGACGCTGGAGCGTGTTGCGAAGCGCACGATGGAACGCGTCCGGTGGGAACGTGACGATCTCCGGTGTCGCGTCGTCGTTCTCGAAATAGTCGTGATCGTCGGTCACGAAGAAGACCGGGGTCGACCGGAACCGGACGCCGTAGCTCGCCGCGATCTGGTCGTCGCCGACGATCGTGAGCGCGGCTTCATTCGAGGTGCCGAGGACCGGCTGCTCCGGGTCGAAGATCGCGTTCAGGCTCTCGACGAAGGGCGCGAAGAACGGGGCGGCCCAATGATCCGCGAGCGGCGCCATCGTCGAGAGATCGAAGTAGACGTGATCCCCGTTCGCGATCACGAGGTCCGGGCTCGTCGAGAGCACCTCGTCGAAGAGTCGCCGCCGGTACGCCGCGGGCTTGAACGCGTGGAACAGCGAGGGCGGCGTCGGAATCTGCGGTCCGCCCGCGCAGGTGAAGGCGCCGACGCGCACGTGCTCGGGTCGCGCGTCCGGGGCTGGCAGGGTCGCTAGAGGCCAGGCGTCGCAGAGCGGCGCGCCATTCGAGTCGTGGAGCCGAAGCGTGTAGGTCGTTGCGGCCTGGAGCCCGCCGAGGGTGAACGCGTAGAAGCGCCCGGCGGAGTCCGATCGGACACCCGGCACGCTGCGGTCGTCGACGTGCAGGACGGGGTCACCTTCGAGCGCGTGCCGGAACGAGACCTTGATCACGAACGCGCGATGGGACGTGCACGGGATCAGGTGCGCGATCGGTCCGCGATCCCATCCGTCTCCGGGGTCGTCGTCCGTGCACCCGACGAGGCCGGTCGCGGCGACCGCCGGGAGGGCGAGGGCGCCTTCGAGGAATCGTCGACGGCTGAGGTGCAGCGTCTCCGACTCCGCGTCCCGGCTCAATCCGTGCCCGCCCAGCCGTCGAGTCGCTCCATCGTGTCCGCGTACTCCATCGCCAGTTCTTCCATCACGGTTCGCACCGACTTCACGTGGTTCATCGAACCAACGACCTGTCCGACGAAGTAGTTGTCGAGCTGTCGGCTGCCTTCGTTGTTATGCGACGTGCGCTTGATCCGGGACTGCGCCTCGCGACACAGCCTCGGCTGGAGCGGCATCGGCAGTGGATCCGGGTTCGTCGGATCTTCCCAGGCGTCCGTCCACGCGCTCCGCAGCATGCGGGCCGGCTTGCCCGTGAGCGAGCGGCTGCGAACGGTGTCGCTCGTCCCGGCCTGAAGGAATTTCTCCTTCACGACCGGGGAGGTCTCGGCCTCTTCGGTCGTGAGCCAGAGCGATCCGATCCAGACACCTTGCGCGCCGAGGGCGAGGCTCGCGGTGACCTGTCGACCGCTGCCGATTCCGCCGGCGGCGAGGACCGGGACCGGAGAGACGGCGTCGACGACTTCCGGGACGAGGACCATCGTCGCGATCTCGCCGGTGTGGCCGCCGGCTTCGTAGCCCTGGGCGATGATGATGTCCGCGCCGGCCTCGGCGTGGCGCTTCGCGTGCTCGACGGTTCCGGCGAGGGCGGCGACCTTCACGCCGCGCGCCTTGCCCTGCTCGACCATCCATGCGGGCGGCGGGCCGAGGGCGCTCGCGATCAGCTTGATGTCGTACTCGAAGAGCGTCTCGATCACTTCGCGCTGGCTCTCGAAGCCGACCTGGAAGCCGCGACCGAGCTCGACGTCTTCCTGGAGCGGCGGCACGTCGTGCTGATCCAGCAGCTCTCCGAGGAACTCGCGATGCGTCTCGGGGATCCGTTCGTCGAGCTCGTCCTGGGAGAACCCGCCGCGGTCGCTACCGACGAACTTGGTGGGCAGCAGCAGGTCGACGCCGTAGGGCTTGCCGTCGAGCTCCTTCTCGATCCAGTCGAGCTCGGCGCGGAGGTTCTTCGCGGAGTGCGCGGCGACGCCGAAGACGCCCATGCCGCCGGCCTTCGAGACGGCGGTCACGACGTCGCGACAATGGGTGAAGGCGAAGATCGGGAACTCGAGGCCGAGCTCCTTCGCGAGGTCGGTGTTCATTGGGGGGCTCCTTCTTCGGGTCGAGACCGGTCGCGCGGGACTTCGAGTATCCGTCGCGCGGTCGCCCGGCGTTTCGGCACGGGCTATGCCATAAGCTACCGCCCCACCCTGGAGGAGTCATGAGCCTGATTCTGTACGGAACCCCCGGTTCCCCGTTCGTCCGCAAGGTGGAGGTCAGCCTGCGCGAGAAGGGTCTCGAGTTCGAGCTCGACCCGGTCAACATCATGCCCATGCCCGATTGGTTCCTGGAGATCAGTCCGGCGAAGCGCATTCCGGTCCTGCGCGACACGGACGTCGGGAAGGAAGGCGTCGCTGGGACGATTCCGGATTCGTCGGCGATCTGTGGCTACCTCGAGCGCAAGTACCCCGAGACGCCACTCTATCCGAGCGATCCCTTCGAATACGGTCGCGCGCTCTTCCTCGAGGAGTACGCGGACACGGTGCTGATGGCGCCGATCGGCATGGGGATCTTCCGGCCGATCATGTTCAACGTGTTCCAGAAGAAGGATCCCGACCTCGATCGCGCGCGGAAGACGCTGACGGAAGACATGCCGCCGGTCTTCGACTACCTCGAGGGCGAGCTCGACGGTAGGGACTTCCTGGTGGGCGATCGCTTCGGGGTCGCCGACATCACCGTGGCGTGCTGCCTCACCCAGATGACGATCGTGATCGGGAACCCGGACGCTGCGCGCTGGCCGTCGCTGGTCGCGCACTACGAGCGGACCATGGGGCGGGAGACCTTCCAACCGACGCTGGCGAGTCTGAAGAAGCTCGTGCCGCAGCCCTTCGAGATCTAGAAGCCTGAAGGAGACCCCGATGAGCGCAATCGACGACTTCTCGAGCGACGCGATCCAGGTCGAGCGGAGCGGCCACGTCGGCACACTCTGGCTCGACCGCCCCGACAAGCGGAACGCGATCAACCCCGCGCTCTGGAACGGGATCGTCGAGGGGCTGCGGGCGCTCGAAGCCGATGGCGAGACCCGCGCGATCGTGCTCGCGGGTCGCGGCGAGACCTTCTGCGTCGGGCTCGACCTCGCCATGCTGACGGCGGGCGGCGAGGACGGGGGCTTCGGCGGTTCGAAATCCGGCGCGACGGCCCACCTGAATCAGCTCCGGCTCACGCAGGAGATCCAGAACGCGATCACCGCGATCACGAAGACGAACGTCCCGGTCATCGCGGCGATCCACGGCTGGTGCATCGGCGGCGGCGTCGACATCATCACCGCCTGCGACATCCGGATCGCGGCCCGGGACGCCACCTTCGGCATTCGCGAGACGAAGATCGGGATCGTCGCCGACGTCGGCACGCTCCAACGCCTGCCGAAGATCGTGACGGCCGGGCACGTCGCCGAGCTCGCCTATACGGGCAAGGACATCGATGCCGCGCGGGCCGAAGAGATCGGTCTCGTGAACTCGGTCCACCCCGACTTCGACGCCACCTATCAAGCGGCCTTCGACATGGCGCAGGAGATCGCGGCGAATTCCCCGCTCGCCGTCCAGGGCACGCGCTTCGTCCTCGAGCAGGGCGAAGAGCTGACGACCGACCAGAGCCTCCTGCTGAATGGCCTCTGGACGATGATCACGAGCCTGCAGTCGAACGATCTGCAGGAGGCGATGAAGGCGTTCCTGGAGAAGCGGCCTCCGGAATACGACGGGACCTAGCGATCTCGGGCGTCAGGGCGCCACCGCGTCCCAAGCATCGAACCCGTACGGGTGATAGATCCCGTGGCAGGCGTTCTCGTGCATGCCGTAGCCGACCTCGCCGGTCGAGAGTTCCCATCGGCATAGCATCTCGTTCAGGCCCTGGATCTCCGCGAACTGTTTCGGATCCGCGAGGTCCCAGGACAGGCCCTCGACCGCGAGCTCGCCCTGGTAGCAGCCGAGGCCCCAGTGGTCGTCCTTGCGGTAGCCGGAGCCGCCGAGCAGATAGTTCGTGCGGAGTGGCGTGCCGACGATCTTCAGGTCGGTGTTCGCGAAGGTGAGCACGGTCTGCGCGATCTCGCGCGTGCCCGACTTGAAGGTGATTTCGTGCTTCGGGCTGCCGAGGTGGATCACCGGCTCCTCGATCCCATTGCGCGGGACCTTGACCGCTTCCTCCATGTGCCGGTTCCCGTCCTTGTCCTCGTCGAAGTAGAGCTTGATCATGAAGTCCGGGAACTGCATCGGGATCCAGTTGTGGAAGTGCCCGAATGCGCCCTCGGGCCGATAGCGCGCCTCGATGATGCCGGCGGGCTCGGGCTCGCCCGTGTTCGGGCGCACGCCCCAGGAGTGGTCGCGCGCGCCCATCCACGCGTCGGGGGTCACTTCGAAGTGTCGGCCGTGGACGTCGATCTCCCCCGAGTAGTTGCCGACCTGGGCGAAGCGCATCGTGTGCTCCACGAGGCGGTTGCCCATGCGCAGGATCTTCGCGGGCTCCTCGAGCGCCGGGACGAAGCCCTCGAAGGTCAGGTCGAAGTCGAGACCCCACTCGTTCTTCGCGCAGGTGAGTCGCAGTCGCTCGAGGCCCTTCTCGACCTCGACGCCGAAGGGGCCGACCCTCGTGTCGAGGCGGTCGTGCCCGAGCTCACGGCTGGCGCGCACGCAGTAGTGCTTGTCGGCGACGGAAACCGTCACGAAGGCGTCCAGAACGCCCAGGTTCGGGTATTGCCCCATGCCCGTGATCAGGAAGATCTCGTCCGAGCAGTTGTGGCAGTTGAAGTAATAGCGGTCGTAGAAGGTCCGATCGCCGCTGTAGACGTGGTCGAAGGTGTCGGGGGTCTGGTGGGCGAGGAAGTCGTCCATCGGTCCGAGGGGCATGGCATCTCCGTTTCGGCTGGGGGCGCCACCTGTGGAGCGGCGCGATACGAACCTCGACTCTATCGCGCGCGCCGGGCCTTGCAGGTTGACGGGTCCGCCTCCGCTCGCGAGCATTCCGTCGCCGGTCGCGACCCCAGAGGAGACCCGCCATGAGCGCAGTGACCGAGGAAGTCGATCCCTTCGAGGCCTTCGACAAGGCGATGGGGGCGGACGAGTGCCGCGACCCCTATCCCGAGTTCGCCGCACTCCGCGCGAAGGGCGGGATCGTGGAAGCGCCGCCGATCGGCGGTAGCTCCGCGACCATGGCGGGCGACGCGAAGACCTTCATCGCCGTGAGCTACGACGCCGTCTCCGAGGTCCTGCTCGACGGCAGCGTCTTCTCTTCCGGTGCCTATCGCGAGACGATGGGCCAGGTGATGGGACCGAACATCCTCGTGATGGACGAGCCCGAGCACGGTCGATACCGACGGCTGATCCAGAAGGCCTTCAGCAAGAAGGCCCTCGAGGTCTGGGAGACCGAGCTGGTCCATCCCGTCGTCCATCGCCTCGTCGACGCGTTCGCCGATCGCGGCTCCGCGGACCTCGTCCGGGAGCTGACGTTCCCCTTCCCGATCTACGTGATCGCCGGGATGCTAGGTCTGCCCGAAAAAGACCTGCCCTGGTTCCACTCGCGCGCGGTCGACGTGATCAGCGTCATGATCGATCCGGTGCGCGGCATCAAGGGCTCGCAAGACCTCGGTGAATACCTGACGCCGATCATCGACGAACGCCGGGAGAACCCCGGCAAGGATCTCATCAGCGTCCTCGCGACCGGTGAGCTCGACGGCCAGAAGCTCGACAACGAGCATGTGCTGGGTTTCCTGCGCTTGCTCTTGCCAGCGGGCGCCGAGACGACCTATCGCTCGTCGAGCAACCTGATCTTCGGCCTGCTCTCGAACCCCGAACAGTGGCAGGCCCTCGCGGACGACCGCGGGCTCATGATCCAGGCGATCGAGGAAGCCCTGCGCTGGGAGGTCCCGCTCACCGGGATCGGCCGGCTCTGCGTGAAAGACACCGAGGTCGCGGGCGTGAAGATTCCCGCCGGCTCGCACATCCAGGTCCTGATCGGCTCCGCGAACCGCGACGAGACGCGTTGGGAGGACGCCGACGTGTTCGACATCCATCGGCCGCCGCGCCAGCACATGTCCTTCGCCTTCGGCCCCCATCGCTGCCTCGGCATGCACCTCGCGCGCATGGAGACGAAGGTCTGCCTCGACGCGCTGCTCGATCGGCTACCGAACCTGCGCCTCGATCCAGAGGCCGAAGACGTCCACATCACGGGCCGCGGCTTCCGCTCGCCGCGCAACCTGCCGGTGCTCTTCGGGTAGACGCGTGATCCACGCCGTCGACCACACCGCGATCTCGGTCCCCGACCTCCAACAGGCCGTCGACTTCTACTGCGACGTGCTCGGCTTCGAGCTCGAAAGCGAGTCCGGCTGGCCGAAGGGGGCGAAACGGGTCGACCAGCTCGTCGGGTTGCCGGACTCGGCCTCGAAGGTCGTGATGGTGAAGCTCGGCGAGACCCGGATCGAGATCTTCGAGTACGAATCCCCGGCGCCGAACCCGCGAGACGAAGGCTTCCGGGTCTGCGACCACGGCATCACCCACTTCTGCCTGCGCGTGAGCGGGGTCGAGGACGAGTACGCGCGCCTCGTCGAGGCCGGAATGAGGTTCAACGCCCCACCCGTCGACGTCGGCAGCGCGATCTGCGTATATGGCCGGGATCCCTTTGGAAACGTGATCGAGCTGAAGCAGCTGAAGGGGGAGTGAAGGGCTGGGAGGGGGCGCTAGACTCGTGGGGCGCCACCGGTGAACGATCGTTCACCTGCTGAGGAGTCCCGCCCATGGCATCCGCCCCCGTCCCCACTCTCGACTTCGACCCCAACGACCTGATCACGCCGGCGAACTACGGCGTCGGCGGTCAGCCCCACGAGATCTGGACCCAGCTCCGCGAGCACTCCACGGTCCACCGCGTCGAGTCGGACAGCCACCCGCCCTTCTATGCGATCACGCGGCACGCCGACATCATGGACATCTCGGGCAAGCCGAACATCTTCAGCAACCGGGAAGGGCCGATGCTGCTCGACCACGGGATCCTGCAGCGTCGCGCGGAGAACCCCGACGAGTTCGGCCAGATGCGGACGATCATCGAGATGGATCCGCCCGAGCACCGCGAATATCGCAGCGTCGCGAGCGGCATGTTCACGCCGCGCAAGATCCACCGCCTCGACGAGATCGTGACGAAGAGCGCGCGGAAGATGATCGACAACCTGGGTGAGGAAGGCGAGACCGACTTCGTCGAGGTCGTGTCCCAGCGACACCCGCTGCGCGTCCTCGCGACGCTCCTCGGGCTCGGCCCGGAGGTCGAGGATCTCCTGCTCGAGCTCACGCAGCAGCTCTTCGCGAGCGAGGACCCGGACCTGCAGCGGCCGGGCGAGGATCGCGGCGAGGCGAGCAAGTCGTTGATCGCGGACTTCGGCAAGCTCTTCACCGAGATCATCGAGGACCGTCGCGCCAACCCGACCGACGACCTCGCGAGCATGCTCGCGAACGCGAAGATGGCGGATGGTTCGCCGATGGGACCGGTCGAGACCTTCGGCTACTACCTGATCGTCTTCACCGCCGGTCACGACACGACCCGGAACGCGATCTCGGGAGGCATGCAGGTGCTGCTCGAGAACCCGGAGCAGCTGCGAAAGCTCTGCGCGAACCCGAGCGACGCGCTGGCCAAGTCGAGTGTCGAGGAGATCGTGCGCTGGACGTCGCCGGTCAACTACATGCGGCGGCACCTGCTCGAGGATGTCGAGCTGCACGGCGTGAAGATGAAGGCCGGCGAAGACCTCGTCATGTACTACTGCTCGGCCAACCGGGACGACGCCGTCTTCGATCGCCCCTTCGAGTTCGACATCGAGCGTCACCCGAACCGCCACCTCGGCTTCGGCACCGGCGAGCACTTCTGCCTGGGCGCCCACGTGGCCCGGCTCTCGTCTCGCGCGCTCTTCCTCGAGCTCGCGAACCGCGTCGAAGAGATCGAGCTCGCTGGCGATCCCACCCACATCGCGTCGAGCTTCGTCGTCGGCCTCAAGAGCCTCCCGGTCCGGTACAAGATCCGCCCGGCGGCCTGATGGGCTCGCAGGAGGTCGCGCTCGACGGGCGCGTCGCCCTCGTGACCGGCGCGAGCCGCGGCA
The DNA here is from genome assembly GCA_964488255.1 of uncultured Spirochaetaceae bacterium. Classification (GTDB taxonomy): domain Bacteria; phylum Myxococcota_A; class UBA9160; order UBA9160; family UBA4427; genus UBA4427. The sequence continues at coordinate 103,327 of CAZAUR010000011.1, read as the reverse complement.
TCGGGCGTGCGATCGCGCGTCGTCTCGCGAAGGCGGGGGCGCACGTCGGCGTGACCGCGCGCAGCCTCGACGTCGCGGGAGACTACGCGGGAACGCTCGCCGAGACGGTGGCGCAGATCGAAGCGGCCGGCGGTCGTGCGTTCGCACTCCAGGCGGATCTCGAAGACGCGGCGGATCGGGCCGGTCTCGTCGATCGTGCCGTCTCCGAGGCGGGCCGCCTCGACATCCTCGTGAACGCCGCCGGCTTCGCGCAGTACGCGCCGATCGCCGACATGAGCGATGCGATCGTGGACGCGACCTTCGACCACTATCTTCGCGCGCCCCTCGTGCTCTCGCGCGCCGCGATCCCGGTCTTGCGTCAGCAGGGCGAGGGCTGGATCGTGAACGTCGGGTCGGTGACCGGGGAGCGGCCGTTCAAGCCCTACGACGACTTCGCTCGGCTGGGCGGGGCGACGCTCTACGCCACGATGAAGGCGGGGCTCTCGCGCTTCACCCAGGGCCTCGCCGCGGAGCTCCAGGACGACGGGATCGCGGTGAACCAGATTGGCCCGACCGGCGCGATCTCGACGCCGGGCGCCGATCGCTACATCCCCGACGACTATCCGACGGAAAACGTCTGGTACCTCGCCGAAGCGGCTTTCGCGCTCTGTCATGCGCCGGCCAAGGAACGCACCGGCCTCGTCACGTACAGCCTGCAGTTCCCCAGAGAGCTCGACCTGGACACCGTCGATCTCGACACGGGCGAGGCGCTCCCGCTGCCGGAGCTCCCTGAGTTCTCCCACCCGGACATCCGCCCGGCCGGCGAATAGCGCGCTCTCAGGCGTTCTTCGCCTCGAGGTCGCGCACGTAGGTCCGCGCGCCCAGCAGATAGTGGATCGCGGCCCAGCCGACGAACACGATCAGCGAGACGAGCGCCCAGCGGATCTCGGCGCCTCCGCCGAAGCGGTCGGAGAGCAGCCCGAGCAGGACCGGGCCGAGGCCGAACCCGACCAGGTTCATCGCGAAGAGCGCAAGCGCCGACATGACCGCGCGCATGCGGGGGCGGACCAGGTTCTGCATGATCGCGTGCGTGAGCGCGGAATAGGTGTGATTCAGGAGCGTCGCGCAGGCGATCATCGCGACCGCGAAGCTGGCGCTTCCGGTCGTGTAGGCGACGTACGAAAAGGGCAGGGAAGCGACGGCCCCGATCGCCGGGATCCACCACGTCCAGCGCACGTCGCGCCGCTCGAGTCGTTCGCTCAGCCAGCCCGCGCCGAAGACGGCGATGGCCCCGGTGAGTCCCGCGACGAGTCCGAGCTGCACGCCGACCTCGGTCGGGGTGAGCCCGTGCACGCGCTGCAGGAACGACGCATGAAAGGCGCCGGCGCCGGCGAGGAAGAGCGTCTGCAGCGAGGATCCGATCAGCACGTGCCGCATCGACCGGAGGCCGAAGATGTAGGCGAGCGTCGACCGGAGCGGCTCGACTTCGGTCGATGCGCCGACATCGAATCGGCCGCGCTCCGGCTCCTTCAGGGTGAGGCGGGCGACGAGCCCCAGGAGCACGCCGGGGGCGCCGACCACGACGAACGCAGTCCTCCAGCCGAGCTCGTCCGCGAGGATGCCGCCCGCGGAGAAGCCGAAGAGGATCCCGAACGGGACACCGAGCTGGTAGACGGAGAGCGCATAGGAGCGGCGTTCCGGCGGAAAGGTGTCGGAGAGGATCGAGTGGGCCGGAGGCGTGCAGCCTGCCTCGCCGACGCCGACGCCGACCCGCGCGAGGAGAAGCTGGACGAAGTTCGTCGCCATTCCGGACGCGACGGTCATCGCGCTCCAGATCACCAGCGCCAGGCTGATCAGGTTCGTTCGATTGCCGCCATCGGCCAGCCGAGCGATCGGCAGCCCCGCGAACGCGTAGAAGATCGCGAAGCCCCCGCCCATCAGGAAGCCGAGCTCCCCGTCCGAGAGGTCGAGATCCGTCTTGACCGACTCGGCCAGGATGTACATCACCTGCCGGTCGATGTGGTTGAAGACGTATATGACGAGGAGGAGCCCGAGGGTGTAGGACGCGCCCTGCGTGGGCCGGAGCTGCATGATGCGCGACGGTACACCAGGGGGCGTCGCGGTCGACCGGCGTGTTGGGCGTGGATTAGGCTCTCGATATGCCGCGCTACGGAATCGCCACGCTGAATCATTCGCCCCTGCACGGTTCGCAGACGAAGCTGACGAGCCACCTGAAGGCCGCCGGCATCCAGGGCATTGGCGCGATCGCGCCGGACATCTTCTGGCTACGGAAACTGGAAGAAGAAGGGCTCACGCCAGCGGACGTTCGCGAGCAGTTCGATCATCACGGTCGCAAGTGCATGGAGATTGCCGGGATCGCGATCGGCGACGCCGACTCGACGGCGGCGGAGCTCGAAGAGCACGTTCGGTGGTCGAAGGCGCTCGGGGCGGAGTTCGTAAATGCGCGCGTGACCGCGCCGATCGATGACGCGCTCGTCGCGCGTGCGCGCGACTGCGCAGAAGCTCTCGCTCAGGTGGGTACTCGCCTTGCGCTCGAGTTCTCGCGCGGGACGAAATTGAACTCGCTCTCGAGTGCGCGCGCATTCGCCGAGGAGATCGACGTGCCTGGCGTGGGCGTCACACTCGATACGTGGCACTTCTTTCTTCATCCGGACGGTCCTGAGTGGGATGCGCTCGAAGAAATCCCTGCTGACCTGCTTGCGAACGTGCAGCTGTCGGACGGCGTGCCCTACGGCGAAGGTGAGTTCGCCGACGCGACGATGAACCGGCGGCGCTTTCCTGGAGAGGGGGAGTTCGATCTGAAGCGCGCTTCTGAGCTACTGGCTGCGCGAGGAATCGATCCGCCCGTCGTGCTGGAAGTTCTGACGTCGGAGACGCGTGACATGGCAGTGACAGTGCACACGCGAGATTCTGCCCGGAGCGCGATCGAGGTCTGGGGCGCTATATCGCCTTCGTGACCGCCCGCGTCGGGCCGAAGTTGTGCAGGCCCATCGCGTGCAGGTTGCCCAGGCCGCCGCAGACCATCACGAGGATCTCGTCGGGCCGCTCGACGAGGTGGGCGATGCCGTCCGCATCCACGCGGCCCCGCTCTTCGAGCCAGGCGCGGTGAGGTTCGGGGAAGAAGCCGATCGGGTGCGCTGCGGCGTGCCAGAGCGCTTCCTGGGTGTCCTCGATCTTCGGGAAGTCCGCCGCGATCAGGTCTGCCCAGGGCGGGGCGAGGCAGACCATCGTCTCCGCGCCCCAGTGGCTGATGTAGGCGTTCGTGCCGGGGTAGGCGAGGCTCTTGCCGATGATGTCGACGAGCACGCGGCCCGAGTCCGCGGCGACGTCCGCGATGTCCATGGTGCCGATGCAACCGTACGCGGTCACGGCGTCCCCGGAGACGCCGCGGCGTTCTGCCAGGGGCGCCCAGGGCGAACGCTCCTCCCACTCGGCGACGACGATGCCGGTCACGCGACCGGGCTGACCGAACACGCTCTTCGAGTTCTCACCGATCTTCTGCCCGCCGACGTTGCGCATCGTGAGGCGCAGGGCCCGCCCGATCGCCGGCGCCGTTCCGGCCACCCCGCCGAAGCAGCCGGCTTCCATCGGTAGGTCGAGAGCGTGGCGAATGGGCCCGTTCACGAAGAGCCCCGGCACGACGGAGCTCGTCGTCGTGTTCAGCGAGAAGAGATCGAGGGCCGGGTCGATGCAGGCTTCGACGGTGGCGCATAACAGGGGCATCGCCTCGGCCGGCGCGCCCGCCATGACGGCGTTCACCGCGAGCTTCTCGACGGTGCACCGCCCTTCGCGGGGCGGCAGCACGCCGAGCACCTCGTCGGGGAAGCGACCGGACGCCGCCGCGAACGCGCGAACGCGCTCTTCCGTCGGCGGGATCAGCGGTAGGCCGTCGCCCCAACCCGCATCGGTCGCGAGCTTCGCGAATGCGGCCGGGTCGTCGTCGATCTCGAGGCGCTGGCTCGAGAGCCAGCCGACCTCACAACCCGAGGGTCCGCAGGAGCGGTCGATAGTGCTCTCTCGCAATGGCTCGGACCTCCTTCTCGGGCTTGCTGTCGAGGGGGTAGGGCAGGACGTGGATGCGCAATCCGGAGCGGCCTGCGTTCGCGGCCATCGTGTGCGCCAGGGCTTCGAACTCGGAAGTCACGACGGCGACCGCCGCCTTGCCCTCCTGGAGTGCCACGACCGCGTCGTGCACCGTCCAGGAGGTGCAGCTCCCTCAATTCCCGAGGCCGCTGATCAGCACCTCCCGATCGCTCACGTAGCCACGCAGTTCTGCGAGGGTCGAGTCCGCCGCTTCGCCCGTCCGGTCACCGGCGCACCACTGGGTCACGGCTGCGCCGTCTTCGGCGAGCATCGTCGCCCACTCGTCGCGCACCCAGTCGAAGGAGCGCCAGGTGAGGTCGTATCGGATGCCGAAGCGGATGGTGTCGGTCGCCGAGAGGGGCGGGCCGGGATCGGCGTCGACGTCCGGCGGAGGCGCGGTCGGATCGAGGATCGTGATGCGGGACATGATCGGGGTCTCCTCTTCGCGTGCGCGTCGCACGCCGTTCGAGTGTAAGGAACGCGCGCGGCGCGCGCGCGGGCGGGGTGGTAGTGTCGCCCGCATGCAGGCCCACGGCGCCCTCGCCGGCATCCGCGTCCTCGACCTGACGAACCTCTTCGCCGCGCCGCAGATCGCCGCGACCCTGGCGGACTTCGGTGCCGACGTCGTGAAGATCGAGCCGCCGGAGGGGGATCCGATCCGCCGGATCGGCGTCTCCCGCGATGGCGCCTCGCCTCAGTGGGCGCTGGTCGCGCGCAACAAGCGGGCGATCACCCTCGACCTCGACGACGACGCGGATCGCCGCACCTTCGGCGCCCTCGTCGAGAAGGCGGACGTCCTCGTCGAGAACCTCACGACGAAGCTGCTCGATCGCTGGGACTGCCGCTACGAGGCGCTCGCGGCGCGCAATCCGCGTCTCGTCGTGACGAGCATCTCGTGTTATGGCCGGACCGGGCCCTATGCGGACCGTGCCGGCGCCGGGACCCTGGCCGAGGCGTTCGCGGGCTTCGCGCACTTGAACGGCGAGGCGGATGGTCCTCCGATGGTTCCTTCGCTCCCCCTCGGCGACACGCTGTCGGGCCTGTCCGGTGTGATCGGGACGATGATGGCGCTCTACGCCCGGGATCGGCCGGGCGGCATCGGGCGCGGGCAACACGTCGACGTAACGATGATCGAGCCGATCCTGCAGCTGCTCGCGCTGCCCCTGGCGGCGTGGGATGGAAGCGGGCCGGGTCCCCGGCGAATGGGGAGTCGGGTCGCCGGTGGCGTGCCACGCAACCTCTATCGCGCGTCGGATGGGGACTACCTCGCGCTCTCCGGGACGACGGACGCGCAGGCCGCGCGCATCCTGGCGTTGATCGGGCGCGACAGCGACGACGATCGCGCGCGTTTCGGTACGAGCGACGCGCGTCTGGCAGCCGCGGACGAGCTCGATGGGCTGGTCGCCGAATGGATCGCCGCGCGCCCGCGGAACGAGGTCCTCGAAGCCTTTCACGGGATCCGGATTCCGGTGGCCCCGGTGAACGACCTGGGCGCCGTGCTCGATGATCCCCACGTGCGCGCGCGCGCGAGCGTGTCGACGCTCGAAGATCCGGTGATGGGTGGGATCCGCGTCGTCGCACCGACGCCGCGACTCTCGGGTACGCCGGGAATCGTGCGTCACACGGGCCCCGCCCTCGGCAGGCACACGGCCGAGGTGCTGCACGAGTGGCTCGACGCCCCTACGCCGGGAACGACATCGAACTAACAGTCATGCCCCGCCGGTGAGGCGCTGCGCCCCGACCGGGAATTTCCCCGGCGAGGATGGCTCGATGCGCCCTCCGGTCTCTCCCGATTTTCGAGTGGAGTGTTCTCCCGGGCCTCGCGCGGGCGGGCTGTCGAGATGACGCCTCTCACCGAATCGGTCAAGCGAGGGCGTCTTCCGCCCGATCCGTGGATCCAACAGGGACGTAGCGGAGACAGGCATGCCGCCCTTCTGGAAGAGGCGAAAGAATCCATCCACCAGCGAAGACGACGTGCGAATCGCCATCGCGGCGCTCGAGGCACTCGCCGACGGCGCAGCGATTGGAGAGCGGCCGGCCGACGGATTGCTCGCTGGCGCGATCGCCGGTGTGGAGGCCGCGCTCGAACGGGCCGGAAGCCCCGCCTCTCCCGCACCGCGTGACGATGCTGACGTCGTGCGCGCGCTCGAAGATCTCGCCGCGGACCGCTCCCCCGAGACCGTTCAAGGAGACTCGCCCCTGGGCGTCGCGACGCGGGGTCTGATCGCGGCTTCCCTCGACGCCCGGAAGAACTCGCTCGCCGAGTCGGTAGGCGTCGCGATTTCGGCGAACCAGACGGTCGTCTCGTCGAGCTCGATTCTCCGCGACCTCAGGGAGCTCGACGGCAAGGCGCGGACGATCGCAGAATCCGCCGACGCGCTCAGCTCGGGCGTCACGGAGCTCGCGAAGACCGGACGCAACTCCGCGGACGCAGCGCGGGAGGCGCGCGAGGTCTCGGGCGAGAGCGTGAGCAAGATGCAGGAAGCGGCGGATTCGATGGAGGGCGTGCTCGAATACTCGGAGCGCTCGAGGCGTCAGCTCGAATCGCTCGCGGAGGCGACGGCCACGGTGGGCTCGATCGCTTCCACGATCAACGACATCGCCTCACAGACGAACCTGCTCGCGCTGAACGCGAGCATCGAGGCGGCGAGCGCCGGCGAAGCGGGTCGCGGCTTCGCGGTCGTGGCGACCGAGGTCAAGGAACTCGCAAGGCAGACTGCGACCGAAGCCAGCCGGATCGGCGAGCGCGCGAACAGCATCCACACCGAGACGCAGGAGATGCTGCAGGCGATCCAGAACACGAACGGTGCGATCCATGACGCGAAGACCGTGATCGAGACCGCAGGCACGACGATCGACCGCACGCGACACTCGATCGACATCGTCGACCAGGAGACGGATCGTCTGGCGGAGATCCTCCAGTCCCAGAAGGAATCCTCCGCCTCGGTCGCCGCGCAGATCATCGAGATCGCGCAGCTGACAGGCCGCGCCACCGACGAGGTCGGTAACATCGTCGCCTCCGCGAGCGAGGCGGCGGAGGAGAGCGCCGCGGGGGCGATGGGTCTGCTCCGTCCGGACGTTCCGTGCGGCACGTTGATCATCGCCAAGCTCGACCACACGATCTGGAAGAAGCGGCTGGCGGAGATGCTGGTCGGCCGCGACACCCTCGATCCCCAGGCGCTGGCCGACCACCACTCGTGTCGCCTCGGCAAGTGGTACGACTCGGTCGAGGACGATCGGATCCTCGCGAGCGGGGCCTACGCAGAGCTGAAGGCGCCCCATCGAGAGGTGCACGCACACGGGATCGCGGCCGCGAAGTACTACAACGAAGGAAACATCACCGCGGCCGTCGAAGAGATCGGGCAGGTCGAGCGGTGGTCCGTCGACGTCGTCCGGCTGCTCGACACGTTGATCGAAGAAGTCGGAGACTGAGCGGTCCGGTCGGTCTCAGAGCCCCTCGACCCAGTCCCGGAATCCGAGCCGCTCGACCGCCGCTGCGGAGCGGCGCGTGACCGTCAGCACGGTCTCGTTGCGCTCCGTCAATCCGGCGAGCCCGAGCGGGACGACGCCGACCATGAGCGTCTGGTAGGAGAACGCGCGGTACTGCTCGACGGCGTCTTCGATCGGGAGATCGATCCCGCGTCGCGCGAGCGCCTCGCAGTAGCGCTGGATGAGCGCATCCTCGTGGGCGGCGAGGACCTCCGGCTCGAGGGAGTTGATCAGGAAGTACTGCACGTCGCGCATGCCTTTGCTCCAGTGCACGGCCTGGAAATCGATCATGCCGACCCGCGTGCGACCGTCCTCTTCGTACTCGAAGCAGTTGCCCAGGTGGCTGTCGCCATGACAGAGGGTCTGCGGGCCGCGGTACCACGCCTCCAGCACGGCGTCCCAGCGATCGATCGCGACCCGGCAGGTCTCGACGATCCGCTCGGTCACGAGATCGGGCGCCGCCCGATGGGCCGGCTCGAGCGCCGCGGCGTTCAGCATCGGCGTGACGCCGCGATTCTTCTTCGAGCGGTAGGTGTCGAATCTGCGCGGCAGCAGCGCTTCTCGCCGCGTGCGACTCCAGCCCCAGAAATGCGCGTGGAGCTCGGCGAACATCTCGATGACCCGCGCTGCACGTTCCGGGGTCGTTCCTGCCGCCATGTCCCGGTTGATGAACATGGTGGCGTCGAGGGTCTCCTTCAGGTTCTCCATCACCAGGATGAACCGCGAGCCGCGCTCCTCGACGGCGAAGACCAGCGGAATCCGAATCGGGACGTGCTGCGCGACCTGCGCGCAGAAGAAGCACTCCTGAGCCCAGTAACCGAGGGTGTTGGCGAAGACGCGCGGCCAGGTCTCGGCGCACGGAATCTTCACGTAGGCCGTACTCAGCAGGTCGATTGGCGGTCCGTCGAACTCGAACTCGACGAGGAAGTTGATGCAGTTGCTGCTCTCGAAATCGACGCCGGGCAGCCGGACGGATCGCAACCGCGGCAATGGCAGCTGTCCCTCCGGCGCGTGGTTCTGGAGCAGGTCGTTCATCACGCTGCGGCGCGCGACCGATTCCTTCGTGGCCGGGAGGGCGTTGCCGAGACGGTCGCCGATCTCGTCTTCGACGACGCGTCCGAACGCGCGGGAGGTGCGGAGGCCCATGCGCAGGCCTCCTCTCAGCTGGTCGATCCGCGACAACGTCTTCCCCTGCGGGTCTGCTGAATCGACGCGCTCACGCCGTTCAGGACATCGACAATAGCTCGTGCGCGCCGCGCATCCGCGCCGGGATCGCGACGCCATCGGGGCACGCGTTCGTGCACGGGGCTGCGCAGCTCGTGCAGACGGATGCGTTCCGGTCCAGGGCGCCATACAGTCGCATCCCCTCCTTCTGCGCCCCGAACTGCTCGAAGTACATCCGCTGGCGCAGCACGTCGTGGATCGGGATGTCCTCCGGGCAGGCCCCGAGGCACACGCCGCAATGCGGCCGGCAGTAGCTCGCCGTCGTCAGCTCGCTGTAGTGCTCCAGGACCGCCAGATCCTGGCGCCGGAGGTGTTGACCCGATGCATAGAGGAACTCGTCGAGCTGTCCGGTCTCCCAGAGCGAGATCACCAGACACGACACGCTCGGATTCGACAGCACCCACTTGAAGGAGGCCTGGGTGAACGAGTCGCGCTCGTCCGGCGTCCAGTCGAGGAAGTGATGCATCGACCCGCGCAGGGTCTTCATCGCGACGACCCCGATGTCCTTGGCGGCCGCGCGGTCGATGATGTCGGTGAGCCGCGGCCAGGCACCGAAGTGGTACGCGAGCATCATCACGTCGAAGCGGTCGCTCTCGATCGCGGCGTCGGCGACGAGCTCGAGGTCCGGTGTGTGCGTCGAGACGCCGAGGAAACGGACCTTGCCCTGCTCCTTCAAGCGGTCGAAGGCCTCGTGCACGTTCGGATCCAGCAGGCGCTCGACGGAATCGCACGAATGGATGTGCACGAGGTCGACCCAGTCGGTCTGCAGTCGCTTCAGGCTGCCTTCGACGGCCTGCATGTAACCTTCGACCGGCGTGCCGGGACCGAGGTGGCCCTGGGGCAGACAGAACTTGGTCGCGACGAACATCTTGTCGCGATGGCCCTTCATGGCTTCACCGAAGCGGTTCTCGGAGCCGGTCTCGGCGTAGTCGGGGGCGGTGTCGAAATAGTTGATGCCGCGCTCGATCGCCTCGCGGGTGACGTCGACCGTCTGGCGCCCCCCGGTGCTCGAGCCCGAGCCGAGGGAGATGTCGGAAACCATCGCACCGGTCCGGCCGAGCCGGCGGTACCCGGTCACCCGCGAGCCCGACCACTCGTCCCGCGAGACGTCGGCCTTGTAGGGCGGACGAACGGCGAAGATGTTGGACACGGTGACCGTGCCCCAGCGCCGGTTGGGCCAGATCGCGGCGGCGAAGCTCGCCGCGACGCCCGCGAGGGATCCGGCGGCGGCACCGAGGAAGCGGCGCCGGCTGCTCGCGACCGGTGCGTCTTCCGCGTCCTTCCGTCCGCCGGCGTCTGCGGCCGCGCGGAAGGTCAGGACGATGCTGGTCGCGACCGAGAGCACGACGAGGGCGGCGATGGCGAGCTCGGCGGTCGTCGCGAGACGTCCCTCGACCCGATGCCCGAGGAACTCGCCGAGGAAGCGCATCGAGAACAGGATCGTGATGAGCCAGGAGAAGAGCGCAGTGCGCATCGCGTTCCGCATGCCGATCCCTCCGTGTGATCTCCGTGGCGACCGGCTCGGGACCGCCGCTCGGAGCACGCCGCGAAGGTAGGGCGGTCGGAGCCCCGGAGCGAGGGAAGTGCGGGCGCGCTCAGTGGGCGTTCGCGTGGTGCTCCGCGAGCAGATCTCGCCCGAAATCGTTCTCCGGATGGCGGAAGACGAGGTGGATGTGGTCTGCGGCCTCCGCCGTGTCGTCGAATTCGACCGAGAGACCGCCGCCCTGGATCCGGTAGTAGAGCGCGCGACCGGCCTCGATCGCGGCGTCGGGGTCGTTGGCGAAGGAGGCGTACTGGAACGTGACGGGACCGGCAGCGCCCCGGAGCGCTTCGCGGTGGCGCGCGGCGATCGACGGTTGGAAGTGACGCAACACGGTGTCGACCAGGGCGTCGAGGGCGGCGACGCTCTCGGATGGGAGCTCGGCGCGGTCGACGCCGGCGGGCGCCGGCAGAACGAGATCGACCTCCTCGCTGATCGACATCGGTCGCGAGATCGCGCTGCCTTCCTCCCAGGCGAGGTGCGCCTTCGCTCGGAGTGCCGGCGCGAGTCCGTTCACGAACGCGACGGCGAGGTCTTCTTCCCCGGACATGACCCGCAGCCCCGCGCGCTCGAGGTCATCCGGCACGACCCGCGGCTGACCGCCGAAAAAGAGCGGGGTTGCGGAGAGCGGTTGGCCCGGGACGGCGGTGACGTTGATCGAGAGATGGTGCCCGTCGAACCGGAAGCCCCAGGCGGAATCCGCCGCGGGCTCCCCGAAGAGCGCGAGGAAATAGCGCTTCGCGTCCCGCATCCCGCCCATGAAGAAGCCGAAGAGACCGCCCTCCATCTCCTTCACCTCCGCTTCGAGACTGCGGATGAGGTTCATCGTTCGGATGCCCTCCTCGGACAACACCTGCCCGAGGAGCGCTTCGAGCTCCGCCCACTGCGCGTCGCTCATGTCGGAGACCTTGAGGCCTTCGAGGCCGAGGGGCGCGAGGCGCAGGTCGAAGCGCTCGTCGTCGTCGAAGGCATAACGTGCGTCGTCGCTCTGGTCTTCGTCGAGCGTCGCGACCCAGTCGGCCATTCCTGCGCCGAGTCGCGCCGTCCGATCGGGCTCGGCGACGGAGACGGCGGGGAAGAGGATCAGGGAGACGACGAGGGCGATCGACTTGGATTGCATGCGGAGACGATGGCGCAGCTGCGCCGCGCGACAAGTGGAGCGTCGCGCCTGCATGCCATCCGAAAGCGACACCCGTCTCAGCGTCGCCCCGCCTGCTCCGCGAACTCTTCTTCGGGGGACAAGATCATGCGATGGCGCGCGTAGACCGCGAAGTAGATGACCGAGAGCGCATACCAGAACGCCACGCCGTAGATCCCGGGACGGTAGTCCTCGTTCACGAAGAGGAAGAACAGGGTCATCGCCGCGATCGCGGCCGCGACGATCGCGCCGGGCCGTCCGAGCGGACTCACGTAGGGCCGCTCGAGTCCGTCGATCGACTTGATCCGGAGGTACGACACCATCTGCATGAGGTAGGCGATCACCGCGCCGAACACCGCCATATTGAGCAGCACGCCGCCGACCGGGACGTCGCCGAAGAACGCCTGTCCGTATTCGATGAGCAGCGCGACGATGTAGCCCGCGACCGCGCCGACCACGAGGGCGACATGGGGCGTCTTTCGCGTGGGGTGGGTGCGCGACATCCAGGTCGGGAAGTAGCCCGCGCGCGACAGCGAGTAGATGTTGCGTCCGTAGGCGTAGATGATCGCGTGGAAGCTCGCAACGAGTCCGGCCACCGCGGCGAGGGAGAGCGCGGTCGCGCCGGCACCGGGCCCGAAGATGGTGCGGAACGCGAGGAAGAGGGGCTCTTCCGAGGCGCCGACGACGGCGGCGCCGGGCGCGATGCCGGCGTTCAGGAAGAGCGTCAGCAGCGAGGCGACGATCAGGGTCGCCAGGCCCCAGAGCAGACCGCGGGGCATGTCGCGCTTCGGGTCGTGCGCTTCCTCCGCCGCGAGCGGGAGCTGCTCGATCGCGAGGTAGAACCAGATCGCGAAGGGCAGGCAGGCGGTGACGCCCTGGAATCCGTTCGGGAGCCAACGCGTACCGCCGGGTCCAGGCTCGACCGCGAGGGCCGCCTCCCAGGAGAAATGGGGCAGGGCGCCGATCCAGAACACGACGAGGACGGCGAGGGCGAGCACCGTGATCGCAACGGTCACGCGGAACGTGAGCTCGACGCCGACGATGTTGACGCCGACGAAGAGCGCGTAGAAAAGCGCCCAGAGAATCGGCGCGGGGACGGACATGCCGAAGCTCGCGTCGAGGATCGTGCCGACGTAGCCACCGATCCCGACGACGATCACGGCCGGGGTGAGGACGTACTCGATGCTCTCGGCGAGGCCGGTCAGGAACCCGCCCCAGGGTCCGAAGGCGGTCCGGCCGAAGGAGTAGGCGCCGCCCGTGTGGGGGAGGGCGGGGGAGAGCTCGGCGATCGAGAAGCAGAGACCGACGTACATCAGCGCGACGACTGCCGTGGCGATCAGCATCCCGCCGAAGCCCCCCGAGAGCAGGCCGTAGTTCCAGCCGAAGAAGTCGCCGGAAATGACCGCACCGACGCCGAGGGCCCAGAGCGACCAAACGCCGGCAAAGCGGCGGAGCCCGCGATCGGCGAAATAGTCCGCGTCCGCTTCGCGGTAGGTAACGCTGCGGCGTTCGGGCATCTATGCGCTTCGCCCGGGCTCGACGACGGTCCGGACCGTGTCGCCGGCGCGCAGCGCATTGAACGCCTCGTTCACGCGTTCGAGGGGGATCCGCGTCTCGACGAGCTTCTCGAGGTCGAGCGTCCCCTGCTGGTAGTGCCGCATGATCCGCGGGATGTCGCGGGCGGGGATGTTGCCACCCCCCATGCAGCCGAGGAGCTTGCGATCCGAGAAGAGGATGCGGCTGTCGATCGTGACCGATGTGCCGGGCGGTGGCGCACCGACCATCACGGTCGTGCCCCCGGTTCGCGTCGACTCGAAGGCCTGGGTCACGAGAGGCGTGTGGCCGACGACCTCGAAGGCGTAGTCGACGCCCGCCGGGAAGAGGGCCTTCACGCGCTCGGGGATGTCTTCTTCGGGCTCGACGAGCAGGCAGTCGGTTGCGCCGAGATCGGACGCGAGGTCCAGCTTCGACTGCTGGGTGTCGCACGCGACGATCCGTGCGGCGCCCGCGATCGCGTTGCCCTGGATCACGTTCAGCCCGACGCCGCCGCAGCCGATCACGAGGGCGGTCGAGCCCGGGCGCACGCAGGCGATGTTGAGCGCGGCACCGATCCCGGTCGTCACACCGCAACCGGCCAGACAGGCGAGGTCGAGCGGGATGCCGGGATCGATCTTCACGAGCTGCGCCTCGCGCACGACCGCGAATTCGGCGAGGGAGCCGGACCCGCACATCGGCGCGATGGTCTTGCCGTCCTGGGAGAGACGCGTCGTCCCGTCGGGCATGCGGCCGTACATGTTGTGCGTTCGCGTCTCGCTCCAGCAGTTCGTGATGTCCCCTGCGCGGCACTCGTTGCACGTGCCGCAGGGCCCATAGAGCGCGATCACGACGGCGTCGCCCTTCGAGAGACCGGACACGCCGGGGCCGACTTCCTCGACGACGCCCGCACCTTCGTGACCGAGCACCATCGGGGGCTGCGAGACGGGGCTCTCGCCCTCGAGGGCGTGGAGGTCCGAACGGCAGACCCCGGACGCCACGATCCGGACGAGGACCTCGCCTTCGCGCGGGCTCTCGACGTCGACCTCCTCGACAGCGAGGGGCTGATGGATCTCGTGCATCACCGCTGCGCGCATGCGTGGCCTCCCGACGGGCGAGTCTAGGCCGCGCGAGCGCTCGGGCCAAAGCCGACACGACTAGAAAGGCCTCGGGTCGCGGATTAGAGTGGATGGTCCCTTCGCGCGGGAGCCAGCCGATGACCGATGTCGTGATCTCTGCCGACAATCATGTGAACGAGCCGCCCCACGTCTTCGACCGGGTGCCGGCGGCGATGCGTGATCGCGCGCCGAAGATGAAGAAGGGCGCCGATGGCGGCGACGGATGGAGCTTCGACGGCGGCCCGCCGAAGCGCACGTTCGGGATCGAGGCGATGGCCGGTCGCGCGAAGGACGACTACAAGGTCGAAGGTCTCTCCTGGGACGAGATCATGAAGGGCAACTACGACGGCACGGCCCATCTCGCGGACATGCAGCAGGACGGTGTCACCGGGGGCGTCGTCGTCTACCCGAATCAGGCGATCTTCACGTACATGACCGCGGACCGGGATCTCGGCGTGGCCTGCATGCAGTCCTACAACGACTGGATGCAGGAAGAGTTCGTCGCCGCGGATCCGAAGCGGATCGTCGGGCTGAGTCTGCTCCCGGTCGACGATGGCATGGACGTGGCGATCGCGGAGCTCGAGCGCTGCGCGGCGAAGGGCGCGCGGGGCGGCTTCCTGCCCGGGATGCCGAGGCGCCCCTACAACGATCCCTACTACGAGCCGCTCTGGGAGGTCGCTTCGCGAATGGGCTTCCCGCTCTCGTTCCATCGCACCTTCGGCGGCGCGCCGCCGGACCAGGACTGGGACGAGCTCGTCGAGCAGCAGGTGAGCGTGCCCGGGATCGCGAGTCGCTTCTTTTGCGCGGTGCGACCGCTCACGTACATGATCTTCGCCGGGATCTTCCTGCGACATCCGAACCTCCGGATCGTCGCAGCGGAGGTGAACTTCGGATGGATCCCCTTCTGGTTGCAGACGATGGACCAGGAGTGGGAGACGCAGAAGGCCTGGGCACCGGAGACCCTCGATCGCGCGCCGTCGGCATTCGTCGGCGAGAACGTGTTCACGACGAGCCTCGACGACCACGTCGGCTACGACCTGATCCGAGGCGGCTCTCCGCGACTCGCGCAGTCGACGATGTACTCGACCGACTACCCGCATAGCGTGACGCTCTGGCCGGACTCGAAGGAGCACATTCCGAAGCTCACCATGGGACTCTCGGACGAGGACAAGCACGCGGTCCTCGCGGGCAACGCGGCGCGCGTCTACGGCTTCGAGCTGTAGCGCGCCGAGGAGGCGACGATGGCGCTGGTGACCGGCAATCGGACCCTGAACTGGATCGACGGCGCACGTCGTGCCCCGGAGAATGGGGAGTACCTCGAGAGTGTCGATCCGTCGGTCGGGAAGGCCTGGATCGAGGTGCCGAACGGGGACGCGCGGGACGTCGATGCCGCGGTCGCTGCGGCGAAGGCGGCGTTCGCGGGGCCGTGGCGAGAGATGGCCGCGATGCAGCGCGCCGCGCTCCTACGCGCCGTCGCCGTGGAGATCTCACGTCACGCCGAGGAGCTCGCGACGATCGAATGCCGCGACAACGGCAAGCCGATCCGCGAAGCGATCCCGGGCGACCTTCCGTCGGTCAGCGAGATGATGAACTACTGGGGCGGGCAGGCGGACAAGATCCACGGCTCGACCGTCGAGATCAGCCCCCTGTCCCACAACTTCGTCCGGCACGAGCCCCTCGGCGTGGTCGGCATCATCGTTCCCTGGAACTCGCCCCTCGCGATCCTCGCCGCCAAGGTCGGCGCGGCCCTCGCCGCCGGGAACACCGTCGTGCTCAAGCCCGCGGAGCAGGCCGCCGCCTCGATCCTCACGATCGCGGAGTGCTTCGACGCCGCGGGCTTCCCGCCCGGTGTCGTCAACGTCGTGTCCGGCCTCGGCGAGGTCGTAGGCGACGCGCTCGTGTGTCACCCGGACGTGCGCAAGGTCGCGATGACCGGATCGACCGAGACGGCGCGGGTGATAAGCGAGCGCGCGGCGCCGACCCTCAAGCAGCTCGCCTTCGAGCTCGGGGGCAAGTCGCCGAACATCGTCTTCGCCGACGCGGACCTGGACATCGCCGTCGCTGGCGCCAGCACGAACTCGGTCTTCACGGGGGGCGCCGGTCAAACCTGCGTCGCGGGGTCGCGGCTCCTGATCCACGCCTCGCTCTACGACGAGCTGATCGAGAAGATCGAGGCCCACGTGGCCGAGACGGTTCGCCTCGGCAACGCCCTCGATCACGCGACCGCGATGGGGCCGATCGCCTTCGACCGGCAGTACGAGAAGGTGAAGTCCTACATCGAGCTCGGCCGCAAGGAGGGCGCGGAGCTCGCCTTCGGCGGGAAATTCGGCCCGGAGAACTTCGAGGGCCGCGACGACGCCGAGGAGCTTGCGGGAGGCTACTTCGTCTCGCCGACGCTCTTCCGGGGTGCGACGAACGACATGCGTGTCTGTCGCGAGGAGATCTTCGGCCCCGTCACCTGCGCGATCCCCTTCGAGGACGACGACGAGGCCCTCGCGATCGCGAACGACACGAACTACGGGCTCGCCTGCGGCGTGTGGACGCGCGACCTGAAGCGCGCCCACCGCTTCGTGCGCGACGTCCAGGCCGGTGCCGTCTGGGTCAACACCTATCGCCGCATCCACTGGGCCGCGCCCTTCGGCGGGTTCAAGGAGTCGGGCTACGGGCGGGACTCCGGGCTCGAGAGCCTGCGCGGGTATCAGCAGACCAAGACGGCCTGGATCGACCTGGCCTGACGTTCGGCTTCAGGACGCGTCGCCGTCCCAGCCCACCACGTCCCGGAAGTACTCGAAGACGGAAGTGCCGCCGATCGAGACCCGGCGCAGGTTGCGGCTGACGCCAGCGGGCACCGCGTCGCGGGCGTGCTGCAGCGCGCGATTGTCCCACACGACGAGGTCGCCTTCGCGCCACGAATGCGCGTAGCTGAAGTCGCCCGCGTAGAGATGGGCGAAGAGGCGTTCGATGAGCGCTGCGCTCGCCGCCTCCTCGAGGTCCTCGACGAGATCGGTCTGCTGTTCGCTCACGTAGAGGACGGGGTCCGGGTTCCGCGAGACGGACCAGAGCATCGGGTGGAAGGAGTGGATCGCCTCCGCCGGCCTGCGCGGACCGCGGACGGCGACGTCTTCGTGTCGGCCTTCGGGGTCGATGCTGTGTCGAGCGCGGCGACCTTCGAGGCGTTCTCGAAGGTCCGCGGGCAGCGCGCGCGCTGCGGTCACGCCGTTCACGAATCGTGTCGACGTCCCAGCGTTCGGGACTTCCAGCCCGTAGAGCGAGATCACGTCGATCGGCACGTCCATGAACGCGTGATCCGAGTGATAGGCGAAGCGCTCGTCGCCCAGGATGCCCTCGCCATGGGTGTTCGACACGAACTGGTACAGGCGACCTGCCGGATTCTCGACCAGCGGCTCGCCGAGAGTCGCGAGCAGGGCGACCTGCTCGCCGGCTTCGAGCGCGAGATCGCGGAACACGACGAGCTGGTGTTCCGCCAGGGCCGCGTGCCACGCGTCCGTCGCGTCCGTCGCGAGGAGCGTCGCCAGCTTCGCATCGAGGATCTCGACGCCGAAGGGGGCTCCGGGCAGCGGACGCACGTTCAGAAGCGGGTCCATCTCGCGAGCGTACACTACTCGGCCCACGCCGAACGCCCCGAAGGAGAGCCCCATGAGCGAGCCCGTCGTCCTCTATGAAGAGAAGGGCAGCGTCGCGATCGTCACGCTGAACCGCCCGGAGAAGATGAACACCCTGACCGAGGGCGTGATCCAGGGCGTGGCGGACGGGGTCGATCGCGCCAACGCATCGAAGCCGGTGCGCTCGATCGTGCTGCGCGGGGCGGGTCCGACCCTCACCGGCGGCTACGACCTGAACCCCGGCGACGGTGCCGACATCGAGGACGGCTGGTCGAGCCCCTTCGATGCGCCCGCACCCAAGCGGCGCGACGGCGCCTGGGATCCGGTTCGGGACTACCAGTTCATGGGGAACAACGTCCGGCGCTTCATGAAGATCTGGGAGTCGCCGAAGCCCGTGCTCGGCCAGATCCACGGCTGGGCGATCGGCGGCGCGACGGACCTGATCCTGTGCTGCGACCTTCTATACATGGCCGAGGACGCGCACATCGGATACGCACCCTCGCGCATCTACGGCACGCCGACCACGATGATGTGGGTCTACCGGCTGGGCCTCGAGCACGCGAAGCAATTCCTGCTCTCCGGCGACGCGATCGACGCCGAGACCGCGCTCCGGATCGGACTCGTGAGTCACGTATGCCCCGCGAACGAGATCGAGGAGCAGATCGAAGCCCACGCGCGCCGCTTGGAGAGCATCCCGGCGAACCAGCTCGCGCTCAACAAGCTGCTCATCAACCAGGCATTCGAGAACATGGGCCTGCGTACGAGTCAGATGTTGGGAACGTTCTTCGATGGCGTCACCCGTCATACCGAGGAGGCCTATCGCTGGGTCGAGGAGTTCGAGGAGAAGGGCTTTCGGCAGGTCATCAAGGAGCGGGACGCGCCGCACGGCGATTATGGGGAGCGGGCGAAGAAGGGGTAGGGCGGGCGCCTTGCCCTCGAATTCGACGGGGGTGGTGGGTGTTAGGCGTACGCTCTGCCTTGGGGCCTGGTCGCGGATCAGGTTTCGTGTGAACGCTGGTTCCGTGTTCGATTCGGTGAACCATCGCCCCTATGCTTGTTAGGTGATGACAGTCCCCGAGCAGCTCTCGATCGATCAGTGCTTCGTGCATCGCCGCGTGTCTTCGCGCCGGAAGAAGAAGCCCGGTCGGAAGGCCGCTCCGCGTGCGCGGGTCCGGCATCGGGAGCGCGGGGCGGTTCGGAACGAACATCCAGTCCACGTGACGCTCCGCATGCGTCGGGACGTTCCGTCGCTCCGGAATGGGCGCTGGCTCCGCGCGTTTCGGGAGACGCTCGCGCGCGGATGCGAGCGCGACGACTTCCGGGTCGCTCACTACTCCGTTCAGCGCGATCACGTGCACATGATCGTCGAAGCGGTCGACAAGAAGGCGCTCGCATCCGGAATGAAGAGCATCGGCTCTCGCGTTGCGCTTGCGGTGAACCGCGTCTTTCGCCGGAAGGGACCCGTCCTGGACGGGCGCTTCCACTCGGTCGTGCTCGCGACGCCGCGCCAGGTCCGAAACGCGCTCCGCTATGTGCTCCTCAACGACCGGAAGCACCGCCGCCAGCGCGGCGAACGTCTCGAGCGGAGCAGCGCGCCGGATTCCCACTCTTCCGGCCGCTTCTTCGAAGGCTGGAAGGAGCGGATCAGAACGATCCCAGCGATCGAAGTCGCACGGCCGAGATCCTGGCTCCTCGCCAAAGGCTGGCAGAGAGGCGGTGGCCCAATCTCTCTCTCGGAGATCCCGGGCTAGCTCGGCCCCACGGCACGGCCCACGAGCGCCCCAAGCGCGACCCACGAGTGAAAGCCGAGGGAACCACCTCCCCCGTCAACACCGAGTGCACCACTCCCCGATCACCCGAAGCGCGACCCACGAGTGAAAGCCGAGGGAACCGCCTCCCCCGTCAACACCGAGTGCACGGCTCACGAGCACACGAAGCGCCGCCCACGAGCGAAAGCCGACAGAACCACCTCCCCCATCAATCCTCCCTAAACAACACCATCCGCTCGCAACCCCGCGATCTCATCCTCGCCCAGCCCGAACTGCCGCAGGATCTCGTCCGTGTGCTCGCCGGGGTCCGGCGCCGGGCGGCGGATGTCGTCCGGGACGCCTTCGAGGTGCGTCGCGTTGCGCAGGATTTCGATCTCGCCGACGACCGGGTGGGTGACGGGCGTGGCGACGCCGAGGTGGCGCACCTGCGGGTCCGCAAAGGTCTCGGCCACGTCGTTCACTGGCCCCGACGGAATGCCCTTCGCGTTCATCGCCTCGACCCACTCCGCGGTCGTCCGCGACGTGAGTGCCTGCGCGATCTCCTCGTTCAAGACGTCCCGGTTGCGCGAACGATCCGGCGCGGTCGCGAAGCGGGCATCCGCTTCGAGGTCCTTTCGATCGATGACGTCGCAGAGCGCTGACCACAGGCGGCCCCAGGGCGCGGCGAGGTTCATGTACCCGTCCTTCGTCGGATACATTCCCATCGGTCCCATCGTGGGGTGGTGGTTTCCCGCTTGCGGAGGGACCTCCTTCGCGACGGTGTACCGCGCCGCCTGAAAGTCGAGCATCCCGATCATCGACTCGAGGAGCGACGTGTGGACATAACGTCCCCGTCCTGTGCGCTCGCGTTCGTGAATCGCGACGAGGATGCCGACCGCGAGCTGCAGCCCCGCCGTCACGTCCGAGATCGCGACTCCCGCCCGGACGGGGCCTTGTCCGGGGAGTCCGGTCACGCTCATCATGCCGCCGAGCCCCTGCGCGATCTGGTCCACTCCGCCGCGCTCGGCGTAGGGCCCGTCCTGTCCGAAGCCCGAGATCGAGCCCATCACCAGGCGTGGGTTGAGCGCCGAGACCGTCTCCCAGTCGAAGCCCAGCTTGTGCTTGACGGTCGGCCGCATGTTCTCGACGAGGACGTCCGCGCGCCCGATCAGCCGGTGGAGGAGGGCACGGCCTGCCTCCCGCTTGAGGTTCAGGGAGAGGCTGCGCTTGTTGCGGTTGAGGTTCAGGAAGTCCGGGCCGTGGCGTCCCGCGTTCGTGTCCTCGGGCGCGGGCGGCTCGACGTGGATCACGTCCGCGCCCCAGTCGGCGAGCTGCCGAACGGCGGTCGGTCCCGCGCGCGCGATCGTCAAGTCGATCACCACGAGGTCGGAGAGCGGGAGGGACTCGGTGGGCGCCATGGGACGGGCAGTATACGTCGGGTACGCTCCAAGGTGATCGCATCCCACCCGAAAGGATCCCCCCATGCTCGAAGGACAGCGCATCCTCGTCACCGGCGCGACCGGCCAGGTCGCCCGCCCGCTCACCGAAATGCTCGCCGAAAGCAACGAAGTCTGGGCCGCCGCACGCTTCTCCGATCCCCAGGCGAAGGAGGAGCTCGAGGCCGCCGGCGTGAAGACCGCCTACTTCTCTATGGGCGAAGACGATCTCTCGGGACTGCCCGACGTCGAGTACGTGATTCATTGCGGTGCGAACGTCGATCCGGCGACCCCCGAAGTCGGCATGACCCAGAACGCCGAGGGCTCCGGCTTCCTGATGCAGCGCTACAAGGACGTGAAGGCCTTCCTTCACATGTCCTCGTCCTCGGTCTACCGGGTTCCGCCGAGCTCGACGGACCCGATCGCGGAGGACAACGAACTGGGCGGCCACGCCGGCTACTCGCCGCACTACGCGATGAGCAAGCTCGCGAGCGAGGCGGTCGTGCGCTTCCAGGCGCGCGCACTCGGTCTGCCGACGATCATCACGCGCCTCGACGTCGCCTACGGCCAGCGCGGTCACGGCGGCGTGCCGATGATCCTCTTCGAGCTGATGAAGAACGGCATGTCGTATACGCGGGCCGAAGGCGGCAAGAGCTTCTGCTCGGCCATCCACGAGGACGACATCGCCGAACAGGTGCAGAACCTGCTCCTGAAGGCCGACGTGCCGGCGCCGATCGTGAACCTCGGCGGCGATGAGATCGTCGCGGTGGAAGACATGATCGAGTACACCGAGGAGGTCACCGGCCTAACGATGAAGGTCGAGACCGCGCCGGAGGCGTCGTGGGGGATGAAGGTCCTCGACAACACGAAGCGCAAGGCGCTCGGCGGTCCGTGTCGCGTCCACTGGAAGGACGGCATCCGCACTGCGCTCGCCGCTCGCCACCCGGACGCGTTGAAGAGCTAGACGAGTCCCTGCTCTCGGCCGACGCGGAGATAGTCCGCAGTGAGGTCGGTGTCGGACACGTGGTAACGGCGAAGGGTGCGTGGTCGGTCGACCGGGACCGGGCGAGCGTGTTGGACCGTGACGTTGTCCCAGAGCACGAGATCGTGCGTCCGCCAGCGATGCTCGATCACGTGGTCCGGGTGGTAGAGCGCGGCGAAGATCTCTTCGAGCAGGCCGTCGCTCACGAGGCGGGGAAGATCGTCGAACCGGTCCGTGTGCTGCAGGCAGACGAAGAGGCTCTCCACGCCCTCGGCGTTCGTGAGAATCGCGGGGTGGTGGTGCCAGTAGTGGTCGGGCCCCCAGCCCGGAGCGCCCCGCGGAATCAGCGGATCCGGTTCTTCGCTCCGCCGCGTGGGGTCGTCCGGCCGGTAGAGGAAGCAGGCGTGCGCGGCCGTGAGATCGCGGAGCCGCTCGACCGTCGAGGTCGGGAGCCGTTCGAGCACTGTCGCCGAGCTCGTGAAGCACGTCGGCGTCACGTCACCGTCGACGAGTGCGCCGTAGAGCGAGATCACGGGAATCGGCGCCGGGTCGTAGGCGTAGTCGTAGTGGAAGACGAGCTCGCCCTCGGGCGCGGTCGTCTCGTCATGTTGGTTCGTGACCTCCATGCGCATGGGCGCACCGGTCTCGTCTGGCTCGACCCGACCGAATGCCCCCACGAGCTCGATCTGCCGTGCGTCGCCGAGCGCGCCGTCGCGCACGACCGGCAGTCCGTGCTGGGCGAGGGCCGCGCGCAGGAACGCGATGTCTTCCCCGTCGAGGGGAGCGTCGGTCTCGAGGTGGAGCTGCGCACCGAAGGGCGCGTCGAGAGGGCTGCAGCGCATCGCGGGCTCCGAAGGCGACCGCGTGGTCGCCGCATGCCGCGAGGATAGCTCCGGCGCCGAGTGTGCGAGCTAGATCGCGCCGTCCCGCACGAGCGCGTCCAGGGCGCCCACGACGTCCGGGTCGAACTGTGTGCCCGAGTTCTCGTGCAGGTCGGCGAGGGTGTCCTCGACCGAGATCGCTGCGCGGTGGTAGTCGTCGGTCCGCATCGCGTCCCAGGCGTCACAGACCGCGAGGATGCGGGCGCCGAGCGCGATGTCGTCGCCGACCAGGCCGTTCGGATAGCCCCCGCCGTCGAGCCGCTCGTGGTGTTGGCCGACGATCGGGGCCGCGCGTTCCCAGACGCGGATGCGCGAGAGCATCTTCTCGCCGACGCTCGCGTGCTTTCGGAAGAACTTCGGGTCGCGTTGGTGCGACACGGGGATCCGGAGCATGCCGACGTCGTGGAGGAGGGCGGCGAAGTGGAGGTCGTGAAGCGCGGCATCGTCGAGGCCCATCGCGCGGCCGACGCGATTGGCGATCTCCGCGACGCGTGAGGCGTGTCCTGCGCGGTACTCGATGTGGGTGTCGAGGGCGGTGACGACCAGCTCCGTCGTGTGGCTGAAGAAGTTGCGTTGGCTGTCGCCGCGGTCGGCGCTCGTCCAGGCGACGCCGGTCTGCGCGGCAAGGGTCGACAGGGCATCGACTTCGTTCGGCGTGAACGCGCCGCTCGCTCGCGCGACGACGAGGTGACCGCCGGCAGATCGTTCCAGGGCGATCGGGACGAGCACGACCGACAGAGCGTCCGAGCCGTCGGAGTCGATGCGGACCGGCGCGTCGCCGTCGAGGTCACGATCGACGAGCTCGGTCCACTCGTCGCCGAAGCGTTCCAGCCAGGCACCAGCCTCGTCGCCGCGCTCACTCAGCACGTCGAAGGGCTTCTCCCATTCACTGCGGGAGAGCAGCCAGCAGGCGTCCGCGCCGGTCAGGCGCTGGGCCCAACAGGCCGCGGACTCAGCGACGGCCTGCGCGTGGGGTGCCTCCGCGAGCTCTCGCGCGACGTGCAGTAGGGACTCGAGGCGCGCGTTCTGATCCGTGATGCGCGCGATCGTGGTCGACACGATCCGGCGCAGCGCGAAGAACGCACCGAGTGAGAGGACGCCCGTCGTGGCGACGAGGCTCACGAGCGCGAGCTGATCGTTCCGACTCTCGAGCGTCGGCATCGCGTGCTCGCTGAGCACGGCGAAGCCGAGCAGCGGCGTGATCGCGCCCAGGAAGAAGGTCACGAAGACGGACCGATCGAGGTCCTGGTCGAAGAGCGAGTTTCGTTTGCCCGGCATCTCTCGGGCGTATCGGCCGGCCGGTGCACCGGCTTGTGCCTGTGCGAACGATCGCTGGGCGAATCGGAAATTCTCGTGAGGGAACGTCGGCGGAAAGCTCCAGACGCGGCGGAATCGAGCGCCTCAGGCGCTCGGGACGCCCTCCTGGTACCAGCCGGCGGTCAGGCCCGCGTCCACGACGAAGTCCGCGGCGGTGCAGGAGCGACTCTCGTCCGAAGCCAGGAAGAGGGCCATGTTCGCCACGTCCAGCACGCGGCTGCCCGGGACGACCGGACGCGGGTCCTTCAGGATCTTCTGCATCATCTGGTGCGGCACGTCGCTCAGATCCGGGCTGCCCGGAAAGAAGGGGGCGCTCATGTTCGGGTTGCCCGCCTCGGGGCAGACCGCGTTCACCCGGATCGCGTATTTGCCGAGCTCGATCGCCGCCGACTTCGTCAGGCCGCGCACGCCCCACTTGCTCGACGCGTACGCTGCCACGCCGTTCATGCCCTTGATGCCGTCGGTCGACGCGATGTTCACGACCGAGCCGCCGCCGCCCTCCTTCATGACCGGCAGGACGGCCTGCATCCCGAGAAAGGGACCGAGCTGGTTCACGCGTACGATCTGCATGAACTCCTCTGGATCGATCTCGTCGAAGGGCTTGAGGAGCAGGATCGCGGCGTTGTTCACGAGCACGTCGACGCTCCCGAACGCTTCGACCGCGAGACCGACGGCGCGCGCCCAGTCGTCCTTGTCGCCGACGTCGAGGTGCGTGAAGCGCGCAGCATCCCCGAGCTCCTTCGCCACGGACTCCCCGCGCTCGTCCTGCACGTCCCCGAGGACGAGCCGCGCGCCCTCTTCCGCGAAGCGGCGCGCGAGGACCTCTCCGGTGCCCTGGGCGGTGCCCGTGATGATCGCGGTCTTGCCGTCGAGTCGGTCCATCGTGATTCCTCTCCGTCTGGTTCAGTCGCGGATCGCGTCGAGATCGAACCCGTAGAGCCGGGCGGCGTTGTCGCGCAGGATCATCGCCTGCTCGTCGGCGGGCACGTCCGCGAGGATCTCGCCGGTGATCTCGCGCGAGCGCGGGAACGTGGATTCGGTGTGCGGATAGTCGGAGCCCCACATGAGGCCCTCGACGCCGACGACGTCGCGCACCCGCATGCCGACGCGGTCCTCCTGGAAGCTCATGAACACGTTCTGCTTGAAGTAGTCCGACGGCAGCGTGCCGCCGGGAAAGCGCAGCCAGTCGCCCCGAACGGGACGATCGGTATAGACGTAGTCCGCCTGGAAGAGGAAGAAGGGCGCCCAACAGACCTCGTGCTCGATCGAGCCGACCCGGAGATCCGGGTGCCGCATGAACACGCCGGAGAAGATCATCTCCCCGATCGACTTGCGAACGAAGTGGTCCTGAAGATAGAAGGCGGCTTCCGTCACGCCCTTCTGGACCGAGGTCTGAGACGTGCTCGCCGAGAGCAGGCTGCGCCCGGTCGCCACGTGCATGCTGATCGGAAGGTCGAGGTCGACGGCAGCGCTCCACACGTCCTCGTACATCGGGTGATCGTAGGCGCGGTCCGCGGGGGGCAGGACGGTGATCATCATGCCCGAGAGGCCGATGTCCCGGATGCGCTTCATCTCGGTCACGGCCTCCGACGGATCGTCGACGTTCACCAGGCCGATCCCCTTGAGGCGTGCCGGGTCGGCGGCGCAGAACTCCGCGATGAAGTCGTTGTAGGCGCGCATCGTTGCCGAACACAGATCGGTGTCGGGGATGCTGTACGCGAGCAGCGCCTCGCTCGGGTAGATGACCGAACCGACGACCCCGTCGCTCCGGTTCTCGGCGACGTAGCGCGCGGGGTCGTACGCGGCCTCTCGCACGTCGTCGAAGCGGGCGACGGTCGTGAGCTCGGTCGCGTCCTTCTCGAACCGATCTCCGGTCTGGACGCCCAGGAAGGACATCGATTTCTGGCCGTCGATGTACCAGAAGTCGCCTTCGTCCTCCTGGACGACGCGAGGGGCGCGCTCGCGATAGGCCGCGTCCATCCGTTCGGTCCACAGGTCCGGCGGTTCCACGATGTGTGAATCGCTCGAGATCATGTCGTCCATCGCGCAGCTCCGTCTCGTTGCCCGGGGGCGGGTCTTCGATTCTAACTCCTGGACCGGCCTTCGGGGGCTACCCGCGCAGGCGTTCGGATGGGTAGAATCGGGGGACCGCGACGCACACGCGGACCGCCAGGAGGCTCGACGATGGCAAGCGTTCCGCTCCTCGACTTCGATTGGGATCCGATGGACACCGCGGAGGGGATCCCCTTCGACGTCTACGCGCGCCTGCGCCGGGAACAGCCGATCTCGAAGACGTCGACCGGCGCCTGGTTCATCGCCTGCCAGGACGACCTGCTCGCCGCCACCAAGGAGGTCGACGTTTTCCGCGCGAGCATGCGCGAGCCGGGCGTCGTCGTCGCGCCCGAGGAGATGCTCGTGAGCGAAATCCCGGAGCCGCGTCACGGCCAGGTGCGAAAGGTCGTGAACTCCGCCGTCGCGGCCCACCGCCTCGGTCGCGTCGAGGACTTCACGCGCGATCTCGCCAACCGGCTCTTCGACGACGCGATCGCCAAGTCCGTGCGAGGAGAACGCGTCGAGCTCGTGCAGGAGGTCGTGATGCCCGTGCCCACGACCGTGATCGCCGCGCTCCTCGGCGCGCGGGAAGAGGATTACCACCTCTGGGGAGAGTGGTCCGACGAAGTCGTTCAGGGCGACTACCCGCGCTTCAACCGTAACCACCGCGGCGAGGGCATGGCGGGGGCGCATCCCGAGTTCGCGCAGTACGTCGACGAGATGATCGCTTCGCGTCGGGCCGACCCGAATCCCCCGGACGACTTCACGACCCGTCTGCTGCGGACGAAGGTCGACGGTGTCGAGCTCTCGGACGTCGAGCTCCGGACGCTCCTGATCTTCCTGCTCGTCTCGGGCAACGAGACGACGCGCCACCTGATCTCGAACCTGCTCTACCGCCTGGCGACGACCCCCGGCTTGCACGAGACCCTGCGCGCGAAGCCCGAGCTGATCCCGAACGCCGTCGAGGAGTGCCTGCGGCTAGACAGCGTCGTCATCAACCTCGTGCGAACGGTGCTGCGAGACACGGTCTTCCGCGGCCACGCGATGCGCGAGGGTGACCGCGTCTTCTTCGGCGTCGCCTCCGCGAATCGCGACGAGGCGATCTACGACGATCCCGACGAGTTCCGCCTCGACCGCCCCAAGCCGAAGCAGCACACCGCCTTCGGCGGAGGCCCCCACGTCTGCCCGGGGGCATCGCTGGCGCGCCTCGAGGGGCGAATCGTCCTCGAGGTCGCGGTCGAACGGCTGGCGGCTCTCGAACTCGAGCCGGGGTTCGAGTGGGAGAAGGTGCCGGTCTTCTGGGCGAACGGCCCTGCCCGCTTGCCGGCGGTGTTGACGCCGCGTTAGGCGCGGCCTCAGTCGGTCTCGACTGCCCGCCCAGCCGCCAGCCAACCGTTCATGTCGCCCTCGAGGTGGTGCAGGTTCGTGTAACCCGCCTCCGCGAGCGTGTCGGCCGCGAAGCCCGCGCGCCGACCCGACTTGCAATACACGACGATCGGCGTCGACTTATCGGTGGGCAGCTCGTCGAGCCGCGCCGCGACCTCCGAATGCGGAACGTTCGTCGCGCCCGGAACGCGTCCGGCTTCGAACTCCGCGGGCGTGCGGACGTCGAGGAGGAACGCGTTCGCCGGGGGCTTGCTCAGGAACTCGTCTGCTGAGATCGAGGCCACCGGATCGGTTCCGGTCGTGCACGCCAGGGCCGTGAACAGAAGCAGGGTCGTCGCGAGGATCGCGGCGAGGGGCGTTCGAAGGCGGTCGGGAGTGATCATGGGGAGCTCCTGGGTGTCGGGGTAGGGGGCGGCCCGGCGACGGGCGCCGGGTCGGGGATCGCGGATGCGCCGAGAGTGAAGCGAAAGAGTCCGGCCCCCGCGATCAGCGAGGCCGCGAACAGGGCGACGTCCCCGCGACCGGTCGAGAGCGCGGCGATCGCAGGACCCGGGCAGAGGCCGGCGAGGCCCCATCCGAGTCCGAAGAGGGCCGCGCCGCCGAGCAGGCGCGCGTCGATCTCGCGCGCGGGCGGAGGCGTCGTGCGCAGCCAGGCAGCGGCCATGACCGCGAGCGCCGCCGCCATCACCAGCCCGAGACTCGGATCCCAGGCGCCGGCGACGTCGAGGAAGGACAGGACCTTGGCGGGGTTCGTCATTTCCGCGGTGGCCAGCCCCGCGCCGAAGACCGTGCCTGCCACGAGCGCGGCGATCGAGCTGCCCGCGACGCCTTCTGCCCGGCTCACGAAGCACCGCCGATCACATGGCGCATCACGAACACCGTCGCGATCGCGACCGACATGAACACGCCCGTCGCTGTGAGAGAACGCGGCGCACCGCGGGCGACCCCGCATACGCCGTGCCCGCTCGTGCAACCGTTGCCGAGGCGCGTGCCGAAGCCGACCAGCAGGCCCGCCACGACCAGCTGGCCCGCCGACGCGTCGACTTCGACCGTGAGGCCTCGGGAGGCCACGCTGACGAGGGCCGCGCCAATGGGCAAGCCGAGCAGGAACGCCCAACGCCATGCACGCTCGCGGTCGCCGTCCGGGAAGAGCGCGCCCGCGAGGAGGCCGCTGATGCCGGCGACGCGGCCGAGGCGGAGGAGCAGGATCGCCGAGCCGGCGCCGATCAAGGCGCCGCCGAGGAGCGCGCTCCAGGGGGTGAACGTCGTCATCGTCTCTTCCTTTCTGGCCCGGGTTTCAGATCCCGGCCCCGCCGACGAAGGCGGCTCGCGCAGGGTGCTGTGTCCGGCTGATCGAGGTGCGGCCCAGAGCCGCGCCGAGGAGAAGCGCCGCGACCCCTGCGGCGAGGCTCGCCGGGGGGATCGGGAGCGCGGCCAGCACTTCGGCACCCTCTGCGACGACGACGCCTGCGCCCACGAGCAGGACGAACGCCGCGAAGCCACGTCGGAGCGCCGCGGGCGCGACGCGCCGCGCGGCCGCGGTGCCCAGCAGCACGCCGGTGATCGCGGCGGCGGATACGCCGACGGTGAGGGTGGGGTCGAGGCTTTCGTGGGTGAGCACGCCGGCGAGTCCGGCGCTGGCCTGCATCGCGATGATCACCAGCGAGGTCCCGATCGCGACGTGGACGGAGAGCCCGGCCCAGAGCATGAGCGCGGGTGTGATCAGGAAGCCGCCGCCAGCGCCGATCAGGCCGGTGAACGTGCCGACGGCGAGGCCGATCGCGGCGAGCCGACCGTGGTCGCCGAGCGTCGAGGGCGGTCGCGCGTCGGATAACGCGGTGCGCGACCGGAGCATCGCGGCGCCGGCAGCGATCATCGTCAGGGCGAGGGCGACCATCAGCCAGTGCGGATTGGCGAACGCGTTCGCTCTTCCGCCGAAATGCGCGCCCAGCATGCCCGCGCCGCCGAACACAGCGGCCGCTCGCCAGTCCACGCGGCCCACGCGGGCATGGCCGACGGCGCCCGCGGCGCTCGTCACCGCGACGACGAGCAGCGAGGTCGCGATCGCGCTCCGCACGTCGAGCCCGAAGGCATAGACGAGGAGCGGGACGGTGAGAATCGATCCCCCGCCTCCGAAGAGGCCCAGGGCGACTCCGATCGCGATCGCACCCGCGAGTCCGAGAGCGCTCATCGATCCGGTCCGTCTCCGATCGCGAAGGCATCGATCGGGAGCTTGAGGAAGGTGCGCCCCTTCGCGTCCGAATCGGGCCACTCGCCCGCCTGGATGTTCACCTGGATCGCCGGAAGCATCAGCGAGGGCATGTCGAGGGCGAGGTCACGTTCGAGCCGAAAGCGGATGAAGTCCTGTCGCTCCACGGATTCCTGGATCTGGACGTTCTCGCGGCGCTGCTCGCCCAGGGTCGACTCGTATGCCAGCGCCCGCCCGCCCGGCTGGTAGTCGTGGCACGTGAAGACGCGGGTCGTGGGAGGGAGCTCGCCGTAGAGACGCTGGATCGAATCCCAGAGCTGCCCGGCCGAGCCGCCCGGGAAGTCGCAGCGGGCGGTGCCGTAGTCGGGCTGGAAGAGCGTGTCGCCGACGAAGAGCGCGTCGCCGATTCGATAGGTCATGCAGGCGGGGGTATGCCCGGGCGTGTGGATCGCGTCGATCTGGAACGGTCCGCAGTCGAGCTGGTCGCCGTCGCCGAGCAGCTGATCGAATTGCCGGCCGTCGGTCGCCAGCCGCTCCTCGAGGTCGAAGACCTGCGCGAAGGCGCGCTGCACCGCGACGATCTCCCGACCGATCCCCGTCTGCGCGTCGAAGCGATCCCGGAAGAAGGGCATCGCCGTCACGTGGTCCGCGTGGGCGTGGGTGTCGAGCACGTAGGCGAGTTCGATCTCCTCGCGTTCGAGGAAGCGCGCGATCGGCTCGGCGCTGCAGGTCGAGCGCCGTCCGCTCGCCGCATCGAAATCGAGGACCGGGTCGATCAGGACGCCGACGCGTTCGCAGGGGTCGAACGCGAGATAGGTGAGCGTCGCGGTTCGCGGGTCGTGGAAGGCCTCGATCTTCATCGTGGGTCGGCTCCGATGTGCTTCGAAGTGGGCGTACGGACTTGAAACGCATGTTTCATGCCAAACATTCCCTCAGTTGACTGAAGACAAAGGGTTATTCTCGGTACGAGTTCGACCTATGGTGTTTCATGAGAATCGATCTTGGCGCACCTGTGATTCATGTGAAACAATATGAAACAGAGGAGAAGGGCATGGATTCGCTCGACAGGTTGCTCGACGACATCGGCGCCCGTGAGGCTTTCGAGGTGCTGACGGAGCTGCTGCCGCGCGCTGCGATCTTCGTCGTCGACGGGAATCGAAACGTCGTGCACTGGAGTCCCGGAGCGGAATCCGTCCTCGGCTTCGCCGCTTCGGACGCGGTCGGGCGGCTCTGCCTCGAGGTGATCCGCTGTCGAACTTGCGCGCTCGGCTGCGGACTCGCCCGGTACGGGCGGATCGAAGACCACCCGCTCGATCACTACCGCGCCGACGAACGCTGGGTGCCGACGAGGAAGTTCGCGCGCGCCTTCCACGACGAGGAGGGCACGTTCATCGGCGGGATCGAGGTCCTCGTCCCGACCGGGCCCTCGCGCGTGGCGGAAGCCGCACCCGAAGAGGATGGGCTCCCGTCCGACACCGAGTCCTTCCACGGCCTCGTGAGTCGCGAAGCCGCAATGCAGCACGTCTTCCAGGTGATTCGCAACGTGAGCGAGACCGACTCGAGCGTGCTCGTTCACGGGGCGAGCGGCACGGGCAAGGAGCTCGTCGCCCGCGCCGTTCACCTCGAGAGCCAGCGCGCAGGCGGACCCTTCGTCGCGGTCAACTGCGCGGCGCTCACACCGGGGCTGCTCGAGAGCGAGCTCTTCGGTCACGTTCGCGGCGCTTTCACGGGGGCCGTGAAGGATCGCAAGGGCCTCTTCGAACAGGCGGATGGCGGCACGCTCTTTCTCGACGAGGTCGCGGAGCTGCCGATCGAGATGCAGAGCAAGCTGTTGCGCGTCCTCGAGGAGCGGCTCGTCACGCCCGTCGGCGCGAGTGAGGCGCGGTCCGTCGACGTCCGCGTCGTCGCCGCCACCCATCGATCGCTCCCCGACGAAGTCGCGGCCGGCCGTTTTCGCGAGGACCTGATGTATCGCCTGCGCGTCGTCCCCCTGAAGGTCCCGCCGCTCCGCGACCGGCGCGGGGACGTGGAAGTGCTCGTTCGGTTCTTCATCGCGCGCTTCAACGATCGCGGCCCGCGGCACGTCGAAGGCATCGCACCGGAAGCGATGCGGCGGCTGCTGGATCACGACTGGCCCGGCAACGTCCGGGAGCTGCGCAACGCGATGGAGTACGCCTTCGCCGTCGGTCGGGGCGACGAGATCACTGTCGACGACCTGCCCGTCGAGCTCCTCCAATCGCCACCCGGCGCGAGCGCGTCCGGCGATCTCCGTGGGAACGCTGAGGGACGCGCCTCGAACGACGATCGAACCGAGCGGGAGCGTCTACGCGAGGCGCTGCAGCTCGAAGGGGGACGCGTTGGAGCTGCCGCTGCCCGCCTTGGCATGAGTCGTGCAACTTTCTGGCGGAAGCGCCGTCGCCACGGCCTCTAGCGCACGCAGGGGACGCGGGTCGGCGACCAGGAGACTTCGATGCCCGACCTCGATCGCTTCGGACCGCACTCGGATCTCGCATTCCGCGGACTCTTCAGCCTGATCTTCGTGGTCGCCGGCCTCGGGCACTTCGGGCAGGCGGACGTCATGCTCGCGCGACTCGAGGCCGCGCCGCTCGGCTACCTCGCTACGCTGCTCGGACCGCCCGAGGTGCTGATGCGCCTGAGCGGTGCCGCCCTCGTCGTCGGCGGCGCGGCCCTCGCGACCGGCTACCGCACCGCGCTCGCGGCCGCGGGCCTGCTGCTCGTTCTGATCCCGATCACGATCACCACCCACGTCGGTGACCCGTCCCATGTGGGCCCGCTCTTCAAGAACGTGGCGCTGATGGGCGGTCTGCTGCACTTCGTCGTGCGCGGTCCCGGCGCGTACGCCCTCGACGGGCGCCGCGCCGCGACGTGAACCGCTAGTTCACGCCGTCAGCCACGGGTGCTTCTGCGGCTTCGCGCGGGCCTGCGGGTCGATGTGCACGTTGATGATCGACGGCATCGAATCGTCCAGAGCCTGCTTGAGCGAAGTGGAGAGCTCGTCCGGCGTCCGCACCGAGTAGCCCTTACCGCCGAAGCCCTCGATCATCTTTTCGTAGCCGGCCTCGATCGTGTAGGCCATCGCCGGCGACTGGAAGCGGTCTTCGGGCAGCTTGTCGAAGCCCATGCCGATGCCGTTGTTGTTGATGATCACGAACACGATCGGGAGGCGATAGCGGCAGGCGGTCTCGACCTCCATGCCGGAGAACCCGAAGGCGCTGTCGCCCTCGACGCAGATCACCTTGCGATCCGGATGCACGACCTGCGCGGCGATCGCCTGGGCGAGGCCGACGCCCATGGTGCCGAAGGTCGCTGCGTCGATCCGCTCGCGCGGGTTCTTGTGCATCAGAACCGAGCGGCTGATGTCCATCGTGTTCGCGCCCTCGGCCTGGATGATCGTGCCGGGGGGCGCCTGCTCCTGGATCTCGCGCAGCACGCGGTAGTAGCCCATGGGCACCGCTTCGTCGTTCATCATGTTCTGCACGAACGTCTTGTTCTCGGTCACCTTCTCCGAGAGTGCGCTCCACCAGGGCGTCTCGCTCGCATAGCTGAAGGGCTCGGCCTCGAGGGCCGTGTTCAGCTGACCGACGACGGCCTTGATGTCGCCGCAGAGGCCGACCTCGGCCGGCACGTTGCGACCGATCTCCTCGCCGTGGATGTCGACCTGGATCGTCTTCACGTTCTCGTTGAAGCGCGGCGGCAGGCCGAAGTGCATGATCCAGTTGAGCCGCGCGCCGAGCAGGACGACGACGTCCGCGTTCTCGAGGGCGGTGCCGCGAGCCGGCATGACGGAGAGCTCGTGCTCGTCGTCGACCACGCCCTTGGCCATCGGCGAGGTCAGGAAGGGCAGCTTCGTCGATTCGACGAACTGCCGGATCTCTTCCTCGGCGCGGGAGTAGGCGGCGCCCTTGCCGATGATCACGAGCGGGCGCTCGGCGGTCCGGAGCACTTCGATCGCGCGCTCGACGTCCGCCGTCGGCGCGAGGGTGCGCGGCGGCTCGGGGCAGCGCTCGGGGATCGACGTCTCGCTCTCCTCGACCTGCGCGGCGAGCATGTCGTCCGGGAAGTCGAGGTAGACCGCGCCGGGGCGACCATTGATCGACGTTCGGACCGCCTGCTCGCAGTAGAAGGGAATGCGCGAGGGCTGGTCCGGGCGCGCGGTGTACTTGGAGTAGATGCGGGCGAGCTCGACCTGCGGCGCTTCCTGGAAGGCGCCTCGGCCTTCCTGGTAGGAGTTCGACGCGCCGCCGAGCAGGATCATCGGCCAGCAGTTCTCCTGGGCGTTCGCCAGACCGGCGAGGCCGTGGATCACGCCGGGACCGGAGACCGTGAGGCATGCGCCGGGTCGCCCGGTGAAGTAGCCGACGGCTCCGGCGGCATAGCTGGCGGCCTGCTCGTTTCGCATGCCGACGAACTGGATGCCTTCACGCTGGGCGGCGGCGGCGATCCCGAAGACGGGGAAGCCGACGATGCCGAACATGTGTTCGACGCCCTGCTTCTTCAAGCTGCGGGCGATCAGTGTGTTGCCGTCGATGGTGGCCATGGGGCGATCTCCTAAGCGTGCACGCGTCCGGGATCGGGCGCGGGGGGAATCGGGGCGGGCCGGCGAGACCGGTCTCCGCGGGGGAATCCCGAGGCTAGAATGGGCGTTCGGCCCGGACAAGGGACGCGGATTCCTGCGCCACACGCGCACAGGAGGCCGCTCCCTGGTCTGCGAGGCAGGGAGAGCGACATGCCGGCACTCGATGGAATGCGGATCCTGGACCTGACCCAATACGAAGCGGGTCCCTCCTGCACCCAGGCGCTGGCCTGGATGGGCGCGGACGTCGTGAAGGTCGAAGCCCCGGGCTACGGCGACCCGGGCAGGGCATTGGCAGGGACGAGCGCCTACTTCTGGAACTGGAACGCGAACAAACGGAGCATCGTCCTCAACCTGCGCAAGCCCGAGGGGCGTCAACTGCTCCTCGACCTCGTGCCGAAGTTCGACGTCGTGATCGAGAACTACGCCCCGGGCGTCATCGATCGCTTCGACATCGGGTACGACGTGCTCAAGGAAGCCCACCCCTCGGTGATCTTCGCTTCGGTGAAGGGCTACGGCAGCTTCGGCCCCTACTCCGAATACCTCGCCTACGACATGTGCGCGCAGGCCGCCGCCGGCACCTTCTCGATGACGGGCACGCCCGACGGCCCGCCGACGCTTCCCGGTGTCACGATCGGCGACTCGGGGACCGGGATGCAGCTCGGCATGGCGGTGCTCGCCGCGTACGTGCAGAAGCTGCGGACGGGCGAGGGGCAGCGGATCGAGATCTCGATGCACGAAGCGATCACCTATTACATGCGCACGCATCTCGCGAACACCGGGAACTGGGGTCGCAACCCGGTCCCGCGCAACGGCTCCCAGGTCGGTGCCGCGCCGTCGGGTCTGTATCGGTGCAAGGGTGGCGGGCCCAACGACTACGCCTTCGTCCTGACCGTCACGAACACCCACATCGACAAGATGTACGTCGCGATCGACCGTCCGGACCTGATCACCGACGAGCGCTTCGACGACTTCGTGAAGCGCTTCGAGCGGACCGCGGAGCTGCACGACGAGGTCGAGAAGTGGATGCTCGAGCGCACCAAGCAGGAAGTGATGGAGATCCTCGGCTCCGCAGGCGTTCCGTGCGCCGCTACGATGGATACGCAGGAGCTCTACGAGGATCCCCACCTGCTCGAGCGCGGCTTCGTGAAGACCCTCGACCATCCCGACGAGGGCGAGGTGCGGCTCTTTGGCTGGGCCCCCCGCATGTCCGCGAACGAGGTCGAGATGGAGCCGCCGCCGACCCTGGGCGAGCACACCGACGACGTACTCCGCGGCGAGCTCGGGCTCGACGAGGAGAAGCTGGCGGGTCTTCGGACGGCGGAAGCGATCGGCTGAGCCGAAATCGCGCTGCTGAAACTCGCGCTTCGCGGGATTACAATCGAGGGCGTCCCCGCGCGTGTTCCGCGCCGACCCGAGGAGAACCCCCATGTCCAGCCCCGAATTCGATCTCGTCATCAGGGGTGCGCGCGTCATCGACGGCACCGGCCTGCCCGCCTACGTCTCCGACGTCGGCGTGAAGGGCGACCGCATCACCAAGATCGGGCGCATCGACGCCGACGCGACCCGCGTGATCGACGCCGACGGGCTGGTCCTCACGCCGGGCTTCATCGACATCCACACCCACTACGACGTCCAGCTCGACTGGGATCCGATCGTGACTCCCTCCTGCTGGCATGGCATCACGACGGTGCTCGCGGGCAATTGTGGCTTCACGCTCGCGCCGGCGAAGCCGGAAGACGTCGACTGGCTCGCCGGCATGTTGTCGCGCGTCGAGGGCATGAGCCGCGCTGCGCTCGCCGAGGGGCTCGCGTTCACCGGCGGTGGCCACGGCGACTACTGGGGTCGCTTCGAGGGCAAGGTCGGTGTGAACGTCGCGAGCTACGTCGGGCACTCGGCGGTGCGGCGGTTCGTGATGGGCGACGACGCTTCCGAGCGCGAAGCCACGCCGGAAGAGATCGAGCAGATGAAGGAGCTCGTCCGGCAGGCGATGCGCGAGGGCGCGATCGGATTCTCGACGTCGCAGCTCGACCTGCACGTCGGCGAGGACGGGCGTGAGGTCCCGAGCAATCATGCTTCGGCGGACGAGGTCGTGGCGCTCGCGGGCGTGCTCTCGGAGTTCGACCGCGGTGCCGTCGAGATCATTCCGAGGAGCTTCGGTCGGGGCTACGACGACGCCGATCGTGAGCTGATGGCCCGGATGCACGAGGCTTCGGGACGCCCGGTCGAGCTGAACCTGCTCTTCCCGAGCGCCGAGGACCCGGAGAGCTGGTCGAAGTCGCTGCAGTGGTGCAAGGAGCAGAACGCGAAGGGCGGACGCTTCCACCCGCAGTTCGCGACCAACCGCGGCGGGCTTCACGTCAAGCTCTCGGACACGTTCGTGTTCGACGACATGCCGAAGTGGCGCGAGGTACTTTGCCTCTCGGAGCCGGCGCGGAGCGATCAGCTGGGGGACCCGGCGATCCGCTCGGAGCTCGCGGCCGAGTTCGAGTCCGACGCCGGAAAGTCGATCGGTGCGACCTGGGACAACCTCGCCGTCGAGCAGGTGATGGATCCGGAGAACGAGGAGAAGGTCGGGAAGACGATCTCGGAGCTCGCGGCGGCCGCCGGCGCGAGCGGGATCGACACGTTCCTGGACCTCTCGCTCGCCGAGGGTCTCGAGACCTGGTTCAACATGGTGACGGCGCCGGAAGCCGCGGCCTACATGGATCAGATCTGTGCACAGGTGATGAAGGAGCCCTTCGCGATGGCGGGCTCCTCCGACGGCGGCGCCCATCTCGCCTCGTTCGTCGGCGCCGACTACACCACGAACCTGCTGACCGACTTCGTGCCGAACGTGCTCACCCTCGAGGAGGCGGTGTTCAAGCTCGCCTACATGCCGGCGATCGTGCACGGCATTCGCGATCGCGGCGCGATCCGCGAGGGCTATCACGCGGATCTCGTCCTGATCGACCTGGAGCGCCTGGCGAAGGGCGACACCTGGCTGGCGAAGGACTTCCCGGCGGACAGCGAGCGCTTCGTCGTCGACTCACGGGGTTATGTGGCGACGATCGTCAACGGCGAGGTCGTGCTCGAGGAGAACAAGCACACGGGCGCTCTGCCGGGCCAC
Organism: uncultured Spirochaetaceae bacterium; assembly: GCA_964488255.1. Classification (GTDB taxonomy): domain Bacteria; phylum Myxococcota_A; class UBA9160; order UBA9160; family UBA4427; genus UBA4427. The sequence goes on along the minus strand of CAZAUR010000011.1, from coordinate 65,865 downwards.
GTGCTTCAGGGCGGTTAGGCGTGACGTGAGGGGCGTCGGCGTGACTCCCTTTTGGTGAACGATCGGTGCGATTCCACGTCGTGAATTTCCGACACAACCACCGCCTCGGGTACCACGGCATCCCAGAGACACGCTCCAGTGTCGCCTGAAGAGGCCGCCATGCCATGCCCTGCTCTCACGATCCGTCGAGAAGGTTCGGTCGGGGGATGATCGCTGCGATCGCTTTTCTCGTGACGCTATTCGCGTTCCAGGCGCAGGCGGGCTCGATCGTCTCGAGCGACCGTCGCGTCGCCGAGTCGGGGACGAGCATTTGCGGATGCCCCGACGACTTCTCGACGTCGAGCGAGGAGACCTCGAACCTCCCTGGCCTCTTCGACGAGAGTGTGAGCGGCGTGGGCAGCTCCGCCTTCCAGACCACCTCGGTCCGGCCGGACATGATCTCGGGGGGCGGGTCGATTTTTGTTGGCCTTACGGGGGACAACACGGCCGAGAGCCGGATGACTGTCGAGTTCACTGTCGACGAGACCGGGCGCTACCCGATCTCGGGCGCCATGCATGGTCGGCGAGATCGACCAGCATTCGATCCGGGTGACCGACTCCTTAGGCGAGACGATCTTTCTGCGCGACCTCGTTCCCGGAGTGTTCAGGGAGGACCTCGAGCTCACCGCGGGCGAGATCTACACCCTCGATGCGCGATTGTGGGGCTTCGGCTTTGGCACTTCCAACCGAGGGTTCTGGCAAGTGACCCTCCCGATTCCCGAGCCGAGCACCGCGCTGCTCCTCGGCCTCGGTCTCGGGGTGCTCGCGCGATCCCGTCAGTCTCGCGTCTGACCGCTCTGACCGCGTAGCCGCCGCAGGGCCGCCGCCACGTTCAAGCGGATCGCCAGCAGGAAGTGGCGCAGGAACCCGAGCGGGCTCTCCTTGAACTTGCGCTCGAGCAGCCGCTGGAGATGGGGCTGCCCGTCGAAGTTCGCTTCGCGCTGTCCATGGCCCATGTGCATGCCGAGCCTGGGGATGTCGATCACGTCGAGGGGCACGTCGAAGCGGAAGCTCTCGGTCTTCGGCAGCAGGCACGTGTCGTCGTCGCAGGCCTGGTAGCGGACCGTCACGTCGATCGGGACCGAGACCTGGTCGAGCGGACGGCATTCGCTCTGGAGCTCGCCGACGGGATGGAAGGGCACTTCGATGTCGAAGGAGCCGCTCCAGACCTGGAGCTCGACGCCCATCGACTCGAGGCGCAGCGTCTCGGTCGGTGGCAGCACGGGATCGTGGACCACCAGGCCAGGCGGCCCGGAGACTTCGACGCGGGTCGGGATCATGCCCTCGGGCACCGGCTCGCCGTAGAGGTGGAACCCGTCGGCGAGCTCGAAGCGCGCGATCGCGTGACGCACGATGCCCTGTCGGATCGTGCCTTTGCCCCCGCGAAGCGCCACCTGGACCTTGACCTCGTCGTCGCCGCGCGGCGGCTCGGACGTGACCGTGTCGTCGAGCTGGGCGCGCCCGAGCGCCGCGTCGAGCAGTGCCTCGGGACTGTCCCGGATCTTGTAGGAGCCGTGGAAGGACTTCGAGATCACGACGCCGTCGGCGTCGGTCACGTAGGTGCCGGGATAGGGGATGCCGTAGAGGATCAGGTCGCCGGGCTTCACCTGATCGTTGAGGATCCCGTAGGTGCGGATCACCTCCGAGTCGACGTCGGAGAGGAGCGGGTAGGGGATCGACTGCTTCTCGGTGAACTCCTGGAGGACTTCCTGGTCGTCGTAGGAGATCGCGTAGAGCGCGACCCCGGCCTCTTCGAACCTGGCGTAGGCGTCTCGCAGCTCACCGAGCTGCGTCCAGCAAGGCGGTCACCAGACCGCCGAGCGGTAGAAGACGACGACCGCCGGTCGGCCTTGACGATCGGCGTGGAGGGAGACGGGCTTGCCGAACGCATTGGGGAGGCTGAAGTCGGGCAGCTTCCCGCCGATCTCGGGCCCCGTCGGGTGGCCTTCCGGCAGGCCGGCGCGGCCCGGGTGGCCGAGGGGCGCCGGCGCATCGAAGCCCAGCTCGTCGCGTTCGATCGTCATGTCCTCTCCTGTGCGCGTACAGCGCGATCATCGCGCAGATCGCCGCCCGGAGCCGGCGCCTGAAAATCGAAACGGCCGCTCCCTCCGAAGAGGAAGCGGCCGTTCAGACCGACGTCGAGAGACGGGCCGTGCCCGACTCCCGCCGTGCGAGGACTAGCGCCGGCGCGTGCCAGCGAGTCCCACGAGGCCGAGACCCATCAGCAGCGCCGTGCCCGGCTCCGGGACGATCGTCAGCTGGAGGGAGGTGTTGTTGAACCCGACCGGGTTCACACCGTCATCCGCGATCACGTCGAACCCGAACTGGCCGATTCCGATGTCGAGGTTGACGACCGACGGAGCGCCGTGCGTCGCACCGAGCGACTGCGCGGAGAACGTCACTTGGAAGTGAACGTCGCCAGCCCCGGTCGATCCGCCACCGACGCCGATATCCCCCGTGGCGTCGCCGTTCACCGGAGTGACCGCCACGCCGCCGAAGACGCGGAGGAATCGCTCCTGGAAGATCACCGGGTTGCCCGACTCCTGGACGCCCGTCGAGTTGGCGAGGCCGGAGAGGTTCACTCCCGGCACACTGTTGAAGGCAGCGGCCGAAGCCAGCGCGCCCGAGAACACGAGGTTGTTGTCCGACGCGCTACCGACGGCGCCCGTGTCATAACCGAAGACACCAACGTCGAGGCCCGAAATGTTCGCGCCACTGGCGTTCTCGAGGAGCAGGTCGAACGTGACCGTGTCCTCGTTGTCCAACAGCGCGTCGCCGTTGCCACCATACGTCACGCTCACGACCGAGATGCCCAATGCGCTCGCGGAGAGCGGCGCGACCAGGGCGATCGCGAAGAGCGCGATGCTCCACTTCTTGAAATTCATCTGCTTCTACCTCTACATCAACCGTCGCGGCTTCAGGAGCCAAGCCGTCTGCAACGACGCCGATCTGCTCACACGATTCGCGTGCACACGAGTTCGGGCGAGCGCACGTCCCGCATCGAACGCACCGTGCGTTCGCGAAGACGTGCTCAACTGATCAGACCTGGTAGAGGGAAACGCTGTCCACGAGACGCGAGCCGAGCGACGGAGACCGTCCTCTCGAAAATCACGATTCGCCCGGGGCTTCCCAACCCCGCGGTTCATCGAGCTTTATTCTCTTGTCTGGTGGGTGGCCGGCATTCGCAGGACGCGAAGCTCAACCGCACGCACCGATATCCTCAAAGGAGACGGGCCAATCCCACACTTCGTGACCGATGGGTATCGGAAACGAGTGAAGGTGGGTCTGTCTCCCTACCTTCCCAGGTCGAGATCATCATATATCCAGGGATTCGAAAAGTGGGGGATTTTTGGGGACCACGATTCATTATTCCTCCCGAATTTCCCCGAAGGGGAGCCGATATCTCGTTGCCAGAGCGCCGTTCCCCACGGGGTATCCGTTTTCACTGAGACGACGCCACACGCCGGGCAGCTCTGTAGAGTAGAAGCGCCGATGCCCGAGCCGAACGACGCGCGACTCGAAGCCGAGATCCTCCGCCATGCCCTCCGGATCGCCGCGGAGGAGGCGAGCATCGTCGTCGTCCATTCGGCCCACTCCGCGATGATCGCCGAGGGGGCGGACGCCTGCGCCGGGATCCTGGATCGCGACGGACGCCTCGTGACGCTGTCGACGGCCACGAACCTGATGCACGCGGCGAGCCTCCGCTGTTCGCTGCCCGCGGTGCTCGAAGACCACGACGTCGACGCGATGCGTGCCGGCGACGTGTTCGTGATGAACGACTGTTTTCGCGGCGGCATCCACTCGAACGACCTGCTGGTCTTCCGTCCGGTCTTTCGCGACGGCCGCGTCGAGTGGTTCACCGGGACCCTGATCCACGTTTCCGACCTCGGAGGCAGCTCGTCCGGCGGGATCGTGCCGACCGCGACCGACGTCTTCGCCGAGGGCCTCCAGCTCCCGCCCGTTCGCCTCTACGACGCCGGTCAACCGGTCGAGGACCTGCATCGCCTGCTCGCGCTCAACAGTCGGACGCCGGATCGCGTGATGGGCGATGTCGGCGCCCTGGTCGCGGGGGTGAACGTCGCCGCCGAACGGATGCAGGAGCTCGCCGAGCGCTACGGGACCGACCGGCTCCGCGCCGGGATCGACGACTACGTCCGTGGGACCGAGACGCGCATGCGCGAGGAGCTCGCGAAGCTGTCGCCGGGCACCTACGAGGGGGAGTACCGCATCGACGGCGACGGCCTCGAGCCGGATCGCCGGCCCGTCGTGCGCGTGCGCATCGAGGTCGGCGATGCGGACGACGGCATCCTGCTGGACTTCGAAGCGACCGACGACCAGGCGCTCGGGGCGATCAACGCCGGCTTCTCGCAGGCGCTGACCGGCGCGCTCTACGCGGTGCGGTGTTTCGTCGATCCGACGATCCCGATGAACGAAGGGTGCTTCACCCCGGTCGACGTCCGCTTCCGCAAGGGCTCGCTGCTCGATCCGCATCCGCCCGCGGCCTGCGGCGGTCGGGTCGTCGCGGTGACCGCGGTCTGCGAAGCGGTCGTGCACGCGCTCAGCCGCGCACGCCCGGACCTCGCGACCGCCGCGAGCAGCGTCATCCATCCGTACACCCTCGCGGCGCCGAGCCGACTGGAGCCCTGGCTGCTCCTCTCGTACGAGTACGGCGGTCTCGGGGCGCGGCGCGGCTCCGACGGTCCGAGCGCGACGGGCTCGTTCTTTCTTGGGGGCCGGAACACGGTGCCCCAGATCGAGCCCCTCGAAGCGACCCTGCCGATCGTATTCGAACGCCAACGGCTCCTGCCCGACTCCGGGGGCGCCGGAGAATGGCGAGGCGGGCTCGGCGTCGACACCCGGATCCGCGTGCTGCAGGACACCGAGTTCGCGTTGCGTTGCGAGCGGGTGGTCCTCCCGCCGAAGGGGCGGGAAGGCGGCGCCGACGGTCTGCCGGGCACGCAGTTCGTGATCGAAGCGAACGGCGAGGCACGTCCGCTGCCGCCGAAGGGCGCGAACCTGAGACTCGCGGCCGGTGAGACCCTCGTGTTGACCACGTCCGGCGGCGGTGGTCTCGGCGCGCCGTCGGATCGCGAGCGAAGCGCCGTCGAAGAAGACGTCGCGGAGGGATTCGTGAGCGAGGCGGCCGCGCGGGAACGCTATGCCGAAGGGGCCGCGAAATGAGCGAGGCCTGCGTCCTCGGCGCGGATATCGGGGGCACCTTCACCGACGTCGTCCTCACGCGGGGCGACGGGACGCTCCACGTCGCGAAGCAGCTCACGTCGGCGGACTCGCCGGAGCGAAGCGTGCTCGAAGCCGTGCAACGGGTGCTCGACGAATCGGGCGCTGCGCCGGAATCGATCGTCCGCGTCGTCCACGGCACGACCCTCGCGACCAACGCAGTCATCGAGCGCAAGGGCGCCCGCGTCGCCTTCGTCGCGACGGAAGGCTTCGGGGATCTCCTGCGCATCGGCCGCGAGGCGCGGGTCGAGGACGACCGGTACGACCTGCACTTCGATCCCACCCCGCCGCCGCTGCGACGAGAGACGATCTTCGAGGTTCGCGAGCGCACGACGGCGAGCGGGGAGGTGTTGCGCGCGATCGACGCCGCGAGCCTCGCGTCGGTCGTCGACGGCATTCGTGCCCATGCGCCCGAGGCCGTCGCGATCTGCCTGCTCCACGCCTGGGCCCGCCCGGATCACGAGCTCGCGGTCGAGGCGGCGCTCCGGGACGCGATGCCGGAGCTCGTGGTCGTGCCGTCTTCGCGGGTGCATCCGGAGATGAGGGAATTCGATCGCGCGAGCACCACCCTCTTTACCGCTGAGGTCGCGCCGCTGATGGCGAGCTACCTGGCGCGCCTCGCATCGGGGTTGGAGGCCGTCGGCGTACGCGCCCCGCTCCAGATCATGGAGTCCTCGGGCGGCGTGATGGCCGCGAGCGTGGCGGCGGAGCGGGCGGTCGCGACCCTCGAATCCGGGGGCGCCGCCGGCGTGATGGCAGCGGCCCGCTTCGCGGGCTTCTACGAGAAATCCCGGGTGATCTCCTTCGACATGGGCGGCACGACGGCGAAGGCGGGGGTCGTGCACGATGGTCGGCCCGCGGTCGTTCGCGAGCTCCACGTGGGTGGGAGGGGGAGCTTCGGCGGCCGACGCGCCGGGACCGGCATGCCGATCAAGACGCCGACGATCGACCTCGCGGAAGTCGGGGCCGGCGGAGGGTCGATCGCATGGCTCGATCCGGAGCAGGTGCTGCGCGTCGGGCCGCGCTCCGCGGGTGCGAGCCCCGGTCCCGCTTGTTATGCGCTGGGCGGTGACGAACCGACGGTGACGGACGCGAACCTCGTCCTCGGCTACCTGTCGCCCCGGAACTTCGCGGGCGGGAGCTTCGATCTCGATCCCGACGCGGCGCGGTGGGCGATCGGGGATCGGATCGCGAGGCCCCTCGGCGTCTCGATCGAGCGTGCGGCCTGGGCGATCCACGAGGCGGCGAACGCGAGCATGGCGTCCGCGATCCACGTCGTGACGGTGCAGCGCGGGCTCGATCCGCGCGATCACACCCTCGTCGCCTTCGGCGGTGCCGGACCGATGCACGTCGTCGGCATCGCGCGCGAGTTCGGAATCGCGAGCGTGATCGCGCCGCCCCACGCGGGGGTCGCTTCTGCGATCGGCATGCAGGCGACCGATGCGACGGCGGAGCACGGTCGAACGCATCTGGTCGCGAGTGACGCGTTCACCCGAAGCGACGCGGAGGCGCTCTTCGCGGAGGTCGAGGCGGCCGCGCGCGAGAAGATGGGCCTCACCGAAGAGGTGCCCGGCCTCGTGGTCGAGCGCTTCCTCGACGCGCGCTTCGTCGGCCAGGCGCACGAGGTCCCGATCGCGCTCAGCGATTTCGACGCGATCCACGAGGTGCCCGGGCGGTTCCGGGCGCGTTATGCGGAGCTCTACGGCGTCGCGCCGACGGGCCAGGTCGAGTTCGCGGCGATCCGGGTGCGTCTCCGATTGCCGGTCGACCAGCCGCCGCTGGTCCAGGCGGACGCCGGCGTGGCGCAAGTGTTGGCGGTCGCCACGCGATCCGCCTGGTTCGGCCCGGATGCAAAGCTCGACGCCCGGGTCTTCGAGCGCGGCGCGCTCGAGGGCGGCTCCGTCCTCGAAGGCCCCGCGATCGTCGAGGGGCCGGTCGAGACGACCGTGATTCCGCCGGGCTGGGCCGCGAGTGTCGACGCCGCCGGGAGTCTTCGCCTGGAAGCCGGGGAGGATCGAGCGTGAGTGAGACGACTCGCGAATTCGAGGGACGGGTCGCGCTCGTCACGGGCGCGGCATCGGGAATCGGCGCAGCCGCGGCGCAGCTCTTCGCCGCGCGGGGCGCGAAGGTCGCGCTCGCCGACGTGGACGACGCCGGGGAAGCGGTGGCCTCCGCGATTCGCGAAACCGGAGGCGAAGCGCACTTCGTTCGCGCGGACGTGTCGAGCGACGAAGACGTGGCGGCAATGGTCGCCTCGACCGTCGACACCTTCGGCCGCCTCGATTGCGCGTACAACAACGCAGGGACCTCGGGCCCGCCCCACGAGGTCGCGGAGATGCCGCTCGAGCAGTGGCAGCAGGGGATCGACGTGATGCTGACCGGGGTCTTCCTGTGCTTGCGTCACGAGATCCCGGTGATGCTCGAGCAGGGCGGCGGCGCGATCGTGAACTGCGCCTCGGGCGCCGGATTGATCGGGTTTCCCGGCCAGGCCGCCTATGTCGCGAGCAAGCACGGCGTGCTCGGGCTCACGAAGACGGCGGCGCTCGAGTACGGCGCGCGCGGTCTGTCGATCAACGCGATCTGTCCGGGCACGGCGCGCACGGCGATGGTCGAGAGCGTGATCGCGGAGACGCCGGAGCTCGACGCGGAGCTCCGGCGGCTGCACCCGATCGGGCGGGTCGCGGAGCCCGAGGAGATCGCGGAAGCCGCGCTCTGGCTCTGTTCGGGGCGGGCGAGCTTCGTTTCCGGCTCGGCGCTCGTCGTCGATGGCGGATACGTCGCACGGTAGGCGGGCGCGGAACGTGGGCTTCGATCTCGTCATTCGCGGAGGACGCATCGTCGACGGCTCGGGCGAGCCCGCCTTCGAAGCCGACGTCGCGGTCGCGGACGGGCGCATCGCCGAGATCGGTCGAGTGCGCGAGCCCGGCAGGGAGGAGATCGACGCCGAGGGTCGCGTCGTCACCCCGGGCTTCATCGACGGTCACACCCACTTCGACGCGCAGGTCTTCTGGGATCCGCAGGGCGCGAACTCCTGTTGGCAGGGCGTGACGACGGCGGTGATGGGGAATTGCGGCTTCACCCTCGCGCCCGTGCGCGAGGACGAGCACGCCCTGGTGCTCCGCAACCTCGAGCGGGCCGAGGACATGGACGCGGACGTCCTCGCCCGGGGCGTCCCCTTCGCCTGGCAGACCTTCCCCGAATATCTCGACGCGGTCGACCGGCTCCCCAAGTCCATCCATTACGCGGCGAACATCGGACACTCGACGCTGCGCACCTGGGCCATGGGCGAGCGGGCCTTCGAGGCGGCCGCCGGGCCCGACGATCTCGCGCGTATGGCCGGGCAGCTCGAGGCGGCGCTCCGAGCCGGGGCGATCGGGTTCACGACGTCGCGCAGCGAGCACCACGAGACCTCCGACGATCGGCCGGTCGCGTCGCGCATTGCGCGGTGGGAAGAGGTGCATGCCCTCGCGGGCGTCCTGTCGAAGACGGGCCTCGGTCTGCTCGAAGGCGGCACAGAGGATCTGCTCTCGCCCGACCCGGACGTGCTCGAACCCGCCTTTCGGGAGATCCGCCACATCGCCGTCGACCTCGGCGTCCCCGTGACCGCGGGACTGATCGCGACGGAGTACGGCGGTCGTCGCATGCTGGGCCACATCGATGCCCTCGCCGAAGCAGGAGGGCGGATGATCGGGCAGAGCCACTGCCGCGGCATCTCGGTCCTGCTCTCCTTCGAGACGCGGCTCCCCTTCGACGTGCTGCCCGAGTGGCGCGCGTTGCGATCGAAGTCGATCGCGGACCAGAAGCGGATCCTCGCTGACCCCGCTGCGCGGGAGCGTTATGCGGCGATCGCGACGGAGGGGGACTATACCGCGTGGCGCGGAATCGGCGCGATGCCTCGGAAGCCCGACTACGACGGCATCCGCGTGTACGAACAAGGACTGCCGCCGAATCCGACCGTCGCGGAAGTGGCCCGCGCGCGCGGGGTGTCGCCGGCGCGCGCGATGATCGACCTGGCGGTCGAGCGGGACTTCGGCGTGCTCTTCATCCAGCCGAGCCTCTATCCCCAGGACGAAGACGTCCTGCTCGAGGTGCTGCGGCACCCGGGAACGGTCATGACCTTCTCGGATGCCGGAGCGCACGTGAGTCAGATCGCGGACGCCTCCATCCAGACCTTCCTCTTGGGCCATTGGGTCCGCGACCGCGAGGCGTTCACGCTCGAGGAGGCCGTGCGTATGCTGACCCTCGAGCCGGCGCGCGCCTGGGGCTTCGCGGATCGCGGGCAGTTGCGCGTGGGGATGGCGGCGGATCTGAATGTCTTCGATCCTCGCAGCGTCGGGCCCGCGGTCCCGGAGATCGTGCACGACCTGCCGGGGGGCGCGGCGCGACTCTCGCAGAAGGCCGAGGGCTTCTCGGCGACGATCGTCGGGGGTGAGGTCACGATCCGGGACGGGCATCCGACGGGCGCGCGCCCGGGGCGACTGCTCCGGGAATTCGCGCGACGGCCGCAGGCCTAGAGTCAAGACGAAGGAGAACGAATGGGCGAGAACGACGCGGTCCGGATTCCGAGCGAGGCCGAGCTCGACGAACGCTTCGACGCGCTCTCGAACTGGGGACGTTGGGGCGACGACGACGAACGCGGCATGTTGAACCACCTGCGCGATGAACATCGCGCGGCGGCGGCCGCGACCGTGCAGGACGGATTCGGGGTGAGCCTCGCGCACGATCTCGGTGTGGTTCCTTCCGCGGAGAATCCCTATCCCGCGCAGCATCACATGCTCGCGGCCGGGGACGCCCGCGATGACGACGGGATTCCCGGCTACGAGGCGAGTCGCGACTACGTCGGCGCGCACGTGCACGGCCTCGGCGTGACCCACATCGACGCGCTCTGTCACATGTTCTGGCGCGGAAAGATGTACAACGGCTACCCGGCCTCGGACGTCCGCAGTAGCGGCGCGCGCAAGAACACCGTGCTCGCCTTCGCCGAAGGCATCGTCGGACGGGGCGTGCTGCTCGACGTCGCAGCGACCGAGGGCGTCGACCATCTCCCCGCGAACACGGCGATCACCGTCGATGCGCTCGAGGCGACCGAGGCGCGGCAGGGCGTGCAGGTCGGCGAGGGGGACATCCTGCTCGTCGGAACGGGGCGCTGTGCGTGGCGCGCCGCGAAGGGCGGCCACATGGACCCGGCGGACGGCATGGCCGGAATCCACGCGGACTGCCTGCCGTGGATGCGTGAGCGCGGGATCTCGGTCCTCGGCTGCGACGGGATCTCGGACCCGATGCCCGGCCTAGGGATCCCGAACTGGCCCTTCCCGATCCACCAGATCGGCATCACGAGCATGGGCCTGCATCTGATCGACAACCTCGCGCTCGGCGCGCTCGCGCAGGCCTGCGCGGAGCGCGGGCGATGGGCCTTCCTCTTTACACTCGGATCGATCCGCGTGCCCGGCGGCACCGGTTGTCCAGTCAATCCGATCGCCGTCCTCTGACGCGGTCGGGGTAGCGGAGAAGACATGGACTTCGGTGTGTTCTGCTCGGCGGTCGTGGGCCCGCGTCCCTGGGACGAGTCCGAGCCCGAGCGGTTCCGACAGGATCTCGAGATGGGAGTCGCCGCGGAGGCGGCGGGCTTCGACTCCTTCTGGGCCCCGGAGCACCACTTCCTCGAGGAGTATTCGCACAACGCCGCGTCGCATCTGACCTGCCTCGCGGTCGGCATGCGGACGGAGCGCATCCGCCTTTGCACCGGGATCATGAACCTGTGCGCGCCGATCAATCATCCCGTTCGCGTCGCCGAGCAGATCGCGATGATCGACATCTATACGAACGGACGCGTCGAGCTCGGGACGGGGCGGGGCAGCGGCTCGACCGAAGTGAATAGCTGGGGCCTCGACAACGCCGAGACCAGGGCGTACTGGGAGGAGGCGATTCGCGTCATCCCGAAGATGTGGACCCAGGACCTGTTCTCCCACGAGGGCACGCACTTCTCCGTGCCCGAACGCAACGTCCTGCCGAAGCCGCTCCAGAAGCCGCACCCGCCGCTCTGGGTAACGGCGACGAATCCGGACACCGTCGAGCGCGCCGGGCGCATGGGCCTCGGCGTCGCGGTCTTCAGCTTCCAGAGTCCGAAGGCCCTCGCGCCGCTCGTCGAGCGCTACAAGAAGGCGATCGCCGATCCGGATCCGGTGAGCGAGGTGGTCAACGACAAGTTCCTCACGATCGCGCCGCTGCTCTGCCTCGAGGACGGAGATCGGGCCCGGGAGTGGCACGCGAAGCGGGCGGACCTGACGACCGCGCACTTCTCCGTCTACTTCGACACCGTGCCGGACATCGCCGCCCGCCTCGCCGACGAGCCCAAACCGATCCCGCAGACGCGACTGCGACGGTTGATCCAGGAGGCCGCGAGCGACCCGGCCCTGGTACCGCCCTTCCCGGCGAGCGCGGCGGACCCGAACGTGCTGATCGAGAGCGGTCTCTGCGTCGGCGATCCGGAGCAGGTGAGGCGGGCGATCCAGAACTACGCGGACGTCGGCGTCGACGAGCTCGGGATGATCCCGCGCACGAGCTGGATCGAGCCCCAGGAGATGATCCTCGAGACGCTGGAAGTGACCGGGCGCGAAGTGCTGCCGGCGTTTCGCTAGGTGCAGGGCCCGATCGGAGCTAGTCGGCCTGCGCCCGCCGCGCGTCGAGCTGCGCGCGGATCTCGGCGTGGGTGCCCTCGTCGAGGGTGAAGCGCGTGAGGATCAGCGCGCCGATCAGCATCGTACCGAAGGGCACGAGGCCGTGGAGCGAGCGGATCACGAGCTGCACCGATGCGGGCTGTGCGATGTCGGGCGTGAAACTATAGAGGCTGAGCGCGAGGCCCGTGACCGTTGCCATCACGCCGCTCGAAGTCTTGTAGAGGAAGGTATAGGCGGAGTAGTAAGCGCCTTCCTTCCGCTCGCCGGTCTCGAGCTCGTCGGCGTCGATCACGTCCGCGAGGATCGACGAGCCGAGCACCGTTGCATTCGCGCTGCACGAACCGGTCAGCACGACGGCGACCTTCATGAACGTGATCGCGCCCGCGGAGAGGTTGAAGATCATCAGGTACCCGACCATCCCGAGGACGAGACCGATCAGCCAGGTCGCCTTCTTGCCGATCCGCCTCGAGAGCGGAATCCAGACCACGAGCGAGACGAGCGAAGCGCCCACGTAGAACATGAAGACTTCACTGACCGCGTGGGGCGCCTGGAGCACGTACTTGTACGTGAAGGGCGAGAGCACCATCGACGCGCCGGAGCCGGTGTGTTCGATGAAGATCATGATCAGGAGGAGCCGGGCGTGTTTGTTGTTCCACACGTCTCTCGCCACGCTCGTGATCTGCTTCGTCTCGCGCCGCCGGTTCCCGCCCGGCTCGCGGAGGAACACGACGGAGATCGCGACGAGCACGACCGTCGCGATCCCGGCGTAGATCGAGAGCTCCGATGCGTCTTCGCGCGGCTGCGGCGAAGTCATCAGGTATTCCATCGCGTAGACGAGGCACCCGATCATACCGAGATAGCCCGCGGCCTGACGGACCGCGAAGATGCGCGACACCTGGTGATAGTCGAGGGTGAGCTCCGCGCCGAGGGCCTGGTGGGGCGTGAGGAAGAAGGTCATCGCCGTGTTGAAGCCGAACACCGCGACGGTCATCCAGACGATCAGCGCGACCGGCGAGAGATCCACCGGCGCCGACCACGTCATCCAGCCGAAGAGCGCGATCGGGATCGCGGACGCGAGGATCCACGGGCGCCGCCGGCCGAGGCGATGCTCAGTACGGTCGCTCCAGATGCCGGCGAGCGGATCGGTCACCGCGTCCCACACGCGACCCGCGCCGAAGATCAGGCCCATCGCGAGCGGGGGCACCAGCAACACGTCGATCGCGTAGTTGCTGATGTAGGACATGAAGAGCACGAGCGAGAAGTTGATCGGCACCATCGGCGCGGCGTAGGCCAGCAGGAGGCCGACCGGGACCTGCGATGCGGCGGGCTCGGGAGAGGGCGCGGACATCGCTCGATCATAGGGGCGGGGAAGGGGGGTTGCCGCCGCATTCAATGCGCGCATCGGCGTCGCTATCGTATGCGTCGACTACGCTGCCCGTAGCCAGGAGAGTTCCGATGTTCCGAATGCGAAGCCTTCTCGTCGTCCTTGCGATCGCGCTCACGAGCGCGGCCTGCGGCGGGCCCTTCCTGCTCCTTCCGGGCGGTGAGCTCGACGGCGAAGTCGCCGCCGTCCCGGCGGATTGGACGTTCACGGACGAGATCTCGACGATCCAGATCGAGACCAATCCAGCCGATCCCTATTCGGTGAACATCTGGGCGGTCGGCATCGACGACGCCCTCTACCTGCACGCCGGCGCGAACCGCGCGGCCTGGGTCGAGCACCTCGATTCGGATCCGCGGATCCGGGCACGGATCGAGGACAAGATCTACGAACTCGCCTCGACGAGGGTGACCGACGCCGGGGAATTCACGAAGTTCGCGGATGCCTACGAGCAGAAGTACGGCGTGCGCCCGCGCAACGAGAACGTCGCCGAGGTCTACCTGCTCCGCCTGGCCGCGCGTTAGTCCGATGGACCTGCCCGATCTCGAAGCGGAGGCGAGGTCGTTGGTCGACGAGACCTTCTACGATTACGTGGCCGGCGGCGCCGAGGACGAGCTGACCCTCGTCGACAACGAGGCGGCGTGGGCTCGGATCCGGCTGCGGCCGAAGGTCCTGCGCGACGTGCGCACGATCGACACCTCGACGACCGTGCTGGGCGCGCGGATCGCGAATCCGATCGCGGTCGCGCCGATGGCCATGCAGCACAAGGCCAACGAAGACGGACCGGTCGCGACCGCCCGCGCTTGCGCCGCGACGGACACGCTCTTCTGCATGGGCCTCTTCGGCGCGGGCTCCGCGAAGGACGTGGCGGCAGTTTCGGGCTCGGCCCCGAAATGGCTTCAGGTCTACGTCATGGCCGATCGCGAGCGCAGCGTCGACGCGATCGCCCGGAGCGCCGAGCAGGGCTACGGTGCGGTCGTGATCACGGTCGACGTCGCGCGGCAGGGCAATCGGCGGCGGGACGCCCGCAACCGCTGGACCTTCCTCCAGGCAGACGGCCGGGTCGAGGATCCGAATGAGCTCTTCGACCACGCGCTCACGTTCGACGACATCGCGTGGTTCGTCGAGCGCTCGCCGATTCCGCTCGTGGTGAAGGGCGTGATGCGCGGCGACGACGCGGCGGCCTGTATCGACGCTGGCGCGGCCGGGATCGTCGTCTCGAATCACGGTGGCCGTCAGCTCGACGGGGCTCTCGCGACGGCTGACGCGCTCGCCGACGTCGTCGCGGGGGTGGATGGGCGCGGCGAGGTCTACGTCGATGGCGGGGTCCGGCGCGGACAGCACGCGGTGAAGGCCCTCGCGATCGGCGCGCGCGCCGTCTTCGTCGGTCGCCCTGCGTTCTGGGGCCTGATCGTCGGCGGGCAGAAGGGCGTCGAGGGCGTGATGCGCGGCTTCCAGGACGAGGTCGAGCGCGCGATGGCGTTATGTGGCGCGCGTTCGGTCGACGAGATCGACGCGAGTCTGCTCGCCCGGTCAGAGACCGCGTGAGCGACACACCCCTCATCGCCTGCATCCACCATCCGGCGGACCCCGATCTCGATCTCGTGCGCGAGGCGACACGGAGCGCGCCGCGGCCGATCGACGTGCGGGCGTTACCTCTCCGGGAGAGTGTGAAGCTGCGGCGCGCTCGCCAGACGCCGCCGATTCCGGACGACCTGCTAGCGACGGCCCCCGAGCCCGACGACGCGACCCTCGAGGCCTGGAGCGAGGCCGAGGTCATCTGTTCCCTCGACCTGCCGACGGAATGGCTCGACCGGATGCCGAAGCTGCGACTCGTCCAGGCCTACAGCGCGGGTCTCGAGCAGTACCCGCTCGAGCGGCTGGCCGAGCGCGGCGTGCGACTCGTGAACGCCGCGGGGGCGGGCGCGCCCGCGATCGCCGAGTTCCTCTTCGGTCGTCTGGTCGAGGTCTTCCGGAACCTGCGCGGGATCGAGGCGATGCAACGCGAGCGCGCGTTCCATCGCCCCGGCGGCCGGACCCTCGCGGGCAAGACCGTCGGCATCGTCGGGCTCGGCGCGATCGGCTCGGCGGTGGCCCGTCTCGCCCGCGCCTTCGACATGCGAACGATCGCGGTCCGGCGCAGCGCGCGCTCCGGCGACACGTCTCCTCTCGTCGACGCGCTGGACGGACCCGACGGCCTGCCAGCGCTCCTCGCGGCCGCGGACGTCGTGGTGCTCTGTGCGCCCGCGACGGCCGACACTGCGGATCTGATCGACGCGAGCGCCTTCGCCGCGATGAAACCCGGCGCCGTGCTCTGCAACGTCGCGCGCGGCGCCCTCGTCGACGAGTCGGCGCTCGTCGCGGCGCTCGAGAGCGAGCGCCTCGGCGCGGCGATCCTCGACGTCACCCGCGAAGAGCCGCTGCCCGACGCGGATCCGCTCTGGTCCGCGCCGAACGTCTATCTCTCGCCCCATTCGTCGATTCCGCCAGACGCCTACGACGCTCGACTGCTCGCCCTCTTCGCGCGGAACCTGGTCGCGTTCGCCGAGGACGCGCCGCTCGAGAACGAGATCGACCTCGCGGCCGGATAGTCGCCGTCCGCGCTCTCTTGCGGCGCCGCGGGGGCTGACGTTCCATCGGTCCATGATGGCCGAGCGCGGAATCGATCGCCGAATCGTGCGGGCCATCCTGGTCGTCGTCGGCTGCATGCTGTGCCAGATGGGCGCCGGCTTCTTCTACGCGAGCCGGGCGCTCTCCGCGGACGTGATCGCGGATCTCGGCTGGACCCGGACGATGTGGTCGAGCGGGATGGCGCCGATGCTGATCGTGTCCTCGGTCAGTCAGGCCTTCGTCGGCGCAGCTTGCGTTCGCTTCGGTGTGCGACCGGTCATCGTCGCCTCCCTGCTCTGTCTCGCAATGAGCGTGGCGCTCTTCGGCTCGATGCAGAGCATGCCGGCGTTCTACGCGGCGATGATGATGCTCGCGCTCGCGAATGCCGGGATCGGGGACGTCTCGATCGGCAGCGTCATCACCCGCTGGTTCGCGCGGCACCGCAGTCTCGCCCTCGGCTTCGCGATGGCCGGCTCGAACATCGGGTCGATCGTCTACCTGGGCGCGCTCGCGCTGATGCTCGACGGGGCGGGCTGGCGAGCGGCCTCCTTCGCAGTTGGTCTCGGCGGCATCGCGGTCATCCTGCCTGTCGCTTTCCTGACGGTGCGCGATCCAGGCCCGGGGGAGGGGGCGGCGCACGAGGAGACCCTCGAGGATTCCGCGGCCGCCGAGGATGAGGCGATGCCGATCGGGGAGATCCTCGGGCAGCGCTCCTTCTGGATCCTCTTCTATTCGCTGTTCTGTTATTCGCTGGTGCAGCTCGGGCTCGTCGACCAGTTCGTGCTGTACCTGGGCGATCTCGGCTATTCGCGGGAAGAGGCCTACGCCGCGTTTTCCTTGACCTTCGGGGCCGGGATCGCCGCCAAGGTCGGCGCGGGGATGATCGGGCAGTTCGTGTCGTCGAGAGTCGGCTATCTGGCGAACACCGGACTCCTGTTCCTGAGCCTCGTGCTCGTTCCCTTCGCCGGGAATCCGATCGTGCTGACGGCCTTCAGTCTTTGTTTCGGTCTCGCGGTCGCGTCCCGCGACGTGTTCCTGCCGCTCGCGGTCGCCGACGCTTTCGGGACCCGCTCCTTCGCGCGTGTGTACGGCCTGATGATGCTGGCCTTCGTTCCGGGCGGTGCGCTCGGACCGATCGTCCTCGCCGAGGCCCATCGCATCTTCGGCCACTACCGCCCGGGCTTCATGGCCTGTATTGCCCTCGTCCTCGTCGCGGCGATGGCGATCGCGTTCCTGCCGCGACGCTCTGCGTCAGCGCGCGCCGTCGCCTAGCTCGCCGGCTGCAGGATCGTTGGGAGCTGCGCGAAGCCGCGATTCGTGTCCGAGGGCAGGCGCTCGATCTCGTCCAGGTCGAGGCGGTAGTCGGGTGCCCGCGCCAGCAGCGTCTCGATTCCGAGTCGGAGCTCGAGGCGCGCGAGGCTCGCTCCGAGGCAGAAGTGGATGCCGAAGCCGAACGCCAGGTGGTTGTTGGGCGTGCGCGCGACGTCGAAGGTGTCGGGCGAATCGAAGACGCGCGGATCGCGGTTCGCCGCCGAGTAGAGCAGATGGACCCGCGCGCCCTGCGGAATCTTGTGGTCCCGGATTTCGACGTCCCGGGTCGTCACGCGCGACAGACCCTGGACCGGCGAGTCGAAGCGGAGGACTTCTTCCGCGGCGCTCGGGATCAGGGAAGGATCTTCGACGAGGCGGCGCCGCGCGTCCGGGAAGCGCTCGAAGAGCAGCATCGCGTTGCCGAGCGCGGAGGTCGTCGTCTCCGTCCCGGCGACGAGGAGCAGGAAACAGAGCCCCAGCAGCTCGTCGTCCTCGAGCGCGCGACCTTCCTCTGAGCTGGTGAGGAGCAGGCTGATCAGGTCGTCGCGCGGCTGCTTGCGCCGAGCGTCGAAGACCGTCTGTAGATAGTCGGTCAGCTCGCGCTGCGCTTCGAGGAGCGTCTCCGGGTCGGCCCCGCTCGAATAGACGATCGCGTCGCCGCATCGCTTGAACATCGGTCGCTCGTCGGGATCGACCCCGAGCAGCTCCGCCATCACGTAGATCGGCAGCGGATCCGTGAAGCCTTCGAAGGCGTCGACGCTCTCACCCGGCGCCGCCTCCGCAACGAGCTCGTCCATCAGCTCCATCGCGAAGCCACGCACGCGTTCGGCCATCGCGTCCATGCGTCGCGGCGTGAACGCGCGCATCACGGCCTTGCGCATGTTCGTGTGGTCCGGCGGGTCGAGCACGATCAGCGTCGGCATCTCGGGCTTGAAGCCGCTGGGTACGACGCCGCCCGCCGATGAGAACGTCTCGGGGTCCTTGATGGCGGAGAGGATGTCTTCGTACCGCGACAGGACCCACAGGTCGCGCTCCGCGACGTAGTGGACCGGGTACTCCTCGCGCAGCACGCGATAGACCGGGTGCGGATCATCGGCGATCGCCTGCGGAATCGGGTCGAGGTCCATGGTCTCTCCTGACGCTTCCGGCACGTCGATGCTGCCAATCTAACCGGCGCGCGCGGTCGGGGCTACGCGGCGTCTCGTCGGGGGATGCGACGAAGTGATAGGATCGGCCGCTCATCGAGGAGGATGCCCCATGGCTGGAATCGAGAGCTTCGAAGGCAGGACCGCGCTCGTCACCGGGGCGGCGGACGGGATCGGCGCCGCGCTGGCCGGCGCGCTCCAGGCTGCTGGGGCGACGGTCTTCCTCGCGGACATCAACGAAGAGAAGCTCAAGGCCACGGCGGAGCGGCTCGGCTGCGAGAGCGCCGTCTGCGACGTGACGGACGAAGCGGCGGTCGAAGAGATCGTCGAGTCGGCGTGGGCGGCGCTCGGCTCCGTCGATCTCGTGTGCGCGAATGCGGGCGTGATCGTGGCGGGCTCCCTCCTCGACGTCGACCGCACGGACTTCGACTTCGGCTTCGGGGTGAACGTGCTCGGGATCCTCCACGTAGTGCGCCCCCAGGTGCGCAAGCTGCGGGAGAACGGACGACAAGGCGCGTTCCTGTTGACCGGTTCGGAGCACAGCCTGTCGTTGCCGGCCTATCTGCGGCCGGTGCCGATGCACATCTACACGATGACGAAGCACACGGTCCTGGCGATCGGGGAGAGCCTGCGCGCCGAGTTCGGTCCCGATGGCCACGGCGTGTCCGTCCTCTGTCCGGGGCCGGTCACGAGCGGCCTGATGGAGAACTCGACGGCGGCACGTCCAGAGGCGCTCGGGGATCCGAAAGCGGTCGACTTCTCGAAGATCGACCCCGAGGCGATCAAGGGGTTGCAGGACGGGTACATCGGCGCGGATCAGGCGGCGGCGACGGCGCTTCGCGGACTTCGAGCCGGGGCGTTCATCATCCCGACCCACGCTTTCCAGCGCGACGACATCGAGGCGCGCTACCAGGAAGCGATCGCCGGATTCGATCTGATCGAGTAGCCGTTTCGCGGCGCGCGTGCGTGGTAGAGTCCTTCGCCGGAGGACTCCCCATGGCGATGAAGATCGGTCTCTGCTTTCCGTACACGCAAGAGGCGCTCGACCGCGAGCTCACCCTCGAGTGGTTCCGTCGCGTCGACGACGGGCCCTTCTCGACGCTGTCCTGTGGCGAGCGCGTGATCGGCACCAGCGTCGACATGATGGCGTTGCTCGGTGCCGCCGCCGCCGCGACTTCGCGCGTGCGGATCGTCCCGACGCTCTACGTCCTGCCGATGCATCCCGCGGTCAAGGTCGCCAAGCACGCCGCGACCCTCGACATGATCTCGGGCGGTCGCGTGTCGATCACCGTCGGCGTCGGCGGTCGCGTCTGGGACTACCAGTGCATGGAGAAGGAGCCGAAGAACCGGTACGCGCGGATGGACGAGCAGGTCGCGCAGATCCGTCGGGTCTGGGCCGGTGAGATCCCGGTCGAGGGCGGCGAGCCGATCGGCCCCGCGCTCGTGCAGCCCGGCGGTCCGCCGATCCTGGCCGGTGTGATGGGACCCAAGTCGACCGCTCGGGCCGCGAAGTGGGCGGATGGTGTCTACTCGTGGTCGGGGAACGGGGTCGCTTCCGAGATGCAGGACCAGCAGAAGCGGGTCGTGGAAGAGTGGGAGAAGGCCGGCCGCGACACCGCCCCGGAGCGGATCGCCGGCTTCTGGTGCTGCTCCGCGCCGAACGCGGACGAGCAGCTCAAGAACTACGTCTTCAAATACCTGAAGGTGATCGGCGAGGGACCGGCGAAGACCATCGCGGGGATGTGCGACCGGTCGAGCCCCGACGCGATCACGGCCTCCCTCGATGCGTACGAAGAAGCCGGCGTCGAGGAGTGTTGGCTGAACACCGCGACCGCCGAGACCTCGGAGATCGACGCGCTCGAGGAGATCATCGCGAAGCGGGGCTAGGCCGCACCGGATCGTTCGTGACGAATGCGGCCGATGCTGCATTCTCCGGTCGAAGGGACTGCATCCCTCTGGAGACCGTCATGAACGAATTCCTGGAATCCGTGGATCTCAGCCAATACCTGCCCGCCGCCATCGAGTGGTCGACGAACGTCCTGCTCGCGATCCTGATTCTCTTCGTGGGTTACTGGATCGCGCGTCGCGTCGGCGCCCTGATCGTGGGGCTCGGCGACCGCTATGCGCAGCTCGACAGCACCCTCTTCACGTTCCTGGGCAGCATCGCGCGCTACGCGGTCCTCGCCTTCACGTTCATCGCCGTGCTCAACCGGTTCGGGGTCGAGACCACGTCGATCGTCGCGCTCCTCGGCGCGGCGGGTCTGGCGGTCGGCCTCGCGCTGCAGGGCGCGATGACCAACCTGGCGGCAGGGGTGATGCTCTTGATCTTCCGTCCCTACAAGGTCGGGGACTTCGCGGAGGTCGCCGGGCTCTTCGGACTGGTCGACGGGATCGACCTCTTCACGACGAATCTCAAGACCTTCGACAACCAACACGTGATCGTCCCGAACGGCAGCATCTGGGGCGAGAAGATCGTCAACCACAGCCATCACCCGGTGCGCGGCGTCGACATGCATTTCGGCATCTCGTACGACTCCGACATCGACACGGCGCGTCGCACGATCGACCAGGTGCTAGGCGCGCATCCCCACGTCCTCGCCGACCCGGTGCCCTTCGTCGAGATCGAGACCCTGAACGACAGCTCTGTCGACTTCCTGGTGCGTCCGTTCTGCGACGGCGCGCACTACTTCGATCTGCTCTATTCGCTGCCCGAGCAGATGAAGAAGGCGCTGGACACGGCGGGCGTCGAGATCCCGTTTCCACACAGAAAAGTGATCGTATTCAATGGTGATCGTCCCGGGGATTCGATCGCCGGCTGACGCGGGGCGCCGCGCCGAAGATTCGCCTGGCGGAACGCCCTGGGGGAGCCGAATCGAATCGTGAATGCGAGGTCGTTCCGCGGTTGCCTTCGCGCGAAGAAGGATCGTAGAATGACGGACGTACCCGTGATTCGCTGGCGAGAGAATCGCGGTGCACCCACGTCGAGTCGTGCCGGCGTCCGTCGCGGCCGACGAACCAACGGCGTCGCCTGGTCCTCGAGGGCCGCGCGTCGCCGAGTCGAGGCTCCCCCTATGATCCGATCCCTCGTTCAGTCCGCCCTCATCATCTCCGCGTCGATCGCCGTGCCGCTCGTCGCCTTCGCGCAGCAGCGCAGCCTCACCGTCGCCGACGTCGGCACGCGACCGGTCTCGGCCGTGCCGGAACCGGGTGCCGCGCTCCTCTTCGGGGCGGGCCTCGTCGTCGCCGCCGCCATCACCCGGCGCCGCCGCTAATTCAGCCCTGCGATCGGGTCGGCGCGTCGACGTCGGGCGTTCGCTGGATCACCCGACGCAAGGGGAGATGTGCGTCCGGGCTCGGCCGCGGTCTCAGGCGTCGCTGCGCTTCCCGGGTGTGAACTTCACCGGGAACTCCTCGATCCCCGTGATGAAATTGTTGGGCCTTCGCTCGAGCGGCTCCTCGCTCGCGAAGTGGATGTCCGGCATTCGCGTGAGGACCTCTTCGAAGAGGATCTTGAGCTCGAGCCGCGCGAGGCTGGCGCCGAGGCAGTGGTGGACGCCGTAGCCACCGAAGGCGACGTGCCGATTCGGCCAGCGCTCGACGTCGAAGGTGTTCGGGTCGTCGAAGGCCCGCGGATCGCGGTTGCCCGCCGGATAGAGGAGCAGCACGCGGTCGCCTTCTGAGAGCTTCTCGCCGCGCCACTCGGTGTCGCGGGTCAGCGTGCGGTTCATGTTCACGATCGGTGACACCCAGCGCAGCATCTCCTCGACCGCGACCTCGATCTTGGAAGGGTCGTCCTGGAGCTTCTGCTTCTGGTCCGGGTGGAGCATCAACTGCTCGAGGCCCCCGGTCATCACGTGGCGCGTCGTCTCGTCGCCGCCGATCAGGATCAACAGGCTCTCCTGCAGGATCTCCTCATCGTTCAGCTTGTGGCCGTCGACCTCGCCGGTCGTGAGGAGGGTGACGAGGTCGTCGCGCGGGTTTACGCGTCGGTCGGCGATCACCTTCGCCTGGTAGGTGAAGTAGCCCTCGGTGTAGCTGCGCTGCTTCTCGCGCCGCTCCGCGTCGTCCTTCACGTCCGCGAGCTCGCCGCCGCCGAGCATCCAGTCGCTCCACTCCAGGAGCTGCTCACGGTCCTCCGGCTCGACGCCGAGCATGTCGCCGATCGCGACCATCGGAATCCAGCGTGCGATGTCGCGCACGAAATCGCACTCGCCCTGCTCGATCACCTTGTCGATGAGCGACACCGTGAGCTCGCGGAGCTTCCGCTCCTGGTCCTGGACCCGGCGCGGCGTGAAGCCGCGGTTCACGATCGATCGACGTCGCTTGTGGAGCGGCTCGTCGAGATTGATCATCGAGGGGATCCAGCTGTCCCGCTCCGGCCGCGAGCTCTTGCCGGAGCAGAACGTTTCGGGATCCTTCGCGATCGCCATGATGTCTTCGTAGCGAGTGACGCCCCAGAGTCCGCCGTCGGCGTTCGGGTCCCAGTAGGCCGGGGCGTTCTCGCGCATCCAGTCGTAGCGGTCCCAGGGATCCAGATAGAAGAAGCGGTCTAGCAGACCGATGTCGTCGCGATTCTCGTGGTTCGGCATGGCGTTCCTCGTCTCGGACCGCCGCGCGGGCGGTCTTCCGATCATATCCAAATGACGGGATCCCGGGGGCCGTCGCATCGCGCGCCCCGACTGCGCCTTGACCGGCTCACCAGGGCTTCCGAAGCTATCCGAACCGCAGAGGAGGGCGCATGGGAGACGGACCGGCGACGATTCCGATCGAGGATCCGGCCTACTGGCAGGACCCGCACACGACCCTGCGCGCCGCGCGAGAGCGGCATCCGGTGGCGATCGCCTCGACGGGGGAGCCGATCGTGCTCCGATACGACGACGTGGAGCGACTGGCCGGCGACCACCGCAACATCAGCAACGCCCTGGCGTTCGTCGAGCGCCAGGTCGACGAGGGGCCCCTCGTCGATTGGTGGCGGCTGATGCTCACGAACCTGAACGGTCTGGATCATCGCCGCCTCCGCAGCCTCGTGAATCGCGCCTTCACGCCGCGCTCTGCCGACGCCAAACGCGAACGCATCCGCTCGCTCACCGACGAGCTTCTGACGCCTCATCTCGAGGCCGGCGAGCTCGACGTGATCGACGACTTCTCGCACGATCTGCCGATCCGGCTGATCTGCGAGACCCTCGGCGTTCCGGCCGAACACCAGGCGGCGTTCAGCACGTGGTCGACGGATCTCGGCAGCGCGCTGTCGAGCGTGCTGACCCCCGAGTTGCGCGCGCGGGGCGAAGCCGCGGCGACCGAGCTGTCCGACGCGGTGCGCGACCTGCTCGCCGAGCGACGCACGCGGCCGGCGGACGACCTCCTCTCGGACCTGATCCGCGCGGCGGATGAGCTCGACGAGCGCTTCACCCTCGAAGACCTCGTCGTGCTGGTCATCAACCTGATCTTTGGTGGACACGACAGCTCGCGAAGCATGATCGCCGTCGCGGTCGCGTTGCTCGCGGAGCATCAGAGCGAGCTCGACCGCCTGCGGGCGGATCCGACCCTGGCCGCGACCGAGGGCGAGGAGATCCTCCGCTACGAGCCGATCGTCCCGGTGCTCGCGCGGGAGCCGACCGAGGACCTCGTCGTCGAGGGCGTCGAGATCCCGGCCGGGCAGCCCTTCTGGCTCTCGATCCTCGCGGCGAACCGCGACCCCGACGTGATTCCGGAGCCCGATCGCTTCGACATCGGCCGCGAGGGCGCGCACTCCTTCAGCTTCGGCTGGGGCGCGCATCGCTGTCTCGGCGCGGCGTTCGCGCAAGCGGAGATCCAGGAGGTCCTGCCCGCCTTCTTCGCGCGCCTCGAGAAGGTCGAACTCATGGAGGGGCCGCCGCGCTGGGTGCCTTTCTCGAACCTCCGCCGACTGGAATCGCTGCGCATCCGATTCACGCCGGCGTGACCCGCGATCAGTCGCTCATCTCCTACCCGGCGAACTTCTCGTTGCCGTAGGCGGTGTCCATGAACTCCTCGACGAGGCGGATCTTCTCTCCCTCGAAGTGGACGATCATGATGTAGAGGTTCTCGTAGTCCTCGCCCCGGAAGGTCTTCGCGCGGAGCGACGTCTTCACGATCACGGTGTCGGTCTCGCCGTCGGCGTGGACGGCGTGGATCGTCCGCTCGTGACTGCCCTCCTGGTAGAGCTCGGAGGACGCCTTCGCGATCGCGCGCACGCCTTCGGCGCCGGGAATCGCCTGGGCGAAGAAGGCCCACGCCGGCGGATCCGTCATGCGCTCGAGGACGGCGTCGACATCGCGCGTCGCGAGCGTGTCGAGGAACTCGAGGGCCAGGCGTTTTCGATCGTCGGCGGTCGTCGACATGGGATCTCCGAATTCGAGGCGACAGGCTGCGGGGCGTTCGGCCCGCGATCCGCATTGTGACCCAGCGTTTCGCGGCGTGCAGGGCGCTGCCCTGCATGGGCCGTCGTCCTATCGTGTCGACCCGCGCCGTCCCGGCGCGATCCTCGTGAAAGGGCCGTCCCGTGCAGCACCTCTCTCGCCTCCGACTCGCCGCCGCCCTTCTCGTCGTTCCCCTCTCCCTCGCTTGTTCGAGCGACGAGCAGGTCTGGACGGATGACTCGGGGGACACCGAGGGCCCGTCCATCCGGTTCCCCACCCAGGACATCTTCGACGCCGACTACACGCTCGTGGAACGGGACGCCGTCGCGCCGAACCCGACCCGCAACGTCTACTTCGGCGATCTCCACGTCCACACGACCTATTCCTTCGACGCGTTCGCCTTCGGGACGATCGCGACTCCCGCCGACGCCTATCGTTATGCGCGGGGAGCGGTCATCCGTCATCCAGGAGGCTTCGACGTACAGCTCCGGCAGCCTCTCGACTTCTACGCGGTGACGGACCACGCGATGTTCCTGGGCGCGGCGCGCTCGGCGGCCGACACGACGACCGAGCTCTCGAAGTTCGACTTCTCGGAAGGGCTCCACGGCTTGAACGAGCCGGACAACGTCGACCTCACGAGCATTCCGCAGCGCATCGCGGCGTTCTCCGGGTTGCTCCCGAAGCTGG
The DNA here is from genome assembly GCA_964488255.1 of uncultured Spirochaetaceae bacterium. Taxonomy (GTDB): domain Bacteria; phylum Myxococcota_A; class UBA9160; order UBA9160; family UBA4427; genus UBA4427. The sequence goes on along the minus strand of CAZAUR010000011.1, from coordinate 40,400 downwards.
TCGGCGCGGTCGCGGACGGGAGCCTCGACCGGGAGCTCGTCTTCGGCATCACACGCTCCGCCTGGGCGGACACCATCGAGGCGGCGGAGCGCTACTACGCGCCCGGTCGCTTCACGACCTTCGCCGCCTACGAGTACACCTCCTCGACCAACGACATGGGGAATCTCCACCGGAACGTGATCTTCCGCGGAACGGAGAAGCTCCCGGAGATTCCGTTCTCACGCTTCCACTCGCAGAATCCGGAAGGACTGTGGGACTGGATGGACGGGTTGCGCGAACGCGGGGTCGAGAGCCTCGCGATTCCGCACAACTCGAACGGCTCGAACGGACAGATGTTCAAGCTCGTCGACTGGGCCGGGAACCCGCTGGACGACGCCTACGGCGAGAAGCGCCTGCGCAACGAGCCCCTCGTCGAGATCACGCAGGTGAAGGGCACGTCCGAGACGCACCCGACGCTCTCGGACACGGACGAGTGGGCGGGGTTCGAGATCACGCCCTATCGGGTGGCGACGATGCTGCCCTCGGCGCCCCCCGGAAGCTACGTGCGCGACGCGCTGCGGCGGGGTCTGAAGCTGGAAGCCGGCGGCACCGCGAATCCGTACGAGTTCGGAATCGTGGGCGCGAGCGACACGCATACCGCCGCGATCTCCGACGACGAGTCCGACTACTTCGGGAAGATCGGCCTGCTCGACTCGACGGCGCAGCTGCGCGGCTCGGTGCCGCTCTCGTTCTTCGAGGCCACCGTCACGAAAATGATCGCGAGCGATCTGCTCGCCGAGGTCGACGGCAACGAATATCAGAACACCGCATCGATCACCTACGGCGCCTCCGGACTCGCCGCGGTCTGGTCCGAGGAGAACACGCGCGAGTCGATCTACGACGCGTTCCGTCGCAAGGAGACCTTCGCGACGTCGGGGCCGCGGATCCCCGTCCGCTTCTTCGCCGGAGACGGCATCGAAGCCGACATGGCCGGCGCTGCGGACATGGCCGAGCGCGCGTACGCGGGCGGCGTCGCGATGGGGGCGGACCTCGAGGTCGGTCCCGGAAGCAGACCGCGCTTCCTGGTATGGGCCGCGCGCGATCCGCTCTCGGCGCCTCTCCAGCGCCTGCAGATCATCAAGGGCTGGGAGGAGAACGGCGAGACCTTCGAGGTCGTGAGCGACGTCGCGTGCTCGGACGGGCTCGAGGTCGATCCGGCGACACGTCGCTGTCCGGACAATGGCGCGAAGGTCTCCCTCGACGACTGCGCGATCTCGACGGACGTTGGCGACGCCGAGCTGTCGGCGGTCTGGACCGATCCCGACTTCGATCCGAGCCAACGCGCCTTCTACTACGTGCGGGTGATCGAGAACCCGACCTGTCGCTGGTCGACCTGGGACGCGCTGCGCGAAGGCGTGGAGCCGCGACCCGACATGCCGAAGACGATCCAGGAGCGCGCCTGGAGCTCGCCGATCCAGGTGAAGCCGGCGGGTTGACGAGACGGCGGCGGAGGATTCGATGAAGATCGTTCTCACGGGTGACCTCGCGGCGCGATTGCGCGACGACGCCGAGCGTGTGCTCGAGGGAATAGACGTCTCCCCGGAGTTCGTGCTGCTCGGCAACGACGGCCGCTTCGACGGCGATCCTTCAGGCTGCGACGTCGTCCTCTTCTCGTTGTCCGCCTCGCGACGCAAGGACGCGATGGAATCGCTCATGCCGCTCTTCGGGGAGCCCGCGCTCGCGTGGATGCAGGGGCCGGGGGCGGGCATCGATCACCCGGTCTGGTCGACCCTCCTCGACCGCGGGGTGCGCTTGACGAACGCCTCCGGCATCCACTCCGAGCCGATCGCGCAGTACATCTTCACCTACGTGCTGCACTGGGAGCGGAACGTCGCGCTCCACCAGCGCCAGCAAGCCGCCAAGCAGTGGGAGACGATCCACAGCGACGATCTCGGCGCCAAGACGATCGGGATCGTCGGGTACGGGGGAATCGGTCAGGCGACCGCGAAGGTCGGGAAGGCGTTCGGTATGCGGGTGCTCGGTTGCCGTCGCTCTGCTTGCGACGATCCGAATCTCGACGCGTTCGTGCCCCTCGACCGGCTGAAGGAGCTCCTGGCGGAGAGCCACTACGTCGTGCTCTGCATGCCCTTCAACGACGAGACCCGGGAGATGATCGGCGCGGCGGAGCTTGCCGCGATGCGCGGCGACGCGGTCTTGATCAATGTCGCGCGGGGCGGGGTCGTGGACGAGTCGGCGCTGATCGAGACCCTGCGCACGGGCCGAATCCGCGGGGCGACCCTCGACGTCGTCTCGGAGGAGCCACTCCCGGAGAGATCGCCGCTCTGGGCGCTCGAAAACTGCGTGATCACCCCGCACGACGCGGGCTATTCACCGCTCGGTGACGAGCGACTCGGCGCGCTCTTCCTGGAGAACCTGGGGCGTTTCGCGCGGGGCGAGCCGATGCGCAACGAGATCCGATCGACCGGGATCTCGCACGACGAAGCCGGGGCCTGAAACCGCACGGGCCGCGGAGGACAAGCCAACCTCCGCGACCCGATTGGTCCCCTGACGTGTCGCGTGCCGAACACGCAAGCAGCGTGTCAGACGCACTCCTCGCAAGTCGTTCGCCTGCGCGCGAACAGATTCGCCGAGCAGGCGGGCAATCAGTCGCTGCGCGTTCCGCCGTGTCCACGCGGTTCGAGGGCCGCCCGACGGCGATCGCGAATCGCGCCTTCCAGTCGGTGGAGCATGCGCGTGAAGCTCGAACGGTGGATGCCGATCAGCGCGGCCGCGCGCCGGTGGTTGCCGCCGGACTGGGCGAGCGCCTGGTGGACGATCGCCAGCTTGTAGTCGTCGACGAGATCGTCGAGGCGTGAGCCGGGCGTGATCGCCGTGACGTTCTCGTCTCGTCCCGGGTGGGGCGTTTCGCGCGTGTGCTCGGCTCGCGTGACGTCGACGTCGGTCGCGCGCGGCGTCGGGTCGACGCGGATCGGGGTGGAATCACCGATCCGGGCCCGGCCGAGGAAGGGATTGGGATCCGCTTCACCGTTCGGTGTGAATCGGATGGATTGGTCGTGGGTCGTATCGATCGAGGACAAGAGTCCGCCTTTCGGTCTTTTTCCCCCGTATCGCTTCGGCGCGTCTCGCGCGCCGACGGCGATCGCCGACGTTCCCGTTGGCGAAGTTCGGAGGTCGAAGAGAGTCCGGTCAGTGACCGGGAGGCGATGACTCTCGAATTTTGGCTTTGATACCACGACCGGGAGCAACTTCACAACGAAAACTTGGTTCGAAGATCGATGCTAGGCGGATCGCCGCGCGTCGTCGCGTTCAGTTCGATACTGACGGGGCTTCATCCCCTGATCCGGCGTCGGATGACACGTGTCAGTTCAGACACCAGGCTTCCAATCGCCCGCGACCTGGACGCGATGCATCACGCGTCGCTCGTCGTAGTCGGCGACCGCGAAGTGCTGGGTGCAGCGATTGTCCCAGATCGCCACGGCGTTCTCGGTCCACGAGAAGCGCACGTGGAACTCCGGCGAACGGACCCACTCGAAGAGGAAGTCGAGGAGCATCGCGCTCTCGCGCTCACTCACGCCCTCGATCCGTGTCGTGAAGTTCGAGTTCACGTAGAGCAGCTGCTTCCCGGTTCGCGGGTGGCGACAGACGACCGGATGCGAGTAGGGGGGCCAGGCCGCCTGGATCTCGTCCAGTCCGCTCATGCTGTGCCCGCCCTGGATCGCGCGCACGAGCGGGCCAGTCACTTCATGGGTCGCGGTCAGGGACTCGAGGGTGCGCTGGATCGGCGGTGAGAGCGCGTCGAAGGCGGCCGCCATGGAGGCCCAGGTCGTGTCGCCTCCGAGCGAAGGGAGCTGCACCGCGCGGAGCAGCATCACCGAGGGCGGCATCGGCATGAACGTCGAGTCCATGTGCCAGCGATTCGCGCCGTCGCGTTTGGGCTCGCTCTGGTCGAGGATCCCGACGTCCTCGGGCGTGTCGAGATGGCGGCCGAAGGGATGCCGCTCGATCTCGCCGAAGCGGAGGCCGATGTCGCGCTGGGTTTCGGGGCTGATCGCCTGGTCGCGGAGGAAGAGCACCATGTAGTCGTCGAGCGCCGACTGCAGCGCTTCGAAGTCCGCCTCCGAGAGCGGGACCGAGAGGTCGAGGCCGTGCAGCTCTGCGCCGATCGCGCTCGTCTTCGGCTGGACCTCGAAGCCCATGGATGTTCCTCCCGTCGGGATCGCGGGTGGCGCCCCGATCGAATGGTGCCGGCGCGCTCCGGGACGCGCTACCCGTGTCGGCGGAAGGGCCGCTCGTGTCGGCGCGAAAGGGATACCGCGAGACATGACTGACCGGGATGCCACGCCCGTCGCCGCCGCACCGCCGACGCCCGATCGGGAGATCGAACGGCTCGTCGCGGAGGTCGACCAGCACGGGTACGCCGTCGCGGAAGGCGTGATCCCCGAGGCGTTCCGCCTGTCGCTCGTGGAGCGAATCGACGCGCTGATGGACGAGCTCGAGATTCCCTTCGGTGCGAATCGATTCCTCGGCCAGCACACGCGCCGGATCTTCAACCTGCTCGCTCGTGACGCGCTCTTCGAGGCGACCCCCGTCTTCGCGCGCAGCCTGCCCGTCGTCGAGGCGTTGCTCGACCACGAGTGCCTGCTCTCGTCCCTGACCGCGATCGAGATGAATCCGGGGCAGGCGCCGCAACCCCTGCACAGCGACGACGGCTCCTACGGCTTCCCGCGCCCCGCGCCGACCCACATCGTCGTTGCGATGTGGGCCCTGACCGACTTCACCGCAGAGAACGGCGGTACGCACGTCGTGCCCGGCACCCACCGCGCCGAGAGTCGACCTCGCAAGGGCGACACACCGGAGACCGTTCAGGTCGAGATGCCCGCCGGAAGCATCCTCTTCTACGACGGAAGCCTGTGGCACGGCGGCGGCGAGAATCGAAGTGACGCGCGCCGCATGGGCATCGTGAACAACTACTGCGCCGGCTGGCTGCGCCAGGAGGAGAGTCAGCTCCTCGCGTTGCCCCGCGAACGTGTCGCCGCCTTTCCGCCGCGCCTGCGCAAGCTCGTCGGCTACGGCACCTATCGTGGCCTGATCGGTCACGTCGACCAGCGCAATCCCGAGACCCTCGTCGATCCGGACGCCGAGACCGACATGATCTGGGCAAAGATCGGGGACTAGGCGCGAGACGCGGCGGTCAGAGGCCGAGGTCGCGAATCTCGGCGTCGATCGGTCCCGAGACCTGCTGGATCGCCCCGAGCAGGTCGGCGTGATCGCGTTCGGCGAGGAAGCCGTCGAGCGCTTGATGGAAGTTCGCGATCGTGCCCTCGACCTCCCGCGCTAGGCGCATCGCGTCGAAGCCCGGGCTAGTCACGCCCGCTTGCATCCGCGGCAGGTTCTCGAAGTCCTGCCGAAGCACTTCGCCCCAGCCGGGCCCGTCGAAGTCGCGAAGCACGGGCTCTCTCGGAATCTCCGCGTCGTCGTCGAGGGGCCAGAGCGTCGTCGCCCAGACCTCGAAGCGCGTCTCATTCGGCGCGATCGGACGGATGCGGTACGAGGCCGCGTTGCCGTAGACGGGCAGGTACCAGAAATGCGGGAAGGCGAAGTTCACGCTGTGGACGTGCCCGCTCGCCAGCAGCGCGTTCAGGTCCGGCATCTCGGCGCCCGCTGCGCCGGCGCGCGCTCTGATCTCGTCGTTGAGGCGCGACGTCCAAACCCCGAGCGCTTCGAGGGCGTCGTCCGGCAGCTTCATGTCACGGAGGGCTTCGGCGACTTCGATGTCGCGGGGGTGCACCATGCCGCCGCCCATCCCCTCCGAGAGGGTTCGCATGAAGTAGATGGAGCTGCCCACGATGTCCTTGGGGTCGACGAAGCCGAGGGGATCCGTGCCGGCCGAGTAACCGGACTTCGCGGAGCGGGCGAGGAGCTGCGGGTGGGTCTGGTCCGCGTGGTAGCCCTCCATGAAGGCCTCGGCGACGAGCTTCCAGTTGGCGGGGACGACCGTCTCGAACCAGCTCTCCGCGTGCATGCGGTCGACCGCGAGGGCGTCGTGATAGGTCGCGAAGGGGTCGAGGGAGGCGCGCAGAGCCGGGGCGTCGTCGTCGAAGTTGATCCAGGCGCAGCCGCCCCAGCACTCGAGCCGCACCGGGGACAGCGCGATGTCGTCGGGCTCGAGCAACGCCGGATCGAAGACGTCCGGCGCGAAGACGGCGCGGTTGCTGCCGTCGAGGTTCCAGCACCAGCCGTGGAAGGGGCAGGTGAAGGCGGTGGCGCGTCGCCCGCGGCCGGAGACGAGCTGCGTGCCGCGATGTCGGCAGACGTTGTGATAGGCGCGGATCTCGTCGGTCGTCGTGCGCACGACGATCGCCGAGCGACCGAGGCATTCGTACTCGACCCAGTCGCCGACTTCCGGGATCTCGTCGAGACGGCAGGCCATCTGCCAGACCCGCGACCACAAGTGCTTGCGCTCGAGCTCGAAGAATGCGGGATCCGTGTAGCGCCCGGACGGAATGCGGTCGTTTCGGGTGAGGGCGAGCGGGAAGTCTGCGCCTCGGACGAGCGGTTCGACGCCGCTCATGCAGCGTCACCGCGCACGAGCGCATCGATCGAAGCGCCGTCGCCGAGTGCGTGCTTCGCCGCGACGAAGCCGAACACCAGGGACGCGGCGATGCTGGCGCCGGCGCCGGGATAGCTGCGCGCGAAGATCGACGCCGTCGTGTTGCCGGTCGCGTAGAGGCCATCGATCGTCGCGCCATCTTCGCGCACGACGCGCGCGTACTCGTCGGTCACCAGTCCGCCCGCGGTACCCACGTCGCTCGGGAACATCGGGGCCGCGTAGAAGGGCGGCTTCGCGACCGAACCCATGCACGGGTTCGGGCCGACGGTCGGGTCGCCGTGGATGCGGTCGAAGACACGTTCCCCGCGGCCGTATTCGCCGTCCACGCCGGTCGCGCAGGACGCGTTCCAGCGGTCGATCGTGGCGGCGAGTCCGGCCGCGTCGATACCGCAGGTCTTTGCGAGATCGTCGATCGTATCGGCGCGCTTCATGTAACCGCTCTCGAGCCAGGAGGTCGGCGTCGTGCCGGGGAGGGCCGTGCCCCACGGATATCGGCTGCGATGGACCGAGTCCATGATCGTCCAGGCCGGGATGGCGAGGCCGTTCGCCTGCTCGCGCGCGTAGAGTCGTTCGCCGAGCTCCATGTACGAGGCGCTCTCGTTGCAGAAGCGTTCGCCGCGCTGGTCGACGAGGATCGAATGGGGGAGCGCGAGATCGAGATGGTGCATCCAGGGCGCCGTGCGACCGGTCGGCGTCATCGTGCCCTCGGGCCAGCTTCCGTCGAGGTTCTTCGACGTGAGCACCCACCAGAACGCGTCGAGGTTGTCCGTCGCTGCGCCGAGTGCGCGTGCCTGGGCCAGCACTTCTCCGGTGTCGCCGGGATTCGCGGCCGTCCACTCGGCCGAGGCCGGCGAGCGCCCGGTCGCCTTGCGGAGCGCCGCGTCGTGGCAGAAGCCACCGGCGTTGAGCAGCACGCCCTGTCGTGCGCGCACGACGCCCGACGTCTCGCCGTCGACCTCGACCTCGACGCCGACGACGCGACCGTCCTCTTCGATCAAGCCGACGACGGCCGTCGAGCGACGAACGGGAATGCCGCGTGCCAGCACGAGCTCGAGCAGTCGCCCTTGCAGAGCGGCGCCGTTCGACACGAGGTCGGCTCGTCGCAGGAACGCGGACAGGCGACGACGGCCGAGCTCGAGCGCCATTCGCTTGCCACGCCAGGTCCGGCGAACCAGATAGAGGTCCGTCAACTCGTGACTGTGGACCGGCAGGCCGTCGCCGACCGGGGAGCGCGCGAGGTGCTTCGCCCAGCCTCCGAGCGCGCGGGCGTCGTAGAGCGGCGCCATCAGACAGCGGCTACGCGGCTCCCCCCCCCGGCAGCTCGTCGTAGTAGTCGGACCAGCCCTCCGGCCGGAAGAACCGCATGCCGCGATCGCGAAGGAACGCGACGAGCGCCGGTCCGACCCGCAGGAACGTGTCGCGGCGCGCGGAGGAGGTGAAGGGCGCATCGACCGGCACCGCCGCGTCGAAGTACGTGCGCGCTCGCTCGTACGAGTCGGCGACGCCTTCCTCCGCCATCAGCGGGTTGTCCGGGATCCAGAGCACGCCGCCGGAGATCGCAGTCGACCCGCCGACGAGGTCCTGCTTCTCGAGCACGATCGCGCTTCGTCCGAGGTCGTCCGCAGCGAGGGCGGCGGCGAGGGCACCGGCGCCGCTGCCCACGATCACGAGATCGAATTCTTCCGCTGCCGTGTCGACCATTCGCCTCCACAGGATTCCCTGCGCCCACCGGGCTCCGCGGCTCGCTCTCGACGATCCGGGAGCCTGACCGAGTCTCGCGCATCGCGACCCCGTCGCAATGTCGCAATGTCGCTGGAAGCATGAGGGCATTCCGTGTCACTCTGTCGCATCCACGGTTCGGAGGACCTCATGGCTCTGCAGCACTGGCAGGCGCTCGGTTATGCGCCGCCCGACGAGATGCTCGAGATCGCCCCGGTCGCCGAGGAAGCCGGGTTCGCCGGCCTGCTCCTCTCGGACCACGTCTTCGTCCCCGAAGAGCGGCGCTCGAAATACCCCTACAGCGAAGACGGCGAGCCCGACTTCCCGAGCTCGGCCCCGTTCCCGGAGTCCTTCGTCCTGACGGGCGTGCTCGCCCAGCGCACGACCCGGCTCCGGTTCGCGACCAACGTCTACATCCTGCCGCTGCGTCACCCCGTCGAGGTCGCGAAGGCCCTGGGGACGGCGGCGGTCTTCTCGGAGAATCGCGCGATCCTCGGGGTCGGCGCGGGGTGGATGCGCGACGAGTTCGACGTGCTCGGGCGCGCCTTCGAAAAACGCGGTGCGCGCATCGACGAACAGGTCGAGATCCTCCGCAAGCTGCTCTCGGGAAAGGTCGTCGACCACGACGGGCCGCACTTCTCGTTTCCGGCGATGCAAATGCAGCCGGCCCCCTCCGAGCCGGTCCCGATCTGGATGGGCGGACAGAATCCGGCGGCGCTCCGTCGCGCGGGCACCTATGCGGACGGCTGGTCGGGATCCGGCCAGACCTACAGCGAAGCGGTCGACGTGCTCGAGCAGATCGCGGCGCATCGGCTCGAGAGCGGTCGAGCGGACGCCCCCTTCGACGCGATCGTTCCTTTCGTCGAGGAGGTGAGCACAGACGAGCGCGCGCACCTCGTCGAGCTCGGGATGACCGGGACCGTCTCCTATCCCTTCCCCTACTCGATCGGACCCGAGGCCACGCTCCAGCAGAAGCTCGACTACCTGCGTCGCTACGGCGACGAGGTGATCGCGAAGGACGGAGCCCGGGCCGGAAGCCGTTAGGCGTCGCCCGGGACCTTCGGGTCGCGCATCAGTCGCGTCACGCAGAACGCGAGCAGCATCACGACGATCATGACAGCGTAGGTGTCCGAGAACGCGGCGCGATAAGCCTCGACGACGGCTTCGAGGAGCGACCCGTCGAGGGCGCGGACCGCGTCCGGGCTGTCGACGAAGCGGTCGAGGTCGGTGCCGGGCGGCGAGAGCGGGGCCACGTCGCTGCGCAGGCGGGCGCCGATCCGGATCGCGAGCAGCGACCCGAGGACCGACGTGCCGACCGTCTGCGCGACCGCGCGCGCGAAGCCGGGCAGCGAGCTCGCGACCCCCAGGTAGCGATCCTCGACGGCGTTCTGGATCGCAGAGACGACGACGGGGCTGAGCGAGCCGCTGGCGATCCCGAGGAGCAGGCTGCTCGCGTAGAAGAGGGCGGCGGGCGTATCGGCGTCGCCCGCCATCAGGCTCGCGAGGCCGACGACGTAGATCACGAGGCCGAGGGAGGCGAAGCGGCGGTATTGCTGGGTCGCGGCCGCGCGGCGCCCGACGGCGATCCCCGCGATGAGCAGCCCGAAGGTCAGGGGCGCGAGGGAGAAGCCGGCGCGGACCGTGTCCTCGCCGCGAACGACGATCGCGAAGAGCGGGAGGAAGAAGGCGATCGAGAAGTTCGCGAAGCCGAAGATGCAGGTGGCGAGCAGCGGCGGCCAGACCGTCCGCCTCCCGAGGAGCGAGAGCTCGAGGATCGGTTCCGGGGCGCGATGTTCCTGGAGGACGAAGCCGACGAAGAGGAGCAGGCTGGCGACGAGGAGGGCGAGCCCCTCGGCCGAGCCCCATCCGAAATGTTCCCCGGCCCACGAGGTGTAGAGGATCAAAGATCCGACGGCGCTGAAGAGGAGGAGGGCGCCGGCGAAGTCGACGCGGTGCTCGATGCGCTGGACGGGTAGTCGGTAACACGTCTGCAGCGCGACCCATGCGAAGATCGCTGCGGGCACGTTCATCGTGAACATCCAACGCCAGCCCGGGCCGTCTACGAAGAAGCCGCCGAGGGGCGGTCCGATGAAGCCGGCGCCGGTCCACACGACGGAGATGAAGGCGACGTAGGCGGCGCGGTCTCGGGGCGGGACGATGTCCCCCAGGATCGCGTAGGGCATCGTGAGTAGCGCGCCGCCGCCGAGCCCCTGGAGCGCGCGACACACGATCAGCTCGAGCATCGAGTCCGCGGTTGCCGCGAGCAGGGACGCGACGATGAAGAGCGTGATCGCGAGTTGGAACACGCGCCGGCGACCGTAGAGGTCGCCGAGCTTTCCCCAGATGGGCATGCTCGACGCGCTGGTGAGGAGGTTCGCGCTGAAGATCCAGGGAGCCTGGCCGATGTCGCCGAGCTCTCCGGAGATGGCGGCGACCGCGGTCGACAGCACCATCTGGTCGATCGCCGCGAGGGACACGCCGCCCATCATCCCGGCGATCACGATGCGGCGCGCGGTCGGCGTGAGGAGCGCGCTCGTGTGCGATTCGGCGGGCGGGGCAGGGGACATGGGCGGAGCACGATAGCGCGAGGCGAGGTCCGCGATCGTGCTACCAAACCGCCATGTCCCTGCTGCCCGACGAAGACGAACTCGAACTGATCCACTCCCGCGACTACGAGATCAAGGTCTACCGCGCCGCCGAGGACGAGCTGCTCGTCCGCGGCGCGATCTCCGATCGCAAGCCCCCCGGCCTCTACGTGGCCGACGATCCCGACGAGCTCGAGGTGCATCAGATGCAGCTCGAGCTGCGCGTCGCCTATCCGTCCCTCGAGATCACGAGCGCGCGCGTCGTGTTCGAGACCCACCCGCACTCGAAGTGCCCGATGATCGCGGCGGACTACGAGAAGCTCGTGGGGCTCTCGGTCGCGCGCGGCTTCTCACGCAAGACGAAGGATCTCTTCGGCGGGCCGAACGGCTGTACGCACACGAACGCGCTGATCCAGGCGCTGGCCCCGGCGGTCGTCCAGTCGACCTGGTCGATCCGGATCGGGGAGCAGATGGCGGCCGGTCTCAGCCGTTCGGAGTTGCCCGAGTCCGAGCGCAAGCGGCGTGTCCAGGCGAACCTGAACACCTGCCACGTCTGGGACGAGAACGGCGAGCGCGTGAAGCGCATCCTCGACGGGACTGCGGAGAAGGAAGTCCTGATTCCGGTCGAGGATCGTCTCGCGGCGCTCGGCCGTGAGTCCGACCCGCACTGGGGCTAGGCGACTAGCGCGGGGCGGGGGCGGCCGGGACCGGCTGGCTCGGGGCGACGACCGGCGCGCGATTCTCCATGCGCGCGAGTAGACCCTCGATGTACTCCGGGGGCACGTGGACGAGCACGCTGTCGCGCCGTCCCCAGAGCTTTGCGTGGAACCCGGTGGTCTTTTTCGACTGGAGGAAGTCCCGGGAGAGCTTGATCGTCACGTGCTCGTAGACGTTGCAGAGCGACAGGTCGGTCGTGCCGCAGTCGACGGGCTCGCGCTTCACGACCTCGAGCGGGAACGCACGCTTGCTCGAAGTCGAGAACGACACGCGATCGAGGAAGGAGTAGTCGGCGAGCTCGGCGCGCACGACGAGCTCGATGTCCGCGCCGATCCGGCGGCCGCGCGCGCGGGCCGTCGCCCGGAGCGTCGCACGATGGGGCTTCGCCGTAGCGAAGGGCGGCGTCTCCAGGACCGACGTGCCGGCGTGGAAGTTTTCGGTTTTCTCGAGGTTCTCGTGCACCCAGGCGGCGTCGTGGGTGGCGCAGCCCGACGTCGCCAGCAGGGCGACGGCGAGGACGAGAGCCGGCGTCAGACGATCGAGATGAAGCTTCTGCATGTCCCGGGAATCGGCCGGACGTGTGCGTCGCTTGAACCCCGAGGCGGCGATCGCTCGTCATCGTGCCGGGGGCCTACCCGAGCCTGATTTCACTACGCTCTCGCGCGACTCGCGGACCTTCTGCACATCGCAGTGGGTCCGAAGTCGACTGTTTCGACGAGAGGAGAGACCGATGACCCGTGCGCGAAAACCGTCGATCCGGGGCTTCGCGATGGCCGCGCTTTCGAGCGTCGCCACGGGGTGCGGTTTCGGTGAGGTGTCGATCGACTACGCCGGGCCGGTGGATGGCTGGCCCCACGTGGGCGGGGCCCTCGGCGGCAGCCGCTTCTCCGCGAACGACCAGATCGACCGCGACAACGTGGCGCACCTCGAGGAGGTCTGGCGCTTCGAGAGCGGAGACGTCTCGCCGACGACGTCGCTCCAGGTGACGCCGATCCTGGTCGACGACGCCCTGGTCTTCTGCACGCCGCGCAACCAGGTCGTTTCGCTCGACGCGGAAACGGGCACGGAGCGCTGGCGTTTCGATGCGCAGCCGGACCTGGCCGGGATCTACAACCCGCTGTGTCGCGGGGTCGCTCACGGTCGGGTCGAGGGCGCGAGCGAGGGTACCTGCGCGTCGCGGATCTATCTCGGCACCCTCGATGCGCGCCTGATCGCTCTCGACGCACGGACGGGCGATCCCTGCGACGACTTCGGCGATGCCGGAACGGTGAACCTGCTCGAAGGGATCGGGGAGACCCGCGACGGGGAGTACTACATGACCTCGCCGCCGACGGTCGTGGCCGGACACGTGGTCACGGGCGCGTGGGTGACGGACGGGCAGCGCGTCGACGCGCCCGGTGGCGTGATCCGGGGATGGGACGCCGAGACGGGCGCGCTCGCGTGGGCCTGGGATCCCGTGCCGGAGGGTGTGGATCCCGTCACGGCGGCGGACGTCGCCGCGGGTGCGACCTACACGCGCGGGACCGCGAACGCCTGGGCGCTCCTCTCGGGCGACGAGGCCCTGGGGCGGGTCTACGTGCCGATGGGCAACGCCGCGCCGGATCACTACGGAGGCGAGCGCCACGGTCTGGGACGTTATGCGAGCGCCGTCGTCGCCCTCGATGCCCGGACCGGTGCGTTGCTCTGGGATTTCAAGACCGTCTACCACGACGTCTGGGACTACGACGTGGCATCGCAGCCGGTCTTGTACACGCACCCCGGTGGGCCCGCAGGCGAGGGCATTCCGGCCCTCGCGCAGGCGACGAAGATGGGCCACGTGTTCCTGCTAGACCGCAGGACCGGGGAGCCGCTCTTTCCGGTCGAGATGATCGCGACGCCGCAGGGCGGCGTGACCGGCGAAGTGATCGCGGAACGGCAGCCCGTTCCGACGAAGCCGGCTCCCCTTCATCCGCACTCGCTGCCGGACGAGGACATCTGGGGGCTCACGCCGATCGATCGCGCGCAGTGTCGAGCGCTCGTCGGCTCCCTCCGCAACGACGGGATCTTCACACCGCCCTCCGCGAAAGGCTCGGTCGTGTTTCCCGGCCTCGGCGGGGGTGTGAACTGGGGCTCGCTGTCGGTCGACGAAGCACATGGGCGCCTGGTCGTGAACTCGATGCACAACCCGTTCATCGTGAGCGTCGTGCCTCGCGAGCAGGCGACGAGCCTCGAGGGCACGGACCTCGTCGGCGCGCAGCCGCAGGAAGGGACGCCGTACGTGACGCTTCGCGCGCCGCTCCTCTCCGATTGGGGCATGCCGTGCACGCCGCCGCCCTGGGGCCTGCTCACGAGCATCGACCTCGCGAGCGGGGAGATCGAGTGGCAGCGCCCCCTCGGCAACCTGCGCGAGCTGGCCCCGGCCTTCGGCCGCTTCTTCGAGTGGGGCACGCCGAACCAGGGCGGACCGATCCAGACCGCGGGCGGGCTCGTGTTCATCGGCGCGACGATGGACCGCACGTTCCGTGCCTTCGACACCGAGACCGGCGAGATGCTCTGGGACGCGCTGCTGCCGACGTCGGCGCACGCGACGCCGATGACGTACCGGGTCGGGCCCGAAGGCCGGCAATACGTCGTCGTGGCGGCCGGCGGACACTTTCCGCTCGGCTCACCGTCGGACGATGCGTTGGTCGCCTATGCCTTGCCGGAGGCCCTGCCGGAGGCGCGTTAGGCGGTCGCTCAGCGAAGCCCGACCAGGTTGTCGAGCCAAGGCAGGAGGACGTCGGGTCCCGCCGGCGGGATGCCGAAGGTGATCCGCGAGACGCCCGCCGCTTCGCAGCGTTCGACGAAGTCCTTCTCGGGCGGCGCCGCGAAGATCGACACCTCCATCTCGTCGGGATTGCGCCCAGCCTGTTCCGCGGCCTTGCGCAGGTCCGCCACGTGTTCGGTGAAGTCGATCCCATCACGACCGCCGATCGGGATCCAGCCGTTGCCGTAGCGGACCGCGCGTCGCGCGCCGCCGGGGAAGCCGCCGCCGACGTGGATCGGCGGGTGCGGCTGCTGGACCGGCTTCGGGTTCGCGATGATGCGATCGAAGGACACGTGCTCGCCTTCGTAGGACGCCTCTTCCTGCGTCCAGATCTCCTTCATCGCCTCGATCCGTTCGCGCAACAGCTTGAAGCGGCCTTCGCCCTGGGTGCCGTGGTTGTTCATCTCCTCGATGTTCCAGCCGGCGCCGACGCCGAAGATGAAGCGACCCTTCGAGAGGCGGTCGAGGCTCGCGACCTGCTTGGCGGTCTGGATCGGATCGCGCTGCACCACGAGGCAGATGCCGGTCGCGAGCTTGAGCGTCTTCGTGACCGAGGCGGCGGCGGACAGCCACACGAAGGGGTCCATCGCGTCGTAGTAGAACTGCGGGAGCTCGGGGCCTCCGGGCCAGGGCGAGGTCCGACTGGCGGGGATGTGCGAGTGCTCGGCGACCCAGACCGACTCGAAGCCGCGGGATTCGATCTCCGGGGCGAGCTCGGCGGGGTGCATGCAGTAGTCGGTGCCGAAGACGGTGATGGCGTGATGCATCAGGGGGACTCCTTCGCGACGGGGGCGGTTCGATCGCGTGTCCGGACGATAGCGCGAAATTATACGACCGCATAAACCGCCGCGGACCCGCTCGTGCGGTCGGCTAGGGTCCCTGCACACGTGGACGGGACCACGCCAGGGGAGAGGCGGCTGGATGAGCGAAGAGCGAGCGCGCGCGGGGCGAGGAAAGCCGATCGCGATCGGCGTCGCGGCGGTCTTGCTCCTGCTCGCGGGCGTCTATCTCGGGATCTCCCGCGCGGACGGCCCCGTCTTCGTGTTCCGCGGCGGTCCGCTGGTGTCCGGGGAGCTCGTTGCGTTCGATGCCGTCGACTGGGCGCGTCTCGACGAGGCGCTCGGACTCGAGCTCGAGCTCGTCGGCGCCGAGACCTCGCTCACCCTCTGGTTCAGCGTGACCGACGGCCGGATGTACGTCTCCTGCGGGCTCGACTGCGAGGGCGGCATGCTCACGCGCTGGCCGGTCGAGGTGGCGCGGGACGACCGTGTCGTGGTTCGGATCGGCGGGCGGCGCATCGAAGGCCGCCTCAGCCTCGTGCCCCACGACAGCGGGGAGTACGTCGCCGCGCGAGCAGGGCGTCGAGCGAAATACGACGGCGGAACTGGCGCGCGCGTCTCCGCCGAGAGCGCGGCCCACGACGCGGTGATCGACGTGGGCGAGGCGCTGACCGGGCGCGCCGACAGCGACGAGCCCGGCGACCGGCTCTTCCGATTCGACCCGCGTTAGGCGGGCCGCCAGCGCTCAGGCGACCGGAGGTCCCGGTTCGATCGGATCGGGATCGATCAGCAGACAGCGCGTCCCGGAATAGATCGAGGGCATGCAACGATTGCAGTGGATGCAGATGCCTTCGGTCTGTTCTCCCGACTGCATCTTGAGGAGCAGGTCCGGCTCCCGCAGCAGGGCGCGCCCCATCTGCACGAAGGCGAAGCCGTCGTCGAGGGCCTTCTGGATCGTCTCGCGTTTGTTGATGCCGCCGAGGAGGATCACCGGCAGATCGAGCGAATCCTTGTAGCGGCGCGCGAGGGACTCGAAATAGGCCTCCTCGAAGGGCGTGTCGGGCATGAACTTTCGCCCCACGAGCTTGAAACCCAGCCTCAGCAGGGGCGACAGGGCCTGCCCGAACTCCTTACGTGGCGCGTCGCCCCGGAACAGGAACATCGGATTGCCGAAGCTGCTCCCGCCGGTGAGGACGAGGGCGTCGAGGGTGCCGTCGGCCTCGATCATCTTCGCGACCTCGAGGCTCTCCTCGATCTTCAGGCCATTCGGTACAGCGTCGACCATGTTGAGCTTCGCGATGATCGCGAGCCGACCGCCCACGGCCTGGCGGACGGCCTTCAGCACCTCCCGCGCGAGCCGCGCGCGGTTCTCGAGCGAGCCGCCCCAGCGGTCGGTGCGGTCGTTGAGCGCCGGGGAGAGGAAGGCGCTCAGCAGGTAGTTGTGGCCGAGGTGGACCTCGATCGCATCGAAGCCCGCCTGCTCGCAGCCGAGGGCGGTTCGTCGGAAGTCTTCGATCACCCGTTCGAGGTCGCCTTCGGTCGCCGCAGGGGTGAAGCGAAGCGAGAGGGGATTGAATCGGCGGGAGGCAGAGAAGCCCACGGCGCCGTTCGACTTCGAGTCCGCGACCGGTCCCGCATGTCCGATCTGCGCCGACGCCTTCGCACCTTCCGCGTGGATCGCGTCGGTCAGCGCGCGCAGGCCGGGGATCGCTTCGTCGCGCATGTAGAGACACGCGCGATTGGTACGACCGTCGGCTGCGACCGCGACGTAGGCGACGGTGTTCATGCCCGCGCCGCCCGCGGCGACGCGTTGGTGGTACGCGATCAACTCCGGCGTGACGAGGGCGTCGGGCATGACGCCCTCGAAGGTCGCGCTCTTGATCACGCGGTTGCGCAGCGTGATCGGGCCGAGCTCGGCCGGCGCGAACGGGTCGATGCGGTTCGTCGGCGTCGGCGTCGGCGCGCTCACGCGAGCTGCCCGCCGTCGATCGTGATCGCCGAGCCCGTCATGTACCGGGTCTCGTCGGACGCGAGATAGGCGACGAGGGCCGCGATGTCCTCGGGCTCGCCGACCATCGCCATTTGCGGGGAGATGCGCGCGAAGATCGAGGGGTCGATGCCCTCGACCGGGAATCCGGCGGCGGTCATCGGCGTGCTGATCCCGCCCGGGCAGATCGCGTTCACCCGCACGCCTCGCTTCGAGTACTCGGAAGCGAGGGAGCGGGTGAGCCCGACGACCCCCGCCTTCGAAGCACAGTAGGCGGCGTTGTAGGGGACGCCCTGGAGGGCGGCCGCGCTCGCGATGTTGACGATCGAGCAGCCGCCCGCCGGCGCGTCGCTTCGGTCGAGGAAGTGCGGCAGCGCGGCGCGGCACATCTGGTAGGTCCCGGTGAGGTTGATGCCGATGGTCAGCTGCCAGTCGGCCGGGTCCTGTTCGAGGGTATGCGCCGGTCGCAGGATGCCGGCCACGTTCGCGAGGGTGTCGAGCCCGCCGAGCGCGTCGCAGGCGGCGCCCACGCCGGCTTCACAGGACGCAGCGTCCGCCACGTCGACGGTGCCGGAGGAGGCCGTGCCCCCCGCTGCGGCGATCTGCTTGGCCGTGTCTTCGGCCCCCTCTGCGGCGATGTCCGCGCAGAAGACGGCCGCGCCTTCGACAGCGAGGCGCAGCGCCGTCCCGCGTCCGATTCCTGACGCGGCGCCGGTCACGAGCGCGCGTCGACCCTTCAATCGTTCCATCGCAGGTTCCTTCCCTCGAGCAGACGAGACAGCATACCCCGTCGCAGACCCCGGCTGGCGAGATAGAATCCCGGGACGCCGGGCGCGATTCGCCCTGGAACGGAGTGGAGTGAAGCCATGCACGAGTTCGATCGCGGTGTGACGAAGTACGACATCATGCCGATCCCGCCGGTCGAGGCCCAGAGCCGGAAATTCGACGCGGGGCCGGTCACGATCTGGGTCGAGTACCGACTCCTCGACGACGCGATCGCCGCGGCGCATCAGGCGAACGAAGGTTTCGACGGGAAGATCGAGCAGATCGACGACCGCGGCGTGTCGCTTCATGTTTTCGGCGAGCCCATGCCGGGCGCGGAGCGGATCGAGTATCTCCGCTTCGACTGCTTCGACGAGGACCCGCACTACCACTACGTGTCCTACGCGCGGCAGACCAACGAGATGGTGCATCTCGAGCCGGCGGCGATGGGGGATCCGCTCGAGTGGGCGGTGGGCCGGATCAAGACGCGGCTGCCGCAGATGCTGGCCCGCGCCGGCGCGGAAGCCCTCGCGGACCGCGTCGACATGGCAGAGGTCGAGCGGGTCATGACGCAGGTCGCCGGCGCGGCCTATCGTGCGCGCTTCAGCCACGACGACTCGGCGATCCACGCCGGCGCGATGGCCGAAGCGGCGCCGGTCGGCAAGGCGAACGCGGCGGCGAGCGGAGTCTCGTCTTGAGTACGTCCGCGATCGGTTCGAGAGCGACCCGCGCCGTGTCGATCCGCGACCAGCTCGGCCATCCGGTGGTCGACGCGGACGGCCACTGGATCGAGACCGCGCCGGTCATGAAGGGGTTCTTCCTCGACTACGTGAAGGACCTCGGCGGCGGCGATCTCGCGGCGCGCTTCGAGGCGGCCGGCGGTCTCGACTACGACGATACGGTGCTCCGACCCTGGAGCGAGATGTCCGACGACGCGCGGCGCGCCGAGTGGACCACGCGCCCGCCGTGGTGGACGCTGCCGGCGGCCAACACCCTCGACCGCGCGACGGCCCACCTGCCGCGACTGCTCTACGAACGACTCGACGACTTCGGGCTCGACTTCGCCGTCCTATATCCGAGCCGGACGCTCACGACGCCGGCGATCCGCGAAGCCGAGCTCCGACAGATCGCGTGTCGCGCGCTGAACCTCTATCACAAGGAGCTCTACGGCGGTTACGGCGATCGCATGACGCCGGTCGCGCTGGTGCCGACGCACACGCCCGATGAGGCAATCGCCGAGCTCGAGCACGTGCACGAGATCGGCCTCAAGGCCATGATGATCAACGGCCTGGTCCATCGCCCGATCGGCGGCGGCGAGGTGGCCGGCGGTCGCGAGACACCGAACTGGGGCTCCGGCTCCGGTGAACGGATCGACGCGCTCGGGCTCGATTCGGAGTACGACTACGACCCGTTCTGGAAGCGCTGTATCGAGCTCCAGATCGCGCCGGCCTCGCACACGCCCGGGATGGGCTGGGGCAGTCGCCGCTCGGTGTCGAACTACGTCTCGAATCACATCGGCTCCTTCGGCGTGAGCATGGAAGCCTTCTGCCGATCGATCTTCCTCGGCGGCGTCACCCGTCGCTTCCCGGAGATCTCCTTCGGGCTGCTCGAGGGCGGCGTGGCCTGGGCGTGCGAGCTCTACGCCGGGCTCGTCGGTCACTGGGAGAAGCGCAACGCGGAGTCGATCCACCACCTCGATCCGGCGAAGATCGACACGGAACAGATGCTCGACCTCTTCGATCGCTACGGTGACGAGCGCATGAAGAAGGACGGGCAGGCGATCGCGGAGTCGTTTCGCAAGCTCGAGCCGGAGCCGCCGACCTACGACGAGTACGCAGCCTGCGAGATCGAGAAGAAGGAAGATCTGCGCGACCTCTTCGTGCCCCACTTCTACTTCGGTTGCGAGGCGGACGACGGGACCGTCGCCTTCGCCTTCGACGAGCGGGTGAACCCGATGGGCGCGAAGCTGCGCGCCATGTTCAGCTCGGACATGGGCCACTGGGACGTGCCCGACATGACCGAGATCCTCGAAGAGGCCTACGAGCTCGTCGAGAAGAAGCTGGTCGACGAGGCGGAGTTCCGGGAGTTCGTGCTCGTGAACCCGGTTCGTTTCTATACGAGCATGAACCCGGATTTCTTCGAAGGGACGCGCGTCGAGGACGCGGCCCGCAAGATCGTCGCCGAGGAGTCGGGATGAGCGGCGCCGTCGCCGTCGACCGAGCACTCGAGGGGCGCGTCGCGATCGTGACCGGCGCGAGTCGGGGGATCGGCCGCGGCTGCGCGGTCGGACTCGGGGCACGCGGCGCGACCGTGTACTGCACCGCGCGTAGGACCTCCGACGCGGATCCTCCGGAAGAGGGGACGATCGAGGCGGTCGCTGCGGAGATCGACGCGGTCGGAGGTCGGGGGATCCCGATCGCCTGCGACCATCGCGATGATGCCGCCGTGGAAGCGGTCTTCGATCGCGTGCACGCCGACGAAGGACGCCTCGACGTGCTCGTCAACAACGCGTTCATCATCCCGGACGAGCTGACGAGCGGGAAGCCCTTCTGGCAGGTCCCGATCTCGAACTGGGACGACATGATCGACGTCGGGACGCGATCCGCCTACGTCGCGAGCCGCTTCGCCGCGCCGATCATGGCCCGGCAGGGCGCGGGTCTGATCGCGAACATCAGCTCGAGCGGGGCGGCGGAATACGCCTGGCACGTCGCCTACGGCGTCGGCAAGTGCGCCCTCGACCGATTGACCGCCGACACCGCCCACGAGCTGAAGCGCCACGGCGTCACGGTCGTGTCCCTGTGGCCCGGACTCGTCCTGACCGAACGAAACGAGGTCAACGCGAAGCACGTGAAGGGCCTCGACTTCAGCAAGGCGGAGTCGCTCTTCTTCACGGGGCGCGCCGTCGCGGCGCTCGCCGCGGACGACAAGATGATCGACCGCACTGGTCAGGCGCTCGTCTCCCGCGAGCTGGCCGACGAGTTCGGGTTCAGCGACGTGGACGGCCGATTGCCCGATGGACCGATGCACCGACGGCCGAAGGGCATCGGGGACTAGTCGTGCGGACGCGAAGCGGAGCCGTCTCGCTCGTGGCTCTCGCCGCGCTCGTCCTCTCGCTCGGTTGTCAGTCGCCGCCGCCTGCGGTCTCGGATCCCGACGATCCATTCGACGCGCTCCACGTCCTCGCGCAGACGATCGTCGAGAGTGCCGAGATCGCGCGGGTCGACGAGGCAGCTGCGGTGCCGAACGGGCGAGGGGAGGGCGCGCTCCACGTCCTGCGCCTGTTGCGGCGCGCCGTCGACGAGGAGCTCGCGTGGGCAGACACCGCGCATCCCTTCTTCCAGGTCCAGGACGAGCGCTTCGCAAAGCTCGCCCTCGGCAACCCCGACAACCTCTATCTCGTGACGCGGGTCGACGACGATGCGGTCTATCGCATCGCGGGTCGCCTCGGCACGACCGCCGATTTCAACGTCCAGGTCTACCAGGGGTATCCCGGTGTCCATCGCCCGTTCGGCGCGTTCGGCGCGATCGGGCTCGATACGCTCGTGACCGACGACGAGGGTCGCTTCGAGATCGTCGTCGGCGGTCCGCCGCGAGCGGAGAACTGGATCGAGCTCGCGCCGGAGTCCCGCCGGATCCTGGTTCGCTTCACCTACGGCGATTGGGCGACGGAAGAAGCCGGAGAAATCACGATCGAGCGGGTGGGGGAGCGCGGTATGCGCAGCACGCCCGTCTCCGATGCCGACGTCGCGCGACGGATCGCGGCGACCGCCGACTACGTCGAGGACGCCCTGCGCGGATACAGCGCGACCGTCGATCAGGTCTACGCCGGCCTCGAGCCGAACAGCTTGCGAGCCATGCGACGCATGAGCGGCGCGGTCGGCGGGCTGTCGAATCAGTACAACGCGACCGGGCGTTATGCGGTCGACGACGCGACCGCGCTCGTCGTGACCACCCGCCCGTCGAAGTCGCGCTACCAGGGCTTCCAGATCGGAACCGAGTGGTTCGAGGCGCTCGACTTCGTGAACGCCACGACGAGTGTCAACACGGAGCAGGCACGCCTCTCGCCCGACGGTGTCTACCGCTTCGTGATCAGCACTCGGGATCCCGGGTTCGCGAACTGGCTCGATGCATCGGCCGCGCCCCAGGGGCAGATGCTGCTCCGATGGCAGGGCGTCGCCGAGGAGCTGGGGCCCGACCACGAGCCGACGGTCGAGCTCGTCCCGTTCGCCGAGCTCCGCTCGCGCTTTCCCGACGATGAACCGGCCTTCACTGCCGAGGATCGACGCGCCCAGATCGCCGAGCGACAACGCGCGGTCGAACGTCGCTACGGACTTTCGCGGCGGTAGCCGCGACCACGCGGAACGTCCCTGCGCCTGCTCGGCACCTGTCCTGATAGCCCGTCCGGAACGTCCGTCTGCGACGTGAAGCCGGATTCGGCGTCGTGGAGCCTGTGCCATGATGCGCGCCGTGTCCGAATCGACCGACGCCCGGCTCCCGCTCTCGCGCATCCTGTTCTATTCGCTGCCTTTCTCGGGCTACCTGGCGATGTCGATGCCGATGGGGATGTGGTTCGCCAAGTTTTCGACGGACCAGCTCCTGATCGCGCCCGCGATCGTGGGCGCGATCGTGTTCATCGCTCGATTGTGGGACGCGGTCTCGGATCCGATGGCGGGCTACCTGTCGGATCGCACCCAGTCGAGCTTCGGGCGTCGGCGGATCTGGCTCCTCGGCTCGGCGATCCCGGTCGGCTTGACCTACGTGATGTTGTGGAGCCCACCGGCGCAGCTCGATCCGATGCTCGTCATCCTCTGGATCGCGATCGCGATGCTCCTCTGGGAGACGACCTCGACCGCCTTCTACGTGCCGTACGTGGCACTCGGCCTCGAGCTCTCGACCGACTATCACGAACGCACGCGACTTTTCGGTTGGCGACAGGCGCTGGTCGCGTCCGGATTCGGTGCTTCCCTGGTTTCGCTCTGGTTCATGCAGAACGAGGCGGAGTATCCGGACGCGGAGATGTTCGTCGCCGCGGTGACGGGCACGGTCCTCGCCGTGATGATCTTCATCTGCGTGTGGCGCGTGCCCGAGCCCCTGCACCATCAGGGACGCGGCGGCACGCGCCTCTGGTCGGCCTTCGGCGACGTGCTGCGCAATCCGCACGCGCGGCTGCTGCTGATGGTCCTCGGGATCGACTCCTTCGGGATGGGCGTGATCTCCTCGGTCGGCGCCTACATGGCGGAAGACGTCGTTCGACGTCCGGATCTCCTCGTGTGGATGATGGCGGTCTGGATGATTCCGCAGTTCGTCTGCGTGCCCATCTGGATCCACCTCTCGCGGCGAGTCGGGAAGAAGCGCCTGTGGCTAGCGGGCATGGTGTGCAACATCCTGGGCTTCATCGGACTGCTCTTCATCGACGACGGAGACGTCGTCCCGACCCTCTTTCAGGTGCTGACGATCGGAGTCGGGACGAGCATCTCCCTCGTGATCGGTCCGTCGGTCCAGGCGGACGTCGTCGACTTCGACGAGCTGCAGACGGGTGAGCGGAAGGAAGGCGCCTACGTGGCGGTCTGGAACTTCCTCAGAAAGGCCGGCACCGCCTTCGCGATGGCACTCGGCCTCTTCGTCCTGGACTTGTCCGGCTACGACCCGCTCGTCGATCTCCAGACCCCGACCGTGCGGGATTCGATCCGGATCGTGATGGGCGTCGTTCCGGCGGTGGCCTTCGCGATCGGGGCCGTGGCCTTCGCGCGTTTCTCGCTCAACGAGGCCGAACACCGCGCGTTGCGCGCCGAGCTCGCGGCCCGCGCCGAACGAGAGGACTGAGCGCCCCGACTCCCAGCGGGCGTCGACCGATCTATGCTCTCCAGCTCGCGTCGCCTTTGGGCGCGCATCGCCTGGAGAGCCGCATGACCACCCCCTTCGAAGGACTGTGCGTCCTCGACCTGTCGACCGAGATCGCCGGTCCCTTCGCGACACGACAGCTCGCGGACTCGGGTGCCGAGATCGTGAAGATCGAGGCACCGGCGGGCGACCCGCTGCGTCGCATGAAGACTTCCGCCGTGCTCGGACGCTCCGAGCCCCTCGCCGAGGGCGAGGACGGCGCGCTCTTCCAGTGGCTGAACGCGACGAAGAAGAGCGTCGTGCTCGATCTCGACGGAAGCGAAGCGGATCGCGCGACGTTGCTGCGTTTGGTCGAATCCGCGGACGTCGTGCTCGAGAGCTTCGAACCGGGGTGGCTCGACGCGCGCGGGATCGGCTTCGAAGCGATCCGCGACGCGAACCCCCGCGCGAGTCTCGTCTCGATCACGCCCTTCGGGCAGGACGGACCGTGGGCTTCGCGCGCCGCGACGGACTTCACGCTGCAGGCGGAATCCGGTTCGATGTCCGGGCGGGGTTATGCGGACCTCGGTCCCGTGGTCGCCGGCGGCCGACTCGGTGAGTACTGCGCGGGGAGCTTCGCGTCGGTTGCCGCCGTCGTCGCGTGGCGGTCCGCGCGGGCGACGGGCGCGGGCCGACACGCGGACGTGTCGATGCTCGAGACGATGATCCTGTGCTTCCAGCCCTATCAGTTCATCCACGGGCAGATGAAGCCGGGGGATCAGTTTCCGCTCAGCGTCGAGGTGCCGTCGATCGAGCCGACGGGGGACGGGATGATCGGCTTCTCGACGCAGACCTCGCAGCAGTGGCACGACCTCTGCGTGATGGTCGAGCAGCCCGAGTGGGTGACGGACGACTCGCTCTGCATCGGCAACACCCGATTCGAACGACGCGACGAGATCCTGACGAAGATCCAGGCCTGGACCCGGAACCACTCGATCGACGAGATCGTAGACCTCTGCGTGCAGCTGCGGATTCCCGTCGCGCCGATCGGCAACGGCGAGACGGTGCTCGAGACCGACCATCTCGTCGCGCGCGGGTTCTATCGCGATCACCCGGGCGGATTCAAGGTCCCCGGCGTGCCGTTCCGATTCGAGGTCGGAGACGAGGCGCCCCTCGCTGCCTCGCCGGCACTCGGCGAACACACCGAGGACGTTCTCGCGGGCCTCGCGGCGCCGCCCGCGATCGTCGGCGCGGGCGACAAGCCACTCGCCGGGCTCAAGGTCGTCGACTTCACGGCGTTCTGGGCGGGACCCTTCGCCGCGACCGTCCTCGCTGATTTCGGGGCGGACGTGATCAAGGTCGAGTCGATCCAGCGACCCGACGGCATGCGCTTCGCCTCCGGCTTCATCCCCGAGGACGGCATCGTCTGGGAGTGGGCGCCGGTCTTCCACGGCGCGAACTCCGGCAAACGGTCCATCACGTTGAACCTCGAGGACGACGACGGGCTCGAGTTCGCCCGGGAGCTCGTTAGGCAGGCGGACGTCGTGATCGAGAACTTCTCGCCGCGCGTGATGGAGCGGTTCGGGTTCGACGGCCCGGCGGTCAAGGCGCTGAATCCGGAGGCGATCCTGGTTCGCATGCCCGCCTTCGGGCTCGACGGGCCGTGGCGGGATCGCGTGGGATTCGCGATGACGATCGAGCAGGCGTCGGGACTCGCTTGGGTGACGGGCTTCCCGGAGCGGGAGCCGACGGTGCCTCGCGGCATCTGCGACCCGGTCGGCGGGATGACCGCAGTGTTCGCGCTCCTCGGCGCGCTCGAGATGAAGGCCCGGGGCGCGGGGGGCCAGACGATCGAAGTGACGCTCCTCGAAGTCGGCCTGCAGCTCGCCGGCGAGCAGGTGGTCGAACGCTCCGCGTACGACGTGCTGCTCGAACGGGAGGGGAACGTCGGTCCGGTCGCATCACCGCAGGGCGTCTACGGTTGCCGCGACGAGCGCAACCCGGACGACAAGGGTTGGGTCGCGATCGCTTGCGCCGCGGACGAAGAGTGGCCGGCGCTCGCCCGCGCGATCGGCCGCGAGGACTGGGCGACGGACGATGCTCTCGCGACCGAGCCCGCTCGACGCGCCCGCGCGGCCGAGATCGACGAGGCGATCGAGACCTGGACGTCCGCGCGACACGCGCACGAAATCAGCGACACGCTCGCGGCGGCGGGCGTGCCCGTCGGGTGTCTCCACAACCAGCGCGAGGTCGTCCCCGGGCACGAGCAGCTCGATGCGCGCGGCTTCCTCGAGTTTCTCGATCACCCCTTCGCCGGACGCATCGGCTACCCCCGTTCGTCCGTTCGTTTCGACGGTGAGCCGGGGCTGCGCACGCTGCCGCCGCTGCTCGGCGAGCACAACGCGGAGCTGTTGGCGGAGCGCCTCGGCCAGTCGCCAGAACAGATCAAGGCGCTCGAGGAAAAACAGGTGATCGGGACCCGCCCGAGCTTCCTCTAGGCGCTCGTGGCGGCGAAAAATCGGGGGAGCGACGTCCTCCGCAGTGTGTAGAGTAGAGGGACGCCAATCCGCTGGAGGGACCCCCCATGGGCCGCAAGTATCAGATCATCTCGGGAGACGGACACGTCGAGACGCCGCCGGAATCCTGGGTCAAGTACATGCCGGAGATTCATCAGGACCGCGCGCCGCGACTCGTGAAGCTCGCGACGGGCGGCGAAGCCTGGCTGATCGAAGGCCAGCCGCTGATCCCGAACGGGCAGAACATCACCGGGCGCGGCCCGGTCGTCACCGAAGGCGGCAGCTACTTCAACGAGGACGGCTCGCCCGCCGAAGGCGCCGGCGATGGGGCCCAGCGTCTCCGTGAGCAGGACATCGACGGCATCGACGCCGAGGTGCTCTTCCCACCGATCTTCGCGTCGCGCGCGATCGAGAACATCGGCGACAAGGACGTCTATAAAGCGCTGATCCGCGCCTACAACACGTTCCTCGCGAAGGACTACTGCGCCGTCGCCCCCGACCGCTTGATCGGCAACGGCGTCGTCCCGACGACCGGCGTCGACGACGCGATCGCCGAGATCGAATTCCTGGTCGACAACGGGATCAAGTCGGTTTCGCTCCACATGTTCCCGAACGGCTCTGGCTTCTCGCGTCCCGAGGACGACGCGTTCTGGAAGCGCAGCCTCGAGATCGGCATGCGGCTGTCGCCGCACTTCGGCTTCGGCCAGTTCGCTCCGGACATGAGCAGCGTCGGCGTCGGGACCGGTCCCGACCCCTTCGCCGGCACGATCGTCCAGCGCGTGAGTGGGCAGCCGCCGATGTACAACATGAGCCAGCTGATCTGCTCCGGCGCGCTCGATCGCTTCCCGGATCTGCAGTTCTACTTCGCGGAGGTGAATGCGAGCTGGCTGCCCTGGGGCATGTTCGTGATCGACGACAACTACGAGATCTTCCGGGGCACCTTCGATCGGAAGCTCGAGCGGAAGCCCTCGGAGTACATCCTCGACCACTTCTGGTTCGGCATCATCCGCGATCCGAAGTGCGTGGCGATGCGCGACCACCTGCCCTTCGACCGGCTGATGTTCGGCTCGGACTTCCCGCACTCGGTCGGGTCCTACCCGAACTCGCGGAAGTTCCTCGACGATGCCTTCGATGGGGTCGACGAGTCCTACCGGAATCTGATGCTGCTCGAGAACCCGGCCAAGTACTTCGATCTGGACCTCGAGGCCGACATCACGCCGACGCCCCAGGCCTAGGACGACACTGACCCCATGAGCAACCCATGAGCCAATCCGTTTCCGACGCGGAGCTCGTCGAGCGCTTCCCGTGGGTCCAGATCACCCATGACTCGAAGCACCACTTCCGTGGCTGGCTCGACGAAAAGCTCCTGATCAACCGCTGTGACGACTGCAGCAAGTTCCATCACCCGCCGAAGCCGGTGTGTCCCGACTGCTGGTCCGAGAACCTGACGCCGACCGAGGTCGCGGGGACGGGGACGGTCCACCTCGCGATGCACCTGCATCAGGGCGCACCGGCACCCGGCATCGACTACGCGAAGGGGCCGCACCCGGTCGTCGCCGTCACGCTGGATGGGACCGACGGTGTGCGCTTCAGCAGTACGGTCGTCGACCTCCCGGTCGAGGAAGTCGTGATCGGGATGCCGGTCGAGCTGACCTGGACCGAGCGCTACGGCCATCCCTTCCCGGTCTTCAAGAAGCGAGAGGATTAGGCAGTGGCCAGGCGAAATCCGATGCGCGACGAGATCGCGATCGTGGGCCTCGGTTCGACCGAGTTCAGTCGTGACGCAGGCGGGATCTCGACCGCGAAGCTCGGCGCGGAGGCGTGTATCGCGGCCATCCGCGACGCCGGGATCGACAAGAGCGAGATCGACGGCGTCGTCGGTGCGCTCGAGCCGGGCGCGCCGCGCGCGAACCAGATGTCCGCGATCCTCGGACTGACCGACATCACGCATCACTCGAGCCCGATGCCGGTCGCGGTCTTCGCGCTGGTCGATGCGATGACGGCGATCTTCTCGGGGCAGTGCGACACGGTGCTGGTGTACTACGCGTTCACCCGCGCGCCCTGGAACTCGCGCTCCGCGGCGCAGGATCCGTTCCGCAGCTACCTCGGCGGCATGATGGGCGGGGGACTCAAGGCACCGCCGATGCCCGAGTCGATCGACCCGTCGGCGGCGTACACCGCCTGGGCCGCGCGCTACATGCACGACTACGACGTGCCGCGCGAGGACTTCGGTCGCGTCGCGCTGAACATGCGTGCGAACGCGGCGCGGAACCCGAAGGCCGCGATGAAGACGCCGCTCACGATGGACGGTTACCTCGACGCGCGGATGATCCGCTGGCCGCTCTGCATGCTCGACATGGACATCCCGGTCGACGGCGCGGACGCGTTCGTGCTGACGACGACCGAGAAGGCGAAGCAGCTCACGTCGAACCCGGTCGTGGTCCACGCGGCGACCGCCGGTATGGTCGGTCGCAACGACGAGGATCAGCTCCCGAGCCTCGACCGGCATGGACAGCACGTCGTCGCCCACGCGCTCAAGGAGCGCAGCGACGTCTGGATCGATGACATCGACGTGTTCTTCCCCTACGACGGGTTCAGCATCATCACCCTCGGCTGGATCGAGAACATGGGCTTTGCGAAGCCCGGACAGGCGGGTCGTTTCATGCAGGAGCATTGGGACGACAAGCTCGGCTGCGTGATGATCGACGGGCGCGTCCCGATGAACCCACACGGTGGATCCCTGTCCGAGGGCGCGTCGCGCGGTACGGGACATCTCCGGGAAGCCGTCACCCAGCTGCGCGGCGAGGCCGGCGAGCGGCAGGTGCACGACGCCAAGACGGCGCTGATCGGTTGCGGCGGCTTCTTCTTCAACTCGCAGGGCGCGATCCTGAAGCGGCTCTGACCCCCGAATCGGAGGCATCGATGATTCTCTTCCGAACAGCTTCGGTGTTCCTCATCCTCTGCCTCTCGCTCGCGGGATGCAGTCGGATTCCGGGCGGCGTCGCGCCGTCGAACGTGCCCCTCGAGCCGGGGACCTACACGATCGTGGGTCCCGTATCGGCGACCGATTGCAAGGTGGACTTGCTCGGGCTGATCCCGATCAGCGGCGGCAACTACACCCACCAGGCGATCGAGAAGGCCAGGAAGAACGGGAACGCCGACGCGTTGATCGGGATCTCCGTCGATCGATCGTCGAAGTACTTCATTCTCTGGTCGCAGGTCTGCACCGAGGTCTACGCGACGGCGGTGAACTACCGCTGAGGTCTGGTGCCGATCGCGCCGACACGGAAGGACTTCTGATGGCTGGTTTCGTGATCCGCGGGGCGACGATCATCGACGGCACGGGCGCGGCGCCCGTCGTCGGCGACGTCGGCGTGCGCGACGGGCGGATCACGTTCGTCGGAAGCGGCGACGGATCCGGCCTCGAGGAGATCGACGGCGCGGGGCTGATGCTCACCCCCGGCTTCGTCGACCCGCATACCCACTACGACGCGCAGCTCGCCTGGGACCCGACCGCCTCGCCCTCGAACCTGCACGGCGTGACCACGGTCATTGGCGGCAACTGCGGCTTCTCGATCGCCCCGCTCGGCGACGAGGACGCGGACTACATCCGCCGCATGATGTCGGTCGTCGAGGGCATGCCCCTCGAAGCCCTCGAACAGGGGGTCGACTGGAGCTGGCGCTCTTTTGGCGACTGGCTCGGCGGGATGGACGGGAAGACGGCCGTGAACGCGGGCTTCCTCGTGGGCCATTGCGCGCTCCGGCGCACGGTGATGGGCGACCGCGCGGTCGGCAACGAGGCGACGGACGCCGAGGTCGAGGCGATGCGCGCGCTGCTGCGTGAATCGATCGTCGCGGGCGGCCTCGGGCTCTCGAGCTCGCGCTCGTTCACCCACCGCGACGGCGACGGCGAGCCCGTTCCTTCCCGCGCGGCGAGCGAGGACGAGCTGCTCGCGCTCTGCGACGTGACTGGCGAGCACGAGGGGACGACCCTCGAGTTCATCACCGACGGCTGTCTACACGGCTTCCAGGATGCCGAGGTCGACCTGATGGCGCGCATGTCCCTGCGCGCGGAACGGCCCCTCAACTGGAACGTGTTCACGATCGACTCGAAGGAGCCGGACCGCTTCGCGAACCAGCTCGGCGCGCAGGAGAGCGCGGCCGAGCGCGGTGCCGAGGTCGTTGCGCTCACGATGCCGACCCTGGTCGGGCTGACGATGAGCTTCCGGACCTACTCGCCGATCCATCAGCTGCCCGGCTGGATGGCGGTCTTGTCGTTGCCCCTGCCGGAGCGGATGGCCGAGCTCCGTAAGCCGGAGGTCCGGGAGAAGCTGCAGGCGGGCGCGAAGTCGCCGGAGGCCGGGGTGTTCGCGCGCGTCGCCGACTGGCCGAACTTCCGGATCGGCGAGACGTACTCGAAGGCGAACGAAGGTCTCACCGGTCGCCTCGTGAAGGAGATCGCCGCCGAGCGCGGCCAGAGCGACTTCGACACCCTGGTCGACATCGTCCTCGAGGACGAGCTTCGGACGGTGCTCTGGCCCGACCCCCCGGACGGGGACGCCGCGAGCTGGGAGCTGCGCCGCCAGGCCTGGGAGAACGGTCACACCCTCCTCGGCGGCTCCGACGCCGGCGCCCACCTCGACCGCATGTGCGGCGCGCCCTACACGACTGACTTCCTTGCGGACTGTCTGCGCGGGCAGAAGCTCTGGCCCGTCGAAAAGGCGGTCGAGGCGCTCACGGATCGCCCCGCGCGGCTCTTCGGCCTGCGCGACCGCGGTCGAATCGCCGAGGGCTACCACGCCGATCTCGTGCTCTTCGATCCCGACGAGATCGGTTCGGGGATGATCCACGAACGCAAGGACCTCCCGGGTGACTCGGCGCGGCTCTTCGCGGAGTCGACGGGCATCCGGCGCGTGTTCGTGAACGGTGAGGCGATCGTCGTCGACGGCGAGCCGACGGATGCGCTGCCCGGGAAGATCATCCGGTCCGGCGCGGACACGGAGACGGTTCGGATCCCGGCGGCGCGTTAGTCGAGCCCGAAGAGCCGCCGCGCGTTGCCCGCGAGGATCAGCGCCTTGTCTTCCTTCGACAGGTCCGACTCGAGGATCTGCGGGAGCAGGTGACTGATCCGTCGCCCGACCGGCGTCGAGTAGAGATCCGTCCCGAACACCACGCGCTCGGCGCCGAACTCGCCGGCGAAGGCCTCGATGAAGTCGAAGTTGTAGCTGAGGCTCGTGTCGAAGAGGATGTTGGGCGCGACCTCGGCGATGAACGAGCACTCGCGGGTCGCCTCGTAGGACGAGAACGCGTCGAGGGCGAGGACGGGGGTGTCGGGGATCGAGCGCGCGAGGACCGCGAGCTTCCAGAGCGCCTCCTCCGGCGTCTCGTTCATCGCGTGCACGACCGGGACCAGGCCGAGCTCCGCCATGCGTGCGACGTAATTCAGGATCCACTGGCTGTCGAGGGACACGCCCTGGAAGCGAGTGTGGAAGCTGATGCCGACGAGCCCGAGCTCGCGCTGGCATCGCTCGAGCTCCGCGAGGCTCGCTTCGCCGTCGCGCGGTTCGACGATCCCGATGGCGCCCGGGAAGCGGTCCGGTCGTGCGTCGCGATAGGCGGCGATCGCGTCGTTCTCCGCCCGCGTGTCGGCGAGCCCGTTCGCGCGTTCATAGCCGTGCCCGGGAATCACGAGCGCCTGCGCAACGCCGGCGGCCTCCATGATCTCGAGCCGCGAGGCGATCTCGCGGTCGGCGTAGGCGCTGAACTCGACATCCGGTGCGCTGTCGAGGTCGCCGCCGAGGGCGCGGAACGCGTTGCCCACGTGATGGTGGACGTCGAGCACTTCGAATCCGTCGGCGGTCAGGCTCATGCTTCTCCCAGGCGGCGGCGCGCGCCTTCGGAGACCGTATCGCGGCGCACGATGTCGCGCCGGAACGCGTCTCGCGCGCGCCGTGGAGCGCCTATGCTGTTCGCACACACGGAGGGGATCGAGCGATGAAGATGGGGCCGCAGTGGAACCGGCGACTCGGGATCGCGGCGGGACTCGCGATCGCCTCCGCCATCGCGGCCTGCGTCGCGACCGAACCCACGCGCGACGCTTCGTCGACGCGCGCCCTCGAAGGCCCGCTCGCGAACCACGACTGGGGCGCCTACCTCGGCGACGCCGAACGCTCCCACGCCTCGCCCCTCGACCAGATCGATCGCGAGAACGTGAGGCGCCTCGAAGTTGCCTGGACCTACGACACGGGACCCCTCGAAGCCTCGCTCTCGCAGATCCAGTGCAATCCGATCATCGTGGGTGGCGTCCTCTTCGGAACGACGCCGCGTGCTCACCCCTTCGCCCTCGATGCGGCGACGGGCGAGGAGCTCTGGCGCTTCGATCCGACGCAGGCCGGGAGCGCCGCGCAGGGGCACAACCGCGGGGTCGTGTACTGGAACTCGCCGGACGGCGGACGGATCCTCGCCGCGTCGGGGCAGGATCTTTGGCAGATCGACGCCGCGAGCGGCGAGCCGGTCGCCTCCTTCGGCAAGGACGGACGCGTCGATCTGCGCGAGGGATTGGCGCACGGTCTGGCCTCGACGGACGTCGGATCCCCGACGCCCGGCGTGATCTTCGAAGACCTGATCATCCTCGGTACCAAGGTCGGCGAATCGGACGGCGCGTCCCCGGGTGACGTCCGCGCGTTCGACCTCACGACCGGCGCGCTCCGCTGGACCTTCCACACGATCCCACGCGACGGCGAGTTCGGGGTCGAGACCTGGCCGGCGGAGGCGTGGAAGGCACGCGGCGGCGCGAACTCCTGGGCGGGCGTCACCCTCGATCGCAGGCGGGGAATCGTCTACCTGCCGACGGGATCGGCGACGCCGGATTTCTGGGGCGGGGACCGACCCGGGGACAACCTCTTCGCGAACTCGCTGCTCGCCCTCGACGCGCGGACGGGAGAGCGGATCTGGCACTTCCAGGTCGTGCACCACGATCTCTGGGACCGCGACCTGCCCGCGCCGCCGAACCTGGTGACGATCGAGCGCGACCGCCGGACGATCGACGCGATCACCCAGACGACCAAGAGTGGCCACCTCTTCGTCTTCGATCGCGTGACCGGGGAGCCCGTCTTCCCGATCGCGGAGCGTCCCGTCCATCCCTCCCTCTATCCCGAAGAGACGGCGGCAGCGACGCAGCCCTTCCCGTCGGCGCCGCCTCCCTTCACGCGACAGGAGATGGACCTGTCGCGGCTCGACGACGATCGACGGGCGGAGGGCTTTCGCGCCAGCCAGGTCGCGCGCCTCGACGGCATGCGAATGGGCGAGCCCTACGTTCCGCCGAGTCTCGAGGGATCGGTCATGTATCCGGCTTTCGACGGCGGCGCCGAGTGGGGTGGAGCGGCCTGGGATGCCGACTCCGGACTCCTCTACGTGAACGCGAACGAAGTCGGCGGTGTGCTCACGCTCATGCGTGCACCGAAGGACGTGAACCCGCGCAGCATCTACCTCGAGAACTGCGCGGTCTGCCATGGCGCGGACCTCGAAGGTACGGGCGTCGGCCCGTCGTTGCGCGAAGTCGGCGAGCGACGTACCGACCTCGAGATCCTGACGACCCTCGCGCTCGGAAGCGGCCGCATGCCTGGGTTCGTCCATCTCCCGCTCCCGATCCTCGAACGTCTGACCGCGTACGTCTCGGATCCCGACGACGACAAGAAGGCGCTCGCCGAGCTCGAGGCGCGGCCCGGCGCGAGCGCGGCGTACGTGACGCGCGGCTACACCTACCTGCGCGACGACGAACACGTACCGATCAACTCGCCGCCCTTCGGCACCTTGACCGCGATCGACGTCGCCGCCGGCGAGCTGCGCTGGCAGGTGCCGCTCGGGGACTATCCGCATCTCGCCGAGCGCGGGATCAGCGGAGCCGGAACCGAGAACTACGGCGGGCCGGTGGTGACCGCCGGCGGCCTCGTCTTCATCGCAGCGAGTGCCGACGCCAAGCTCCGCGCCTTCGACAAGGCAAACGGGGAAGTGCTCTGGGAGACGCAGCTGCCCGCCGCGGGCTTCGCGACGCCGTCGACGTATTCGGTCGACGGACGACAGTATCTGGTCGTCGCCGCCGGCGGCGGAAAGCTCGGCCGGCCCTCGGGCTCGACCTACGTGGCCTACGCGCTGCCCTGAGGCGGATTCGCGAGAAAATCCGACTCCGTGAAGCATTTCACGGTCCGATCTCGCCGCCGGGACGATCTTGTCTCCGAAGGAGATCGGAGATGGAGAAGACGCGCGTCACGCAGGAGGTCCGGGAGCGGGTGCTCGATCGCATCCGGACCGCGATCGCGGAAGGCGACGAGGAGGCGGCAATGCGAATCGCGAAGGAGCTGCAGCGCCGCTTTCGCATGGCGCAGGTGCGCCGCGAGGAACTCGACGAGCTCCTCTACGCGTGACCGTCGGCTTCCCCGCGCTCAGGGGAAGACGACGTCGCCGTCCGAAGGAATCAGGATCTCGCCGCCGAACGTGTTCGAGACCAGGCTCCGGATCTGCAGCTCGAAGAAGGGCGGCGGGCGAAGTCGGACGAGCACGAGGCGGTCGATCTGCGCGTCGGTGGCGAGGCGTCCCGCGTCGGCGACGGCGGTGTGCAGCGCAGCGTCCCGCTCGATCCGCTCGGGATCGACCACCACCGCTCCGGTCCCTTCGAGCTCTTCGACGGTCGGGAGATAGGCCGCCTCATGCACGAGCACGTCCGCGCTGCCTGCAAAGCTCGCGAGTACGTCGCGTCCCCAGCCACTGCCCGAAACGACGATGCGCGAATGCCCATCCGTGAACCGCCAGGCGAGGCTCGGGAGCGGACCGCCGGGGAGAGACCGCGCTTCGGCGACGATCGGACCGACCTCGACGGATTGGCCGTCGGCGATCTCGCTCACGTCGATGCGTGCGCCATCCGCCGGCAGTCCGAGTGACGTGCCCATCGCGTCGCGACCGACGGCGTGGGCCGCCGTCAACCCATCGACGAGCGCTCGGGTGCCGCGCGGGCCGACCACGCGTAGGGGCGTTTCACGATCGGTGAGCCAGCCCGTCATGAGCAGGTCGTCGAGTCCGACCGTGTTGTAGGGAAGCAGGTTCGTCAGGAAGACGACGCTCGGCTGGTCGACGGGAATCTTCGCGCGGCGCAGGGCCTCCGCGACGCCGCGTCCGGCGTCGACGAGCACGACCGTCGTGCCGAGTCCGACCGCGGTCGCGGGTCCCAGGCGTTCGGGGTTCTCGAACTCGTTCCCGGTGCCGACGGTCACGACGGAGAGCTCGTCGTAGTCCGCGACGTCGAGGGGGGCAACGAGCTCTGCCATCTCGGCGGCGCGCCAGAGCACGCCCGCGCCGACCCAGGCGAGGATCAGGATGCCGATCACGAGTCCGAGGAAGAGGAGTCGTCCATCCATCGTCAGTCGAAGACCACCGTCTTGTTGTCGTACACGAGTACGCGGCCGTCGAGATGCCACGCGACCGCACGCGAGAGCACGGTGCGCTCGACGTCGCGGCCCTTCCGGACGAGATCCTTCGGCGTGTCGCGATGGGACACGCGGACGATGTCCTGCTCGATGATGGGACCCTCGTCGAGGTCGAGGGTGGCGTAGTGGGCCGTCGCGCCGATCCGTTTCACGCCGCGGCCGTAGGCCTGATGATAGGGCTTGCCGCCCTGGAACGCGGGCAGGAACGAATGGTGGATGTTGATGATCTTCATCGGGAAGGCATCCATCATCTGCTCGGAGAGGATCTGCATGTACCGCGCCATCACGACGAGATCGATGTCGTACTCGCGAAGGAGCTCGATCTCCTTCTTCTCCTGATCCGCCTTCGTGTCCTTGGTGATCGGATAGACGTGATAGTCGATCCCGAACTGCTCGGCGATCGGCTCGAGGTCGGGGTGGTTGCTCACGATCAGCGGGATGTCGCAGTGGAGATCGCCGGCGCGGTGGCGCAGGAGCAGGTCGTAGAGGCAGTGGTCCGTCTTCGAGACGAAGATCGCCATGCGCGCGACGTCGCGATCGAGTCGAAGGTCCCACTCCATCTGGAAGCGGTCCCCCACTTCGCGGATCGCACCCTCGAGGGTCTTCGCATCGATCGTGGCGCCGTCCTCGCGGACCGCCAGGTCGAAGCGGATGCGCTGAAAAAACTTGCCGGCGACGGAATCAGTGTGCTGGTCCGCGTCGATGATGTTCAGCCCGAGGGCGAACAGGAGCTGGGACAGGGCCGCCACCAGACCCGGCCGATCGTCGCAGCTGACCAGCAGCGTCGCGGCGGTCGAGTCTTTCGGGGGGGTCGACATCGGGGTTCTCCTCGGGGAATCCGGCGGGGGATCGTAGCCGAGGGCGGCCATCTCGCGAAGACGGGGGGGCAGCGCCCGAGGGTCACTCGGAGCTATGGCCGCGGGCTGGGCGCTCCGATAAATTCA
This sequence comes from uncultured Spirochaetaceae bacterium, assembly GCA_964488255.1. GTDB lineage: Bacteria > Myxococcota_A > UBA9160 > UBA9160 > UBA4427 > UBA4427. The sequence continues at coordinate 3,697 of CAZAUR010000011.1, read as the reverse complement.
TGGACAGGGGAATCACTCATCCCCGAGTTCACCGCTGCTCGTTCATGGGGGACGAGATGCGGGAGCGGCCCGGAGGGGCGGTTACGGCGACCACCTGAGCCCGGGAACCGAGTATGCGCTTTGGGGCGCATGCTCTTCTCTTCCATGCCGACTTTGGGAGGTAAGAATGTACCAACGTAGCACTACGGCGAGTGAGGTGGTGGCGTCCTAGCAACGCTGAACCGTTTCGTCTTATTACGCTAGGTGCTGCGAAGGGACGCAGGTTCCCAACGCCGCCGTCCCTGGGAACGCGGATGTCGTAGCCGCTTCAGGGCCTCTGGCCCGTTCCCAGGGTCTTTTGTTTTTTCGATCGGGCGACGCCCGGTCGCCTTCGTCGCGTCGAGTTGTTCCGCGACGACGATCGTGATGCTTCGGATGCGTCTGACGAGCGCCGCTCGGAGCTTCGCCCGATGGGCCCGATAGAAAACGCGCGTTGCCGAGGAGTCGGTTACGCGCGTTTTCTATTTGCGGCGGCGGGCGAGGCCGATCAGGCCGAGGGCCAGGAGCGTTGCGGTGCTGGGCTCCGGGACGGCGTTCCAGGCGAGGTTGTCGGCGATGAAGAAGTCTCTCGCGCCCGACTGGTAGGTGATCCGGAGCGTGTCGAAGGACGAGTCCTGGAAGCCGACGACGTGGGCGGCGCAGCAGGCGGTGTCCGTGAACACGAAGGACTCGATGACGGCGCCCGAGTCGACCGCTTCGAGCAGGAACGACGTATTGTTGTTCGCCGCGATCTCGAAGGCCGCAGCCGTGACCGAGACCGAGAAGGCGATCTCGACGACCGGGTTCGAGGTGCTCGTTCCGCTCATGAAGTTCGCGATGTTGTCGGTCCAGCCGAGGCCGGTGCGGTTGTCTTCGAACCAGACGTTCGGCGAGAATGACACGCCGAAGCCCGGCGCGTATTGGTTCGTGATCGACGTTCCTGCCGCCATCGTGATCTCGCTGAAGTCGAGCGAGTTCGTCGAGGCGTTGGCGAACGAGAAATCCGTCGCGACGGTCGCCGCCGCAGACGGCGCGAACGAGAGGATGGAGAGCGCTGCGACGACGCTGAGGAGTCGTCGCCGATGCGTGAGAGATCTGGACACGGGGGCTCCCTTCGAAGAGCAGGGCGCCTTCTGGATCGTCGCCTCCCGGTTCCGTCTGGATGGAAGTCTTCGCGCAGTTGTGGAGGGGCGCGACGGGTCTGCGTGTGGACTGCCGGCGCGCTGCTTGCCGGCGATGTCGTTCGCGACGAGCGCGCGAGATTGCGAAGCTGTCGGGGCCGACCGAGTCGGCGGAGAACAGCAGACAAGAGGGGAACACGATGAGTGCGATCACCGAGAGCTACATCGAGATCATGAATCTCGTCTACGCCTACCCGGAGCGGATCGACGCGGGTGATTTCGCCGGCGTAGGCGAGCTCTTCGCCGACGCGGTCTTCCAGACCGAGGGCGGCGAGCCGCTCGAGGGCAGCGCGGCGGTGCAGGCGAATTTCGAGCGCTGGACGCGGCGCTACCCCGACGACGGCACGCCGCACACCCGACACTGTGTGATGAACCCGATCGTCGAGATCGACGAGGCCGAGGGGACGGCGCTGGTCCGCTACTACGTCACCGTCTTCCAACGCACCGACGACTTCCCGTTGCAGCCCGTCTGGGCAAACCGCTACGAAGACCGTTTCGTCCGTAAGGACGGGCGTTGGCGATACAAACATCGTCGCGGTTTCGGGCACATGCCCGGCGACGTGAGTGCGCACCTGCTGGATACACCGCCTCAGGTCTGAGGATCGGGCGCGGCAATAGCCACGCATCGGCCACGAGCGAATCATTCGATGGCTGCGAGAGCCCGCCCGCCCAGTGCTGTAGCAACGGCCTGTTAAGCATCCGCGCCGCTTGGCGGGGGCTCTGGCCGCGCCCAGAGCAGGAGGATGGCGGGAACGGCGAACAAGGCGAGCTGAGCAAGGCCCGGGAGCCAGCCCCCTCCAGCGTCGCTCGTGAGGTTCCAGACGAGATGACTGAAGGCGATGTAGAAGGCGTAGACCGAGGCCCAGGGCCAGACCCAAGGGCGAAGACGCCAGAACCCCCACCCACCGATCACGAAGATCGACCAATGCAGGGGTGCAGTGATCCACGCGAGCCACCCGTGAACCTCGAAGCCGAACCAGACTTCAGTGTCGCGAACCTCGGAGATGAAGAAGTCTCGGGCGATGAGGAATGCGACCGTCGAGACGCAGAAGACTGAGAGGGCGGTCGCCCACCAGGGTCTCTCTATGACGGATTGGCTCAGGATGTGGAAGGCCGCCTAACGGACCTTGCGCTCAGCTGACAGGCCCGCTCAAAGGGTTCGCAGAGAATTGTAGCGATCGCCGCCAGACGGTTGGAGCGCCTTGACGGACGAAGCCCGCCAGAGCGCGCGGTTGTTCGCCGGCCGCCAAGCCGAGTCGGCTGCCGCGCCTTGTTGGTCGGCGTGTCGGCCGGGTGTATGACCACGTGGCGGACCGTAGGTCCGTTCGGCGGCGGCATCGAAGCTCGGCCGCGCCGGACTCGGCCTATTTCCTTCGCGCGTGCACGAAGTGCGATGATGCCCAGGGTCTGAGGTCGTCATCCCGACCTGCGAAGTACATCTCGTGCTGGCCGCCGGGCGAGAGATCCTCCAGCAGCCGAAAGCCCCTCCGCGACAACGCTGCCGAGATGTGCTCCGGCTCGTGGTAGCTGACGTAGGGCTCCCCTCGACGCTCGCCGGTTCGGCGAACGAAGTCGATGACGTCGCGCTCTCGCGAATCGACGAGGTGGTCGGGCAGCATGTAGTCGAACACCAACTCACTACCCGGCGCCGCAAGGGACTCGATCGATCGCAGCGTGGCGTCGATCGAGTCAGAAGTCAGGTACACGAGGACTCCAAGCCAGCTGAAGAAGGACGGCTCCGCCGAGTTGAAGCTCGAACGCCCGAGCGCTTCGTCGAGCGACTCTCGCTCGAAGTCGACGGGCACGAACTCGAGGTTGTCCGGGCAGTCGAGGCCGGCGCGCTCGAGGCGACGTCTCTTCTCGGCGAGGGTCTCGGGACGGTCCAACTCGAAGACGCGCAACGTCTTCGCCCAGGCGGGCAGGCGTACCGCGAAGGAATCGAAGCCGGCACCGAGAACGACGTATTGGCGGACCCCTCGGCGGACGGCTGCCTCGAGGTGATCCTCGGCGAACCTTGCGCGGGCGAGGACCTGTCCATGGACCGGGCGCAGGACGCGGAGGAATCTTCCGAATACGAGCGCGTGCAAGGCGCGGAACCGAAGTACCGCGCGCCAGCCTGGCCCGCAGAGCTGGTACGCGCATGGGTCGTCGTAGATCAACGGCGCATCGTATCTTCGATGCGCGGCCCGGATCGCCGCAACCGCTTGTGCGTTCTTGCTGCTCCGCTTGGGCTGCATCGCTGACAACCTCGCCATCAACCAGTGGGTTGGTGCAGCGTCCGTAGGGGCCCGCGATCGCGCTCCGCCCAACGGATCGGCGATAAGCGGCGTTGAATAGCGCCGCCGACTCGGCCGAGTCTGTAGAGTTCGGGGCCAGGAGGTACAGCGACGAATCGAGCCAAGCTATTCAATGTCGGGCTTCATCGTCTTGTCGGGCGGCCTGAACTAGACCTCGAACCAGCGTGATCAAAGTATCGAGGGAGTCGTGATCACGCCAAA
>CAZAUR010000010.1:0-178486 GCA_964488255.1 uncultured Spirochaetaceae bacterium | reverse complement strand
TCAAACTTTGAAGGCCTCCCCAGCAGAGCTGGGGGGACTCCCGACGGGCTAGGCGAGGGATTCAGTCGCTCTCGAGCCGGTAGCTGTCGCCGATCTTCTTGATGTGCCCCGAGGTCGGGCCCGAGAAGTGGGTGCCGATCACGAGCACGTCCGTGTCGCCGTAGCGGTCGACGAACTCGCGTCGCGTCTGGACCGCCCGATCCGGAATCGCGTCGGGATGACTGCCCCAGCCCGGCTCCGCGAGCTGGACCGGGTGATGGACCATGTCGCCGGTGATTACCGCACGCTCGCCCCGAGACTCGATCGTCACGCTCACGTGACCGGGCGTGTGGCCCGGCGTGGGCTCGAGAGCGATCTCGTCGGTGATCGCGTGGTCGTCCGCGACGAGCTCGTGGAGTCCGGCGTCCACGACCGGCTGCACGCCGAAGCGCAGGTCGATGTTTTCGTCCTCCGGACCGTCGACCCAGTGCTCGTACTCGGCCTTCGCGAAGAGGTACTTCGCGTTCGGGAAGGTCGGAACGAAGTCGTCGCCGACCTTCATGCTGTTCCAGCCGACGTGGTCGAAATGGAGATGCGTGCACATCACGTAGTCGACCTGCTCACGCTTCACGATCGCCTCGAGATCCTCGAGGAAGCTCGTATGGAGCGGGCCCATCTCCATCGGCAGCGACCGGTCGTTACCCATACAGGTGTCGACGACGATCGTCTTGCTGCCCGACTCGACTACCAGAGCGTGGATCGAGAGCACGATCTGTCCCTCTTCGTTCATGAAGTGGGGCTTCAGCCAGCTCTCGTGTTCCTTCAGCCGGTCGGGGTCGATGTTCGCGATCAACGCCTCGGGCGGCAGCGGCGCCTCCTGCTCGAGCACGCGGGTCACCTTCACGTCCCCGATCTGCCACGTCTTGTACTCGGTCGCCATCGCTCGCCCTCCTCGGCTGGAACCCGTTCGCGGCCTAGAACACCGACGGCGGAATGAAGCTGTCCTTCACGGGCTCCTTGCCCTCGAAGAACTTGCCCATCTGCGCACCGACGTCCTCGAGCGTCCATGCGTCGTCGTTGTCGGCCGTGAAGCCGTGCTTCGGCGGTTCCATCACCGTGATCTGCTTGCCCCACACGATGAACACGTTGCCGGACACGTTCTGCGCCGCCGGCGACGCGAGCCAGGCCACGAAGGGCGACACGTTTTCGGGGGCGAAGGTGTCGAAGCCTTCCTCCGGCTTCTCGAAGAACTGCGCCGTCGGCCCCACGAGGGTCATCTCCGTGCGCGCGCGGGGCAGGAAGGTGTTCGCCGTGACGCCGTACTTGTCGAGCGCGATGGCTGCGGCGTTCGTGACCGCGATGATGCCGGCCTTGGCCGCCGAGTAGTTCGGCTGACCCGGATCGCAGAAGAAGGCGGCCTCGGACGCCGTCGAGAGGATGCGGCCGTAGACCTGCCCGTCGGCCTTGCCCTTGTTCCGGAAGTATTCCGCCGCATGCCGGATGCCGCAGAAGTGCCCTTTCAGGTGGACGTTCACGACCGAGTCGAACTGTCCCTCCTCCATCGAGAAGATCATCTTGTCACGACAGAAGCCCGCGTTCGAAACGAGGATGTTGAAGTCGCCGAAGGTCTCGACCGCCGTCGTGATCATCGACTTCGACTGCTCCCAGTCGCTCACGTCGCCGAAGTGCGCGACGGCCTCGCCGCCCGCGGACTTGATCTCGTCCACGACGCCCTGACCGGCGGATTCGTCCCGCCCGCTGCCATCGGCGGCGACACCGAGATCGTTGACGACGACGCGCGCACCATGCCTGGCCAACTCGATCGCGTGAGACCGGCCGAGCCCACGGCCCGCGCCGGTGACGACGGCGACCTTTCCGTCCAGTTCACCCATGATTCTTCTCCTGAAGGTTCTTCGGGCGACGCTCGAGAGTCGCTCGGTGACAGCTCTGAGCCCAGAAAGGCTCGCTAGAGCCTTTCGATGATGGTTCCCGTGCCGATGTTCGCGCCGCAGCACATGGTGATGAAGGCCGTGCCCAGGCCCGAGCGTTCGAGCTCGTGCAGGGCCGTCACGATCAGCCGCGAGCCCGTCGCGCCGACCGGGTGACCGAGGGCGATCGCACCGCCGTTCACGTTGACCTTGGCCATGTCGATGTCGTAGACCTGGGCCCAGGAAAGCGGCACGCAGGCGAAGGCCTCGTTGATCTCGTAGAGGTCGATGTCGTTGCGGATCGACATGCCCGTCTTCTGCTCCATCACGCGGGTCGCGTCGATGGGGCCGTCGAGGCCGTAGTAGGGGTCGGTGCCCGTGAGGACGTCCTGCACGATCCGCGCGCGCGGCTTCAGGCCGTACTGCTCGGCCTTCTCCCTCGTCATGATCAGGACCGCTGCGGAGCCGTCCGAGATCTGCGAGGAGTTGCCCGCGGTATGGATCGTGTCGGGGAGGACCGGGTTCAAAGCCGCGAGGCTGGCGGCGTCCGTCTCGCGGATGCCCTGGTCGCGCTCGACCTTGACCGTGTCGCCCGAAGGCGTTCCATCTTCCCCTAGCACCGGCGCCTCGATCGGCACGATCTCGCGCTCGAATCGGCCCTCGGCCTGCGCGGCCGCCGCCTTCTGTTGCGAAGAGAGCGCGAACGCGTCGACGTCCTCACGCGAGATGCCGCGGTTCTCCGCGATCCGCTGGGCCATCTCGAACTGCGTCTGCGGCGAGTCCCAGGGCCAAGCGTCCGGGATGAAGTAGCCAGGGCCGTTGATGACGTTCTGGCCGAGGCCGACGTGGCTCATCATCTCGACGCCACAGCCGATCCCGACGTCGATCGAGCCGCCCTTCACGAGGGCGTTGATCAGGCTGTTCGCCTGCTGACCGGAGCCGCACTGGGTGTCGATCGTCGTGCCGCCGCAGGTCCAGTCGTCGCCCTCGGAGAGCCAGGACTGGCGCGTGATGTTGTTCGACTGCTCGCCGGCCTGCGTGACGCAGCCGCCAATGATCTGCTCGACGTCCTTGGGCTCGATGCCCGCGCGCTCGACGACGGCTCGCTGCACGCGACTGAAGAGATGCGCCGTGTGCATCCCGGACAGGTCGCCCTTGATCATCTTGCCCCGCGCGATCGGCGATCGGACCGCCTCGACGATGACTGCTTCTCTCATTGTTCTCACACCTTTCGAATGCGCGTGTGGCGCGGATGGTTGCGCTTGTCGCGCAGTGAGCGCCCTCCGTCCTCGCGGAGGAGGAGTCGAGGGCGGACGAAATCAGGTATCCCGATTCGCACCGTCGAGCACCAGCTCGACCGACGCGCGCATGCGTTCGTGGATTTCCGACGGCGTCTGCAACCCCGCCGACCAGGTGATCATCACGGCGAACCAGATCTGGTTCAGCACCTCGCCGAGCAGCCGTTCGCGGTCCGACACGTTCGCGAAGCCGTTGGACGGAACGGGTTCGCCGCGGAGAGCGCCGACCACCATTCGCAGCTGCAGGTCGTGGAAGATGCCGACCTTCTGGGCCAGCACAGGCTCCCCGGCCGCCGACGCCCGGAACATCGCGCGCGTCAGGTTGGGCCGCCGCAGCATGCCGCGGGTCGCCATCTGGAAGAAGCCCACCACGCGCTCGCTCGCGGTCCCCCCCTTCGGCGGCCGCTCGGTCACGCGATCCGCCATCGCGCGGGTCTCATGCTCGAGCGCGGCCACCAGCAGGTCTTCCTTGCTGTGGAAGCGCCGGTAGAGGGTGCCCATCGCGACCCCGGCATGGGCCGCGACTTCGCGCAGGCGGACGGCCTCGAAGCCACCTTGCTCCGCGAGGTCGATCGTCGTCTCGATGATGCGGAGCGCGCGCTCCTCTACGAGCGGGTCCGGGGGGGTCTCGGCGGCCATGGGGCCAGAGTGAAACACGTTTCACTCCAGCCCGAAACCGGCGTGCGGCCCCGCCGGAAAGCCCGTAGCGGGCCTACGGCCGCGATGACGTACCCTGCGGATCGCGATGTCCGAGCCCAAGCCCTCGCCCGCCCCGCCGCCCGAGACGCTCGAGGCCTTCTGCCTGGCCGTCCTGCGAGAAGGCGACCTCGAGACGAAGCTCCGGACGCCGACGACCGCGACCGGCGAGCCGCTCCCGGATGCCCCTTCGGGACCGATTCGGGACATCGAGCGCCCCGCGCGCGGGGCGGGGCTCACGATGGGCCCGGGTGGCGCCGCTCTGCCTCCACCGAGCTCTCTCGACGCCCCGGATGCGCGCCGCGACTGCCTCGCGCGCTTCGCGCACCACGAGCTGCAGGCGGTCGAGTACTTCGCCTGGGCGCTGCTCCGCTGGCCGGATGCGCCGCCCGAGCTGCGCCGCGGCCTGGTTTCGGCCCTGGTCGACGAGCAGCGCCACTGCCGCCTCTACCTCGACCGGCTCGCGGCCCTCGGCGGACGCTTCGACACCGACGACCACTCCGACTATTTCTGGCAGCAGGCCCCGGCGATCGCGGAGGCCGAGCATGGACTTCGCGCCTTCCTGTCGGCGATGGGGCTCACCCTCGAGCAGGCGAACCTCGACTTCACCCTCACCTATCGCGACGCCTTCCGCGCAGCCGGCGACGAGGAGAGCGCCGCGATCTGCCAGGTCGTGCACGACGACGAGATCGCGCACGTGGCCCTCGCGGTTCGCTGGCTCGAGCGCTTGTCGGAGCCTCCGGACACGGAGGACGACGAGGACGCGGCGGACCTCCATCACTATCTCGAGACGGTGCCCTTTCCGCTCGGGCCGGCCCGTGCCAAGGGGCGCCGATTCGCAGTGGAGCCGCGGCGTCGCGCGGGACTGTCAGACGCGATGATCGAGCACGTGCGTGAGGCGCGGGTCCAGGAGCGCGATGCGACGCCGATCGACCTGATTCCGAACCTCGGCGCCGAAGAAGGCGAGGACCTGCGCGCCTATCGCGACCAACCGCCGGTCCGCACCGCCGCGCACCTCTGGATGCTGCTCTTTCCCCGTCGCGCGCGGCTCGTCGTCGGCGACGAACCCGGGCCGCGCGGGCGTGACCTCTGGCCGCCGGACCTCGGCGCGCCGCCCACACGCGCGAGCTTCGACTTCCTCGAGCACGACTCGACCCACGCCTGGCTCGACACCGCCGCCGCTCGAGACGCCTGCGCGGAGCTCGCGGGCCCGGGCCCAGGGGTCGTCGCCGCGCTTCACGACAAGGCGTTCGCCGTCGAGGCCTCCCAGGTGCTCGGCCTGGCGCCCCGGCGCCTGGCGCCGCTGATCGACGTCTACCCGCCCGATCGAATGAACGACGCGGACGCGCTGGTCGCGGAGCTCCGCGCGAAGCTCGCCGAGTGGCCCGACTGGACGGGCGGCCGCTTCACGCTCAAGCCGCGCTTCGGAAGCAGCGGGCGCGGGCGCGTCGGCGGGACCGGATCCGACGAGCTCGACCGCGTGCGCGGCGCCCTCCCCCGACTGGCAGCCCGCGGCGGCGCGATCTTCGAGCCCTGGCTGGACCGCGTCGCCGACCTCTCCGTCGTGATGCACGTCCCCGAGCCAGTGGAGGGCGAAGCGCCCTCACCGCTCACGCTGCTCGGCTCCCTAGCGATGTGGAACGGACCGGGCGGCGGCTACCGCGGCCATTTCGGCGAGATCGACCATCGCGGCCGGGTCTTCTCCGGCGACCGCGACGACGAGGCGCTGCGGGCGGACGCGGCGGCGGTGGCGGGCCTCGCTCGCGAGCGCGGCTTCACGGGACCGTGCGGGGTCGACGCGCTGCGGTACGTCGAGCCCGACGCGACGGGCGCGGGCGTACCGCGCCTCCGCGGCGCCGTCGAGTTCAACGCGCGCACCACCATGGGACTCGTCGCGATCGGCCTGATCAAGCGCGCGCTCCCTCGCGTCCGCAAACGCCTCTCCCTACACCCCGGCGAGCGGCACGGCGTCGCCCTCACCTATCGGCCCCCCGACGACGAGGGCTGGCGCCGACGCGTCTACGAACACGTCGGCAACGACGCCGTGATCGTCGACCTCGCGGCAGCCAGCCTCGCGGACGAGCCCCGCGCGAGTCTCGTCTTCGCGCGGGACCCCGCGTCGATTCGCGAAGCCAGAGACAGCGCCTTCCACTGCTAGAGTGCGGCGCATGCAGAAATCCGCCGTCCTCTTCGACCTCGGTGGCGTCGTGCTCGGGTCGCCCCTCCACGCCATCCGCGACTACGAGGCCGAGCTCGGCCTCGACCGCAACGCGATCAACCTCGTCGCCGCGAACACCGCGCCCGCCGGTGCCTGGTCCCGCCTCGAGCGCGGTGAGCTCGAGATGGAAGCCTTCTATCCCGCCTTCGAAGCCGACTGCCGCGGCGCGGGCATCGAGATGGACGCACGCGAAATGATGGCCCGGATGGCCCTGTCCACGGGTCCCCGGCCGGTCATGATCGCGGCGCTCGGCAAGCTGCGGCGCGAGGGCTACCGCCTCGGCGCCCTCACCAACAACTGGGCGCACACCGGCGACGAGGAACGTCCCGAGCAGAACGACGGCACCCGCGACCTGAAAGCTCACTTCCACATCTTCATCGAGTCGAGCGTCGAGGGCCTGCGCAAGCCCGACCCCAGGATCTACGAGCTCGCCTGCACCCGCCTCGAGAAGCGCGCCGACGAAATCGTCTTCCTCGACGACATCGGCCCCAACCTGAAACCAGCCCGCGCCATGGGCATGTCGACCATCAAGGTCGAAACCCCCGAAGAAGCCCTCACCGAGCTCAGCGCGATCCTCGGCCTCGACCTCGTCAGCGGGTAGCCCCCCGAATCGCCACCAACGGAGCCCTCAGCGCGAGAGACGCCCCGCGCCGCCACCACCCACAGAGCCCTCAGCGCAAGAAACTTCCCTTCGATTCCCCGCGTGCTCGCGCACGCAGGGAATCTCATACTCGCTGCTCGCTCTTCGCTCGCAGCTCCCCCCAGAAGGGGCGTTTCGAGAGGCGCGCAGCGCCGATCGGTCTAGTCCGGGTACTCGACCCGCACCTTCCCCTTCGGCACGCCCTGGCAGGTCAGCACCCAGCCCTCGTCGATCTGGCGCTGGTCGATACCGCCGTCGTTCATCAACATGTCGACCGCGCCCTCCACGACCTTGGCCATGCAGCAGCCGCAGTAGGCCTCTTCGCAGGCGAAGGGCGGCTCGAGGCCTTCACGACGCGCGGCCGCCAGGATCGTCTCGCCCTCGCCGAGGGCGATCTCGGTCTCCTTGCCGTCGAGGGAGATCGTCACGACGAGGTCACCGCTGGTCTCGACCGGCGCGGCGTCGGTCGCGCCTGGTGTGTCGGGCGACTCGAAGCGCTCGATGTGGATCTGCGTCGCCGGGATGTCGAGGCTCGCGAGCCCCGCCTCGACCACGTCCATGAACGGGCCCGGGCCACAGATGTAGAAGTCCGCGTTCGTGCGCGTGCCGATCTCTTGCACGACGAGGTCGGCGTCCACGAAGCCGTGGACGTCGTCGAGACGATGGACGATCTCGAGCCGGTCGGCGTTCGCGGCGAGGAGGCCGGCGAGCTCGTCCTTGAAGATGATCGAGCGGTCGTCGCGGTTCGCGTAGACGAGCTTGATCGGACGCGTGGTCTTCGCGAGCGCGGTCTTCAGGATCGAGATGCAGGGCGTGATTCCCGATCCACCGCTGAAGAGCACGATCGGGGTGTCACGCTCCTGCAGGACGAAGACCCCGTTCGGTGACATGACCTCGAGGGTGTCGCCCGCGGCGACGTGATCGTTCATCCAGTTCGAGGCGCGGCCGTCGACCACGCGCTTGACCGTCACCTTGTGGGCGGCATCGAGTCCGGGGGCGCTCGCGAGGGAGTAGCAGCGGACCAGGCGCTGACCGTTCACCTCGACACGGAAGCTCAGGAACTGCCCCGAGACGTAGGCGAATCGTTCCGCCAGCTCGGCGGGCACGTCGAAGACGATCGACTTGCTGTCGTGGGTCTCTTCGATCACGTCCGACACGCGGAGACCGAAATAGGGGCCGCTCGCTTCGACGCCGGAGCCGGCTGCAGGCGCGGATGACATCGCTCTGTTCTCTCCTCGAGCTCCGGTGCGCGCACCCTTTCGGGTGGCCGCTGGACCGCCAGGGGGCGCGGGCGGATCCGGAGCGGTCGGGACTCTAACAGATCCGGGGCCGGATTCGTTCCGACGACGTCGGCGGGGCTATCCGTCCGCGGGCGGCGTCTCGTCCGCCCACTCCCGGGGGCGGAGGAAGTCGCGATAGAGCCCGGCCTCGGGCGAGCCCTCCTCCGGGTGCCAGTCGTAGCGCCAGATCACCGGCGAGGGCAGCGACGCCAGCACGGATTCGGTCCGCGCGCCGGCTTCCAGGCCGAAGCGCGTGCCGCGGTCCTGGAGCAGGTTGAACTCGACGTAGCGACCGCGGCGGTACATCTGGAACTCGCGCTCGCGTTCACCGAAGGGGGTGTCCCGGCGGCGCTCCACGATCGGGCGATAGGCCTCGAGGAAGGCGTTCGCGGTGTCCTTCCAGAGCGCGAAGGCCGCCGCGAAGCCGCCCTCGTCGAAGTCGTCGTAGAAGAGGCCGCCGATGCCGCGGGGCTCGTCGCGATGGGGCAGGAAGAAGTAGGCGTCGCAGGCGGCCTTGAAGCGCGGATAGAGGTCCTTGCCGTGCGGCTCGCAGGCGGCCCGGGCGGTGTGATGCCAATGGATCGCGTCGGCTTCGAAGCCGTAGTACGGCGTGCAATCGAAGCCGCCGCCGAACCACCAGACCGGCTCGAGCCCCTCCGGATCGTGCGCGATGAAGAATCGGTAGTTCGCGTGGCAGGTCGGGACGTAGGGATTGCGTGGGTGGACGATCAACGAGACCGAGATCGCCTCGTAGGTCCGCCCGGCCAACTCGGGACGCCGCTCGGTCGCGGCCGGCGGCATCTCGACGCCGTGCGTATGCGAGAACTGCACGGCGGCCTTCTCGAGGACGGCCCCGCCCTCGAGCACCCGCGGTCGCGACACGCCGCCGCCCGGTCGCGGGATCTCCTCGCGACGAAAACGAGCTTCACCGTCGAGGGTCTCGAGCGCATCACAGATTTCGGTCTGGAGTCCGTCGAGGAATTCGCGGACCGCCACCGCGTCCGGAGAATCGTTGCTTTCGCTCGCCATGCGCGACGAACGCTACCCCATTCGCGCACGTGAACGAAGACGTGGCCCGGGTTCCGGACCACCGATAGACTGCGCCGCCTCGCTCGCGAGACGCCTCGCCGCAGGCCCGAAGAATCTCGTGGCGAAGTGCCCCGCGACCCGATCAAGGATCCCTACACGATGACCGCACCCGCCGCACGTCCCGCCCGTCCGCACTTCTCTTCCGGACCTTGCGCCAAGCGTCCCGGCTGGTCGGTCGACGGACTGAGCGATGCGATGACCGGCCGCTCTCATCGCGCCGGTCCCGCGAAGGCGCGCATCCAGGAAGTCTCCGAACGCAGCCGCTCGATCCTCGGTCTGCCCGACGACTGGAAGCTCGGGCTCGTGCCGGGCTCGGACACCGGCGCCGTCGAAATGGCTCTGTGGTCCCTGCTCGGCGCGCGTGGCGTCGACCTGCTGGCGTGGGAGAGCTTCGGTTCCGGCTGGGTCACCGACGTCACCAAACAGCTCGGCCTCGAGGACGTGCGCAAGCTCGAAGCGGACTACGGCGACCTGCCGGACCTCGCGAGCGTCGACTTCTCGCGCGACGTCGTCTTCACCTGGAACGGCACGACCTCCGGCGTGCGCGTCCCGAACGGCGACTGGATCGCCGGCGATCGCGAAGGCCTCACGATCTGTGACGCGACGAGCGCCGCGTTCGCAATGGACCTCGACTGGGACAAGCTCGACGTCGTGACATGGTCCTGGCAGAAAGTGCTCGGCGGCGAAGCGGCCCACGGCATGCTCGCCCTCTCCCCGCGCGCGGTGGAGCGGCTCGAGTCGTACACGCCGCCCTGGCCGATGCCGAAGATCTTCCGGCTCACGAAGAACGGGAAGCTGAACGGTTCGATCTTCGAGGGCTCGACGATCAACACGCCGTCGATGCTCTGCGTGGAAGACGCCCTCGACGGTCTGCGGTGGGCCGAATCCGTCGGCGGACTCCCGGGATTGCTCGGCCGCGCCGAAGGCAACCTCGCGGCGGTGCGCGGCTGGGTCGAGGGCGCCGACTGGGTCGACTTTCTCGCGAACGATCCGGCGACGCGCTCCTGCACGTCGATCTGCCTGAAGATCGTCGACGCCTGGGCGGAGGGCCGCGACGACGGCGAAGTTTCGAAGACGATCAAGGCCGCCGCGAAGCGTCTCGACGAAGAGGGCGTCGCCTTCGACATCGGCTCCTACCGCGATGCGCCGACCGGCCTGCGCTTGTGGGGCGGCGCGACCGTCGACACGGCGGATCTGGAAGCGCTCTTCCCCTGGCTCGACTGGGCGTGGGACGCAACGAAGCAGGGTTAGTCGGACTCGTCCGAGATCGATTCCGCGTCCGAGTCCGAGATCGAATCGGGCTCGACGTCGCTCCCGAGCGCGACGCCGAGCGCCTCGAGGCGTTGGATCCGCTCGTCCTGCGCGCGCAACCGGTCCTTCTTCACGTCGAGCTCGGAGCGGATCGACGCGTAGAGCTGCTCCTGGTTCGAAATCCGCTTACGCGCACGGACCTCGCTCTGCTTCGCGAGCTCGAGTTGGTCCTCGAGCTTGCCGATCCGCTCCTGCGCCTCGGCGAGCTCGGCGGCGCTCGGCCCCGCCGTCGTGTCGGCAGGCGGTGTGGCCGGGACGGGTCGCCGCGCGACCGAAAGCCGCGCTTCGAGGGTCGCGACCTGGGCGGCGAGCTGCTCTCGCTCGGCGCGCCCGCGATCGCGTTCTCGCTCCGCGCGCTCGAGCTGGGATTCGAGGTCGGTGAGTCGCGCCGCGGTCCCGAGCGGCAGATCGCCGCCGCTCTTCTCGGCGCGCGCGCTGCGCTTCTTCGACTTGTCCAGACGCTTGCGCAGGACAGCGAGCTCCTGGCCCTGCTTCGTTCGCCCCTGTCGCTCTCGACCGAGCCGCGTGGCGAGCTCCTCACGCTCTTCGTGGAGCGCCTCGAGCTCGGCCCCGGTCGCAGAGAGCCGCGTCTCGGATCGGCGCCACAGGACACCCAGGAGGGCGGCGGCGGCGATCGCGGCGAGCAGCAATGCGGACTCGATCGTCATCCATCCCCCGTCGAATTCCGCTCGCGCGACAACCTCGCGCGGCGGGCTCCCCAGTCTACACTGCGCGCGCCCCACGCGTGAGGCGCTGCCGGCTTTTCCGCCCCCGGCGCCGACTCACGTTTCGTGGGATGCGGGAAACCCTCGCCCGATCCTCCGGAGGTCGTCCCCCTTGGGCCACGCCGATCGCCTGCTCCGCGCGACCCGACGTCTGTCTGACGCCGTCGACCCGATGCGGTTCCAGGCCCCCGTCACCCACGTCTACAACCCGCTCCTCCACGCGGGTCGCGGCCATCGTCGCTACATCCGGCGCTTCGGGGACAGCGCGAAACGCGTCGTGTTCCTCGGCATGAACCCGGGGCCCTACGGCATGACCCAGACCGGCGTGCCCTTCGGCGAGATCGCCTCGGTGCGCGACTGGATGGGCATCGAAGAGCGGATCGACCGGCCCGCCCGCGAGCACCCGAAGCGCCCCGTGGAGGGCTTTGCGTGTACCCGGAGCGAGGTGAGTGGCGCGCGGGTCTGGGGCGCGATCGCCGACCACTGGGGAGCGCCCGAGGCGTTCTTCGACGATCACTACATCGCCAACTACTGCCCACTCGTCTTCATGGAGGACTCCGGGAAGAACCGCACGCCGGACAAGCTCGCGGCCCCCGAGCGCGAGCGCCTCTACGCCGCCTGCGACGACCACCTCCATCGCCTCGTCGACATCCTGGAGCCGGAGTGGATCGTGGGCATCGGTGCGTTCGCCGAATCCCGGGCTCGGGAGGTCCTCGGCGGTCGCGAGCTGAAGATCGGCCGCGTGCTCCATCCCAGCCCCGCGAGTCCGAAGGCCAATCGCGACTGGGCGGGCGAGGCGAAACGCGAGCTCACCGACCTCGGGCTCTGCGATCGCCGCCGCGGCTGAGCCCTCGACGTCGCGGCTGAGCCCTCGACGCGCCCCCGCCTGCAAATCGTTTCGGCGTTTCGTACCCTCCCGCCGCCCCTCATTACGCGCGACGAACGTCCGTCGCGCCAGGAGAAGCCAGACCATGTCGCCCCTCGCCGGCCCGCTCTACCGGCTCCGTCTCGCCCTCGGTCTCCTCGTCCTCGCCCTCGTCCTCGGTTGCACCGACGACGGCGCGAGCGCCGCCACCAGCGACCCCGCGATGAAGGCGCTCGACGAGTTCATCCTCGCGAACCCGATCGATCGCTCGAAGCGGAGCTGGAAGGGGCGCCTTCAGAAGCCGCCGCGGGTCGAGTTCGCTGCCGGCAAGACCTACGTGTGGAAGCTCAAGACGAGTGAAGGCGAGATCAAGGTCCGGCTCTTCCACGAGGAGGCGCCGATGCACGTGTCGAGCACGCTCTACCTCACGCGTCTCGGCTTCTACGACGGCACGCGATTCCACCGCGTCATCCAGGGCTTCATGGCCCAGGGCGGCGACCCGAAGGGCAACGGGACCGGCGGGCCCGGCTACAAGTACGGGGGCGAGTTCCATCCGGCCGCCAAGCACGACCAGCGCGGCACGCTGTCGATGGCGAACGCGGGGCCGCGCACCGATGGCAGCCAGTTCTTCCTGACGTTCAAGCCGACGCCGGCGCTCGACGGCCGCCACACGGTCTTCGGCCGCGTCGAAGACCCCGACAGCCTCGCGACGCTGAAGAAGATCGAATCTCTCGGCGCGGCCCGGGACCCCGGACGCCCGCAGCGTGAGATTCGGCTCGAGCAGGCAACGATCCTGATCGAGTAGAAGCCGACTCAGTCTCCGGCGCCGAGCACGATCATCAGTCCGTGCCGGGACACCGAGAAGCGGTCGGCGGTCGCCTCCCCGTCCTCGGGCTCGCCGTCCTTCTGTGCGCCGCCGTAGAGTGCGCCGCGGAGCGCGGCCTGCACCTCCTCCTCGGAGGTCCCGGCGACGGCCAGGCCGCGGACTTCCAGCGCCGGATGGAATCGCTCCGGCTCGCTCACGCCCGCGCGCTCGGGACTCCGGGCTAGTCGGCGGAGCTTGCCCAGCGGCGCGAGGGCATCCTCGATCGCCGCGGCTTTCGTCCGTGAGGCGTCGCTCGCCAGGTCGACCACGAAGACGAAGCCGACACCCCGCCTGGTCTTCCAGCCCTTCACGAAGGTGCGCTTCGCCTCCTCGAGACGACCCGCGAGGTCGCGCGCAGCCAGCGGAACCGGCGGCGACGCTCGCTCGGAACGGAGCCAGTCCTCGTCCCCGGTCCAGAGCGTCATGAGCAGGCGCCCCTGTGACGTCGTCAACGTCTCGCTCGCGCCCTCGGCGAGATCGACCCGCTCGAGCACGACCTCGCTCTCCCAGAGCGCCGTGCGACGATCCCCTTCGGCATCGGTCGGCGTCGCTCGGCCGCTGCGCTTCGGCAGCAGGACCTGCAGCGCCGTGCCACCCGCGCTCGCGGCGTCGGACACCGCGTCGTAGGCCGCGGGCTCGCGAAACAGGACGTCTCCCTGCTCGAATCGGAAGCCCGCCAGGGCGCCCGCGAAGGCGGTCGGGACGGGCCAGGCGAGGCGCTCGAAAACCTCGAGCGGGGTGGGTTCAGGCACGTTCGAAGCCGCGGAATCGGACATGCGGGCAGTGTATCCCGGAGGGCATCCGTGTGTGAGTGACCAATCAACATCCCTCTGGGGCGTTCTCGATGCCAATCGCAAGTGCCTGAAATCAAAGCAAAACTGGATGGCCTCGCAAGCCTTTTTCGAGCTGGAGTTGACATCCGTGTCGACATTTGAAGAAATGGGTACCCCAGGTCATTTCCTGACCCGGAATAGGAGGATCACCCTTGGCCGTCGAAGTCGCTCCCCCCGTCTCCTCAGCCACTTCGCCCTCCGAACAGACCGACGACTTCGTCGATGCCCCGAGCGCCGAACTCGCCGAAGTCACGGAGGCCCCGACCGAAGCCCCGGTCCCGGAACTCTCGCCGCATGACGACGCCGACTTCTTGCTCCATCCGGTCGAGCTCGCCAAGGGTCGCCGCGCCGCCGAGAACTACCTGAGTACGTTCCGCAGCGACGACAGCCGCGACGCTGCCGAGGAAGCCCTCGAGACGCTGGCCACCGTGATCAGCGGAGGCAAGTGCGACAGCGTCGACTTCCCCTGGCAGCAGATCCGCCCCTACCACGGCGCCGCCGCCCTCACGATCCTCAAGGAGAAGGGCGCGCCCGCGCGGATCGAAGCCCTCCGCTGTCGAAACGACACGAGCCGCGGCTACCGCGTCGTGCCGGACGCCTACCCGGCCCGACAGGTCCAGAAGATCCGCAGCACCCTCAGCAAGGTGATCGAGGAGTGCACGGAGCTCGGCTTCGTCCCCGAGGCCGAGGCCGACGAGGCGCCCCCCGCCCGAAAGCCGAAGGCCAAGAAGCCGACGCAGGCCCGCGGCCGCATCCTTGGCGACGGCGAGCTTCGCGCCCTCGTGGCTGCCAGCGCGGCCGGTGCCAACGGCGAGGGCTACCGCGACGCGGTGTTCTTCTCGCTGGTGTACCGCGGCCTCAAGCTCGCCGAGATCACCGGCCTGACTCCGGACAGCGTGAAGTTCAGCAACAAGACCGGCGCCTGCACGATCACGGCCCGCCCGAAGGGCGGTAGTCGCGGCCGCAAGGTCGAGCTCTCCAACGAAGAGCTGATCGTGCTCGAGGATTGGATCGACCACCGTGGCGAGCACGCGGGGCCCCTGCTCTGCACCCTCGGTCGCGGGGGCAAGGTCGAAGGCAAGCGCCTCACGACGGCGATCTTGAAGGAAGTCTGTGAGGAGCGCGCGAAGCAGGCCCAGGTGCCGACCTTCACGCCGAACGACCTCAGTCGAAGCGCCGACGCGCTCACGAACCATCGCAAGGCCGCCAAGCGCAAGGCGGCCCGCGCCGCGGCGACGTCGCTCTCGAGCGCCGAGAAGGCGCTCTACCTGGCGCCCAGCGATGCGGAACAGGACGAGTTTTCCGAGACGATCCAGTTCCCCTTCCTCGGGCTGAGCGACTGACCGACCGAGCCAGCCCGAGCTTCGACAACCGAGCGAGGAACCGTAGGGCCACCCCCTCAACTCGTTCGTCGACCCTCAAGACCCCCTCCCGCCCGCCGATGCGAAGCAGGAGGGGGTTTTCTGTCATGGGGCAGTGGCGCCAGGCACAGACGGGTCTGCAGAAATTTCCGCGCGTCGCGACTGCGATCCCGATCAGGATCGCGACGGTCGACGCCGAGACCGATCCGTCCACGGGCCGCACCTTCTTCCGCGATGCTGAGGAGACGACCGCGAACCTCTCCCGCGGTGGCGCCTACATCCGCAGCTGGGAACCGCTCGCCGCAGGGCGAAGGGTCGTCATCACGATCGACCTTCGGAGCGAGCGCGGGGCGATCCAGGCGCTCCAGCTCGTGGGCGAGGTCGTCTGGACGCGCCGCGGGATCAAGCCGGCCAAGAGCGGTGAGCTCGAGCCCGCCGGCTACGGCGTCGAGTTCGTCGGCGGCTCTCGCGTGGAGCTCGAGGCCCTCGATCGATACCTGAACGGACTCGAGCCGAAGGCCCAGGTCACGACGCCGCCGGACCTCTCTCCGAACGCGCCTGCGCCGTAGACCCGGCCCTCGTCGGACTCGAACGCGCCTGCGCCGTAGGTGCACCCTCAGTCGAGTCCGAACTCCGCGATCTTCCGACGAAGCGTCGACCGGTCGATGTCGAGGAGCTTCGCGGCCCGCGTGCGGTTGCCCTCGCAATCCTCGAGGGCCTGCGCGATCGCGAGGCGCTCGACCTCTCGCAGGGGGACCCCCCTCGGAATGCCACCGCTGCCCTCGCCCGTCGGCACCGTCGCGCCGCCGCGGTCGAGCTGATCCGCGGGCAGGTGAAGCAATCCGACCTCGGCGTCTCCCGCCGCGGCCCGCGCGCCCTGCACGAGGTTTCGGAGCTGACGCACGTTGCCGGGGAGCGGCGCTGCGCAGAGCGCTTCCAGCGCCTCGGGCGTGAAGCCCGAAGCGTCCGGTCGGTCCTCCGCCCGATCGAAGTGCGCGACCAGCAGCGGGATGTCCTCACGTCGCTCGGCGAGCGGAGGGAGCCGGATCTCGACGCCACGCAATCGGTAGTAGAGGTCCTCGCGCAGACTGCCCTCGTCGATCATCGTCTGGGCCTCGCGATTCGTCGCCGCCACGAAGCGCACGTTCACGCGCTCGGCGCGCTCGGCACCGACGGGCCGGACTTCGCCGTCGTCGATCACGCGCAGCAGCTTCGCCTGGAAGCCCATGTCGAGGGTCTCGAGCTCGTCCAGGAAGAGCACGCCCTCGTGGGCCTCGCGCAGCAGACCGCGACGGTCGCGATCGGCGCCGGTGAAGGCACCGCGACGGTGGCCGAAGAACTCGCTCTCGAAGAGGTCCGACGGCGAGAGCGCGCAGTTGTGGGCGACGAAGGGGCCCTTCGACAGGCCGGAGTGGGTGTGGATCGCGCGGGAGACGAGCTCCTTGCCGGTCCCGGTATCGCCGGTGACGAGGACGTGGACGTCGCTTCGTGCGGCCATCAGGACGCGGTGACGGACCTCGACCATCGCCTTGCTGTCCCCGACGAGCTCGGGGACCGTCGCGTCGGCGACGACCGTCCGGCTACGCGTGAGGAGTGCCCGCTCGACGGCGGACCCGACGCTGGCCGGGGTCGCCGGCTTCAGCAGGTAGTTGACGGCACCGAGGCGCACGGCGTCGATCACGTCCTGGGGATCTTCGTTCGCGGACAGCACGATCGCCGGCATCCCGGGCCAGCGTTGGGCGAGGTGCGTCAGCAGCTCGAAGCCGTCCATCGACGGCATGCGCAGGTCGGTGATCACGAGATCGAAGCGGCCGGCCTCGAGGGCGAGCAGCGCCTCGACGCCGTTGGCCGTCAGCCGGACGTCGTACCCCATCTCCTCGAGCAGGAGCTTCAGGTACTCCCCCGAAGCCCGCTCGTCCTCCGCTATCAGGATCGAATCCGCCATCGCCTTCCGTCAGGCTCCCGAAGCCGCCGGCAAGGCGACCTGCACGCAGGCCCCCCCGCCGTCGAGATTGCCGATCTCGAGGCTCCCCCCATGGTCGTCGGCGATCCGCCGCGCCAGGAAGAGACCGAATCCGCTGCCCTTCTCCTTGGTCGTATATCCCGGCTGGAAGAGGTTTCCGAGCACCTCGTCCGGAAAGCCCGGGCCCGCGTCGGAAACAGCGATCCGGACGAACGAACCGATCGGATCGAGCTCGACCCGCGCGGCGCCCTGCCCACCCATCGCCTCCACGGCGTTCCGCATCAGGATCACGAGCAGCTCGAGCAGCGTCTCGCGCTCGACGCCGACCTGCAGGCCTTCCGCGCCCGACCGCGCGTCGACCGTCCACGCCACGCCGGGATTGGCCGTCTCGACCTCGACACGGGCCACTGAGACGAGATCACCGAGGGTCGCCCCCTCCCCGCCTCCGCTGCGCGGTGACTCGACCGATGCGTCGTCCGCTTCGGGATTCGCGAGGGTCAGACGCGCGAGCTTCTCGAGGTCGTCGATCGCGGCGTGCAGGCCGGCAAGCGCCGCCCGGGTGCCGGCGCCGCCCTCGAGCTGCGGCTCGATCAGCCCCACGAAGCCACGGAGGCTGTGGACCGCATTCTTCAGCCCGTGCGCCAGACGCGCGACGTTCTCGCCGACGCGGCTGATCACGCGCTCGTCCTCGAGCGCGCGCTGGAGCGCATCGAGTCGCTGACCGAGCTCTTCGCCCTGGGTCCGAAGGGCGACCTCGCCGGCCTGCCGACGTCTTGCCATCACCGCCCCGAGCGCTCCGGACGCGATGATGAGCACGACCTCGAGCGCGAGCAGACCGAGGTCATCGCGCGCGGTGATCGAACCGAGTCCGATCAGCAGCAGGGCTGCGCCGGCCGTCGTCGCGGCCACTCCGCGCACGCTGGTCGAGACGACGGAGACCAGGATCTCGAGCAGGAAACCCACGACCAGCGGGCTGCGAACGCCACCGGTCAACAGGGCGAAGAGCGCCCAGCCGAAGAGGCCGATCGCGATCGAGACCGCGGTCGCCGCAGGCGCCAGGCGTCGGCGCTGGCCGAGCATCGCCGCGAGCACGCCGGGCACCACCAACGACACGATCAGGATCTCGAGGAAGAGACCGGGCTGCAGCCCCGGGTTCGCAAGCCCGGCGCCGATCCCTCCGATCGCCAGCACGAGCGGCCGCGACCACAGCGAACGTTGGAGCGTCCCGTTCATCGATCCTGCATCGCGGGCTCGTCTCCCGCTCTCGTGACGCCGCGGATCGGCGTCCGGATACACGAGAGCCCCGAACCAGAGGCCGGGGCTCTCGTCGTTCGACTTCTCCCGATCGACCGGCAGATCGATCGGTCACGGCCGCACATCACCGTACGACGCAATCGGGACGTCGACATCCCGATTACGCGATCTCCCTCGCCCGCCCCGACAGGACGACGACGGAGACGCCGGATCACGCCGGACGACGCGAATTCGAATCGATCGAATCGAACTCGCGCGCCGGCGTCGAACCTACCAGCGGCCGCCGCCGCCTCCGCCACCACCGCCGCCGCCACCGCGACGCTTGTCGAGCGCCTCGTTGACGCGCAGCGCGCGGCCGCCGTAGTCACGACCGTCCAGCTCGGCGATGGCCTTGTCGGCATCCGCCCCGTCCATCTCGACGAAACCGAATCCGCGGGAACGACCGGTCTCGCGATCGTTCACGACCGCCGAAGACGCGACCGCGCCATAGGTGCCAAAGAGCTCCCGCAGATCTTCGTCCGTCGTGGCCCAAGGGAGATTGCCAACGTAAATCTTCTTCACGAACCTACTCCGTGCCCGTCGACTCGATCCTCGATCCTGCGTCGGGCGCATGCTCGATCGGTCGGGTCGCGAAATCGGAACCCGGTCGATCGAAATTGTCTCCGCCCAATCTTCCGATCGCGGCAACACCACGACGGCAAGAGTGAACGCACCCAGCAGCGAACGACCAGCGAACTGGAGCCGTTCGACCTACCGCGATCCCGTTCGAGACGGACGGCGGGGCGACTGACAGCGCTTCTGGGCCCGTTCAGGGTAGAGGATCGATTCCAGCGCCGCCAAGCCGCGAATCTGGCCTAGTCGCCCGAATCGGTCGCAGTCCCGGATTCGGGCGGGTCGAACCGCCCCCGCCGCAGGAATCGATCCACCTGCTCGGCTACCGCGCCCGCGGCGACGATGAACGTGTGCGTGTAGGGCAACACGATGTGGTCGCTCATCCCGTCGAGCCGCGTGCTGGCCACGCTGACCGTGCCGTCATGAGGCGCCGGGAGCCACAGAGGGCCCGCAGGGTTGATCCAGTCGTCTCCCGCGATCACGCCGAAGGGGATCGAGGGGGTCGGCAGGCGCTTCGGGAGGTCATCCTCGCGCGTCCCGAGCTGGGACGCGAGCGGGCCCATGATCGGCTCGATCCAGCCCAGATCGCGAAGCTCGTCGGCGATCTCGCTCCCCTGGTTGGGAGGCGCCAGCATCACGGCCCGTCCCGGCCGCTCGAGCGGGTGGCGCGGCAGGAACGCGCGCAGCACCAGTCCGCCGAGGGAGTGGGTCACGAAATGCACCGGGCCGCGCCCCACCCCACACCCTTCGATCGCCGCGAAGACCTCGTCCGTGGCTTCTTCGATCGTCGCGACGCGGGTGTCGTATCCGACATTGCACACGCGGTGGCCCATGTACTCGAGGCGCCACTGCAGGATCCGCATGTTGTTCTCGCTGCGGCCGAGGCCGTGCAGCAGGACCACGGTGCCCTCCGGTGACTCCGTACGACGCCCCCCCGCGCCGGAAGGCGACGCGAGCAACGCGGCGAGCAGGGCCGCGCCGACGATCCTCCCCCGCGCCTTCATCCCGCCTCCGCCGAGGCGCCTGCCGGCTTCAGCACGCGCTCGAAGAAGCCGAGGAAAGCCCGGGTCGCCTTCGCCCGCGTCTCGTCATCGCGACCGATCACGTACCCCGACCCGACGCACGCGGCCATCGGTCTCCCGCTCGCGACTCGCATCAGCACGCGCTCCGCCCGGCTGTCGTCCGGTGCGCCGTCGACGATCGGCACGCCGTCGATCGACGAGTGGCCGTTCGCGTCGTACTCGACCGTGCACCCGGCGACGAAGGGCGAGTCCTCGAAGAGCCTGCGCGGCGTGTCGGCCTCCCATGCGTGACCGGCGCCCTCGTAGATGCGCGCATCGACGTCGACGCCGAGCGCTCGGAGCTCCGCTTCGCGCTCGGCGCAGGCCACGAGATCGTTCGAGGCATCCTCGGTGCCGCGCAGCGTGAGGAGCGGCGCCCCGTTCACGCGTTGCGTGCCCCACCGCTGGAAGCACGGCCCGTAGGTATCGACGAACGCGGCGAAGCCGGGCACCTCGGGCGCGACGGCCTCGCGCACGCGCTCATCCATCACCAGTCGCACGGCCATGCCGCCGTACGAGAAACCCATGATCCCGACGCGCTCCCCGTCGATCGCCGGGTGCGTCGAGAGCAGCCGGAGCGCGGCATAGGCATCGGTCGCTGCGTCGAACTCGGTGACCGCGAGGACCTTCGCCATGTAGGCGGTGTCTTTCGTGACGCCGCGGGGCCGGTAGTAGTCGAGCACGAAGGCGGCGAAGCCCGCGTCGGCGAGGGTTCGCCCGACGCGCATCTCGCGACCCGGCGTGAGGCCGCCGCTCCCGTGCACGAGCACGACCGCCGGGACCTTCGAGGTCGCCGATGCGCCCGCGGGCAGGACCAGCGTGCCGATCCCCGTGGTGGGTACGGGCAGCGGGCGCTTGCGCAGCAGGATGTCGAAGTCGTAGGGCGACCAGGTCGCGAAACGGAACTCGCCCTCGCCGCCGGTCGCGAGATCCGCGTGCGGCGGAGGCCAGTCCGGGAAGTCCGGCAGTTGGGTCTCGGCGAGGCCGACGGCGCCACCGCCGGCGTACCAGGCGATCACGACGAGGGCCACGACCGCTGCGATCCCGATGGCCAGCCCCTTCATCACGCGTCCCATGCGTCCCTCCTCCGAAGCGTCCCCGCCCTCAGCGGACGCGCACGGAGAGACCTTCGTCTTCGGGGGCCATCCGCGCAAGGAATTCGTCCGCCGCGGCCGGCGCCGGCACGTCGGAGTCCCGCACGTACGCGTCGGACCAGAAGCGCTCCCAGGACGGGAAGAACGAGGCGAAGCCGCCCTCGTAAGGCGCCCGGTCGGGCCAGCGCATCTTGTTCTCGCCGATCGGCGGCTCGTTCAGGTCCGTCGCGTACCAGTAGAGCGGAAGCCTTCGCCGGAACAGCCAGGCGCCGTCGATCCGTTCGTACCGATCCCAGTAGAGCATCGTCATGACGACCCACTCGTCGCCGGTCTCGTGCTCGTTGCGGCTGTACACGAGGCCGCGCGCGCGGTCCGGGGCGTCGAACTCGATCACGTGGTTGCCGGTGACGTGGGCGGTTCCCGTGAACTGCTCGCGAAGGGTCTCGTCGAACCAGACCTTGAGCGCGCGGCGCCCGGTCGCGTCACCGCTCACGCGGACGTTCTCGGGAAAGAGGCCGCACAACGCATCGAGGTCCCGCATGTCGAGGGCGAGGCAATACTTCGCCACGAGCTGACGGATCGCGTCGAGGGACTCGAGGCGATCGAGACGCGCCTCGGGCGTATCGGGGGACCAGGGCATGACGGCGTTCCTCGCGTTCGGGCAGCGAGAGCCTGCCGCGGTCCGCGGCGCCGGTCCAGGGGCGAGGCCGCCCTACTTCCTGGCGGTCTTCTTCTTCGCCGCTTTCTTCTTGGCGGCTTTCTTCTTGGCCGCTTTCTTCTTCGCAGCCTTCCGCTTGGGCGCCTTCTTGGCGGCGGCCTTCTTCTTCGCCGCGCGGCCCTTCGCCTTCACCGTCTTCTTCGGCGGGGGAATCTCCTGCTCCCACTTGCCGTCGCGGTAGTGGGCACGCCAGCCCGTCGTCTTGCCGTCGAGCTCGGACGTGACGTACTGCTCCTTGGTCTTGCGCGCGAAGCGGACCATCGCGGGTCGCCCCTCGTGATCCGAGAGCGGTGCGCTCGCCAGGAACTTGTACTTCGCGTCGAGCTTGTTCTCGACGCTCTTGATCTCTTCGACGGTCGGGGCGCGCGTCTCGCGATGCTTCGGGAACTGGCTCGCCGCGAGGAAGATCCCCGCCGCGCCGTCCCGAAGCAGGTAGAAGTCGTCACAGCGCTCGCACTTCAGGTGCTCCATCGGAATGGGGTCGACCTTGGGCGGCGCGGGCTCGCCGCTTCGCAGCAGCTTGCGCGTGTTCTTGCAGTCGTCGCTCGTGCAACCGAAATACTTGCCGAAGCGGCCGGACTTGAGCTGCATGTCCTCGCCGCACTTGTCGCATTCGAGGACCGGGCCGTCGTAGCCCTTGATCTGGAACGTGCCGGTCTCGACTTCGAAGCCCGTGCAGTCCGGGTTGTCGCCGCAGACATGGAGCTTTCGACCCTCGTCCACGAGATAGCTGTCCATCGCCGTCTCGCACTTCTGACAATGCCGCTTCTTGAGCAGCATCCGGGCCTCGTTCTCCTCCTCGTCCTCACCGACGGTTTCGACTTCGTCGCCGGCCACGAGATTGATCGTGCTCTTGCAGCGCTCCTTGGGCGGCAGCGCGTAGCCCGAGCAGCCCAGGAAGACGCCGGTCGAGGCCGTGCGGATCTGCATCGGCCGCGCACATTGCGGGCAAGGAATGTCCGTGTCCGTCGGCGAGTTCCGCTTCATGCCCTTGGCCTGGTCTTCGGCGGCCGTGAGCTTCTTGCGGAAGTCGTCGTAGAAGTCCCCGAGGACCTTCTTCCATTGTTTCGAGCCGACGGCGACTTCGTCGAGGGCCTCCTCGAGACCTGCGGTGAAGCCGTAGTCCATGAGGTCTTCGAAGTTCTCGACGAGCCGCTCGGTCACGATCTCGCCCATCTTCTCCGCGTAGAAGCGCCGATTGTCGAGGCGCACGTAGCCGCGGTCCTGGATCGTCGAGATGATCGAGGCGTAGGTCGACGGGCGACCGATGCCGCGCTTCTCGAGCTCCTTCACGAGGCTCGCCTCGCCGTAGCGCGGCGGCGGCTTGGTGAAATGCTGCGACGGATCGAGCTTCTCGAGCTCGAGTCGTTCGTCGACCTGCACGTCGGGCAGCGCGACGTTCCCGTCGCCCTTGCCGCTCGGCGGCTGGACCTTCGTATAGCCATCGAAGACGAGGATCCGGCCGCGGGTCTTCAGCTCGAACTCGCTCGCGGTGATCGTGAGGTTCGTCGACAGGTACTCGGCCTGGGTCATCTGGCAGGCCACGAACTGCCGCCAGATCAGGTCGTACATGCGTTCCTGGTCACGCTCGAGGCCGCCGATCGTCCCCGGCTTGACGGTCACGTCGGAGGGGCGGATCGCCTCATGGGCCTCCTGCGCGCCTTCCTTGCTCGAGTACGACTTGGCCTCTTCGGGCAGGTACTTCGGACCGTAGTCGCCCCCGATCAGCTCGCGACACGCCTCGACGGCTTCCCCGGAGAGGTTCGTCGAATCGGTTCGCATGTACGTGATGTGGCCGGCTTCGTAGAGACGCTGGGCCAGCATCATCGTCTTCTTGACGCTGAACCCGAGCCGCGTGCTCGCGGCCTGCTGCAGCGTGGACGTGATGTAGGGCGCGGTCGGGCGCGTCCTCGTGGGCTTGTCCTTCCGCTCGCTGACGATGAAGTCGGCAGCTTCGAGGAGGCGCAGCGCTTCGTTCGTCTGCTCTTCCGAGGTCGGGCGGAAATTTTCGCCGTTTCGCTTCGCGACCTCGAGTCGCAGCGCTTCCTTCTTCTTGGTCCGGGTGTCCGCGTGGACCTCCCAGAATTCCTCGGGCACGAAGGCGCGGATCTCCTTCTCGCGCTCGACGATCAGCCGGACCGCGACGGACTGGACGCGCCCGGCGGAGAGACCGCGGGCGAGCTTCGCCCAGAGCAGCGGCGAGAGCATGTAGCCGACGACGCGATCGAGGAAGCGGCGCGCCTGCTGCGCGTTCACCCGCGAGAGATCGAGCTCACCCGGATCCTCGAAGGCCTCCTGGATCGCGGTCTTGGTGATCTCGTTGAAGACGACGCGCTTGAAGCGCTTCGAGTCGCCGCCGATCACCTCGCGGAGATGCCATGCGATCGCCTCGCCCTCGCGATCGAGATCCGTCGCGAGATAGACCTGGTCGGCGTCCTTCGCGAGCTTCTTCAGCTCGTTGACCACCTTCTCCTTGCCCGGAAGGATCTCGTAGGTCGCCGCCCAGTCCTTCTCGGGGTTGATGCCCATGCGAGCGAAGAGCGCCTTCTTGGCCTGCTCCTTCTTGTGCTTCTCGCGCTTGGCCGGCGGCATCTTGCGCGTCTTGGCGGCCGCGGCCGCGCGCGCCTTCGGGTCGACCTTCTTGCCGGAGCCGCTCGTGGGCAGGTCGCGGATGTGCCCGACGCTGGACTTCACCACGAAATCTCGACCGAGATACTTGTTGATGGTCCGCGCTTTGGCAGGCGACTCGACGATGACGAGGGACTTCCCCATGAAGCTGGTCCTGGCTCCTGATACGGCTTTCGGCGAGCGCTGGGGGGAGACGCTCGTACCTGTCCACTTCGTTCCCTGAGCGGTCCGGTGACCGATCAGAGCCCGGGATCGGGTTCGACGCGAAAATTCTTGAGGCGCAGAACCCGTCCCACCCCCCGGAAGGCCAACCCTCGTAGCACACCACCCCGGGCCCCCGGCAAGTCCACCCGGCGCGAGGGGGCGGGGGGAATCTCCCCTTCTCGTGCGAAAAAACTTTGATCTCACCGGGAGTTGGCGCGCGCGAACGGGTCACCGCGCACGATTGCCGCGCGCCTCCCGAACGGGGACAATGCGACCCGCCGCCCGATTCCTCCACGCGTACGCGCCCTGCGGGGTCCCGCATGTCCACCGTCGAAGATCCCGAAGAGGACGGGCCGGCCCGCACCCCCCGGACCGACGCCGAATTGCGTCGGCTCGACCGCAACCCGGTCCTGCTCTGCGTCCACCAGGCGCTGATGATGTCGCTCTTCCCGATGGCGATTCTCACCGTCTTCCAGCGGGATCATCTCGGGCTGAGCGTCGCGGAGGTGATGCTCGTGCAGGCCGTGTTCGGCGCGGCGCTCGCGCTCCTCGAGTTCCCGTCGGGCTATCTGGCCGACCGGATCGGCTACCGGCCGACGATGATCCTCGCCTCCGCGATCGCCGTGGTCGGCTGGAGCGTCTACAGCGTCGCCACCGGCTTCGCCACGGTCATCGTCGGCGAGCTCTTGTTAGGCGCGAGTCTTTCCCTGGTTTCAGGGACGAACTCCGCGATGCTCTACGAGTCTCTCGAGGAACGGGGACGCGCCGAGGACTTCGCTCGTTGGTTCGGGCGCTCGCGCTTCTGGGCACAGGCCGCCGAAGGCAGCGCGGCCCTGGTGGCGGGCCTGCTCTTCGTCTACGCGGAGCGCCTGCCCTTCCAGCTCATGGTGCTCGTCTGGGTCGCGAACGTCGGCGTGTCGATCGCGCTGATCGAGCCCCGCTATGCGCGCCACCGTCCCGAGCGCGCCTTCGCTCACGTCGCGTCTCTCGTGCGCTTCGTCGCGCGGCGTGCCCCGCGGCTGCGCGCGGTCTTCGCGGTGGCCGTGACCGTCGGCCTCGCGAACTTCGTGCCGGTCTGGCTCGTCCAGCTCTACGCGACCGATGCCGGCGTGCCGCTCTCCTGGCTCGGCCCGATCTGGGCGATCGCCAACTACGTCGTCGCCGTCGGATCCCTGGCGAGTGACCGCGCCGGACGCGCGTTTGGACTGAACGGCGTGATCGTGCTCTGCTGCGGACTGCTCGCGCTCGGCTACTTCGGGATGGGACTCACCCACGCCTGGTGGGGCTTCGTGTTCTACTTCGCCTTCAATCTGAGCCGCGGCGTGTCCGCGCCGCTGCTCGCGCACGCGGAGCAGGAGGAGATCCCGTCCGGCGATCGCGCGAGCCTCGTGTCGATGCGCAGCCTGCTCTTCCGCGTGGGCTTCATCGCCGTCGGGCCCGCGGCCGGCGCGGCGATCGATGCGCACGGACAACACCCGGTCCTGCTCGGTCTGGGCGCCGTGCTCGTCACGGCCGCCCTGCTCGCCTGGCTGGCGCTGCTGCGAGCGCCGGGGCCGCGGGGCGATGCCTCCGAGCCGGGACCGACACGTATATAGGTATAGGAGTCGGGTTCGCGGGCCGCGGGGCGCCGAAATCCATATCCTCGGCCCGATGACGTCCTCCGCCCTTCCCAACCCGGCCGCGCCGCCTGGCACCTCGCTCGTGATCCCGAGCGTGGTCCTCGGCGGCGCGATCGGCGCGACCGCGCGTTTCGTGGTCGAGCTCGCCCTCACGGGTGCCGTCGCCTCGCCACTCCTCGCCGCCTCGCTCTCCTTGCTCGTCGTGAACGCCGCAGGCTCGGGTGGCCTCGGTGGGTTGCTGGGGCACCTCGAACGGCGCGGCGGCCCGCCGTGGCTTCGGCCCTTTCTAGGGGTTGGTGTCTTCGGGGCGTTCACGACGTTCTCCGGCTTCGCCGCGCATCTGCGCGTCCTGCACCTCGAAGCGGGTGCGCTGGCAACGGCCGGCTTCTTCGTCTCTTCGTGCGTCACGGCGGTCCTGCTCTTCCACGGGGCACAAGGAGCGCCGCCGGCGGCCGAGGACGGCACGTGATCGCCGAGCTCTCCTCGGTGGCGATCGGCGGCGCCCTCGGCGCCCTGACTCGGTTCGGGCTGCTGAGCTGGGCGTTCGCGCGAAGGAGTCTGGCGGGACGGCGTTGGGATGGTGCGGCGCGAAGCACCTTCCTCGCGAACGTGATCGGCTGCGCGGTCTTCGGGCTCTGGACGGTGAGCGCCAGGGGCGACTTCCTGGACGAGATCGAACTGATCCAACTGCAGTCGGATGCGAGCGTCTTGTTCGACCTGTTCATACTCACTGGATTCTGCGGCGGGCTGACCACCTTCTCGACCGCGGTCGCGGACGGCGTCCGCTTGCGAGCAGTCCGGAGTGCCGCCGCATCGCTGGGCTATGCGGCCGCGACCTGCGCCGCGGGGCTCCTGGTGCTCTGGCTGGGTCTCCGTTTCGGCGCCTGATTCGCCTCCCCGCAGGTCGTGTGCTCCGACCTCCCGTCTCGCTCGCTGCGCCGCGAGCCGTTACAATGCGCCCGCCCGCTGCCACGGGCTCCCAGGACCGTCGATCCCCCCGGCGGGGCGGTCCTCGACACCCCAGAAAGCGCGGGATCCCAGGACACCCCCTGGCCCCGATCTCGAATCCCAAACAAGCGCCCCCCGCGACGGCCTGCCGCGCTCGGGAGTGCACCGACTGCGGCTCGCCACGCCCTGCGTCCGAGCGGCGAGCGAACCCGACCACGACATCATGGCCGAACCCCAGTACACGCTCTCGAACCCCCTCCCCGAGCCCGGCGACGAAGCGCCCGAGGCGCCGCTTGCGAACGGCGCGGCCACCGCCACCGATGGCGCCGCTCCGACCGAGGGCGGCGGCGTCTACGACAAGGCCCTCGCGCTCGGCGCCGACCTGATCGAGCGCCCCATCGTCGGCGGCGGTCCCGCCCGCGTGCGCGTCCAGCACTCGAAGGACCGCATGACCGTCTGGGA
This sequence comes from uncultured Spirochaetaceae bacterium, assembly GCA_964488255.1. Taxonomy (GTDB): domain Bacteria; phylum Myxococcota_A; class UBA9160; order UBA9160; family UBA4427; genus UBA4427. The sequence continues at coordinate 150,835 of CAZAUR010000010.1, read as the reverse complement.
GCGGATCAAGGTCCTGACCGAGAAGGAGCCGATGATCCTCTACCGGAACTGGGGTCCGGAGCTGGACGGTGCCTCGATCGTGACCGGCATCCTCGAGATCGACGGCCGCGACGTCGCGGTCTACGGTCACGACTTCACCGTGCGCGCGGGCTCGATGGACGCGACCAACGGCGCGAAGCTCGCCCGCCTGATCTACATGGCCGGCGAGAAGGGCATGCCCCTGATCGGCATGAACGACTCCGCCGGCGCGTTCGTCCCGGCCGGCGTCGGCGGGCTCGACGGCTACTCCGAAGCGTTCACCGCCCTGCGCAAGATCAGCGGCCTCGTCCCCTCGATCAGCCTTATGTTCGGCTACAACGCCGGCGGCGGTGCGTACCTCCCGCGCCAGGGCTCGTTCATGATCCAGTGCGACGAGACCTTCATCGGACTGACCGGCCCGGGCGTCGTCAAGAGCGTGCTCGGCGAGGACGTGACCGCCGACGAGCTCGGTGGTCCCGGCGTGCACGGCCAGAGCGGTGTCGTCGACCTCGTGACGAACGACGAGCTCGGCTCCCTGCGAACCGCGATGCGCCTGCTCGGGTATCTCCCGGACGACAACAAGAGTCACGCGCCCTTCCATTCGACGAGCGACCCCGTCGATCGCTACACGGAGGACGAGGACAAGCTCTTCCGCCGGACCTTCGACTCGCCCGCCGGCATGAACGCGCCGATGGACATCGGTCTCTATCTCCAGCAGATCTGCGACCATGGCGAGTTCTTCGAGATCCAGCCCCAGCGCGCCCGCAACATGGTGACGGCCTTCGGCCGCCTCGGCGGATGGGTGACCGGGCTCGTCGCCAACAACTCGGCGGTGGCGTCTGGCCAGATCGACATCGACGCGGCCCTCAAGGCCACGCGCTTCATCCGGTTCTGCAACCTCTACAACATCCCGCTGATCTTCGTGGAGGACACGACCGGCTTCCTGCCCGGCACGGATCAGGAGACGCGCGGCATCGTCCAGGCCGGACGCAAACTGCTCGACTCGATCATCGACGTCCGTACGCCGCGCATGACGATGATCATCCGGAACGCCTTCGGTGGCGCCTACGCCGCCTACAATTCGCACTTCACCGGCGCGGACCTCGTCTTCGCGATGCCGATGGCGCGGGTCGCGGTCATGGGCGCAGCCGGCAAGGACTTCGTCTTCAAGGACGAGATGCGCGCGATCGCGAGCGAGCACGAGAAGTCGCTCGCCGACGGTGCCCCCGAGGCCGACGCGAATCGCATCCGGGGCGAGAAGCTCGCCCGACTCACGACGGAGTACGAGGATCTGCTGATGAACCCGAAGGAGGCGCTCTCCCTCGGCTCGGTCAGCCGGATCGTCATGCCCGGCGAGAGCCGACGGATCCTGTCCCGCAACCTGGACTTCCTGATGCGGAAGTACACCCCCGAGCCGATGGGCGGCCCGCAGCGCGAGCACGAATAGCGCCCCGCCCCTCTCCCTCGCCCCCTCCTCCTCCCTTCCGCTTCGCTTCAGGACACGAGAAGAAAGACCCATGCTCGACCGCAACGGCCACGCCATCCAAGCTCACGAGAGCGATTCCGATTGGATCCGCTCCTTCGACCTCTCGGACATCAAGTGTCTCGTCGTCTGCCGCGGCCCCGTCCGCAAGGAGGCCTTCGGCGTCTTCGACGAGATCGGCATCCGCGAATACGGCATGCTGCTGTCGGAGAAGGACTCGGTCGTCTACCCCCGCTGTCTCGCGCCGGAGCTGCGCGACCTCCGCTTCCCGGCCAACGTGCACCGCGTCGCGGATTACATGGGAGTCGGACAGCAGGAGAAGTTGGCGAGAATCGGAGAGATCATCGAGATCGCCGAGACCCACGGCTACACGCACATCTTCGCGGGCTACGGCTTCATGGCGGAGGACTCGGACTTCATCAAGGCGATCGAGGCCGCACCGACGGTCCAGTTCATGGGCCCGTCGTCGACGACGATCGACCGCGCCGGCGCCAAGGACGAAGCGAAGAAGCTCGCCCGCTCCCTGGGCAACGCCGTAGTCCCGGGGATCGACAACATCTCCGCCCTCGCGTTGATGGAGCGCTGTGGCGACCAGAAGAGCCTCGAAGCCCTCGCCTCTTCCCTCGAGAAGGAACACGGCCTCGAATTCGCCTGGAACGCAGACGTCGACCTCGCGGAGAACGCCGAGCAGCTGCTCCAGGCCGGCTACGCGCAGTCGATCGAGATCGTCACGATCGAAGAGCTGCAGAAGGCAGCGGAGAAGGAGTCCCACAAGATCTGGGACCAGTACCCGGGCAAGCGCATCCGCTACAAGTGCATCGGCGGCGGCGGTGGCAAGGGCCAGCGCGTCGTCCAGGAAGCGAGCGAGACCGCCGCGGCGGTCATGGACATCCTGGCCGAGCAGAAGGTCCTCGAGCCGGGCTCGAACCGGAACTTCCTGATCGAGCTGAACCTCGAGACCACGCGCCACAACGAGATCCAGGTCGTCGGCAACGGCGACTGGGCGATCACCCTCGGTGGGCGCGACTGTTCGATCCAGATGCGCGAGCAAAAGCAGCTCGAGTTCTCGCTGACCGACGAGCTCCTCGAGACCGCGGCGAAAGAGACCGCGAATGCGAAGCACGCCGAGAATCTGACCAAGGAACGCGAGACGCTCCGCGCGATGGAAGAGGACGGCGCGCGCTTCGGACGGGGCGTCGGCCTCGACAACGTGTCGACCTTCGAGTGCATCGTCGAGGGCTTCGACCACTTCTTCATGGAGATGAACACCCGCATCCAGGTCGAGCACGGCTGCAGCGAGCTGGCCTACAAGATGCGCTTCACGAACCCCGACGATCCGACCGAGTTCTTCGAGGTCGAGCGCCTGATCGAGGCGATGGCGCTGCTCGCCAAGCACGGTCCGCGTCTGCCGAAGCCGAAGCGCATCCTACGCGCGGTCTCCGGCGCCGAGGTGCGCGTGAACGCGGTGAACGCCGCGCTCCAGCCCCACGCCGGCGGCGTGATCCGCGGATGGTCGAAGCCCCTGGACTTCGAACACCGTGACGACCAGGGCATCGGCACCCGGAACCCCGACACGGATTCCTTCCCCTACTACAATCTCGCCGGCGCGTACGACTCGAACATCGCCCTCGTCCTCTGCGACGGCGAGAGCCGCGCCGACAACCTCGTGCGCCTCGCCGAGATCCTGCGGCGGATGGAGATCCGCGGCGACGACGTCCAGACGAGCGTCCCGCTCCACTACGGCCTCGTGAACTGGACCCTCGGGATCGAACCCATGATGAAGCCGAACACGCGCTTCATGGGTCCGTATCTCGCCGCGGTCGGCGCCCTCGAGACCCTCGCCCAGGACATCGACCTCGACGTCGCGGCGGGCGCCATGCTCTCCCGGCTCGACGACAAGTCGGCGCGGGCCGCCTTGGCCGCGCAGGAGACGCTTCTGCTGCGTCCGCTCGGCCGCCTCTTCTCCGACGCCCACGCCCTCACCGGCTTCCTCGGGCTCTACGATGGCAAGCTCTGGCGGCGCGACGGAGCGCAGGTCGAGTTCGCCCAGAACCCGATCTTCCTGCTGCGCGATCTATACCACTACCTGAACATGGAGACGACGCCGGGCAAGCCCGCGAGCGAGATGATCTGGGAGCACGACGACGCGCTCCTCCAGGACGCCCTCGCATTCTATGAGCGCGCGGCGGCTGCGATCGGCACGACCGATTGGAACGAGATCGACGCGGCGCTCCAGGGCGGCCCCGTGAAGGCGCTCGTCGGCGACGACACCGCGCTCTGGGAGGCCTGCCAGTCGGCCCATCGCGGCTATCAGGTGGGTGCCCCCCTCCTGCTCATGATCCCGCGCCTTGGCGTCCAGTCGGAGCTGCTCGACATCACCGTCGACGACGCCCTCGAGCCGGTCTTCCCCGAGCGCTTCCTCGACGAAGAGAACCAGGAGACTCTGCGCCGCGCCCTCGCGCCGCCGCCGAAGGCTTCCGCCAACGAGATCGTCACGCCGATGGGCGGCTCGTTCTACGCCCGTGAAGCGCCGCACCTGCCGCTCCTCATCGACGAAGGCGACCACTTCGAAGAGGGCCAGCCGCTCTTCATCATCGAGGTGATGAAGATGTTCAACAAGGTCCTCGCGCCCTTCTCGGGCACGGTCAAGAAGAACCGGATGGTCGACGCCGACGGCGCCGTCGTCGCCGCCGGCCAGGTCATCTTAGACATCGAGCCCGACGAGGTGATCATCGAGGAGACCGACGAAGAGATCACCGCTCGCCAGAAGAGCGTGACGCTCGAGGCCCTCGCGCTCTAGCGCCCGGCTGCCGATCGCCTGCCGAAGCGTTTCTCGATGAAACCCCGCATTTCAACTCGAAGTCGGGGTTTTCTCTTCATCGTTTCAAGCTGAAAGCCGAACTCGACCCCATCACACTCGCGTGGTCCTGGGAGGGAGGCCGCGCCGGCGCGACGACGGCCCCAACGGCTGCGCTCGTCGAGGTTCGGTCATGTCCTTCCGCATCGGCTCCATGGGGATCTCCCTCGGCGCGATCCGTTCGCTCCGCTCGGCCGAGAGCGCGATCTCGCGCTCGAGCCAGCGCCTTGCCTCTGGTCTGCGCATCAACTCGGCCGCGGACGATGGCGCGGGCCTCGCGATCTCGGAGCGCTTCCGCGCCGACATCGCGAGCCTGCAACGCGCTCAGCTGAACACGTCGGACGGCATCGGCATCGCCGAGGCCGCGCAGGGCGGGCTCAGCGAGATCTCGAGCCTCCTCTCCGAGGCGCGCGCCCTCGCCGTCCAGTCCTCGAGCGGTACCCTCGGCGGTCAGACCCGCGCCCAGCTCGACACCCAGTTCCAGGCGATCCTCTCCGACATCGACTCGATCGCGGCGAACACCAGCTTCGGCACCTTCAATCCGCTGAACAACAGCGGGCAACAGATCGACATCGCGGTCGGGACGACCGCCGGCGACACGATCACCGTGACCGGGGCCGACGCCGGTGCCTCTGCGATCGGCGTCGGCGGTCTCGACATCGCGACCTCGGGCGCCGCGGCCAGCGCGATCGCGTCGATCGACACCGCAATCTCGAACACCAGCGCCCTCGCCGCTCGCTTCGGCAGCGCGGAGAACCGGCTCGAGAGTCGGTCGCGCCTGCTCGGCGTCCAGATCGAGGCGACCGCGTCCGCGGAGTCGAGGATCCGCGATGCGGATTACGCGACCGAGACGGCGCTGCTCACGCGAAACCAGATCATCCAGGAGTCCGCCATCGCGGTGCTCGGGCAAGCGAATACTAACATGTCGCTGGTGCTCCGGCTGCTGGGTACCTGACGGCCCACGGACGCGAGACACCCGAAATCCTTCGTGATTCCGGGCCTCTGCGGGTAGCCGGGATCGGGGAAGCGTCGTAGACTCCCCCCATCCCAATCGTCCGCGCTGCTCCGAACCGGTGCTGCGGAAGGCCTCTGGGGACCGTCTCCGCGGATCCCCTGGCAACCCCACCGGATCCCCCATCCCATCCCCGGTGCGCGCGGCCCGAAACCATGGCCCCAGCGACCGCTCTCGGGCGCGCCGTACGGGCCCATCGAGGCTCCGATGTTCTCCTTGCGAGGGGGTCCGGCCCATTCCGATGCGCGGCGGCGACGGCTGCTCGATTCGCTGCGCGCCGCGGTTCCGATGCTCCGCGATCTCGAGACCGAGAGCGTCTACTTCGTCGACGCCGAACGCGCGCTCTCCAAGCGCGAGACACCGCGGCTCGAGGCGCTCCTCCGGGACGGGATCGAACCGGGCGTTCCGGCCGAGGACGCCGCCACCCGGATCGTGGTGCCGCGACTCGGGACGATCTCGCCGTGGTCGTCGAAGGCGACGGAGATCGTGCGCAACTGCGGGCTCGACGCCGTCCGCCGCGTCGAACGCGGCACGACCTATCGCTTCGTCGGGCTCGACGACGCGCTGGCAGAACGCCTCGACGCGGCCATCCACGACCGCATGACCGAGAACGTCCTCACCGACCTCGCTCAGGCCGAGGCCCTCTTCCAGCACGACGAGCCCACGCCCTTCACCCAGGTGGACGTCCTCGGCCGCGGCGCCGACGCGATTCGCGAGGCGGACAAGCACCTCGGCCTCGCCCTGGCCCCGGACGAAGTCGACTACCTGGTGACGAGCTTCCGGGAGCTCGACCGCAATCCGACCGACGTCGAGCTGATGATGTTCGCGCAGGCGAACTCCGAGCACTGCCGGCACAAGATCTTCAACGCCGACTGGACGATCGATGGCGAAGCGCGCGACCCGTCGCTCTTCTCGATGATCCGGAACACCACCAACCAGTCGCCCGACGGCGTGCTGTCGGCCTACTCCGACAACGCCGCGGTCGTCGCCGGCGGCGACGGCGGGCGTTTCTTCCCCGACGCCGAGACCGGACGTTATGCGCAGGTCGACGAGCCGGCGCAGATCCTGATGAAGGTCGAGACCCACAACCACCCGACCGCGATCTCGCCCTTCCCCGGCGCCGCGACGGGCTCCGGCGGCGAGATCCGCGACGAGGGCGCGACCGGCCGAGGCGGCAAGCCGAAGGCGGGCCTCACCGGCTTCAGCGTGTCCAACCTCCGGATCCCCGGCGCGGAGCAGCCCTGGGAGCACGACCCGGGCAAGCCCGCGCGGATCGCCTCCGCCCTCGACATCATGATCGAGGGGCCGATCGGCGGCGCAGCGTTCAACAACGAGTTCGGGCGGCCGAACCTCGCGGGCTACTTCCGCACCTTCTGTCAGGAGGTCCAGGGCGCGGAGGGGCCCGAGGTCCGCGGCTACCACAAGCCGATCATGCTCGCGGGCGGGATGGGCAACGTCCGCCCGATGCACGTCGACAAGAAGAAGGCCCCGCCCGGCTCGAAGGTCGTGGTGCTCGGCGGACCCGCCATGCTGATCGGGCTCGGCGGCGGCGCGGCCTCTTCGATGGCGACCGGCGAGAGCGCCGAGGATCTCGACTTCGCGTCGGTCCAGCGCGGCAACCCGGAGATCGAGCGGCGCTGCCAGGAAGTCATCGACCGCTGCGTGGCGCTCGGGGACGACAACCCGATCTACTTCATCCACGACGTCGGCGCCGGAGGCCTCTCGAACGCGATCCCGGAGATCCTCGACGATTGCGGGCTCGGCGGTCGCATCGATCTGCGCGCGGTCCCGAACGACGAGCCCGGGATGTCGCCCCTCGAGATCTGGTGCAACGAAGCGCAGGAGCGTTACGTCGTGACGATCGCGCCGGAGCGGATCGCCGAATTCGAAGCGATCTGCGAGCGGGAGCGATGTCCCTACGCCGTCGTCGGCGAAGGCACGGCGGAGCGCGACCTCGTCGTCGACGATCCGCACTTCGCGAAGACCCGCGCGCCGATCGACGTGCCGCTCTCGGTGATCCTCGACAAGCCACCGAAGATGCATCGCGACGTGAAGCGCGCCGACAAGCCGCGCGAGACCTTCGACGCGGGCGAGATCGACCCCAAGGAAGCGCTCGTGCGTGTGCTGCGGCTGCCGACGGTCGGCGACAAGACCTTCCTGATCTCGATCGGCGACCGCACGGTCACGGGCCTCGTCGCCCGCGACCAGAACGTGGGCCCGTGGCAGGTCCCGGTCGCCGACGCCGCAGTCACGACCGGCGGCTACGAAACGTTCTCCGGCGAAGCGATGGCGATCGGCGAGCGAACACCACTCGCGCTGCTGGACGCCCGCGCCTCCGCGCGCATGGCGATCGGCGAGACGCTCACGAACCTCGCGAGCGCCCCGGTGCCGGCGCTCTCGCAAGTGCGGCTCTCGGCGAACTGGATGGCGCCCGCCGGCTACGTCGGCGAGGACGCGAAGCTCTACGACGCGGTCGAGACGGTGGGGCTCGAGCTGTGTCCCGCGCTCGGGATCGCGATCCCGGTCGGCAAGGACTCGATGTCGATGCGGACCGTGTGGGACGACGACGGCGAAGAGCGTGCGGTGACCGCGCCGCTCTCGCTCATCGTCTCCGGCTTCGCGCCGGTGGACGACGCGCGCCTCTCGCTCACGCCGGAGCTCTCGCCCGAGCCCGACACCACGCTCCTGCTCGTCGACCTCGGCCGCGGCGCCAACCGCCTCGGCGCATCCGCCCTCGCCCAGGTCCACGCGGCCATCGGAGACGTCCCGCCGGACGTCGACGATCCGGCCGCCCTGCGCGGCTTCTTCGAGGCGATCCAGCGGCTGCTGCGCGAGCGCCGCCTGCTCGCCTATCACGACCGCTCCGACGGCGGCCTCGCAGCGACCCTCGTCGAGATGGCCTTCGCCGGCGGGCGCGGACTCGACGTCGACCTCGACGCGCTCCCGGGCGCGACGAACGCCAAGCTCTTCAACGAGGAGCTCGGCGCAGTGCTCCAGGTGCGGAGCATCGATCGCGACGCGGTCGCCTCGGTGTTCGCCGAAGTCGGCCTCGCCGACGTCGTGCACGAGATCGGGCGACCGAGCGACGACGAACGCATCGTGATTCGCGAGGGCGAGGCCATCGTGGTCGAATCGGATCGCGCGACGCTGCGCGGCGAATGGTCCGAGACGACCTGGCGGATCCAACGCCTGCGCGACGATCCGGACTGCGCGGACGAGGAGCAGGCCGCGCGCTGCGACCTGGGCGACCCCGGCCTGACGGCCCACGTGCCCTTCTCCCCCGAGACCGGATTCGCGGTCACCGGCGCGGCCCGCCCGCAGATGGCGATCCTGCGCGAACAGGGCGTGAACGGTCAGATCGAGATGGCCGCCGCCTTCGATCGCGCCGGCTTCGACGCGATCGACGTCCACATGAGCGACCTGATGAGCGGACGTCGTTCGCTCGCCGAGTTCCAGGGGCTCGTCGCTTGCGGCGGCTTCTCCTACGGCGACGTCCTCGGCGCCGGCGGCGGCTGGGCGAAGTCGATCCTCTTCCACGATCGCCTGCGCGACGACTTCGCGACGTTCTTCGCCGATCCGAACCGCTTCGCGCTCGGCGTCTGCAACGGCTGCCAGATGCTCTCCGTCCTGAAGGACTTGATCCCGGGTGCCGAGGACTGGCCGCGCTTCGTCCGCAACCGCTCCGAACAGTTCGAGGCCCGACTCGCGCTCGTGCGCGTCGAGGAGAGCCCGTCCGTCCTGCTCCAGGGCATGACCGGAGCCCGACTCCCGATCGCCGTCGCCCACGGCGAGGGGCGCGCCGTGTTCGCGAACGACGAGGCGAAGGCGCGCGTCGAGCAGGCGGGCCTCGTCGCGGGACGTTATGTCGATGGCCACGATCGCGTCGCGACGCGCTACCCCGCGAACCCGAACGGCTCACCCGACGGCGTTACCGCCCTCACCACCGCCGACGGTCGCGTCACGATCATGATGCCCCACCCCGAGCGCGTCTTTCGCACGGTCCAGCACTCCTGGCACCCCGACGACTGGGGCGACGACGCGCCGTGGCTGAGGCTTTTCCGGAACGCTCGCGCGTTCCTTGGCTGAAGGCTCCTCAGGAACGCGCGCGCGTTCCTCGGGTAAGGACCCACCCATGCCGATCGATCCCGAATACAGCTCCCTCCTCGCGATCTCGCCCCTCGACGGCCGTTACGAGGCGAAGCTCGACGACCTCCGCCCGATCGTGTCCGAGTTCGGGCTGATCCGGTATCGCGTGATCGTCGAGATCCGCTGGCTCGAGGCGCTCGCCGCCGCGCCCGGCATCCCGGAGGTCCCCGCGCTCTCGGACGGTGCCAGCGCGCACCTCGATGCGCTCCTCGCCGACTTCTCGCCGAAGGACGCCGCCGCGATCCGGCAGATCGAGGCGACGACCAACCACGACGTGAAGGCCGTCGAGTACTGGATCAAGGACAAGCTCGGCGCGCACGCAGAGCTCGCCGCCCTGCTCGAGTTCGTCCACTTCGCGTGCACCTCCGAGGACATCAACAACCTCTCCTACGCGTTGATGCTCCGCGATGCGCGCAACGAAGTCGTCCTGCCCGAAATCGATCGGATCATCGCCGCCCTGCGCGAGCTCGCCGGACAACATGCGGACCTGCCGATGCTCGCGCGAACCCACGGCCAGCCCGCCACGCCGACGACCCTCGGCAAGGAGATCGCGAACGTCGGGGCGCGCATGCTGCGGCAACGAGAGCAGATCGCGGCGGTCGAGATGCTCGGCAAGGCGAACGGCGCCGTCGGAAGTTATGCGGCCCACGCGATCACGTATCCCGAGGTCGACTGGGAGGCGCACACGCAAGACTTCGTCGAGTCGCTGGGACTCACGTGGAACCCGATGACGACGCAGATCGAGCCCCACGACTGGATCGCCGAGCTCTTCCACGGACTGCTGCGCTTCAACACGATCCTGCTCGACCTCTCGCGCGATCTCTGGAGCTACATCTCGATCGGCTACTTCAAGCAGCGGCTGGTCGAGGGCGAGGTCGGTTCGTCGACCATGCCCCACAAGGTGAATCCCATCGACTTCGAGAACGCGGAGGGCAACCTCGGAGTCGCGAACGCGGTCCTCGGACACCTCGCGGAGAAGCTCCCGGTCTCGCGATGGCAGCGTGACCTCTCCGACTCGACGACGCTCCGCAACGTCGGGCTCGGCGTGGGACACGGGGTGCTCGCGATCCGCTCGGCGATGCGCGGCCTCGGGAAGCTCGCCGTCGACCCGGAGCGCCTCGCCGCGGACCTCGACGCGAATCAGGCGGTGCTGGCGGAAGCGATCCAGACGGTGATGCGTCGACACGGAATCGACGAGCCCTACGAGAAGCTCAAGGCGCTCACGCGCGGGCAGGAGATCAACGCCGAGACGCTGCGCGCCTTCGTCGACGGACTCGACCTGCCGGACGACGTGAAGGCCGAGCTCGGTGGACTCACCCCCGACCGCTACATCGGGATCGCAGCCGAGCTGGCGAAGCGCTTCGCGGCCGGTTGAGCGAGCGCGCGAGGCGCGGTCGAGATGCGCTCTAGGCCCCCTCAGTTTCGCCTCAGGCCCGAATCCGGGGTCGAACGAGACGCACCGTTTCGTTATTGTCTGACCGACCCGCCAGGGTCCGAGCGTGCTGCCCCCCGCCTCGCGACTGCTCTCCGAGCGGCGCGAAGGCACCCGCGGGATGGCCGTCCGATCCCGGTCGCGAGCGGCGCCGCCCGCCCTTCGCGACCGTCCCGCGAACGAATCCACCCTTCGCACACCGGTCGAGGAAAGAGAATGGACAAGCGGACGACGGAGCAAGAGGCAGTCGCCGAGCTCCGCGACGGAATGACCATCGGCATCGGGGGCTGGGGATCCCGACGCAAGCCGATGTCGATCGTGCGCGAGATCCTGCGCTCGTCGGTCAAGGACCTCACGGTCGTGACCTACGGCGGCCCGGACGTGGGCCTCCTCTGCAACTACGGCAAGGTGAAGAAGCTGATCTACGGCTTCGTCTCCCTCGACTCGATCCCCCTCGAGCCGCATTTTCGCAAGGCCCGCCAGGCCGGTGCGATCGAGGCCGCCGAGCTCGACGAGGGCATGCTCCAGTGGGGTCTCCTCGCAGCCGGCCACAAGCTGCCCTTCCTGCCCACCCGCTCGGGCCTGGGCTCCGCCGTCACCGACATCAACCCCGACTTCAAGATGGTGCAGTCGCCCTACCCCGGCCCCGGCGGTGCGGACGGCGAGGAGCTGCTCGCGATGCCCGCCCTCGAGCTGGACGTCGCGTTCATCCACATGAACCGCGGTGACGTGCGCGGCAACGGCCAGTACCTCGGCCCGGATCCGTACTTCGACGACATGTACTGCCGCGCCGCGAAGAAGCGCTTCATGTCCGTCGAGAAGATCATGGACACCGCCGACATGGCGAACGAGGGGCCGCTCCAGTCGCGGATCATCAATCGCACGATGGTCGACGGCGTGATCGAGGCCCCGAACGGCGCGCACTTCACCGAGTGCCCGACGGACTACGGCCGCGACGAGGCCTTCCAGAAGGAATACGCCGCGACCGCGAAGGACCCCGACGCGTGGGAGGCCTTCAAGGCGAAGTACCTCGACGTCGAGAGCGAAGCCGCGTACCAGGAGGCCGTGCGAAACCGATGAGCGACGCAACCGTTTCAGAAGGCCCGAGCCGTGGAGAGATTTGCGCGACCGCCTGCGCGGACGCGTTCCGTGGCAACGGCGAGATCCTGGCGAGCTGCTTCGGTACGGCCCCGGCGATCGGCGCCCGCCTGGCGAAGATGACCTTCGAGCCCGACCTGCTCATGACCGACGGCGTCTGCACCGTCGTCGACATGCCGAACCCGGTCTCGGGCCAAGGCCACGAGCAGGTCGTCGAGGCCTGGCTGCCCTTCCGGACCGTCTTCGACCATCTCTGGAACGGCAACCGGCACGTGATCATGGCTGCCAGCCAGATCGACCGGTACGGCAACCAGAACTTCGCCTGCATCGGCGAGCACGCCAAGCCCAAGGCCCAGCTCCTCGGCATGCGCGGCGCCCCGGGCAACACGATCTCGCACACCACGAGCTATTGGGTCGCGAACCAGTCCGCGAAGGTCTTCGTGCCCGAGGTGGACGTCGTCTCCGGCGTGGGCCACGACCGCGCGGCCGAGCTGCCCGACGCGACGACCCAGGGCCACGACGTGCGCTTCGTGATCTCCAACCTCGCGGTCTACGACTTCGAGACCCCGGACAAGCGCATGCGCCTCAAGTCGACGCACCCGGGCGTGACCGTCGACCAGGTCGTCGAGAACACGGGTTTCGAACTCGTGATCGAGGGCGACGTGCCGGAGACGCGACTGCCGACCGCGGACGAGCTCGCGCTGATCCGCGACAAGATCGACCCGAAGGGCGTCCTCGGGCGGGAAGTCCCGAACCCCGAATAACAGGCCCGGAGCAGAGCGCTCTCGACCCTCGCTGGAGGCCCCTTGCCCACCCCCCTGCAGACGCGCGTGACCGAGCTCCTCGGCTGCGACCATCCGATCCTCCAGACGGGGATGGGCTGGGTCGCGACGCCGAAGCTCGTCGCTGCCGCCTGCAACGCCGGCGCCTTCGGTTTCCTCGCCGCCGCGACGATTCCGCCGGCTGAGGTCGAGGTCGCGATCGAAGAGATCAAGCAGCTCACCGGCCGCCCCTTCGGCGTGAACTTCCTGATGGACGCGCCCGGCGCGGACGTCATTTCGGAAGCGATCATCCGCCAGGGGGTGCGCGCCGCGGGCTACAACCGCGCGCCGTCGGCCGAGCTGATCCAGAACATGAAGGACGGCGGCGTGGTCTGCGTGCCGACCTGCGGCGCGGTCAAGCACGCCGCCAAGGCCCAGCAGCTCGGGGCCGACATCATCATCGTCCAGGGCGGTGAAGGCGGCGGCCACACCGGCACGACCCCGACCTCGCTCCTCGCCTCGGCCTGCGCCGACGCCGTCGACGTTCCGGTCGTCGCCGCGGGCGGCTTCCGCGACGGGCGCGGCCTCGTGGCCGCTCTGGCCTTCGGAGCCGAGGGCGTCGCGATGGGCACGCGCTTCCTCATGACGGCCGAGAGCCCGCTGCCGCAGCAGAGCTTCGAGCGCTATCAGGATGCGGGCCTGAACGACGTCGTGATCTCGACCGCTCTCGACGGCATGTCCCAGCGCATGATCTCGAACGAGCTGGTCGCGAAGCTCGAGGCCGCCGGCCCGGTCCGAAAGCTGATCCTCGCTCTGCAGAGCGCGCGTGCGCTCCAGACGGAGACCGGCGCCTCGCTCCCCGAGCTGCTGCGGAGCGGACTCGCGATGCGCAAGAACCAGGGGCTCAGTCTCTGGCAGACGATCATGGCGGCGAACGCGCCGATCCTCGCGCGGGTGGGCGTCGCGGACGGCGACCCCGTGAACGGCTATCTGGCGAGCGGCACGGTCGCGGGCGTGATCGACGATCGCCCGAGCTGCGACGAGCTGGTCCGCCGAATCGTCGAAGAAGCGGAACAGACCCTCAAGCGGCTCGCGCTCTAGCCAGCCGACCGCGGAAGGAAACCAGATGGCGATCGACATCGAGATCAAGGACGGCGTGGGTGAGCTGATCATCAACGCACCGCCGGTGAACGCGCTCGACAATGCGGGCTGGAAGGAGTTCGCGGAGAAGCTGACCGCCCTCGGCCAGAACGAGGACGTCAACTGCGTCGTGATCCGCGCGATCGGCAAGGGCTTCCAGTGCGGCGTCGACGTGAAGGAGCTCGCCGCCGACGGCAGCTTGATCGTCGAGCTCAACAAGGGCTGCTTCGACAGCTTCGCGGCGGTCTACGACTGCCCCGTGCCGACGATCTCCGCCGTGAACGGGTTCTGCATCGGCGGCGGACTGGGCATCGCCGGCGCCTCCGACTTCGTGATCGCCGCGGACGACTCGACCTACTGCCTGCCCGAAGTCGATCGCGGCGCCCTCGGCGCGGCGACGCACCTGATGCGCATGGTCGGCGTCCAGAAGGCGCGGCGCATGCTCTACACCTGCGAGACGATCGACGCCCAGGAGCTCTTCTCCCTCGGCGGTTGCACCGAGGTCGTGCCCGCCGCCGAGCTCCACGCCAAGGCCCTCGAGGTCGCGCGTCAGATCGCGAGCAAGAGCCCCATGGCCCTGCGCCTCGGCAAGCAGGCCCTGAACGGCATCGAGCTGCTCGAGCCCAAGACGTCCTACCGCTACGAGCAGGGGTTCACCCTCGAGCTCTACACCACCCCCGACTCGCAAGAAGCCCGCGACGCCTTCGTCGAGAAGAGGGACGCGAAGTTCGATCGATTCCGTCGCCGTGAGCGCGACGCGAAGTTCGACTGAGGAACGACGATGGACCTGAACTACACCCCTGAGCAGGACGCCTTCCGAAAGGAAGCGCGGGCCTGGCTCGAAGCGAACGTCCCCTCCGAGAAGCTCGCCTCCTTCGACACGAAGCAAGGCTTCGAGCAGCACCGCGAGTGGGAGAAGAAGCTCCAGGCCGGTGGCTACGCGATGGTGCCCTGGCCCGTCGAGTACGGCGGCCGCGGCGCGAACCTGCTCGAGTGGCTGATCTTCGAGGAGGAGTACTACCGCGCCGGCGCGCCCGGCCGCGTCAACCAGAACGGCATCTT
Organism: uncultured Spirochaetaceae bacterium; assembly: GCA_964488255.1. Lineage (GTDB taxonomy): Bacteria > Myxococcota_A > UBA9160 > UBA9160 > UBA4427 > UBA4427. Next base: position 135,826 of record CAZAUR010000010.1, on the reverse strand, counting down.
TCTCCTCGGCCCGACCATCATGGACGTCGGAACGCCTGAGCAGAAGGCGCGCTTCCTGCCGAAGATGGCTTCCTCCGAGGAGGTCTGGGCGCAGGGTTGGTCCGAGCCGAACGCCGGCTCCGACATGGCCAACATCCAGGCGACCGCCAGCAAGGATGGCGACCACTTCGTGATCAACGGCCAGAAGACCTGGGCGAGTCGCGGCGCATTCGCGCACTGGCTCTTCGGCATGTTCCGAAGCGACCCGGACTCGAGCCGGCACAAGGGGCTCACGTTCATCCTCGTCCCCCTCGACACACCCGGCATCACGGTCCGCCCGATCGAGAAGCTCAACAACAAGAAGGCGTTCGCGGAGGTCTTCTTCGACGACGCGCGGGTGCCGATCGAGAACCAGCTCGGCGAAGAGGGCAAGGGCTGGGACGTCGCGATGGCGACGGCGGGCTTCGAGCGCGGCCTCATGTTGCGCAGCCCCGCCCGCTTCCAGGACACGGCCCGTAAGCTCGTCGAGCTCTACAAGGCGACCGTCGCGAGCGGACAGTACGTCGCGCCCGAGCTGCGCCGCACCGTCGCGCAGTGTTGGATGGATGCCGAGGCCTACGCCCTCAACACGTACCAGACCGTGGCCCACCTGATGGGCGGCGGGAAGATCGGTGCCGAGGCGAGCCTCAACAAGATCTTCTGGTCCGAGCTCGACACGAAGATGCACGAGACCGCGCTCAAACTTCTTGGCCACCGCGCGGAGCTGCTGCCGGGGTCTTCGGCCGCGGGCGACGTCGGTGAATGGCTCGACGGGTACATCTTCGCCCTCGCCGGTCCCATCTACGCCGGCACGAACGAGATCCAGCGCAACATCATCGCCGAGCGAATTCTCGGCATGCCGCGGAAATAGCTAGGGAGAGGGGAAGAATCGATGCAGTTCAGCTTCACCGAAGACCAACGCCTCCTCCAGGAAACCGTCCGCGACTTCCTCGCGGGCGAGTGCCCCGTCGAATTCGTACGCGGACAGTGGGACACCGAGACCGGCCGCAGCGCTGCATTCTGGGCGAGCCTCGCCGAGATCGGCGTGCCTGGCCTGCTCGTCCCCGAAGAGCACGGCGGGCTGGGCATGAACGAGATCGACCTCGTGCTCGTGATGGTCGAGGTCGGCCGCGCTGGACTCGCGGAGCCGGTCACGCCGACCGCCGCGGTTGCTGCGCCGCTGATTCGCGAGTGCGGGAACGAGGCCCTCGCGAAGGAGTGGCTCCCCAAGATCGCCGGCGGCGAAGCCATCGTCGCGGTCGCCCAGCCGACTTCGCCGCTCGTCCCCGAAGCCGAGTGCGCGGACCTCCTGATCCTCCGCTCCGGCGATGGCCTCTACGCCGTGCCCGCGAGCGAGGCGCGCATCACGCCCCAGAAGTCGAACGATCCGAGCCAGAAGCTCGCGACCGTCGAGTTCGACCCGAAGCCGGAACAGCAGATCGCGAGCGGCGCCGACGCCGATCGTCTCGAGACCGCGGCCCTCGACCGCGGCGCCCTCGCCTGCGCGGCGCAGCAGCTCGGCGCGTGTGAACAGCTGATCGCGATGAGCGTCGAGTACACGACCGAGCGCAAGCAGTTCGGGGTCCCGATCGGGAGCTTCCAGGCGGTGAAGCACCAGGTCGCCGACATCAAGGTCGCGCTCGAGTACGCGCGAAGCCACGTCGAACGTGCGGCGCATTCGGTCGCCCACGACACCGAGAGCCGATCCGTGGACGTCTCGATGGCGAAGGTCGCTGCCGGCGAAGCGGCCCTGCAGGGCGCTTCGACCTCGCTCCAGGTCCACGGCGCCCTCGGATATACCTGGGAGCAGGACCTCCACGTGTGGATGCGCCGCGCCTGGACCCTCGACCTCGCCTGGGGCGAGACCGCCTGGCATCGGGAGCGCGTGGCCGACGCCCTCTTCGACGCCGGCCCGACTGCGAAGACCTTCGGATTCGAGCCACTGGCAAATTGAGATGAAGCGAAGCCGAGGGGGTAGACTCCCGGCTTCGGACAAGGAGAACGACGATGGCCAAGACACGCGTCCCCGCGATCGAGGGATGGCTCACGATGGACGAGGACAACCCTCAGCTCCTCGGGTACCTCGACGAGTCGAGCGGCACCTATTTCTTCCCGAAGGACGTGTCGATCAGCCACGCCCCGGGTCACGCCGACGCCGAGTTGAAAGAGGTCGCCCTCTCGAACCGCGGCAAGCTGTGGTCGTACACGACGAACCACTACAAGCCGCCGGAGCCGGCCATCTCGAAGGACCCCTTCGAGCCCTACACGGTCGCGGCGGTCGAGCTGAACGACGAGCGCATGGTCGTGCTCGGCCAGCTCGCGGACGGCGTGAGCGCCGACGACATCGAAGTCGGAATGGAGATGCAGCTCGTGCTGAGCACGCTGTACGAAGACGACGAGCACGAATACATGGTCTGGAAGTGGAAGCCGGCGGAGGCAAACTGAGATGAGCAAGAACGACGTCGCGATCCTCGGTGCAGGAATGCACGAGTGGGGTAAGTGGGGCCGCAACTTCGCCGAATACGGCGTGGCGGCGATCAAGGAAGCGATGGCCGACGCGGGCCTCGAGTGGAACCAGGTCGACTTCGTCGTCGGCGGTGACACGGTCCGCAACGGCTATCCGGGCTACGTGGCCGGCGCGACCTTCGCGAAGGCGATGGGCTGGACCGGCATCCCGATCGCGAGCTGTTATGCAGCCTGCGCGACCGGGGCCCAGGCGATCGACATCGCCCGCACGCGGATCCTCGCGGGCATGGCGGACTGCGTCGTGGTCGTCGGCGCGGACACCACGCCGAAGGGCTTCCTCGCCCCGAACAAGGGCGAGCGTGGCTTCGATCCGGACTGGCTCCGGTTCCGGCTCCTCGGCGCCACGAACCCGACCTATTTCGGGCTCTGGGCCCAGCGGCGGATGGACCTCTACGGCGCGACCGAGAAGGACTTCGCCCACGTGAAGGTGAAGAACTCGCGCCACGGCATCTCGAACCCGAAGGCGCGGTTCAAGAAGCTCTACACGGAAGAGGACGTCCTCGGCTCGCCGTACGTGTCCCAGCCCCTGCGGCTCTTCGACATCTGCGCGACGAGCGACGGTGGCGCCGCCCTCGTGATCACGTCGATGGACTTCGCGAAGAAGCACGGCGTGGCGAACCCGGTCCGGATCTCGGGCGTGTCGACGATCTCGCCGACCTTCCCGCAGACCGTGATCGACATGCCGGACTTCACGACGGACTCCGCCGCGGGCATGCCCGCCCCGGATCGCAGCTTCCGCGACTCGATCGCCTACGCCGCGTACGAGGAAGCGGGGCTCGGCCCGGAGGACATGGACCTCGCCGAGGTCTACGACCTGTCGAGCGCCCTCGAGCTCGACTGGTACGAGAACATCGGCCTGTGCAAGCCGGGTGAGGCCGAGGGCCTCCTCCGGGACGGATCGACCGAGATCGGCGGTCGGATTCCGGTGAACCCGTCGGGCGGCCTCGGCTGCTTCGGCGAGGCGGTCCCGGCCCAGGCGATCGCCCAGGTCTGCGAGCTCGCCTGGCAGCTCCGCGGCCAGGCCGGCGAGCGACAGGTCGAAGGCGCCAAGGCCGGCATCACGGCGAACCAGGGCCTCTTCGGCCACGGCTCGTCGGTCCTTTGCACCCGATAGCCGCAGGCGCTGCACCCCTGATCCGATCCGCAGTACACAGACGGCCGCCGGTCGCGGCCGAAGGAGAATCGAAATGGCTGAGGCCTATCTCGTAGAGGCGGTGCGAACACCCGTCGGTCGCCGCAACGGCGGACTCTCGACCATCCATTCCGCCGACCTCGGCGCCCACGTCCTGAAGGGTCTGGTCGAGCGCTCGGGCGTCGACCCGAACGCCGTCGACGACGTCGTCTTCGGCTGCTGCGACACGATCGGTTCCCAGGCCGGCGATATCGCCCGCTCCTGCTGGCTCGCCGCCGACCTGCCGATGCACGTGCCCGGCGTGACGATCGACCGCCAGTGCGGCTCGTCCCAGCAGTCGGTGCACTTCGGGGCCCAGGCCGTCATGAGCGGCACCGCCAACCTCGTCGTCGCGGGCGGCGTCCAGAACATGAGTGCGATCCCGATCTCCTCGGCCATGGTGGTCGGCGAGCAGTTCGGCTTCGAGACGCCCTTCACGGGCTCGGTCGGCTGGGAGGCCCGCTTCGGCGACCAGGAGATTTCGCAGTTCAACGGCGCCGAGATGATGGTCGAGAAGTGGGACATCAAGCGCGAAGAGCTCGACCATCTCGCCATCAACAGCCACCTGCGCGCGATCAAGGCGACGGAGGAAGGCCGGTTCAAGAACGAGATCCTGCCGATCAATGGGATCGAGAACGATGAGGGCATGCGCGAGCCGAACCCCGAGAAAATGGCTTCGCTCCAGCCTCTCGTGGAAGGCGGAACGCTGACGGCGGCCCACGCGAGCCAGATCTCGGACGGCGCCACGGCCATTCTGGTCGCTTCGGAGCAGGCGGTGAAGGATCACAACCTCACGCCGCGAGCCCGTGTCCACCACATCTCGGTCCTGGCCGACGACCCGGTCATGATGCTCTCGGCGCCGATCCCGGCCACGAAGCGCGCGTTCGAGAAGACGGGCATGACGATCGACGACATCGACCTCGTCGAGATCAACGAAGCCTTCGCCCCCGTCGTCCTGGCCTGGCTGAAGGAGACGGGCATGGACTACGAGAAGGTGAATGTGAACGGCGGCGCGATGGCCCTCGGTCATCCGATCGGCGCGACCGGCACCCGCCTGATGACCACGCTCCTCAACGAGATGGAGAAGCGCGAAGTCCGCTACGGCTTGCAGACCATGTGCGAGGGCGGTGGTCAGGCCAACGTCACCATTCTGGAACGCCTGTAGGCGCCCCAGAACGGCGACGTGATCCTCCGGCGGCTACGCCGCCTGCGGATCGTCGGACTCTTTACCTGCATGCGGCTTCGCCGCATCCCCTGATACCGGGTACGCCTTCGGCGCACGTGCTTTCGCCAAACGCACCGCCAAGAGGTGCCGCGAAGAATCGCCGGATCGAGCCGGAAGAAACGAAGGACGAAATCGATGGGCATTTGTGACGGACGCGTCGTCATCGTGACGGGCGCGGGAGGCGGCCTCGGCCGCGAGCACGCACTCGCCTTCGCCGCCGAAGGCGCGAAGGTGATCGTGAACGACCTCGGCGTGTCGAATCACGGCGAAGGCGGGTCGAAGGGCCCGGCGGAATCGGTCGTCGAAGAGATCAAGGCGATGGGCGGAGAGGCTGCGGCGAACGCCGACAGCGTTTCCGAATTCGCCGCCGGCGCACGAATGGTCGAGCAGGCGATCGACACCTTCGGTGGCCTCGACGTCGTCGTGAACAACGCCGGCTTCCTGCGCGACCGGATGTTCGTCTCGACTTCGGAAGAAGAGTGGGACGCGGTCATCAACGTCCACCTCAAGGGACACTTCTGCATCGCCAAGCACGCCTGCGAGTATTGGCGCGGCAAGTCGAAGGCCGGCGAGACAGTCGATGCCCGGATCATCAACACCAGCTCCGGCGCCGGCCTCCAGGGCAGCGTCGGCCAGGGCACCTACTCCGCGGCCAAGGGGGGCATCGCGAGTCTCACCCTCGTGCAGGCCGCCGAGCTCGGCCGCTACGGCGTGACCTCGAACGCGATCGCGCCGGCGGCGCGCACGCGCATGACCGAGGCGATCTTCACGGACATGAAGCCGCCGGAGGACGGCGGCTTCGACGAGTCCCATCCGGGCAACGTCTCCCCGCTCGTCGTGTGGCTCGGCTCTCCCGACAGCCGCGAGGTCACGGGGCGCGTCTTCGAGGTGAAAGGCGGCCTGATCGGCGTCTCCGACGGTTGGCGCGACGGGCCGACCTTCGACAAGGGCGCCAAGTGGGCGCCGGACGAGATCGGTGCCAAGGTGATCGAGCTGATCGGCGAGGCGCTCGCCCCGCAGAAGGTGCACGGAACCTGAGATGGACTTCCGCTTCAGCGAAGAACAGCAGGAGCTCGGCGCCATCGCGCGCAGCTTCCTCGAAGAGGCGAGCGGTCCCGAGCAGATCCGGTCCGCCATGGAGTCGAAGCTCGGCTACGACCCCGAGGTCTGGACCCAGATCGGGACCGAGCTGGGCTGGGCCTGCGTGCACATCCCCGAGGCATACGGCGGTCTCGGCCTGGGCTACGTCGATCTGGTCGTCCTGCTCGAAGCCTCGGGCGAGCACGTGCTCTGCTCCCCCTTCTTCGCGACCGTGGCCCTCGGAGCGAACACGATCCTCTGCTGCGGATCGGAAGAGCAGAAGGCGGCGCGGCTGCCGGCGATCGCCGAAGGTACCCAGACGGCGACCCTCGCCTTCGCGGAGGCGAGCGGCGTCTGGGACGCGGACGGGATCGAGACGATCGCCATCCCCGACGGCGACACGTTCGTCCTGAACGGCAAGAAGGCCTGGGTGGTCGACGGCCATTCCGCGGACCTGCTCCTCGTGGTGGCGCGGGCGCCGGACACGACCGGCGAGGACGGCCTGTCGGTCTTCGCGGTCTCGGGCGACGCGGACGGAGTCTCGCGCAAAGCCCTCACGACCATGGATCAGACCCGACGCCTCGCGGAGGTCGAGCTCTCGGGCGTCCGCGTCGAAGCCGATGCCTCCCTCGGCGAGCCCGGCAGCGCCTGGCCCGGTCTCCGGCGCACCCTCGACCTCGCAGCGATCGCCCTCGCGGCGGAGCAGGTTGGCGGCGCCCAGCGATGTCTCGACTCGAGCGTCACCTACGCGGGCGAACGCGAGCAGTTCAGCCGCCCGATCGGTTCGTTCCAGGCGATCAAGCACAAGTGCGCGGACATGATGGTCGCCGTCGAGACCGCCCGAAGCGCCCTCTACTACGCGGCCTGCATCGTCGACGATCCCTCCGATGATCTGAGCGCGAACGCGTCCCTCGCGAAGGCCTGGTGCTCCGAGGCCTACTTCAAGTGCGCTGGCGACGCGATCCAGATCCACGGCGGCGTCGGCTTCACCTGGGAGTACGACCAGCACCTCCACTTCAAGCGCGCCCGCGCGAGCGAGTCCTGGCTCGGCGACCCGTCCTTCCACCGCGAGCGCATCGCTCGACACCTGGAGCTCTAGATCATGCTCGTCGTTGCCAAGCCCGCCGACCTCCCGAACCACGTCGGAGCCGATCTCGGCGAGACGGACTGGCTCGAGATCAGCCAGGAACGGATCAACACCTTCGCGGAGGCGACCGGCGACCATCAGTGGATCCACGTCGATGTCGAGAAGGCGAAGGACGGTCCCTTCGGCGCCCCGATCGCCCACGGCTACCTGACCGCCTCGCTCGCGAATCTCTTCCTGCCGCAGCTCCTCGAGGTCCAGAACGCCTCGATGGGCGTGAACTACGGCTGCGACAAGATCCGCTTCCCCTCCCCGGTCCCGGTCGGCTCGAAGATCCGCGGAACCGGCGCCGTCACGAGCGTCGACGAGACCAAGGACGGCGGCTTCCAGGCGAAGGTCACGATCACGATCCAGATCGAGGGCAACGACCGCCCCGCCTGCGTCATCGAAACGATCAGCCGGTTCTATCCCTAGTCGACTTCCCGGCGCTCGCCTCCGGCGCCGGAGCCCTCAGCGCAAGACGAGGCCCGTCAGGGGGCTCGTCGAGAGGCGCGCAGCGCCGACCGCCGCCGTTCAGGACAGAATGTCCTGAACGAGCTGGCGCGCAAGAGTTCCGTCGATCTCGGCCTTGTGCGCCTTCATCAGGGCGCCCATGACCTTGCCCATGTCCTTCTTTTCGGAGGCGCCAGTCTGGGCGATGGCCTCTTCGACCCAGGTCCGGGTTTGCGCGTCGTCGGCCAGCTGGGGCAGGAACTCCTGGATCACCGCGAGCTCTTCCTTCTCGGCCTGGGCCATCTCGGGGCGCCCGCCCTTCTCGAAGGCCTCGATCGACTCCTTGCGCTGCTTCCCGAGCTTGCGGATCAGGCCCGCGGCGACCTCGTCGGAGATCGAGTCCGAGCCGTCCTTCTTCATCTCGTTCAGGAAGGCGGTCCGCATGGAGCGCAAGGCAGCGAGGCGCCGCTCCTGCTTGGCCTTCATGGCTTCCTTCACCTGGGCCGTGACGTCGTCGACGATGGACATACGAGGATCCTCCGGCGGCGCAGGATAGCGGCTCTCCCGGGTCCCGAAACGAGAACGGGGCGGCTCTCCGAAGAGAACGGCCCCGTCTGGAATCGATCGAATCGAGCGCTATTCGAGCTCGACCGTCACCATCATGTAGCCGGACCGCGGCACCTGGTTCGACTGGTTGCCCTGCACGTCGTTGTACTCGGCGTGCCGCGCGTCGTTCAGGTTCTGACCGACGAGCGCGATCTCGAGCCAGTCCATCGGCTCCCAGCCCACGCGAGCATCGACGCGCCAGTACTGGCGAACGTTGTTGCCGCGGAGCGTCGGCGTGACGGCGCCTAGACCGTCGACCCAGTACACCGAGGTGTCGAACTCGAGGTTGTCGAGCACGTCGATCACCGACCGCAGCACGACCTGATGCTCGGGCTGGTTGCGGTTCTGGGTGCCGCCACCGAGCGGGCTCGCCGTCCCGTGTTCTCGCAGGAACTCGAGGAAGGTGTAGCTCGCGGACACGCGCCACCAGTCGAGGGGCAGCACCGTCAGCTCGAACTCGGCGCCGACGACCCGAACGCTACCCGGGTTGCTGAAAAGGAACGGTCCCACCGGCGGCGGGCCCTGGAGCGCCGAGACGTCCTCGTAGTCGTTGTAGAAGGCGGCGGACTCGAAGGTCAGCCAGTCGAGGTCGAAGAATCGATAGCCGACTTCGACGGCGAAGAGCTCCTCCGAGGCGAAGTCGCGGTCACCCACCAGGTTGACCGGTCCGATGAAGGCGTTCAGGTCGTTGTCGATCGAGGTCGGCGTGCGGACGGCGCGGGAGACCGCGCCCCAGATGACGTGCCCCTCGACCGGCCGGAACACGAAGCGTCCGGACGGCTGGTATTCGAAGCCCGACCAGCTGTTGACCGAGAGCTTGGTGCCCGCGATCAGGGTCAGCATGTCGTCGAAGAGGTCGAGCTCGAACTGGACGAAGCCGCTGCCTAGGTGCAGCTCGTCGTCGTTGGGTGCCAGTACTACGGTGCCGGTGACCCCTTGGGTGTGCGTCTGCCAGCGGCGATACTCCAACCCTGACACCACTTCGAGGCAGTCGAAGAGCTCGGTGTTGTACTGGGTCGAGACCATGAAGTTGTAGCTGCGATCGTCTAGGGTCGTCCGGCGATCCGCCAGGTCGGCGAAGGTCATGAACTTGAACTCGCTGTCCTCGTCGATCACGCGGTCGTAGGTCAGCTGGATGTTGCCACCCCTGTTCTTCTGGGACTGCTTGGTGAAGCCGGTCACGTTGAAGGGCGGAGCCGGGTTGCGAATGCCGATGCCCTGCTCGCGGCTGAGGTCCCAGTAGTCGAAGTGGAACTCGAGGGTCGAGGCATCGTCGATCTGGGTGTCCGTCCGGATTCCAGCGCGGATGTTCCGCCACTCGTCGTTGCCGTTGTAGTTCTGATTGAAGTCGTAGTCGAGGACCTTCTCGCCCTTCACGGTCAGGCGGTAGGTCGTGTCCTCGCCGATCGCGCCGCCGTGACGGGCCGTGCCGCCGAATTCCTGCGTGCCGCCGTAGGCCGCGACGAGGCTCCCCTGGGTGTCCTTGGTGTCGCGAGTCATGATGTTGATCACGCCGTTCACCGCGTTGGCGCCCCAGATCGCACCGCCCGGACCTCGAATCACCTCTATGCGGTCGATGTCCTGCATCGGGACGTTCTGCTCGGCCCAGATGACGCCACCGAAGAGCGGCGTGTACACGGGACGACCATCGATCAACACGAGCAGCTTGTTCGAGAACTCCTGCCGGAAGCCGCGAATCGAGATCGCCCATCGCGACGCATCGATCCGGGAGACCTGCACGCCCGGTACGACGCGCAGCGCCTCCGGGATGCTCGTGAAGCCACCGCGTCGGATGTCCTCCGAAGTGATCACGGTGATCGCTGCCGCGGTGTCGTTCTTGCTCTCGGCCTTCTTCGAGACCGACGTCACCTCGACGTTCATGAGCTCCTCGAGGCTCATGTCGAGAAGATCATCGTTCGCGACGGCCGGACTAGCGATGAACGTCCACGCGAGCGCGACGAGCGCGACGCGCTTCCACGACGAGGCCGAATCCTGTCGACACTTCGATCGTCCCATCATTTCCTCCTGCGTGACGGAGCAGTCGGGGTGGATTGCTCGTCTCGCTACGGAAATTCATCGGAGCGCGCTCTGAGTGACTTGAGGCACGCGAGCGGACGATCGTTTGGCGCTTGACCTTATTCTCGAATCAGGGGACACCCCCCTCATCCTGGGTGAAAATCAGCGGGGGAAATGCCCCGCTACACCATATGGTTACAGTGTGAGAACAGGTCTCCGGTCACCGACCGCGCACGAGAAGCGCCGGCTGTCCGATCGGCGGGCACGACGAATCGGCCCGGTTCGTCGTGGAATCAGGCCCGCTGACTCGACACGGAGACGACTTCGCCGGTCATGTAGGAAGCGTAGTCGCTGGCGAGGAAGACCATCACGTTGGAAACCTCCCAGGGCGCGGCGCCGCGTCCGAAGGCTTCCTTCGCCTCGAGCTCGTCGATCAGCTCCTGGGGCGTGGTCTTTCGGAGGAAGGGGTGGACGGCGATCGAGGGCGCGACCGCGTTGATCCGGATGCCGTACTCGGCGGCTTCGAGCGCGGAGCAGCGGGTGACGGCCATGACGCCCGCCTTCGCCGCCGCGTAGTGCGCCTGACCCTTTTGCGCGCGCCAGCCGAGCACCGACGCGTTGTTCACGATCGCGCCGCCCTTGCGCTCCATCATGTGCGGCAGCACCGCGCGGGTCATGCGGAAGACGCTGTTCAGCGTGATGTCGAGGACGGAGTCCCACTGATCGTCGCTCATGTCGACGATGTCGACCTCTCCGCCGAGGCCCGCGTTGTTGATCACCACGTCGACGTGGCCCATCTCCTCGACCGCCGCGTCGACGAGCGCGCGCACATCGGCGTCGTCCCGGACGTTGCAGAGTCGGTGGCCGCAGGGCTTTCCCGAGATCTCGGCGAGCTTGTCGGCGGCCTCTCCCGTGCGCTTTTCGTGGATGTCACTGATGAAGAGGCGGGCGCCCTCCTCTGCGCAGCGCTGGGCCGTGGCGAAGCCGATCCCTGCTCCCGCGGCCGCGGTCATCAGGACCGTCTTGCCGGCCAGCAGGTCGTGGGGCGGGACGTAGTCGGGGGGCGGCAGCTTGGCCATGGGTAGGCGGGCCTTTCGCGCGCGCGCAGGCGAACCTGCCGCTGCGGGGACCTAACGCGGCTCGCGCGGCAGGCCGAGCGTTCGCTCGGAGATGATGTTGCGCTGGATCTGATTCGAGCCGGCGTAGATGGTGTCGGACCGGGTGAAGAGGAACATCCGCTGGAGGCCGTTCAGGGCGTAGGGCGCGCCTTCCGCGAGCTCCGCATCCGGGCCCATCACGTCCATCGCGAGCTTGCCGAGGTCGCGGTGCCAGGTGGCCCAGAAGAGCTTCGTGATCGCCGAGGCCGGCGGCGGCTCGGCGCCTTCGTCGACGCCCGCCAGGGTGCGGAGCGCGTGGTAGCGCTGGATCCGGAGGCCACTCCAGGCTTCGGCGATCCGCTGCCGAATCAACGGGTCCTTCGCCTTGCCGTTCTGTCTGGCGATCCCGATGATGGCGTCGAGCTCGTTCTGGAAGTTCATCTGCTGGCCGAGGGTCGACGCGCCCCGCTCGAACCCGAGGGTCCCCATCGCCACGGGCCAACCTTTGTTGACCTCGCCGACGACATTGTCCTTCGCGGTCTTCGCGTCCGAGAAGAAGGTCTCGCTGAACTCCGCGTCGCCGGTCATCTGCACGATCGGCCGGACGTCGACGCCGGGCTGATCCATCGGGACGAGGAGATAGGAGATACCGCGATGCTTCGGCTGCGCGTCGGGGTCGGTCCGACACACGACGAAGCACCAGTCGCTCCACTCGGCGCCCGACGTCCACACCTTCTGCCCGTTCACGACCCATTCGTCGCCGACGAGCTCCGCGCGCGTCTGCACGCTCGCGAGATCCGATCCGGCTCCCGGCTCCGAGTAGCCCTGACACCAGATGACTTCGCCCGCGAGGATCCCCGGGATGAAGCGCGCCTTCTGCTCGTCGGTCCCGAAGTGGAGCACCGTCGGCCCGAGGAGGCCCTCGCCGATGTGCCCCATCCGACCGGGACCGCCGGCGCGCGCGTACTCTTCGTAGAAGATCATCTGCTGGGTCAGCGACAGGTCACGACCGCCGACCGCCTTCGGCCAGCCGATCCCGATCCAGCCGTTCTTCCCGAGCACCTTCTCCCACGCCTTGCGCTCTTCGATCAGCGCGTCGTCGTCCCCGGGGCCGCCGCGTCCGCGCACGACTTCGAAGTCGCCGCGCAGATTCGATTCCAGCCAGCCGGCGATCTCGCCGCGAAAGGCCTCGTCCTCTTCGGTGAATCGCGCGTCCATGCGGGGTCGTCCTCGGTTGGGCCTCGGGCGCGCCTCGTTCCGGGCGCCAGACGCCGTCAGGCGGTCCGAGAAGGCGTTTCGGCCGTCCCGGACATTACGATACGCAGCGGCTCGTATCAAGCATGGGGACGGCGGGGGCGAATCGGGATAGGCTCCTCGGCCGCCCGACCCGGAGACCCGCCTTGCCCCCCGAGCACCTCGACACCGAGCGCCTCCGGCTCCGCCGCTGGACCGATGCCGACCGCGCGCCCTTCGCCGAGATGAATGCGGACGCCGCCGTCATGGAATTCTTCCCGGCCCCCCTCGACCGCGCGGGGAGCGACGCGATGGTCGACCGGATCCAGGCCACCTTCGAGCGCGAGGGGTGGGGACTCTGGGCGACCGAGGAGCGGTCGACGGGCGCTTTCCTCGGCTTCGTCGGGCTGAACCCCGTGCCGCCGGAGCTCCCCCCGGCGCCCGCGGTGGAGATCGGCTGGCGACTCTGCCGGGCGGGCTGGGGACGCGGGCTCGCGACCGAAGCGGCTCGCGAGGTGCTCCGGGATGCGTTCGAACGGGTGGGCCTCGACGCGATCGTGTCGTTCACCTCCGAGATCAACGTGCGGTCACGCGGCGTGATGCGCGCGATCGGTCTGTGGCACGACGCCAACGGAACGTTCGAGAACGAGCGCGTGCCGGAAGGCCCGCTTCGAACCCACCTCCTCCATCGCCTCGACGCGCTCACCTGGCGCTGCCAACAGCTGCCCGGGCTGCGCAACGCGGCGGCCAAGGACCGCGCCTTTCTCGAATCGCTCCATCGCGACGCCTATCACGAACTGCACGTCGCGACTTGGGGCACCTCCGACGAGGCGCGTTTCGCGCACCACGAAGGCGCGATCTGGCGGCAGGGCGGGATCTCGATCGTCGAGGACGACGGCAGACCCGTGGGCATGCTCCAGCTGTGGTGCGGGAAGCGGCGGCTCGTCGTGCAGGAGATCCAGATCACGTCCGAGAGCCAGAATCACGGGCTCGGCGCGCGCCTCCTGAACGACGTCGCAGGCGTCGCGCACGCGGCCGGTGTCGACGTCGTCCTGTCGACGGGAGTCCAGAATCTCGGCGCGGCGCGACTCTACGAGCGGCTCGGATTCGCCGAGGTCGGCGTCGACGAGACCCACCGCCACATGCGCTGGGCCTGTTAGGCGCGCCGCGTCAGTCCTTCGCGAGGATCCCGCCGAGTGCCAGGTCCACGATCGGCCCGACCATCTTCGGCGAGAGCGTGCCGCCGCGGAAGAAGAGCGTGACCGAAATCGGACCGACGACGAGGTCGGCGGCGAGGCCGATGTCGATGTCCTCGGAGATCTCGCCGCGCTCCCGAGCACGCTCGAAGATCCGGACGAAGGGCTCGCGCCGGGCCTTGGCGACGGGCTCGAGGAGCTTCGACAGCTCGGGGTTGTGGGCGCGCTCGCCGGCGAGACTCGGAAACACGCCGCCGAGCGCGCTCGAGTTGAAGTTTGCCAGGTAGGTCTTGAGCGTTTCCTTCAAGTCGGTTTCGAGGCGCCCCGAATCGACTTCCTCGAAGCCCGGCAGCTGACCGAAAGCCTCGACGACGAGCGGGAGCTTCGATGGCCAGCGGCGGTAGATCGTCGCCTTGCCGACGCCCGCCCGCTGGGCGACGCCCTCGACGGTGAGCGCGGAGAAGCCGACCTCGACGAGCAGCTCGAGGGTCGCGTCGAGGATCGCCTGGTGGGCCTCCTCGCTCCGCGGCCGGCCGGTCGAGCCGACCGCGCCCGGCCGCCCGTTCTTCGACCGCTCCACTCTTTCCGACTGGGGGGACATCGCCGCTCTCCCGCCTTCGCCGTCCCAGGCCGGGACAGGTCGCCTCGACATGCCGCGCCGAGAGCCACGGGCCTCGATTCGGACGGATCGGCGGCTCCGAGGCTCGACAGCGACACCATTACGATACAATACGTTCCGTTACTGAACACCTGCCCGGAGGCCGTCTCGGGCGCCCTGGCTGCATTTGAGCACCTGAAAGAGTCCTCCCGGGGCCTCCCGCGCCCGGCGAACTCGATCGGCCCTCCGGATCCGATCCGACCTGATCCGGCCGGTACCGCCGATCGATTTTGCAACGCTCCCCTCTCCACCCGACAGCCCATCCAGACGGAGATCCACCCATGGTCGAGTACAGCCCCTTCTCGGACGACGTCATGAAGGGCGATCCGCTGCCCATCTACAAGCAGCTGCGCGACGAGGCCCCCGCCTACTACCTCGAGGAGTTCGACACGTGGGCCCTGTCCCGCTTCGAGGACATCTGGAAGGCGTCGGGCGACATGAAGAACCTGACGGCCGCCCAGGGCACGACCTCCGCGCACCTCCTCACGAAGGTCCAGGCCGTCACGCCCATGATCAACAACATGGACCACCCGGATCACACGCGGCTGCGCAGCTCGTTCCGCAAGCCCTTCGCGGCGCCCGAGGTCGCGAAGCTCGAGCCGATGATCCGCCAGATCGCCACCGACCGGCTCGCCGCCGCGAAGGACCAGGGCGGCCTCGACGTGATCCAGGACATGACCGCACACGTCGCCGTCACCGTCGCCTGCACGATCAGCGGCCTCCCGCCCGAGGACGGTCCCTACCTGAACGACCTCGTCCAGCGCTTCTTCAAACGTGAAGAGGGGCACGACGGTGCAACGGACGCCGGCCTCCAGGCGATGGGCGAGATGTTCGACTACTTCAAGCGTCAGGTGAACGCGCGACGGGCGAGCGGCCCGAAGGAGGACGTCCTCCAGACGCTGCTCGCGTTCGAGCAGGACGGGCACACCCTCGACGACGACTCCCTCGCGTCGCACATCGCGATGCTGATCATCGGCGGCAGCGAGACGTTCCCGAAGACCTTCGCCTCCCTCGCCCGCCGGCTCTGGGAGAACCCGGACCAGCGCAAGCAGTGCATCGACGACCCCAGCCTGATCCCCGACGCCTACAACGAGGGACTCCGCTACGACATGCCGACGCAGTTCCTGATGCGGCAGGTCGCGAGACCGGTCACGTTCGCGGGGCAGGAGATGACGCCGGGACAGAACCTCATGTTCCTCTACCACTCGGGCAATCACGACGAGCGCGAGTTCCCCGACCCGGACGAGTTCGACATCCTCCGCCGTCCCCCGCGCATCCTGAGCTTTGGCTACGGTCCCCACTCGTGTCTGGGTGTGAACGTCGCGCGACTCGAGGGCAGGGTCTGCACCGAGGAGCTGCTGAAGGCGTATCCCGACTACGATGTCGACCTGCCGAACGCGGAACGCCTGGTGACCGAGTTCGTGCAGGGATACTGGAAGCTGCCGATCACGTTCTGATCGGCGTCCGGACGAGAAAGGCGCGCGCGCGGACATGGACTCGAAGGACTTTCCGACGTCCCTCGCCGCCCGCGTCCGCGAGCTGGCGCGCACGCGCCCCGATGATCCCGCCTACCTGATCGAGGATCGCGTCCTCACCTGGCAGGGCTACGACGCCGCCTCCGATCGGCTGGCGCGCATCCTGCTCGGCCTCGGTCTGGACCCGGGCGAATGCGTGGCCGTGTGGCTGCCCGACGGCACCGGCTTCCACGTCGCGTTCCAGGCGACCGAGCGCGCCGGACTCACGTGCCTGGGCCTCGGCGCGCGCTGCGGTGAGCGCGAGCTGGTTCATCTCCTCGGACTCTCGGGCGCCCGCACCCTCGTGAGCGCGCCGAGCATGGGCGGCGTCGACGCCCGGGAGATGGTCACCGGCCTACGCGCCAAAGGCGTCTCCCTCGACACCCACGTGCTCGTCGACGGAGACGCGTTCATCGACGACGCGATCACGATCGGCGGCGTCGCCGCCGAGCTCGCGCCGGAGTCGACCCTCGAAGGGCGCGGGCTCGCCGCCGACGTCGACTGCCTCTACAACACGACCTCCGGCACGACCGGCCTGCCGAAGATCGTATTGCACGACCAGCTGCGCTGGTTCCACTTCCACCGCTTCGCCGCGGACATGGGCAAGTTCGCGCACGACGAGGTCTTCCTGAGCGCCCTGCCCGCCCCCTTCGGCTTCGGCCTCTGGACGCAGCACTTCTCTCCGACGCTGCTCGGCGCACCGACCGTCCTGCTTCGCAAGTTCGACGCGGAAGCGGCGATCGAGGCGATGCGGCGCCATCGCGTGACGGTCCTCGCGGCGGTCTCGACGCAGTTCATCCTGATGCTCGAGACCGGCCGCTTCGACGACGGCGAGCCGTTGGCGCTCCGCAGCCTCTTCACGGGGGGCGAGGCGGTACCCGAGAAGCGCGCCCGCGCCTTCGAGGAGAAGACCGGCGCCTACGTCCTGCAGTTCTACGGCTCGAACGAAACCGGCGCCGTCAGCGCGACGCGCCCGGAAGACCCGCCGCACAAGCGCCTCACGACCGCCGGTCGGCCGATCGACGAGATGCAGCTCCGTCTCTTCGACCCGGACGGCAACGACGTGACGGAGACCGGTGCCGGCCAGCCCGCCGTGAAGGGACCGGTCGTGTCACGCGGCTATCTCGGCGCCCCGGAAGCCACGGCCGAGCTGATCCGCCCGGACGGTTGGGTCATGCTCGGCGATCTCGTCGAACTCGACGACGAGGGCTACCTGCGTGTCGTCGGTCGAACCGACGACATCATCATCCGCGGCGGCAAGAACCTCTCGGCAGCCGCGATCGAGGAAGGCGTGAACGCCCACCCGGACGTCGCCCTCGCCGCCGCGATCGGCATCCCCGACGCGGTCTTCGGCGAGCGCGCCGCGGCCTACGTGGAGCTCCGGCCGGGCGCGACCCTCGAGCTCGACGCGCTCAAGGCCTTCCTCGAAGAGGCGCAGATCGCGCGCGAGCTCTGGCCCGAAGCGCTCGTCGTGTTCGCTGCCTTGCCCCACAACGTCGGCGGCAAGGTCGCGAAGAGCGCGTTGCGTGACGATGCATTGACGCGCTTCGGCGACGGGCTCGACGAAGACGCGGCGATGCGGGCGCAGGCGGCCCAGCGGCGCGAAGGCGGCGCATGAGCGACGACACATCCCTGCTCCGCCGGATCCTCTCTGAGTTCCGCGGACGCGCGCTCTACGTCGCCCTCGGCTGTCTCGTATGTCAGATGGGGCTCGGGCTCACCTACGTGCGAACGGGCATCGCGCCGGAGCTGATCGAAGGCCTGGGCATCACCGAACGCGGGGATTTTTCCTGGGCCGCGACGCCGCAGTTGATCTTCCAGTCCCTCGCGAGTCCGCTCGTGGGCATCCTCGCGGTTCGGCTGGGTGCTTCGCGCGTGCTCGCGATCAGCGCCACGCTCTTCGCCTTCGTCTTCTTCGGCTTCTCGCGAATCGAGAGTCTCCCCCACCTCTATGTGGTCGCAGCGGGGATCGGGCTGTGCGCCGCCGGCATGGGCGACATCACGGTCGGCCACGTCGTGAGCCAGTGGTTCAGGCGGAACCGCGGCCTCGCGCTGGGCATCGCCTACGCCGGCTCGAATCTCGGTGGCGCGGTGATGGTCGCGCTCGTGACCGGCGTCGCCTCGCAGGCGAGCTGGCGAGAGGGCCTCCTCGCGATCGTCCCGGTCGCGCTCTTCGTCCTCCTGCCGACCTCGCTCTTCCTCGTTCGCGAGCCGGACTCGGCTTCCGAGGGAGCCCAGCGCGCCGTCGACGAGGCCGCGGAGGCGGACGATCTCGATCTCCAGAGCGCGCTTCGCACCCGCAGCTTCTGGATCCTGACCGCCACTCTGTTCACCTTCTTCTTCTACTTCACCGGCGTGCTCGACCACCTGATCCTCTTCCTGATCGACAGCGGGTTCACCCGCGCCGAAGCGGCCACGGCCTTCGGCCAGGCGATCGGCCTCGGCGTCCTCAGCAAGATCGTCGGCGGGTTCCTGGCGGACCGGGTCCCCCAGGTGCGCGCGGTGCAGACCGTGTACGGCCTGCTGGCTGCGAGCAGCCTCGTCCTGATGGCGTTGCTCGCGCTCCCCCACCCGGTGCTGCTCACCGTCTTCGTGTTCTCGTACGGATTCTCGCAGGCGTGTCGCGACGTCGTCTATCCCCTGGTGCTCGGCCGCTGTTTCGGGGACCGCTACCTGGGCGAGATCTACGGCGCCATGACGCTCACGCTGCTGCCGGGCGGTGCGCTCGGACCCGTCTTCGCCGCGGTGCTCTACGACCGCGTCGGCGACTACCAGCTGGCCTTTGGCGTCTTCACCCTGCTGAACGTCCTGGCCTTCAGCGCACTCTTCTTCGTGCGAAACGAACGCGGCCGGCGCTAGTCGTCCTTCGGGACGTGCGCAGCGATCGCGTCCGCGAACGAGATCCCGCCGGGCTCGGCCATCTTGCGGCGCATGCCATTCAGCTGGCGGGGGCGTTTGAAGCCGACGGCTCCGGTGAGTCGACCGTCGCGCCCGAACAGCGCGAGGAACTGGTCGTCCTCGATCTCGCCGAGGCAGACGTGCATCTCGTCGCCTTCCTGAATCTCGCCAGCGATCGAGACTCGCAGATGGAACTGATCGGACCAGACATACGGGATCGGCGCGAAGGGCTCCGCCTCGCCGTGCACGATCCGCTTGGCGACGACGTCCGATTGCTCGACCGCGCTCGTCCAGTGTTCGAAGCGCGGTCGCTCCGGGTAGCGCTGGTTCTCCCAGCGTGCGCAGTCACCCAGGGCGTACACGTTCTCGCGCGCGGTCGCGCCCGTTGCGTCGCAGAGCACGCCGTTGTCGATCTCGAGCCCGGCGCCTTCGAGCCACTCGGTCGCGGGGGCCGCGCCGACGCCGACGATCACGAGCTCCGCGGGAACGACCTCGCCCCCTGCGAGCCGCACGCCCGAGACGCGTCCTTCTCCTTCGAAGCCCTCGACCCCGACGCCGAGCCGGAACTGCACGCCTTCCTCGCGATGGGTCCGCGCGACCCGCTCCCCGAGCACCGGACCGAGTCCGCGAATCAACGGCGCCGGGAGCGGCTCGACGACGGTCACCTCGAGGCCCTTCTTGCGACAGCTCGCGGCGACCTCCATCCCGATGAATCCGGCGCCGACCACGACCACGCGCGGACCCTCGGCGATCGCGGCGCGCAGCGCTCGCGCGTCGTCGAGATTGCGGAGCTCGAGCACGCCTGCGAGGTCCTGACCGAAGGGCAGCTTGCGGGCGCGGGTCCCGGTGGCGAGGACGACCGCGTCGGCCTCGACACTCGAGCCGTCGGCGAGAGTCACGAGCGTCTTGTTCGGATCGAGCGCCGTCGCCGCGACACCGAGCTTCCACTCCGCGTCGAGCTCCTCCACACCGTTGCGCGCCAGGGCGAGCTTGTCCTCTTCCCAGTCGTCGGTCAGGAACTGCTTCGACAGCGGAGGGCGGTCGTAGGGCAGCGCGTCTTCGGCACCGACCACGGTGATCCGACCCTCGAAGCCCTGGCGGCGCAGGGCCTCCACGAAACGCAGTCCGGCGAGCGAGGCGCCCACCACGGCGACATGATCCAACATCTCTCTTCCTCGGTTCGAGCTCGGGTCCGCGCGCATCGGCGTGTCAGCGTGTCGGCGCGGCTCGGACACATCGCCGCGGCGTGAGCGGCCTGCGGCGGGCGCCCAGCATAGACCATTCACCGAGAGGCGTGGCGAGCTCGTCTGGCCAGCCCTCACCCGCTCTGCGATCCTTCGGCGCCCACCCGAACGGAGCCGATTCTTCATGCAGTTCTGGCAAGCCCTCGCCTTCACCCACCCCGATGACCTGCTCGAACTCGCGCCGGTCTGCGAGGAGGCGGGCTTCGAGGGGATCATGCTCGCGGACCATCTCTTCGCGCCTGAGCAGTACGTCTCGCGCTATCCCTACGACGACTCCGGCGAGGCGCCCTTCGACGGCGAGACGGACTTCCCCGAATCCTTCGCCACGATCGCTGCCCTCGCGCAGGTGACGACGACGCTCCGCTTCCTGACCAACGTCTACATCCTGCCCCTGCGCCACCCGATCGAGATCGCCAAGGACCTCTCGACCGCCGCGGTCTTCTCGAAGAACCGCGCGGTGCTCGGCTTTGGCGCGGGGTGGCTCCGCGAGGAGTTCGAGATCATGGGCGTGCCCTTCGAGAAGCGCGGCAAGCGGATGGACGAGCAAATCCCGATCATCCAGAAGCTGCTCGCCGGCGAAGTCGTCTCCGCTGACGGCGAGTTCTACAAGTTCGATGCGCTCCGCATGCGGCCGCTTCCGACGGAGAAGGTCCCGATGTGGGTCGGCGGGATGAACCCGGCGGCGTTGCGTCGCGCGGCGCAGTTCGGCGATGGCTGGACCGGCGCGGGCACGACGTTCCAGCAGACCCTCGACCTGCTCGGGGAGCTCCGCGACCAACGCGAGCGCTTCGGGCGACTCGACGAGCCCTTCGACTGCCTGGTCCCGCTCACCGAAGAGCTCCCGCCGGACCAGATGGGACAGCTGATCGAGGCCGGGATGACCGGCACCGTGAGCTGGCCCCTCGAATACCAGCTCCCGCCCGGCTGCACGCTCCAGGACAAGAAGGACAAGCTGCGCGAGCTCGGCGAGACGATGATCAAGCCGGTGAACGGCTGATTCGCGCCTAGCGCGGTTTCGGGCCCCAGCCCCGGTCGTAGGGCGCCATCAGCTGGCTCTCGAGGTGCATCTTCGAGTGGAGCCAGCGGCCGTCTTCGAGACGATATTCGTCGTGCTCGACGCCGACCATCCACATCGCGCGTCCTTCCGTCGTCGTCATCATCGCGAGCACGTCCCAGGTGCCCGTCGCGCGATCGCTCGCGACGCGCACGTCGGGCTTCACGAAGAAATGCCACGAGTACCGGAGCGTCGGCGCGCGGAATCGTTCTCGGAGCGCGTCGTGACCCGACGCCGTTCCGAGCGGGCCGCCGCCCTCCCAGACCGCGTCTTCCGTGAAGAGCGCCACCAGCGCGTCGGCGATCGCGTCGAGCTCCGATTGCGACTTCGGTCCCCGTCGCGTGTAGCGCGCATCCGCGAGGGCACCGTATCGACTCTTCAAGTCGAGGATCGCCGCGTGCCCCTCGAGCGCGTGCACGCGCGCTTCGAGCTTCGCGAGGCGGGCCGTGACGTCGGGATCGGTCGCGCTCATCCTTGTGGTGTTCCCCTCGTGCAGCGCCCGGTCCGGCCGCGTGCCTGCTAGCCTCGCCCACCGTCCGCCGCCCGCGCAAGCGCGCCCGCAAGGAAGAAGGAAGACATGCCCGGCCCCCTCGAAGGCGTTCGTATCCTCGACCTGACCACGATGGCGTCGGGTCCCCTCGCGACCTCGATCCTCGCCGACCAGGGCGCGGACGTGATCAAGGTCGAAGGTCCCGGGCGCGGCGACGGGCTGCGCGCGATCGGTCCGAGCCGCGGCGGCATGTCGGCGATCTTCACGAGCTTCAACCGCGGCAAGCGCGCGATCGCGATCGACCTGCGTGAGGCGCGCGGCGTCGAGGTGCTCGACCGGCTCGTCGCGCAGGCCGACGTGGTCGTCCAGAATTTCCGCCCCGGCGCCGTCGAGCGGATGGGAATCGACGCGGACCGCTACCGCGCCCTGCATCCGGAGCTGATCTACGTCTCCGTCAGCGGATTCGGCGAACGGGGGCCGATGGCCCAGAGCGCGGTCTACGACTCGGTCATGCAGGCGTATTCGGGCGTGGCGATGCACCAGGCGGATCTCGAGACCGGGGCACCGACCTTCGTGCGCAGCGTGGTGTGCGACAAGGGCACCGCGATTCAGACCGCCCAACTGATCACGGCCGCCCTCTTCGCGCGGGCGCAGGGACGTGGTGGGCAACACGTCAAGGTGTCGATGTTGCACGCCAGCCTCGCCTTCCTCTGGCCGGACGGCATGCAGAATCACGCGCTGCTCGGCGAAGGCGTCTCCGCGCCCCTCGAGAAGAACGCGCTTCCGATGATCCGGGCGACGGCCGACGGACACGTCGCGATCAGTTACATCCAGGATCGCGAATTCGAAGCCTTCTGCCGCGCGATCGGCCGGGAAGACCTGCTCGCGGACGAGCGCTTCACGACCGCGGGTCCGAGGGCACGGAACGCGCGGACCCTCCAGGATCTGCTCGACGCGACGCTCCGCGATCTGAGGACGGACGATCTCGTCGCGCGCCTCGTCGAGGCCGACGTTCCATACGCTCCGGTCGGCGACCCCGCGACGATCCACGAAGATCCCCAGGTCGTCGCGAACAAACTCCTCTTCGAGATGGACCACCCGATCGCCGGCCCTCTCCGACAGCCGCGACCTCTCGGCGACTTCGACGGAACGCCGACTGAAGTCGTCCGCGGCGCGCCGGGGATGGGGGAGCACACGCGCGAGATCGCGCTCGAGGCGGGGTTCAGCGACGCCGAAGTCGACGCGCTCGTCGCGGCGCGGGTCGTCTCGGACTAACGCCGGCGCGTGCCGGCCGCAAGACCGTACAAGCCGCCCATCATCAGGAGCGCCGTCGAGGGTTCGGGAATCGGCGCCTGCTGATAGAGCCAGTTGTCGACGCTGATCGCCGTGCTGCCCGTCCGATTGATCGCGAACGAAGCGATCTGTGGAGCAGGGAGGCTGACCGTGAAGAGGGTCGGCGTGCGGCTGTTCCGGGGCTCGAGGTCGAGCGGCAACGTGATCTGCTGGAGGAGGGTCGTCGCGCTCGCATCCGAGTATACGAAGAGATTCGCGAACTGAGCAATCGGGTTGCCTGCTGCATCCGTCGGTGTCGCCTGATCGCTGAGTATCACGACCTCGAGCGAGAGAAAGGACCATGCGGTCGCTGGCGTGACCGTGGTCGTACCGAACTGGATCTCGAGGACGTTTCCGCCGCGGAGGCGGCTCGCGCCCGAGTGCGCCATCCCGGCCTGCACGGTCCCGGTCGGATCTTGGAGGTTGAAGAGACCGAGCGGCTGAAGCTGTACGGGGACGGCTTTCGCGGCAGAGGCGATCGTGAGGAAAGCGAGTAGCGAGGCGACGACGACCGAGGCGATCGTGGACAGGCGCATGTTGAACTCCGCAGGCGGGGATCTCCCTGTTGGTACTCGCTCATCTTGAAACGTAGGCGAATTCCCTCGGATCGCCAACCGCGGCCATTCAATTGCGCATCGACTGCCTGTCGCGGCCGTCGGGACGTCTTCGGCGTAGGCCGACGAGCGCCAGCAAGCCGCATGCGAGACCGGCCACCGCGCCTGGCTCGGGCGCGTAAACCGTGTGCCATACCTCCTGCACGCCCACCCCAGGCACCGATTCGAAGAAGAGATGGAGGTCCCCGAAGTCGTCGACGTGGAAGAATCGATAGGCCGAGTACTCGTAGTCGAACTCGAGCATGTCGATCGGGTCCGCGAGGATGGCGGGAGAGAGGCGCGCCCCCTGCGCCGTGTGACTCACCATCTCGGGTGCAGTCCAGACGTCACTCGTGGGGTCGTAGATCGAATGGTGGAGCTGGGGCGTGCCCGTGCCGGGAATCGCCACGAAGAGCACGTGGGTCTGGCCCGAGAGATCGTGGTCGAGGGCCAGCGTCGTCGCGGGCTGGACCGCGTTCGAGACGTTCGTAGGTGCGCTCCAGCCTGCGGCCGGAGTCGCCACGGGCAAGCGCGAGTGCCACACCTGCTGCACCCCGACGCCAGGGATCGAGTCGAAGATCAGGTTGAGATGGCCAGTCGCGTCCTCCCAGAGGAAATCGTAGAAGGCGTACTCGTAGTCCCAGATGTCCGGCACGAATCCGTTGGCGTTCATCGTGACGTAGGGATCCGCAAAGACGCCCCCCGCGAAGGTGGCCGGCTGCGCGGTGTGGCTGACCTGGACCGGCGCGGACCAGGCACCGCCGGGCGCTCGGTACGTGTGATGAAGCTGGAGCGTTCCCACGCCCGGGATCCCTCGAAAGATCACGTGAAGCGTGCCCGTCGAGTCCTCTTCGATGCCGACGCCGTTCACGGGTTGACCGTTCTGGCTGATGTCCACGGGCGCGGACCAGCCGGCTCCCGGGTTGTCCAGGTCGAGCACGCTGTTCCAGAGCTGCGCGACGCCGACACCGGGAATGCTCTCGAAGAACACGTGCAGCTCGCGCCCGACCTGGCGGAAGAAGCGCTGGGCCGAGTATTGGTAGTCGAGCTCGGGATTCACTGGCGCCCACCAGATCACCTGGTTGCAGTCCCATCCGCCGATCCCGTCTGCGTAGAGGATGGGCGGCAGCACGGATAGCTGCGTGGACTGGCTCACGTTGACGGGCGTCGACCAGGTGGCGCCGCCCGAAGCCAACGACGTGTGGTGGAGCTGCGGGGTCCCGAGGCCAGGAATCGCCGAGAACACGACGTGAAGCGCCCCATCGCTGTCCTTCACGATGGCGATCGCGTCTGCCGGCTGGCTCGCCTGGCTGATGTTCACCGGCGTCGACCAGCCGCCGGCCAGATTCGAGACGTCCAGCGACATGTGCCAGACCTGGGCGACACCGATCCCCGGAATCGACTCGAAGAAGAAGTGGAGGTTGCCCACGTCGTCCTCGAGGAGGAACTGATAGCTGCTGTAGTCCGTGTCGTACTCCGGGACGGGATAGTCCCAGAGGGGCGCACCCGCGAGTGTGTTCACGCAACGGTCCTGAACGGTCGAGGGCGGGAACTTCGCGAACTGCCCGGTATTCGAGACCTGCACCGGTGCGCTCCAGGTTCCGCCTGCGGGCCGGTTGGCGTAGTGGAGCTGCAAGGTGCCGACGCCGGGAATCGCCCACCAGATCAGGTGTCCGGTGCCGAGCGAATCGTGCTGGAAGGCGACCGCCGCGGCCGGCTGGGTCGCCTGCGACACGTCGACGGGAGCGGACCAGGCGATGCCGTCCCAGATCGTGTGGAACACCTGGGCGACGCCGACGCCCGGCACCGACTCGAAGAAGAGCTCGAGCCCGTCGGGGCCTTCCGTGAAGAAGGTGTAACCGGCGTATTCATAGTCACGCCGTGGCGCGGTGCTCCCGGGTGTGAGAAACGTGTCGAGTGCGTGAGCGAAGGGCGCCGGCGGAAGCGTCGCCCCCTGCCCCGTGTGGCTGACCATCACGGGGGCGCTCCAGGCGCCTCCCCCTGCCGGGCTCCACGTGTGAAAGAGCTGAATCGTCCCGACGCCAGGGACCTCCCAGAAGATGACGTGCTCGTTACCGTTGGAATCCGTCAGCCTCGCGACCGCATTCGCCGGCTGCACGCCGTTCGAGATGCTCTCGGGTGCCGACCATTGTGCGAAGGCGATGTCGGTGGCGAGAACGATGAAGCACGTGAGGGCGATGACCTGCAGCGTCGCCATGAGGCGACCGAATCCGTTGAGCGCGTCCAAGGGTGTCCTCCTCCGATTCCCCGATTCGCGATCAACCTAACATCACGTTCCTTCCGGCTTTCGAAAAATTTCGCGCACGAAGAATCGCCCGAAGCGTCACTGACGGCAGTCAATGACACGCGTCGGTGACGCCTGATCAGGAATCGGCGAGCCGATTCCTGACGGGGCCTCTGTGACCTGTCGGCCACGGAGTGGTCACCACGTGGGGGTGAGATGCCCGCGAACGCCAGTCACCCTTCGGTCCGCGTTCGCGTGGCGGTGACGCGCCGGGCACCCGCCCGAATCGATCCGTCAGTCGAGTTCCTGACGGGCCACCAGCTCTCCGAGGTGACGATCGTCGTACCACGACAGCTGGAGCTGCTTGGCACGACGGAAATAGAGCTGGATGTCGTATTCGATCGTGAAGCCGACGCCGCCCCAGACCTGCTGACACATGGCGGTGATGTCGCGGAAGGCGTGACTCATGAAGAGCTTCGCCATGGGCGCGTGGAGGGCGATGTCCTGCCCGACCGAGCGCTTCCAGGCGGCTTCGTAGACGAGGCTGGAGCCGCCTTCGATCTGGGTGGCCGCGTCCGCCAGGTAATGCGAGATCGACTGGAAGGCACCGAGCGGCTTCCCGAACTGCTCGCGCGTCTTCGCATATTCGACCGTCATCTCGAGGGCCGCCTTGGCGCCCCCCGCGGCCTGGGCCGCCGCGAGGACGATCGCGTCCTGCATCACGGCGCTCCAGGTCGCCCAGCCCGATCCCGCCGGCCCGATCCGGTCACCCGCGTCGACCCGGACGCCGTCGAAGTCGACGCGGAAGGTCGTCTCGGAGCCGAGGTTCTGCCGCTGGGACAGGGAAACGCCCGCGGCGGTGGGATCGACGAGGAAGAGGTCGATCGCTTCCTCCGCGTCGCCGGTCCGCGCGAGGACGATGAGTCGATCGGCGGCCTTCGCGAAGTTCACGTGGAGCTTCCCGCCCGTGAGCACGAAACCGTCGCCTTCGGATACTGCGCGGAGCTGTACCCCCTTCGCCCCGAAGCCGTTGCGCGGCTCGAGCCACGCCGGCGTCAGGATCTTTTCGCCGGCCGCGATTCCGGGGAGCCACGCCTTCGTCTGGTCGTCGCTGCCCGCGAGGGCGAGCGCGCTCGCAGAGAGGACCGCGGAGACGAAATGCGGCGACGGCGCGAGCGCCCGACCGAACTCCTCGTAGACGATTGCCGCCTCGAGCAGGCTCTGGGCCTGCCCGCCGTATTCCTCCGGAACGAGGATCCCGACGAGACCGAGCTCGACGAGCTGCTTCCACAGGTCGTCGGCCACGCCGCGCTCGTCGTTCTCGAGCGCACGCACGACCTCGAGGGGCGCGTACTCGGCGCAGACGCCGCGCACCATCTCGCGCAGCATCTCGTGCTCTTCGGTGAAGTCGAGATCCATCGATCCGGTTCTCCGCTCTCTAGCCGAACTTCCGTCCGTCTAGGGCTTCCAGTCGTCGCCCTTGAGCTTCCACGGGTTGACGTCCGCGTCGTTGGGAACCGCGATGCGCGCTTCGCAGGACACGCAGCTCTTGTCGCCGGCAGTCAGCTCGATCGTGACGTCGACCCAGGAGATCCCGCCCGTCGCCGGCTCGATGCCCGTGACCTTGCCCGCGAACTTCATCGTGTCGCCCGGGTAGACCGAGTCCTTCATCCGGAACTTGATGCGACCGAGGCGCCCCTTCGGACCGGTCCAGTCCGTCAGGTAGCGCTCGAACCAGGCCGCCAGGTTCGGCGTGTTCATGATGATGTCGTCGAGACCGTTGTTGCCAGTCGCGAACTTGTAGTCGTGATGCTGCGGGCGCCAGTCGCGACTCGCCATCGCCCCGAGCACCACCGTCACCGGCTTCACGTCCTTGTCGAGCACCGGCACGTCCTGGCCGACGCTCACGTCTCCAATCAGCAGTTCAGCAGCCATGATGGCCTCCTGTCCGTGGGTCTAGTCCCGGTTGTATCCGAAGCCCGTGTATCGCTCTTCCGCGCACAGGTCTCCGTTCTGGTTCACGATGCGAACGCCGAAGTCCCAGAAGCGGCCGGTGCCGAGCTTCGTGGTCTTGAGGGGCGACACCGAGTAGAGGATCTGGGTCGTCGTGAGCTCGTCGCCAGGGCGAATCGGCTCACCGAACACGATCGTGTTGTCGCTCATCACGGCCTCGGGCAGGCTCAGGCGATCCTTCAGGTCGAAGTGGAGCTGCAGCGGCACCGCCGGCTCCGTCCGGCCCGGGGACCAGTCGTGGGGCCGGAACCAGACCGACACCATCGTGGGCAGGGTGATGAAGCCATCCGTCAGCTCGTTCGCGACCTTCTCGTCCCAGTAGAGCGGGTTGCCGTTCTGGGTCGCCGAGCAGGTCGTGAGCACGTAGCCCATCTCGATCGGGAACTCGGTCTTCTCTTCGTAGCGTGCCTGTCCGATCCAGCCCTTCACCTCTTCGGGCAGATCGTCGGCCGATGCGTCAGCCATGTCGCTTCCTCCTGGTCCGCGCTCGGCGCGTCCCGTGTTGACTATGCGCGTCGCCCCGGTGGCGACCGCGGTCTATTCGACGGCGCCCTCTGCGAGGAGCTTGCCGATCTCGTCCTCCGACAGGCCCGCCGCCAAGAGGAGCGCGCGGGTATCGGTCGAGTCGTCGACCCGGACCTGATGGACCGGGTGGTCACGGTGGCCGCCGGCGAGGATCGGCGACACCTGATCGAAGCGGCCCTCTTCGGGATGCTCCGCCTGCATGAACACGCCGCGGGCACGCCAGTGCTCGTTCTGCACGACCTCGGGGATCGAGAGCACCGGCGCCACGCACGTCTCGTTCGCAGCGAGCTCCTCGGTCCACTCGTCGCGCGTCCGGGTCTTGAAGGCCGTCCGGAACGCCTCGCGGATCTCGTCCTGCTTGGCGTCGTTGTACTGCTCGGTCGCGTACTCCGGATGACCGAGGCGCTCGCAGAGGTTTCGATAGAAATGCGGCTCGATCGCGCCGACCGAGACCCAACCGCCGTCACTCGCCCGGTACGTGTCGTAGAACGCATAACGACCGGTCAGCAGGACCTGCCGAGGCGCTGCTTCTTCCCCCGTCGCGAGGTACTGGTCGAGGGAGAGCGCCATCAGCGACAGGATGCCCTCCGCGGCCGAGACGTCGAGAAACGTGCCCTGCCCGGTCGTCGCCTTCTTCACGAGCGCGCCCATGATCGAGAGCACCGCGTGCATCCCGCCGCCCGCGCTGTCCGCGACGGTGGCCCCGGGAATCGGCGGACCGCCGTCTTCGCAGGGCTCCGTGCAGGCCAGGAAGCCGGACATCGCTAGATAGTTGATGTCGTGTCCAGCCCAGCTGGAAGCCGGCCCGTCCTGGCCATAGCCGGACGTCGAGCAGTAGACCAGGCCCGGGTTGCGCGCGGACATGGCGTCCCAGCCGATGCCGAGTCGATCGACGACGCCCGGTCGATATGATTCGATCACGACGTCGGCCTTCTCGGCGAGACGAAGCAGCGCCTCGACGCCCGCCTCGCTCTTGAGATCGAGACGCATGCGCTCGAAACCGCGACCCGCGCCGTAGGTGTGATAGACGGGCTTCGTCTGGAGCGCGCCCTTCTTCGATACCGGTGCGATCACGACGACGCGCGCGCCGTAATCGGCGAGCATGCGCCCGGCGCGGGCGGCCGGGCCGACGGCGCCGAGGTTCAGGACGGTGATCCCGTCGAGGAGATGGGTTTGCTGGGGGGACTGATCGCGAGACAAGAGGCGCTCCGAGCTAGAAGGTCTTGGGTAGACCGAGGCCGCGGGCGGCGATGATGTTCTTCTGGACTTCGCTCGTACCGCCGCCGATCGTATCGACGACGGTGTAGCGGTAGGAGCGCTCGTAGCGTCCGTTCACGGGCGCCTCGGGCTGATCCGGCTTGAGCTGTCCGTCCGGTCCCATGATGTCGAGGGCCGCGTTCGCGATCCGCTGGCCCAGCTGCGACTGCCACATCTTGTACATGGCGGCTTCGATCGTCGGCACGCGGTCCTTGAGCGCTTCGCTGATCACGCGGCGCTGGAGCTTTCGTGCGACTTCGAGGTCTGCACGCAACTTCGCGATCGTCTGACGAACCACCGGGTCTTTCGCGAGGGGCTCCCCGTCGAGGGTGCCCTCGCGGACGTACTCGATCAGCCCCTTGAGCTTCATCTCGACCGGCCCGACCGGCAGCATCGCGAAGCGCTCGAGATCCAGGGCCTCACAGATGTAGGTCCAGCCCTTGCCCACTTCGCCGACGACGTGACTGTCGGGCACGAAGACGTCGTTGAAAAAGACCTCGTTCGTGCGTTCGTCCCCGATCGTGTAGGTCGGATGGATCTCGAACCCAACGTGATTCATCGGGATCAGGAAGAGCGTGATGCCCTTGTGCTTGTGCTCGCCGGTGCGAGCGCCGACCCAGTACCAGTCCGCGAAGTGCGCGCTCGTGGTCCAGATCTTGTGGCCGTTCAAGACCCATCCGCCGCGCTCGCGATCGCGGCTGGCCTTGAGCTGCATCGACGCCGCGTCGGAGCCCGCCTGCGGTTCGGAGTAGCCGATCGCGAACTCGATCTCGCCCTTGATGATCTTCGGCAGGAAGTAGCTCTTGAGCTCGTCGTTGCCGTTGCGGATGATCGTCTTGCCGACGATTCCCACGCCCTTGCCCGGCTGCGGACAGCCGTAGCGCGCGAGCGCTTCGGTCAGCAGGAAGTCGTAGATGCCCGACTTCTCCTGCCCGCCGTACTCCTCGGGCCAGGACATCCCGAGCCAGCCCTCTTCCGCGAGCTTGCCCATGAACGCGCGCTTGGGCGGCGTCTCGACCGTCTGGGACAGGTGCTCGGGGTTGGCGTCCATCACCTCGGGCGAGTGGTTCGCCTCGAGGAAGGCCACGACCTCCTTCTCGAAGGTCAGCTCATCGTCGGAGAGGTCGAAATCCATGGGCGGGGGTCCTCGGGCGTCGCGCAGCGGGCAATACGATACGGCGCGTATCGGTATACTACAACCCCCGGTTTCTTCAATCATGTCGGGTGGTTGCGTGGCGGCCGCTATGCTCTTCCGCGATGCGCCTCGACGAGATCCGAAACGCCGACCGCGGCGCCCGCCGCCCTCTCGAAGGCGTCCGCATCCTGGCCCTCGAGCAGATGCAGGCCCTGCCCTTCGCGACGCAGCTCCTCGGTCACCTGGGCGCCGAGATCGTCAAGATCGAGGCACCGGAAGGCGGCGACACCGCGCGCATGTCCATGCCCTCGGTCGCGGACCGGGACGGCGCCCGCGTCGGCGCGACCTTTCTCCGGAACAACCTCTCGAAGCGAAGCCTCGCCATCGACCTGAAGACCGACGAGGGTCGTAACCTCGTGCGTCGCCTCGTCCCGCGCTTCGATGTCGTGTGCGAGAACTTCACACCGGGGACGACGGCCCGCCTCGGGCTCGACTACGAATCCCTGCGCCCGCTCCACCCGGCCCTCGTCTACTGTGCGGTCAGCGGGTTCGGACAGCTCGCGGATACGCCTTACGAGGGCTTCCCCGCTTACGCGCCGGTCGTCGAGGCGATGTCCGGCATGTACGAACCGACGCGGCCCAAAGACGGCAAGCCCGAGATCGTGACCGCCGGCGCCCTCGGCGACAACGCGGCGGCGCTCTTCGCGACGATTGGCATCCTCGCCGCTCTGCGCCATCGCGATGCGACCGGCGAAGGACAGATGGTCGACGTCGCGATGTACGACTCGATGATCGCCCTGATCGACATGGTGCCCTTCCTCGCCTCGATGGGCGCGCCGCCGGAATGGGCGACGTCCGGTTCTCAGGGCGTGAACGACGCGTTTCGCGCGAGCGACGGCTACTTCGTCGTGACGGTCCTCCGCGCACATCACTTCGAGCGACTCGCGCGCTTCCTCGGACACCCCGAGTGGCTCGAGGACCCGGCCTTCGACGGGCCGCGCGCACAAGCGGCGCAGGCCAACGGACCGATCCGCGCCGCGATCGAAGACTGGGCGAAGGACAAGACGAAGATCGAGGCCGCGCAACGGCTCGCCGCGGAAGGCATCGCCGCCGGGGCGAGTCAACTCGCCGAAGACATCGCCGGCGACCCGCACGTCGAGACGCGCAACATGCTGATCGAGGTCGAGCGTCCGGACGCCGACGCGCCCTACCACGTCGTGGGAAATCCGGTGAAGCTCTCGAACGCCCCCGAAGGCCCGACCGGCCGCTTCCCCATGCTGGGCGAACACACGGCCGAGGTCCTCCGCGAAGAGCTCGGACTCGACGATGCCGCCCTCGACGATCTCGCGAGCCGAGGCATCGTCCGGCTCGGCGGCGCGCGCCACTAACGTCCGACGAGCGCCTCCATGTCCGGCCCGAACTGCGCGTTCAGCTTGCGCATGCCGCGGATCCAGCGATCGTAGTCGCCGGCCTTCCGCTGGAAGTACGTGGCCACCTCCGGGTGCGGCAGGATCAGGAACGTCTCGGCGGCGAGACCCTGCATGACCGCCTCGGCGATGTCCGCCGGCTCGAGCATGCCGTCGACCCCGGCGACGCCTCCGCCCTCGATGTTCTTGGTCATGGCGGTGTTCACTGCCTGGGGGCAGAGCGCGAAGACCTGGATCCCCTGATCGCCGTACGTGATCGACAGCCACTCGGCGAAGGACACGCTCGCGTGCTTGGTGACCGCATAGGGCGCCGAGCCGATCTGCGTGAGCAGGCCGGCCGCGGAGCACGTGTTCAGGAACGCGCCGCCGCCGCGCTCGAGCATGCCTGGCAGGACGGCGTGGGCCGCATGGACGTGGGCCATGACGTTGACGTCCCAGATACGCTGCCAGTCGTCGACGCTCGCTTCGACACTGCCGGGAACGAGGATGCCCGCGTTCGACACGAAGAAGTCGATCGGACCGTGGGCAGCCTCGACGTCACGAACCAGCCCGACGACGGAGTCGCGATCGCCGACGTCCGCGCCACGGGCGGTGCCGTCGATCGACGTGGCGACCTCGGTCGCCTTCGCTTCATCGAGATCGACGACGGTGACGTGGCCGGCGCCGGCCTGCGCGAAGCGCTTGCTGAGCGCTCGACCGATGCCGTGAGCGCCTCCGGTCACGACGATGTTCTTTCCTGCGACGTCCATCTTCGGGCCTCCTCCGCCCCGATTCGGGGGATCGCCGAGCGTACCCCACTCGAGGTGGACCGATGAATGCACCTCGGCGCCGGAGCTGCCTGCGCACCCACTCGAGACTCGCCGGAGCCCCGAATCGAGTCCTCGCGTCCACCTCACGACCTGCATTCGCGGACGGGAGGTCACGTTTCTCGATCGCTTGGCGCGCGTTCGAGCCAGGTGATTTTATCGGTCCACGTCTGATAGGGTTCCGCGCATGAGCTGGAAGCCGGAAGTCGACGAGATCGAACGACGACGCGCCCGCGCCCTCGAGATGGGGGGCAAGGACGCCGTGGCGAAGCATCACGAGCGCGGCCGTCTGAACGTGCGTGAGCGCATCTCCTCCCTCGTGGATCGAGACAGCTTCCGTGAGTGGGGCCAGATCGCCGGCGCGAGCGAGGCCGAGGACGGCTCCGACTACCAGCCCACCGGCGTCGTCTTCGGGACGGCGAAGATCGGCACGCGTCCCGTCGTGGTATGCGGCGACGACTTCACGATTCGCGGCGGCGCCTACTCCGACGCCGGCATGAAGAAGGGCGTCTACGCCGAGGATCTCGCGGTCAAACGCAAAGTGCCGATCGTTCGCATGCTCGAGGCGGGCGGCGCCTCGATCGCGGGGACCGGCACGGCCACCCGCGGCCGCTCCGGCTACGACTGGACCGCGCCACCGGTCATGAACATCCGCGCCCTCGAGAGCCTGCGCAGCGTCCCGGTCGTCTGCATGGCCCTCGGCCCCTGCGCCGGATTCCCGGCCGGGCGCCTGGTCGCCTCCCACCTCTCCATCATGACGAAGGACACCGCCCAGGTCCTGACCGGCGGCCCGGCCGTCGTCGCCCACGCCATGAAGGAGAACGTGTCGAAGGAAGAGCTCGGTGCCGCCGACATCCACGGTCGAAACGGCATGGTGGACAACGTCGCCGACGACGAGGAGGACGCCCTGCGCATGGCGCAGAACTTCCTCTCCTACCTGCCGAGTCACGCGGGCGAACTTCCGCCGCATTTCGACGTCGGCGACGTGCCGGGCCGACGCGAGGAGAAGCTCCTCGAGATCATTCCTCGCGAGCGACGCCGCGCGTACAAGATTCGCAAGTTGATCGCGCACGTCGTCGACCAGCGCAGCTTCTTCGAGATCGGCGAGCTCTGGGGCCGCAGCCAGATCACCGGCCTCGCCCGCATGAACGGATACACCGTCGGCGTCCTCGCCAACGATTGTTTCCACGACGGCGGCTCGATGACCGCGGACGGCGCGCACAAGATCCGGCGCTTCGTCGAGATGTGCGACCTCTTTCACGTCCCGATCGTCTCCTTCGTCGACGAGCCCGGCTTCGCGATCGGGACGCAGGCGGAGAAGGACGGGACGATCCGCGCCGGCATGAACGCGATGTTCGCGATCATGCAGACGACGGTGCCGTGGTTCGCTTGCGTGCTCCGGCGTTCGTATGGCGTGGCGCAGGGAATCCATCTCGGACCAGGCGCGACGACGGTCGCCTGGCCTTCCGCGATGAGCGGTGCGCTGCCCGTGGAGAGTGGGGTCGCCCTCGCGTTCCGGCGCGAGATCGACGAGGCAGCCGATCCGGACGCGCGTCGCGCCGAGCTCGAGGACGAGATGGCGAAGGCGCAGTCGGTGATGCCGCGGGCCGAGGACTTCGGCGTGCACGACCTGATCGATCCGCGCGACACGCGGCCGATCCTGTGCGAGTGGGTCGAGGAGATCCAGACGGCGCTGGCGGAGCATGCCCGTGCGGGCGCGCCGACGTACTCGATCCGTCCCTAGCCCCGAGGCCCGCCGGCCTATTTGCCCTTGAAGTCGGGCTTCCGCTTCTCGGCGAACGCCGAAACCGCCTCGACGTAGTCGTCCGTCAGCGCACCGCGAACCATCCGATCCGCCTCGTAGCGCAGGCACGTCTCCAGGTCTTCGGTCAGCGCCCGGTTCAGGTTCGCCTTCATCCAGCGCAGCGCGATCGGCGGCCCGCTCGCGATCTGCGCCGCCAACGCGAAGGCCTCCTCCTGGAGGTTCTCAGCCGGGACCACGCGATTGAAGATCCCGAGCTCGAGACAGGTCTCGGCATCCACACGCTCTGCGGTGAAGTAGATCTCGCGGGCCTTCGCTGGGCCGACGAGCTGGGTCAGGAACCACGTCCCGCCGTAGTCACCCGAGAGACCGAGCCGAGCGAACGAAGTCAGGATGAAGCCCTTCTCCGACGCGATCCGCAGGTCGCAGGAGAGTGCGATCGAGCACGCTGCGCCGGCGGCCGCGCCGTGGAGCGCGGCGATCGACGGCTTGCTCGACTGATGCAGCATCCGCGGCAGCTCGTGCTCCCAGCGCAGCTGCCGCTGGCGAGCCTCCATGACCGCAGGCTTGCCCTCCTTCTTCATGCGCTTCGTGTCGCCGCCGGCGGAGAAGGCGCCTCCGGCGCCGGTCAGCATGAAGCAGCCGACGTCCGGATCGGATTCCAGATCCCGGACGAGGCGATAGAGCGCCTCCTTCATGTCCATCGTGAGGGCGTTCTTCGCCTCGGGTCGGTTCAAGGTGATCGTCGCGACCCGTTCCCGAACCTCGCACAGGACTTCTTCGGTCCCCGTCTCTCGCATGCCGTCGGCCACGCCTAGCGCCCCTTGTAGTTCGGTTCGCGGTCCGCGGCGCGGGCCGCCTTCATCTCGGCGTAGTCCTGCGTCTCGTAGATCGCCGTCATACCCATCGACTCTTCCTGCATGGTCCGCTGGACCATCGGGTTTCCGAGTCGCGAGAGCGTCCGCCGGAACATCTTCACCGCGAAGGGCGGATTCGCCGCGATCTCCCGGCATAGCGCCATCGCTGCGTCATCGAGCTCCGGGTCGGGCACGACCCGGGAGACGACCCCGTGACGAAGGGCCTCCTCGGCGTCCATCGCGCGACAGGTCATGGCGAGATCCGCGATCAGCCCGTGCCCCGCCATCTGGAAGAGCCGGGCCGTCCCCCCGGAGTCCGGAATCACACCGTGCTTGATCTCGGGCAGCATCATCTTCGTGCTTTCGCCCGCGATCCGCAGATCCGCGAGCAGCGCGCGTTCGAAGGAGCCGCCGATCACCCAGCCCTTCATGGCGACGACGATCGGCGCCGGGCAGGAAAAGAAGGCCTGCGTGCGGCGGTGGCCCCGCTCGACGAACTCGAAATTCGTGATGTCCTCGGAACGCACACCCAGCTCGCCCACGTCGCGCCCCGAGGAGAATGACTTTCCTTCGCCGCGCCAGAGCACGACGCGCACGTCGCTCCGCTCATGGATCTCGTCGAGGGCATCGAAGAGCTGCCGGTCCATCTCGTCGTTGGCGGCGTTGTGCTTCTCGGGGCGGTTGTTCGTGATCACGGCGATGCCGTCGTCGATCGCGAGGGTCGTCAGCTGGTCGGCCATGAGTCGGACTACTCCCGGTTCGAGTCTCGGACTCGAAGGAACGAGCCTCGCGAACCGCTCCGGGAGGCTATCATGGCGCGCCCGTTCCTGCGGCCCGGCGACTCCCGACGCCCACCGCCGCGATTCGACAGGAGACGAACATGGGCCTCCCTGCTCCCCCGGAAGCCGGCGCGAACGCGCTCCCCCTCGGCACCTTCGACGGCCAGATCGTGGTCGTGACCGGCGGCGGAACCGGACTCGGCAAAGCCATCGCGGTCGAGTTCGCGCGCGTCGGCGCGTCCGTCGCGATCCTCAGTCGTGGCGAAGAACATCGCGCGGCCGGCCTCTCCGCGGTCAACGCCGTCGGCGGCAAGCACATCGCGGTGCCGTGTGACATCCGCGATGCCGCGGCCATCGCCGAAGCCTTCGACGCGGTCACCGACCAGCTCGGCGTGCCGGGCGTGCTCGTCAACAACGCCGCGGGCAACTTCCCGGTCCCCGCAGAGGACATGAGCCCGAACGCCTGGAAGACGGTCACGGACATCGTCCTGAACGGCACCTTCTACTGCTCGCGAGAGTTCGGTCGCCGACACATCGAGGGCGGTACTCCCGGCAGCATCATCAACATCGGCGCCGCCTACGCCTGGACCGGCGGGCCGGGATTCGCCCACTCGTCGGCCGCGAAGGCCGGCGTGAAGAACCTGACCGAGACCCTCGCGGTCGAATGGGGCCCCTATGGCATCCAGGTGAACTGCCTCGTGCCCGGCTTCTTCCCGCACGAGGACATGACGGCCGACATCATGTCCGTCCCCGAGCGGCAGAAGGCCGAGGCCCTCCGCTGCCCGGCCCATCGCGTCGGCCAGCCCCACGAGCTCGGCTGGGCGGCGACCTTCCTCGCGTCCCCCTTCGCGACCTACATCTCCGGCCATACGATGGTCGTCGACGGCGCGAACTGGCAGCGACGGGCGATGCTCATGCCCGAGTTCGTGCCGATCCGCGCGCAGATGGGCAAGGGGCCCTTCGAGCCGAACCCGCCGAAGAAGAAGTAGAAGGAACTGGAGACCCCGATGTCCGACCGCCCCGAGCTGATGCGCCTCGAACGTGATCAAGAGATCGCCACGATCGTCCTGACCAACCCCGACAAGCTGAACGCCTGGAGCTGGGAGTCTGCGCGACAGATCGCCGCCCTCGCCGACGAGATCCGGTTCGACGACGGGGTCCGCTGCGTGATCATGCGCGCAGAGGGCCGCGCGTTCTGCGCCGGCGTCGATCTCGGCATGCCCGAGGATCGGATCACCGGCCGAACGAGCGCCGAGAAGGTCCGGAACTACTATGAAAAGTTCCGCTGGGTCCACGAGCGCTTCAAGGTCTTCGCCCACCTGCCCCAGCCCGTGCTCGTCGCGGTCCATGGCTATTGCCTGGGCGCCGGTCTCGAGGTCGCCATGATGGGCGACATCCGAATCGCATCGGACGACGCGAAGTTCGCCCTTCCGGAGCCGAAGGTCGGGGTGTCGATCGACGCCGGGGGTGACCTGCGACTCTCCCACGAGATCGGCGCGGGCATGACCAAGCTGCTCGCGTTCACCGGCCGCCGGATCGACGCGGAGCTCGCGCTCCGGGTCGGTATCGTGCAAGAGGTCGTTCCGAAGGACGATCTGCTAGGCCACGTGCGGGCGCTCGCCGAGGAGATCTGCGGCAACGCCCCCCTCGCCGTCCAGGGCATCAAGCGCACGATCAACTATCGCGCGGAGCACGGCCTGCAGGAGGCCATGCAGTTCGAGGCGGCGAGCGCGTCGGTGCTCTTCACCTCCGACGACATGACCCTCGGCTACAAAGCGATGGCCGCCAAGGAAGACGCCGACTTCGAAGGCAAGTAGCGCTTCCCGGCGGCCCGACCGTCTCGGCTCAGCCTAACGCCCTGCGCCCGCGAGGACCGGCGCCGGCTCCGGCTCCTTCGTCCAGACCGGCGCCCCGGGCCGCTCGCGAACGAGCAGGTAGAGGAGCGTCCCGACGGATCCCGTGCCGAGGGTCAGGATCAGGTAGGGCCACGGGTTCACGCCTCGCTCCTTCGCGTCGACGTAGACCCAGCTCATCACCATCGACAGGGCGATGAAGA
Source organism: uncultured Spirochaetaceae bacterium (assembly GCA_964488255.1). Classification (GTDB taxonomy): domain Bacteria; phylum Myxococcota_A; class UBA9160; order UBA9160; family UBA4427; genus UBA4427. The sequence goes on along the minus strand of CAZAUR010000010.1, from coordinate 97,437 downwards.
GGTCGATCGTCACGAGGGTGCTGACGGAGTTGCCGAACGCGATGTCGACCCAGCCCATGCCGTGCTCGAGCAGGATGTACCCCGTGAAGGCGGTGAATGCGACGAAGTCGACGAGCAGGGCCCAGAAGAGCCAGGGGCGGGTGTCTTCCAGCTTCATGTGAGTCTCCGATCTTGTGTTTGGCCTCGCGCGCTGCGAGGCGGGTTCGGGTCGCGCACACTCGGTGATTGCAACGGCCGTACCAACTGACGCCCGGGCCGTGAGCGCCTCCTGCGCGCGGGATCCCCGGGCGTGTTGCAGCGCTGCAACATCGCTGTCGCGCACGCGCCTCATCCGCCGGGACCCATCCGGGCTCGCGCGTTCTGCCGCAACGCCGCGAGGCACGCGACTTGCTTAACGGTCGGGGTGCGACCCGGTACCCTCTCTTCGCCCCCGGAGGCTCGCCATGCAAGCGACGCGACCCGCCCCGACTTCCCGATTCCAGCTGCCCGACCTGCCGCGATGGGCATGGCCGATCGCCGGCGCGGCGATCGGCCTGATCGACTTCGGCGTCCTCGTCTTCCTCGAAGCCGACATGCGCATCGGCGACGCGGACGGCACCTGGATCGTCGGACTCGCCTTCTTCGTGCCCTACACGATCCTCGGATGGGCGGTCGGCGGACTGGCCGAGGCGCGCGAGCAGGCGGCGCGCGATGCCGGGACCATCCGGCAGCAACTTCGCGCGCTCGAACGCACCCAGCGCGCCCTCGTCCAGGAAGAGAAGCTCGCCGGGATCGGCCGACTCGCGGCGGGCGTCGCCCACGAGGTCCGCAACCCGCTCGGCGTGATCCGCGCGTCGGCGTCGATGGCGCAGGAGAGCTTCGACGAGGGCAGCGATCCCCACCGCGCGCTCGGCTTCGTGTGCGAAGAGACGGATCGCCTCGATCGCCTGATCGCGTCGCTCCTCACCTTCGCGAAGCCACAGTCGGTCGAGCGGATCGAGGTCGACGTCGCGAAGGTGATCGATCGCGCCCTCGAGCTGGCCCGCGCAGAAGCGGCCGCGAACGAAGTCGCCCTCGAGACCGAAATCGAACCCGGCCTTCCGACCCTGCGAGTCGATCCCGATCGACTCGCGCAGTCGATCTTCGGGCTGACGCTCAACGCGATCCAGTCGCTTGCCGAAGACGGTGCGGAGGCGCGCCGTGTGCGAATTCGCGCGAGCGAAGCGAACGGTGGCCTCGAGATCCTCGTCGAGGACTCGGGCCAGGGCGTGTCGCCCGCGCTCCGGGACTCGATCTTCGAGCCCTTCGTCACGTCGAAGGAGACCGGGACCGGTCTGGGACTCCCGATGGCGCTGCGCATGATCGAGGCCCAGGGCGGCCGACTCACCCTGGTCGACGACCCGGCGGAGTACGATCTCGGCGGAGCCGCGTTCTCGATCGAGCTGCCCGCCGCGGGCGAGGAGGACCTCGCGTGAACCCGCGCTTGCTGGTCGTCGACGACGAGCCGCGGATGGCCGAGATCGTCGGCATGGTCCTCAAACGAGCGGGCTACGAGGTCGAGACCTTCACGTCCTCCGCCGACGCGATCGCGCGTCACGAAGAGGACGCGTTCGATCTCGTCCTGACGGACCTGCGCATGCCCGCGCCCGACGGCCTCGAGGTCCTGAAGCGGGTGCGCGCGGCGAGCCCCGACACGCCGGTCATCCTCTTCACCGCCCACGCCACGATCGCGAACGCGATCGAGGCGCTCCGGGCGGGCGCCTTCGACTACGTGCAGAAGCCCTTCGACAACGACGCGCTCCGCGCCTGCGTCGCGCGCGCCCTCGAGCTCTCGCGACTTGCCCGGGAGAACCGCTACCTGCGCGCCGAACTCGGCCAGCGTCACGCCCTCGGCGAGATCATCGCCTCGAGCGACGCCATGAATGACGTGCTCGACCTCGTGCGCCGGGCCGCGAAGAGCCCGGCGACCGTGCTCGTGACGGGCGAGAGCGGCACCGGCAAAGAGCTGATCGCCCGCGCCGTCCACTTCCACAGCGAACGCGTCGCCGGCCCCTTCGTCGCAGTCAATTGCAAGGCCTTCGCGGAAGGTCTGCTCGAGAGCGAGCTCTTCGGTCACGAGCACGGAGCGTTCACCGGCGCTGATCGCGCGCGCAAGGGTCTCTTCGAGGAGGCCGCCGGAGGCACGCTCTTCCTCGACGAGATCGGCGAGGTCAGCGAGAGCTTCCAGGCGAAGTTGCTGCGCGTGCTGCAGGAACGCGAGATCCGACGGGTGGGCGACGACCGCGCGCGTCCCGTCGACGTACGCGTCGTCGTGGCGACCAATCGAGACCTGCAGAAGGAAGTGGCCGAAGGTCGCTTCCGCGAGGATCTCTTCTTCCGCCTCGCGGTGATTCCGATCCGGATCCCGCCCCTGCGCGAGCGGCCCGAGGACATCCTCCCCCTCGCCCGACACTTCCTGGTCGAGTTCCAGAGCGGCTCGGAACTGCGCTTCAGCGAGCTCGGCGACGAGGTCGAGCGACTCCTCTTCGATCACGACTGGCCCGGGAACGTGCGCGAGCTCGAGAACGCCATCGAGCGCGCGGTCGTGCTCGGCGAGGGTGAGACGCTCCGCGCCGGCGACCTGCTCTTTACCGAGGCTCCGCGCGAAGCGAACGACGCTCCCGACGCGACGCTCCAGAGTCATCTCGATGCCGCCACCCGACGCGCGATCGCCGAAGCGCTCGAGGCGACGGGCGGCGCGAAGGGCGATGCGGCGACCCGGCTCGGCATCGATCGCACGACGCTCTACCGCCTGATCAAGAAATACGACCTCGAGACCTAGACGTGGGCTCCGCCCGCGGGCTCCGTTAGGGTTCCGGGACGCCAAGGAGCCTCGTCATGCCGCTCGATCTCGATGCCCTGCTCGCCCCGGAGACGTGTGCCCTCGTCACCCAGGAATGCCAGAAGGGGGTGTGCGGCCCGCTCTCCGGTCTGCCCGCCCTCGCCGAGGCGGCGCAGAAGGGCATGATCCAGAACGTCGCGGAGCTCGTGCGGGTCGGGCGCGACGCGGGGGTTTCGATCTTCCACTGCGTCGCGGTTCGCCGCCGGGACGGCCGAGGCGCGAACACGAACGCCCGCCTCTTCCAGTACATGGCCAAGGTCGAGCACCCGCTCTTCGAGGGATCGGAAGCGACCGAGCTGATGGACGAGATCCCGGTCGCGGAGAGCGACCTGATCGTGCCCCGGCTTCACGGCCTCTCGCCCTTCCAGGGAACCGAGCTCGATTCCCTGCTCCGGAACGGCGGGATCGAGACGATCGTGGGCGTCGGCGTCTCGGTGAACGTCGCGATCCAGAACCTGGCCTTCGACGCGGTGAACGCCGCCTATCAAGTCGTGTTGCCGCGCGACGCGGTCGCGGGCTTCCCGGACGACTACGTCGACCAGGTCTTCGAGCACACCCTCGGCGGGATCACGACGGTCGTGCCGGCGGAGCAGGTGCTCGACGTGTGGCGACGGGCGGCCGGCTAGCTCGGCTGCCTACTCGGGAACCCACGCGATCGGCGCCTCGAATCCCGCGACCCGCACGTGGTGCATCACGCGAGCGTGGCGCTCGTCGAAGCCCTGCGCCTTGTGGAGCATCGATCGGTTGTCCCAGATCGCGACGTCGCCCACCGACCAGTGGTGCCGGAATGTGTTGTCGTCCGCCGTCACGAGCGCGAGGAGCTTCGCGCGAATCGACTCGCCCTCTTCCGGGGACAGACCCTCGATCTCGGACATGTGCTCACTCACGTAGAGCGCCGGCTGACCGGACTCGGGGTGTTCGCGGATCAGGGGATGCCGAAGCGGGTCCGAGTCGAAGCCGATGATGCCGCCGGCGTCGTTTCCGCGTGCCCGGTAGGCGGCGGCGTAGTCGTGGACACCTGAGCGGCCGATCAGGCTCTCGCGCGTCGCGGCGTCGAGCTTCTCGATGGGTCGACGCAGGCTCGCCCAGAACGTGTCGCCGCCCTCTTCGGGCGCGACCACGCAGCTGAAGACCGAGAACGATGCCGGGATCTCGCGGAAGGAGCTGTCCGTGTGCCACCCCTCGTTGATCGTGATCAGGCGCATGAAATGACTGTCGTTCGAGCGGACGTTTCCGTCGGCGTCGACGTTGCTGATCTTCACCATCGAGGGTTCCTGGTCCTCTTCGCCCACCACCAGCTGCTCGATCGGTCCGAAGCGCTTGCCGAGCGCGATCTGGACCTCGGGCTCGAGTGGCTGATCGCGGAAGAGCACCAGTCCCTCGTCGACGATCTTCCGCCGCAGCGCCGCGAAGACGTCGTCCGGGATCGGCTCCCGCAGGTCGAGCCCCAGGATCTCGACGCCGATGGCGCCGAGCGGCTTCGTCTCGAAGGTCGATCGGGCTCCTGCACTCATGGTCATCGCCTCCCGGATCGTAACCCCGCGCCTTGCTTCGCGAATGCCGACAAAGAGCCTAGACTCCTCGGCGCGCCGGCGCCCGTGACGCGGGCCCCCCGCGTCGCCCGAGGAAGCCCGTTGATCGCTGCACGCCCCCTCATCGTCCTCTTCTCAGACATCGCCGTGCTCGTCTTCGCCATCACCGCGCTCGCGCTCCCCGCGCACGCGCGGCCCGCGGCCGGTCGGATCACCTCGGACAACTTCGCGACCCGAGCGGTCGGCGGCCCCGACGCGGATGCCGGGATCGGCGACTACTTCCTGTCGAACGGCACGATCTGCGCCGCGGTCTCGGCCCCCGATCACGAGGGCGCGATCTCGCCCAAGGGCGGCGTGCTGATCGACCTCGGCCACTGCGGTCGCGCCGACGACCAGTTCATCCTGCTCCAGCCGATGCTCAACTTCTCCCAGAGCGCGGTCGTTCCGATCAGTCACGTCGAATCGGCTGAAGCCGAGGGGCGGGCCTGGATCGAGACCCGCGCTCGCTTCGCCGGGGTCGATCTCACGACGACGTACACGCTGACCGAGGCCGCGCCCGAGACGCTCCAGGTCGTCCAGCGCGCACGACGGGTCGAAGAAGGCGACGCGCTCTTCTCGATCGGTCAGCTGCTCTTGCACACGAGCGGCCAGACGCCGGTCTTCTCGTCGTCGCAGGCGGTGCCGGATCTCTCGGTCGGGTTCGAGTACCCCGACAGCAATCACAACTCGGTCCTCTCCCTGCTCTCCGCGCTGATCGCGAGCGACCTCACGGTGCTCGTCGGCGCCGACGGCATGCCACCCATCAGCTACGGCCTCCATCGCCAGCACGCGATTCGCATCGCAGGCGATGCGCGCGAGCCGCTCGGCGCGTTCAGCGTGAGCGGCAAACACTTCACGTTCCTGAACGCGATGACCGGCCCTCCGTGGATCGGCGAAGCGGGCGGGGACCCCGGCGTGATGCAGCTGGCGCAGATCCCGTTCATGGACCTCGAGGGCGAGCAGGTCTTCGAGGCCGCGTTCGCGCTCCACGTCGGCCGCCGAAACGACGTCGCCTCGATCACGGACCGCATCTTCGAGCGCGGGACCCGGGTCACGGGTCGCGTCGATGATCCCGCGGCGCGGATCCACGTCCGTCGCGCCGGCGACGGAGACGGACTCGGCGCACCGGTCACCGTCGTCAGGCCGAACGAAGACGGGACGTTCGCCCTGCGCCTCCCGGCCGGGCGCTATCGCGCACACGTGGTGGCCGCCGGAGATCGCGAGACGATCGCCGAGTGGATCGTTCCCGGCGACGCGGCGGAAGTCGATTTTCCACCGATCGAGGTCGGCGCGCCCGCCTGGGTCCGTCTGCCGCCCGACTTCATCGGACGCCTCACGTTCCTCCCCGAGGACGGGGGCGCGCCGGTCGTGTTCGGTTCGAACCTGCTCGGCCAGAAGATGGGACCTGTGGCGATCCCGGGTGGCAGTGAAGCGCCCTGGCTGAACCTCGCCGCGAGCCCCGTCGATCCCGACCGCGTGCCCGTCCCGCCCGGCCGCCACCGCGTCGTCGCGGTGCGCGGCCCCGAGTACGCCTCGCGGGAAGTGACGATCGACGCCCGCGCCGGCCAGGAAGTCGCCCTCGAGCTCGAACCCCTCGCGCGGGTGGCCCCGACGCCCGGCTGGATCGCGGCCGACTTCCACGTGCACAGCGGCGAGAGCTTCGACTCCGGCCTGCCGCAGACGGGCCAGATCGCCGCGTTCGCCGCGAGTGGCGCCGAGGTGCTCGTCGCGACCGAGCACGATCGCATCATCGACCCGCGCCCGGCGATCGAACGGGCGGAGCTGAGCCACGTCCTCGTCTCCGTCACCGGTGTCGAGGCGACCGCGGGTTATGTCGGCGGCGACACACCGAGCGGTACGCTCCACCTGAACGCCTTCCCCATGCAGCCGGAGCCGACCGTCTTCCGTGGCGGCGCGGTGCCGCGCATGGAAGGGCGACGGCTGCGAGACGTGCTGGCCGATCTTCGCGGCGGCCCCACCCAGCCCTTCGTCCAGCTGAACCACCCGCGCTCGCCAGCGGTCGACGAGCTCGGCGACCACTTTTTCGATCACCTGAGCTTCGCCGACGCGCCCTTCGACCCGACCGCGCCGCTCACGGCCGCGCCCAATCGCCTGCTCGTCGAGCCGAGCCCGGACCACGGCGGCAGCGACCTCGACTTTCACGGCGTCGAGCTCATGAATGGCGAGGCGATGCTCCGCTATCGACGCACCCGTGCCGACTGGCTCTCGCTCCTGCTCCAGGGCGAGCGGATCGTCGCGAACGCCAACAGCGACTCCCACATGCTCAGCGTGATCGTCGGCCTGCCGCGGACCTATGTGGCCGTCGAGAACGACTCCCTCGATGGGTTCGACCAGGGCGACATGCTGGCCGCGCTCCGCGCCGGTCGTGCGTGGGGTTCGACGGGGCCACTGCTCCGCGTGCATCTCGAAGAGGCGGGGATCGGCGACCTCCACTCGGGTGACGAGGGCACCCTCCACGTCGACGTCGACGCCGCTCCGTGGATCCCCCTGACCGAATGGCGCGCGTACGTGAACGGGGAGCTCGTCCACCGCGCCCCGATCGCAGCCGGCGAGTCCGGCGCCCTCCCCCTCGCGTTCGCCCACGACTCCTTCGTCACGGTCGAGGTCGAGGGCCCGGTCGAGGGGCGGTACGCGGAAGCGCTGCCCGGCTTCGCGCCCTTCGCGTTCACGAACCCGATCTTCGTCGACGTCGACGGCAACGGCCGCTTTGACGCGCCGGGCCTTCCGGACGATCTTCCCGACACGATCTCGGATCCCGACGGCGCCGACTGAGCGCCGGCGGCGTCGATCCGAGCAATCGACAGGGAGACGTCTCTTCGATGGCGAACTCGGATACTTCGAATCCCGATCTGCGGCTCTGGGGAATCGGCACCGGCCGAACCCTGCGCCCGCTCTGGCTGCTGAACGAGCTCGGCGTCGAGTTCGAATCGCGCAAGATCATCACCCGCACCGACACGATGGACGAGCCGGAGTTCGCCGCGCTCTCGGAGCGGAACAAGATCCCGATCCTCGAGCACGGTGACCTGGTGATCGGTGAGAGCGCCGCGATCTCGCTTTATCTCGCGGACACGTTTCGTGAACAAGGCGTGTTTGCGCCGGAGCCCGCAACCCCCGAGCGCGCTCGACACGACGAGCTGTGCTGGTTCGCGATGGTCGAGATGGACGCGATCCTCTACACGATCCGGCGACACGAGGGCCTGCCCGAGGTATACGGCGCCTCGGAGACCGCCGTGAAGGCCGCACGAGAGTACTTCCTGCGCTCCGCGGGCGAGATCGAACGTCGGCTGGCGGACGGTCGCCCGCATCTGCTCGGCGACGCGTTCATGGTCGCGGACCTGATCGTGAAGACGTGCCTCGACTGGGCGGTCGTCGTCTGCCGGATCGAGCTGCCCGAGGTGCTCGCGGCGTACAGCGGGCGCATTTCCCAGCGCCCCGCCTTCGGCCCCTCCATGGCTCAGAATTTTCCACCCGAGGCGATGGCCGCCATCACGGGAGGCGCTTCGGAATGACGATCGCTCGCAACCTGCTCACACTCTCTCTCGCCGCGTTCGTGGCGACGGCCCTCGGCTGCGCCTCGCCGCCCGACGCGGAGGTCCCGACGCCCCCGGGTCAGCCCCGCCTCGTCTCGATCGCGCCGGCGGATCCGCTGGCCGCCGCCTTCGACGAGCTCGTCGCCACCCTTCGCGCCGTCGAGCAGGACGTTCGCCGCTCGCCCGCGTTCGGCGCTGAGCCGGAGCGGATCGGCGGCTACCGCCACATCCTTCGCTCGATCGCCAAGGGTCTCGAGGCCGAGGTCCGTCAGGATCCCGACTACCCCTATTTCCGGATCCTCGACTGGTGGCTCCGGGAAGGCGGGGACAACCCGGACCAGCGCTATGCGTTCACGCCGATTCGCGGCGGCGAGGCCTACCGCGTCTGGGGTGAGCTGGGCTCGGCGACCCGGGTCGAGCTGCAGATCTACGCCGGCCGTCCCTGGGACGGCTCGGGCAAGAGCGCCGGCTACCTCACCTTCGAGGAGATCGAGCTCGAGCCCGACGGCTCCTTCGAGATCTGGGTCTCGCCCGACGAACACGAGGGAAACTGGCTCCGGAACCCGCCGGAGGGAACGACCCTCTTCGCCCGCCACGTCTACGCGCGCTGGGACGACCAGCCGACCGGCGACATCCACATCGACCGCGTCGGCTTCGAAGGCAAGCGCCGTCCGCCGGAGACCGAGGCCGACCTGGCCGCGAAGATCCGCGCTGCGAGCGTCATGTTCGGCACCACGGCGCGGACGTGGCCGGCGTTCGTTCAGCGACGCTACGTGGGATCGCGCGAGAAGAACTCGATCAGCGCGCCCTACGACACCTATGGCCTCGGCGGCGCACGCGGTCGTTGGATGAGCGGCGGCTACTTCGAGCTCGGGGACGGTGAAGCGCTCCTGCTCCGCGTCCCGCCCGCCTCTGCCCAGTACCAGGCGATCCAGCTGACCGACATGTGGTTCGCGTCCCTCGAGCACGGCAACCAGGTCTCGAGCCTGACGACCGAACAGAGCGTCGCGTCGGACGACGGGGCCTACTGGTACGTGATCGCGAACGAGGATCCCGGGCACGCGAACTGGCTGGATGCCGGCGCGCTCTGGCGCGGAACGATTCTGATGCGTCGGGATGGAGTCGAGGGGACGCTCGCCGAGGACCGGTTCCCGTCCGCGGAGCTCGTTCGCCTCGACGAGCTGAACGAGCGGATCCCCGGAATACGTAGGGTCAGCAAGGCTGACCGCGAAGCGGCGCGCGCCGCTCGCCGCGACCATCTACAGCGACGGGCCCACCGCTAGCAGCAGCCCCCGCCCGCAGAGGCACGCAGTTCGCCGCTCTCCGCGAAGACATCCGGCGCCTCGCACCCCGGGAACAACCCGAGGTGGGTCTCGCCCTTGCCGACGACCTCGAAGTACGGCGCGAAGCGTGTCTCGCGAAGCATCGCGAGCGTGTTGCCGCAGACCGGAAAGACCCGCCCTGCTTCGATCGAATGCTCCGCGTCGAGTACGAACACGCGCTCCATGCCTTCGATGCCGCCCTTGTAGAGGACGGCCTGGCCGTAGTCCTCGCAGGCGGTCTCGAGCCCGTCGAGCTTGAAGAGCCGGGTGGTGATCGAAGCGAAACGAATGGGGTCGACCTTCGCAGACAGCTCCGGATCGAGGACGCCGAGCCGGCGATGGTCGACGACGCGGGCGTCGGCGAAGCCGGCGGCCGCGGTGATGCGGTGAAAATCCGTCCAGTAGAGCGCGCCCGAGAGGCACTCGCCGTAGAGCACCGGGTCCTCGACGAGGGACTGCGGGACCCGCCGATCCGCGTACACATCCGAGAAGTAGAGCTCCCCGCCCGGCCGCAGGAGCCGATGCGCCGCGCGGAAGACCGCCGGCTTGTCCGCGCACAGGTTGATCACGCAGTTCGATATGATGAGATCGAAGGAGCCCACCTCGAGATCGAGTCGGTCGAGATGCTCGAGCTCGCCCTCGATGAAGCGCGTGTTCGGGTGGTCATAGCCGAACTGCTCGGCGTGCCAATCCTCGTAGCGCCGCGCCACGTCGAGCTGCGCCTTCGTCATGTCGACACCGACGACCTCGCCTTCGGGTCCCACGAGCTTGGCGAGGGCGTAGACATCGCGCCCCGCCCCACAGCCGAGGTCCAGAACCCGCAGCCCGTCGAGCTCGGTCGGGATCGCGAGGCCGCAGCCGTAGTAGCGGCTCATGACCTCGTCGTGGACCGCCGCGAGGGCGCCCTTCACGTGGGGACTCGGCGCCGAGGCCGTCGTGCAGGCATCGGTGCGCAGGTCGGCGGTCGATTGCAGCGTCTCGCCGTAGTAGCTCTGGACGTTGGACGTCACGTTCATGGATTCGGACACCTCTCGGTTCGTTCGTCCATACGATACGGAGATCGATCGAGCCTGGTTACGGGCCCCCGCAAGAAAACGGCCGCCCCCTCTTTCGAGGAGACGGCCGCTTCGATGGTCTTTCGGACCCGACTCTCTGACGGGACTCAGTCGACACCGACCACGAACGAGCAGCTCGTGGTGCCGGATCCACCGATGTTCAGGGTCTGGAAGTTCTTGGCGCCCTCGACCTGGTAGGCGCCGGCTTGACCGGTCACCTGCAGCTGGGCGTCGAGGACCTGGCGGCAGCCGGTCGCGCCGACCGGGTGGCCCGCGCCGATCAGACCGCCCGACGGGTTGATCGGGTGCTTGCCGTCGATCTCGAGCCAGCCTTCCTCGACCGCCTTCCAGGACTCGCCGGGGGCGGTGATCCCGAAGTGGTCGATCGCCATGTACTCCGACGTCGTGAAGCAGTCGTGGGTCTCGATTCCATCGATTCCGTCGACACCGTCGATGCCGGCGCGCTTCATCGCGTTCATGACCGTGGACCGGACATGCGGAAGCACATATTGATCATTCGCGCTCTCCGCGACCTTGTCGTCGAACTTGAGGCGCGCCGTGTTGTGGCCCCAGCCCTTCATGCGCGGGATCTCGGACAGCTTCTTGCCGACGCCCTTCGCCCACTTCTCCGCGTATTCACGGCTGGCGAGGAAGAGCGTGACCGCCCCGTCCGTCACCTGCGAACAATCCGAGATCCGGATTCGGCCGCCGATCGCCGGGTTGTCGTCCGACCGGTCGAGCGCGTGGTCCTTGTTCATGTACCAGGTGCGCGTCTGGGCGTTCGGATTGAGCTTGGCGTTCGCGTAGTTGATCTTGGAGATCTCGGCGAGGTGCTCGTCCTTCAGGCCGTAACGCTTGTCGTACTCGTCGCCGAGCCGGCCGAAGAGCTTCGGGAAGGGGGCGTCGATTCCCTCGGCCTCCTCCTCGAACCAGGCGGCGGTGCCCAGGTACGTGCCGCCCTTACCCGAGTCGACGGTCTTCATCTGCTCGATGCCGACGACGGCCTGCAGGTCGTAGCGACCGGCCTCGATCTCCGCGGAAGCGGCGAGGAGCGCGATCGAGCCGGACGCACATGCAGCCTCGTGGCGGCTCGTGGGCAGACCGGAGAAGGCCGGATCTACCTCCGTGAAGAACGCACCGAGGTGACCCTGCATGCAGTAGAGCTCGGCGGCGAAGTTGCCGACGTGGGCACTCTCGACCTCTTCCGGCGCGATCTCGCACGCCTCGAGGGCGCCGACCACGCTCTCGCGCATGAGCGCCGAGAAGTGCTTGTTCTCCTTGGTCCAGTTCCGCGCGAAGTCCGTCTGGTATCCGCCCAGGATGTAGACTTCAGATCCAGCAGCCATGTCATTTCCTCCAGCGACGCTCGTCGAGCTTTCTCACCGAGCAGTCTAGATCAATTCGAGGTCCGCTACTCGGCGACGAAGAACTTGCCGACGTTGATGCGGGTGTGGTTGAAGAAGCGCTTGGGCTCACCGGTCTTCTTCTCGGTTTGGGCGGCCTCGGCCAGCGCGGCCGGGACGTCGAGTCCGGCCTCGGCGATCATGTCGACCGTGGCCTTCGCACCCAGGGCGTCGACGAGCACCGACGGCGGCGCGACGTTGAAGCCCATGCCCATGATGCGATCGATGCCGTCGATCGTCTCCGTGACCTCGCCGACCCGCTGGAACGCGTAGGCGACGTATCCGGCGATCACCTTGCGGGCGATCTTGGCGTGCTCACCTTCTGCGTTGGCGAAGACGGCCATGCCTTCCTTGTACCGGCCGTCGCGGTGGAGCGCGGCGACCTCGTCGATGTAGCCGAGGTCCGGCAGCTTGATCTCGCTCTCGGGCGTGTAGTCGCCGCTCGCGGGGTCGAGGACGAGGCGCGTCTTGCCGTCCTTCTTGAAGAAGCCTCCCCCGGACTTGTTGCCGAGGACGCCCTTGTCCATGAGCGTGGCCATGAAGCCGGGCAGCTTGTTGGTCTCGCGGACTTCGTCGTTCGTGTTGTCGTAGACGTTGTCGACGATCGCGCGGTGGATGTCCCAACCGACGAGGTCGACCGTCGCGAGCGGGGTCATCGCGCGACCCGTGTAGGGCCCGATCAGCTTGTCGGTCAGCGCGACACCGATCTCCTCGGTCAGCTGCGCGACCTCGTTCATGACCTTGAAGCCGACGCGGTTACCGGCGAAGGCCGGGGTGTCCGCCGTGCGGATCATCTCGCGACCGAGGAGCACGGTCGCGAAGGCATCGATGAAATCGACGATGGCCGGATCCGTGTCGTCACCGGCGATGAGCTCGGTGCCCACGATCACGTTCGGAGGATTGAAGAAGTGGAGCCCGAGGAAGTTCTTGCGGAACGAGTCGGAGCGCCCTTCACAGAGCTTGTTGATCGAGAGGCCGGAGGTGACCGTCGCGACGATCGAGTCGTCCCGGCGCGCGCCCTCGACCTTGTCGAAGATGTCCTTCTTGAGGTCGAAGTCCTCGGTCAGGGCTTCGAAGATCAGGTCGGCGTCGGCGCAGGCGCTGACGAGATCGTCGTCGTAGCTGCCCGTCTTGGCGCGGTTCGCGACCGTGGGGGAGCGGACCTGCTTGATCGCGGCGGCGAGGCCGTCGTCGGCCTTCTCCTTCGTGCGCGCGAGGAACGTCACTTCGGGAACGGCCTGGGTGAAGAGCGCGGCGCTCCCATATCCCATCGTGCCGTTCGCACCGAGCACGACCACGCGCTCGATCTTGCGGCTGGCGATCAGCTGCCGCATCTCCTTTGGGCTCTTGTGGAGGGGGACAATGCTGGACATCGGGGTCTCTCTCTTTGGGAGCCCATTGCGGGCTCGTCGTTCGTCAGCGTCTCGGCCCGGCCATCGCCGGGTCCGATCGTATTCGTTCCCGATCGCCGGGGACGGCGATCATGAGAAGTCGGACGAGGCTCTTCGGGGTCGGACGGCGGACGCAGTCGCCCCCGGGAGCGGTCGCACAGCTTCCTCTATAACGAGTGTCCTCGCCAGAGGCCGAGGAGTCACTGAAAGTCACGTTCCTGCGCGCGGATTACGCTTTCAGGACGGGAAGTTGCGACGGAGTTGCGACTCGCTCTGGAACGCGGGTTTCGCGGCTCTCAGGCCCGACGGAAAGCGTCGAGAAGCTCCGCCTCCTTCTCTTTGGCCGCCTCGGCCTGGGCGTCCTTGACCGTGTCGAAGCCCCGGACGTGCTCCGGGATCGAAGCGATCTGGACCGCGAGTTCCCGGTTCGACGTCGAGAGACCCCGAAGGAGCTCGTCGAGCGTCCCCTCGTAGTCGGCCAGGAGGGCCCACTCGCGTTTGCGGTGAGCGGTGGCGTTGAAGATGTCCAGGAACGAGTGGCGTAGGAACTTGAAATGCCGGAGCACCTTCAGCACGGCGAAGATCCGCCGGTCGATGTTCAGCTTCCGGACCCGGCCCGTGTTCTTGTCGCGCGGGAAGAAGAGCTGCGGCGCCAGGTGGAACTGGAGCTTGTAGTTGCCCTCGAACTCCGCGTCGAGTTGGCGCTGGAAGGTGTTGCTCGACCACAGGCGCATGACCTCGAACTCGTCCTTCACGGCCATCAGCTTGAAGAGGTACTTCGCGACCGCCTCGCCGAGCGGGTGGTCGTCGGCGCCGATCGCGCGCTCCGCCGCGATCACCTGCTCGACCTTCTCCGCATAGCGCCGCGCATACTTTTCGTTCTGGTAGTCGGTCAGGAAGCGGACGCGACGGGCGACCAGCTCTTCCAGGGTCTCCGCCTTCGCGACCGTCTGCGAGTCGCGCACCCGCGACGCCGCCAGCTTCGCCACCTGCTCGGGATCGTGTGCCGCGAGCCGGCCCCAGGCGAGAGCCCGCTTGTTCATCTCGATCGAGCGCCCGTTCAGCTCGATGGCCCGTTCGAGGGCGGGCAGGCCGACCGGGATCCGCCCCTTCTGGAGCGCGTAGCCCACGACGAAGAGGTTCGCCCCGATGGCATCCCCGAGCAGCGCCGTCGCGAGCTGGGTCGCGTCGACGAAGTCCGCGCGCTCGGCACCAACCGCCGCGACGATCCGAGACTCCATGCCCGCCGAGGACATGTCGAGATCGGCGTTGGTGGCGAAGTCGGCGGTCGGCGCGACGTGGGTATTCACGATCGCGGTCGTGCGGTCCGGCCCGAGCTTCTGCATCCCGTCCATCCCGGTCGCGACGACGATGTCGCACCCGAGCGCCAGGTCGGCGCCACCGGCGGGAATCCGGGTCGAGTGGAGCTCCTCGGGTGTCTTCGCGACGCGTACGTGGCTCGCGACCGCGCCGTTCTTCTGCGCGAGGCCCGTCACGTCGAGGAGCGACACGCCCTTGCCCTCGAGATGCGCGGCCATGCCGACGAGGGCGCCGATCGTGATCACGCCCGTACCGCCGATGCCGGCGACGAAGATGTTGAAGGGCTGGTCGAGGGACGCCACGACGGCGTCCGGCAGGTTGGCGAAGGGCGAGTCGCCGCCCTCCCCCGCGTCGACACCGGTCGCCTCGATCTTGCGGATCTGGCCACCGATCACCGAGGCAAAGCTCGGGCAGTAGCCCTCGAGGCAGGAGTAGTCCTTGTTGCAGGACGATTGATTGATCGTGCGCTTGCGACCGAACTCGGTCTCCACCGGTTCGATCGAGATGCAGTTGCTCTGGACCGAGCAGTCCCCGCAGCCCTCGCAGACCGCTTCGTTGATCACGATGCGGCGTTCGGGGTCCGGGAACTCGCCGCGCTTGCGCAGCCGCCGCGCCTCGGCGGCGCAGGTCTGGTCGTAGAGGATCGCGGTCACGCCGGGGATCTCGCGCAGCTCCTTCTGGACGACGTCGAGCTCCTTGCGGTCGTGGACGGTCACGCTGGTCGGGAACGTGCCGGGGGCGTACTTGGCGATGTCGTTCGAGAGGACGGCGATCCGTTCGATGCCCTCGCCCGCGAGCTGGCGGGCGATCTCCGGCGTGGTGATCTCGCCGGCCATCTCCTCGCCTTCGATCGGCTGGCCGCCCGTCATGGCGACCGCGCCGTTCACGAGGATCTTGTACGTGATGTTCACGCCCGCCGCGACGGCGGCGCGGATCGCGAGCAGTCCGGAGTGGAAGTAGGTCCCGTCGCCCATGTTCTGGAAGATGTGGTCGACTTCCGTGTAGGGCGCCTGACCGATCCAGTTGACACCCTCGGCCCCCATCTGGTTGACGGCCAGGGTCCGGCGCTCCGGCAGGAAGACGGCCATGCCGTGACATCCGATCCCGCCGAGCGCGATCGATCCCTCGGGCACGACGGTCGACCGGTTGTGGGGGCAGCCGGAGCAGAAGGACGGCAGTCGCATGAGGCCGCCCGGCGCGACCGGAAGCTGGGTCTCGGTCGGGTCCGGCGTGAGCCGCCCGGCCCGGTCCGGTGCCTCGCGGCCGATCCAGCGGCGCAGCACGCCGGCGACGCCGCCGGGGGTCAGCTCGCCGACCTGGGGCACGAGGGGCGATCCGTCGGCGTCGCTCTTCCCTAGCAGCCGCGGGCGCTCGCTCAGGTTGTAGAGGGCGTTCGCGAGCTGGTCCTCGAGGATCGGCTTCTTCTCCTCGATCACGAGCAGATCGTCGTGGCCCGCCGCGAAGGCGCGGGCGCCCTCGCGCTCGATCGGCCAGGTGAGGCCGACCTTGTAGATGGAGATCCCGAGGTCCTTCGCCTTTTCGTCGTCGAGGCCGATGTCCTCGAGCGCCTGCCGGAGATCACCATAGGCCTTGCCGGTCGTCACGATCCCGAGGCGGCGCTTCGGCGACTCCAGCACGACGCGGTCGATCGGGTTGGCGCGGACGAAGGCCTGGAGCGCGACGAGGCGCTGCTCGAAGAGACGCTCCTCGACCATCGTCGGGATGTTCGCCCAGCCGATGTGGATGCCGCCGGGCGGCGGCTCCCAGTCGGTCGGCATGACGATCCGGACGCGGTCGGGGGAGACCGAGACGGAGCCGCTGCTCTCGATGGTGTCGGTCAGGCATTTGAAGCCGACCCAACAGGCCGAATAACGCGAGAGCGCCCAGCCGTAGATCCCGAAGTCGAGGTAGTCCTGCACGCTCGACGGGTTCAACACCGGGATCCCGCAATGGATCATCGCCGGCTCGCTCTGGTGCGCGATGGACGAGCTCTTCGCGCCCGGGTCGTCGCCCATCAGCGCGAGCACGCCGCCGTGCGGGGACGTGCCGGCGTAGTTCGCGTGCTTGAGCGCGTCGCACGAACGATCGACGCCCGGCCCCTTGCCATACCACATGCCGAAGACGCCATCGACCTTCGGGCCTTCCATCAGCACCGCTTGCTGCGTGCCGAATAACGTCGTCGCCGCGAGGTCTTCGTTCAGGCCGGGCTCGAAGTGGACGTCGTGTTCCTCGAGCTCCTTCTTCGCCTGCCACAGGTTCATGTCGAAGATGCCGAGGGGCGAGCCGCGGTATCCGGAGATGAAGCCCGCGGTGTTCAAGCCGGCCGCGAGGTCGCGCCGTCGCTGCATGAGCGGGAGACGCACGAGGGCCTGGTTGCCGGTCAGGAAGACGCGGCCGTCCTGGATGCGATAGCGATCGGCGAGCTCGTAGCTCGCGTCGAAGTCGGGGGCGGCTGTGGCCAATCCGGGCTCCTGATCTCGGGCAGAAGATGTCGTTCGAACGGACTCCGCAAGCTCGTGCGGGACCGGACGACGCTAGCGTAAGTGAGCGTCCGACCAACGCAATCCGGCCCATCCAAGGCCTGCTCGGCGCTCGCCTCGGTTCGACGCGCGCGCGCCGACGGCCTATACGAGAGCCGCGGCGCGTCCGGCGCCTGCACGACGAGAAGGGATCCCCTGATGAGCGAGTTTCCGGCGGACGGCCCGATGAAGATTGGGATCGCGTTCCACTCGACGGACGTCGCGATGCACCCGGTCGAGGTCGCCCGCGAGGCGGAGGCCCGCGGCTTCCACTCGCTCTACATCCCGGAGCACACGCACATCCCGACCAGCCGCCGCACCCCCGCCCCGACCGGGACCCCCGAGCTCGGCGAGGAGTACAAGCGCAGCCCCGACCCCTACATCGCCCTCGCCGCCGCGGCCGCGGTCACGGAGGAGATCCTGCTCGGCACCGGCATCGGCCTCCCCGCCCAGCACGACCCGATCACCTTCGCGAAGGAGCTCGCCACCCTCGACTGGATGAGCGAGGGCCGCTTCGTCTTCGGCATCGGCTACGGCTGGAACCACGAGGAGATGGAGAATCACGGCATCGACGTGAAGCGCCGACGCGCGCACGTGCGTGAGGTGATGCTCGCGATGCAGGCGCTCTGGACACAGGACGTGGCCGGCTATGCAGGCGAGTTCGTTCGCTTCGAGGATTCGTGGCAGTGGCCCAAGCCGGTCCAGCCGGGCGGGCCCCGCGTCCTGATCGGCGGCGGCGCCGGTCCCAAGCTCTTCGCGCAGATCGCCGAGTACGCCCACGGTTGGATGCCGATCGGCGGCGCCGGCATGGCGGAGCAGCTCGCGACGCTGCGCGGCCTGCTCGAAGAGCGCGGACGGGATCCCCGCGCGCTGCACGTCGTCCCGATGGGCGTGTTCCCGAGCGACGAGAAGCTCCGGTACTACAAGGAGTCCGGGGTGACCGAGTGCGTGCTGCGGATTCCGTCGGCGGCGCGGGACGAGGTGATGCCGGTCCTCGACGACTACGTGCAGTACCTCGGCCGCTTCTGAATCGGCCTCGATCCGGCCTCGGAGCGCCTTCAGGGAGCCTTTGACGCCCCACTGGCATTTCGATACGCTCCGGCTCGTAATTCGAGCGACCCCCTCCCCCGCCCTCCGCGGGCTTCCGGGCGCGCGGAGGACGAGGCGTGGACCTCCGATACACCCCCGAAGAGCAGAAGTTCCGCGACGAGCTGGCGGCCTGGCTCGCCAGCGAGGTCCCGGCCTACGGCCCGCCACCGTCGACGCATGACTGGGACGCCCGCCGCAGCTACGACACGGGCTGGCAGAAGAAGCTCTTTGAGGCCGGATATGCCGGGATCAACTGGCCGAAGGAATACGGTGGCCGTGACGCCAGCGGCGTCGAGCAGCTGATCTACTTCGAGGAGATCGCCAAGGCGAACGCGCCGTACATCGGGGTGAACTTCGTCGGCATGCTCCACGGTGGCCCGACCCTGATGGTCGAGGGGACCGACGCCCAGAAGGCCGCGCACATTCCGCGCATCATCTCCGGCGAGGAGGTCTGGTGCCAGGGCTTCTCGGAGCCGATCGCCGGGTCGGACCTCGCGAACCTGCAGACCCGCGCCGAACGCGACGGCGACCACTACGTCGTGAACGGCCACAAGATCTGGACGTCGTTCGCCCACGTCGCCGACTACTGCGAGATGCTCGTCCGGACGGACCCGAACTCGGCGAAGCACGGCGGGATCTCGTGGCTGGTCATGCCGATGGACCTCGACGGGATCGACATCCGCCCGCTGCCCACGCTCGAAGGAGAAGGCGAGTTCTCGGAGGTCTTCCTCGAGGACGTGCGAATCCCGGTCGAGAACCTCGTCGGCAAGGAGAACGACGGCTGGCGAGTCACGAACGTGACGCTCCGCTTCGAGCGCGGCACGGCCTTCGCGAGCGACATGATCCAGCTCCAGGCGTTCGTCCATCAGATGGTCGAGACGGCGAAGAAGATCACCAGCGATGGCGCGACCGCCTGGGACGACAAGGCGCTCCGTCGCGAGATCGGCCATCTCTCGGGCGAGCTCGAGAGCCTCTGGGCGATGGTCAAGCTCTCGGTCTGCGAAGCCAGGGAGACGGGCGTGCCCGGCCTCGGTGCCTCCGCCGTGAAGCTCTACTACACGGACATCTTCCAGCGCACGACCGAGCTCGCCGTGCGCCTTCTCGGGCGCGCCGGGATCTCCCGCTCCGACGTGCTCGACCTCCCCGCCCAGCACTTCTTCGCCCGCCACTTCAATGCGATCTCGACGTCGATCGCCGCAGGCACGAGTCAGATCCAGAAGAACATCATCGGCGAGCGCATTCTCGGACACCCGAAGGAGCCCAAGCCGGTCTCGGCTTGATCGAACCCCATGGACTTCCAGCCCACCGAAGACCAGAAGGCCCTCCGAGAAGGCATCCGCTCCTTCGTCGAGGGACAACTTCCGTTCGACCGCATTCCGGACCTCGAGAAGTCGAAGGGCTTCGATCGCGACCTCTGGAACGAGCTGGCCGAGATGGGCGTGTTCGCGCTCCGCCTCTCGGAGGACGAAGGCGGCGTCGGACTCGGCTTCTCGGACGCCGTGCTCGTCTTCGCGGAGCTCGGCCGTCGGCTCGTCCCGGGCCCCATCGTCTGGACGCACCTCGCGGCCAGCCTCGTCGACGGCGCCGCGACCGGTGAGACGATCGTCGGCGGACTCGACCTGCTCGGCCCGAGCGACGACCCGATCCTCGTCGAATATTTCGACGTCCTCGACGTCCTGCTCGTGCTCCGCGACGACGGCGTCTACCGCGTCGACCCCGCCGTCTGTACCGCCACCGAAGTCGAGACGCCCCTCGATCCGCTCACGCCGATCCATCTCGTCTCGGACCTGCCTCCGGGCGACGCCATCGGGGACGCCGACGCGGCCCGCCGTCTGCGTCTGGAAGGCGCGGCCATCGTGTCAGGCGTGCAGCTCGGCCTCGCCGAGGGCGCGCTCGAGCTCGCGAACGACTACGCCAAGGAGCGGCAGCAGTTCGGTCGCCCGATCGGCGGCTTCCAGGCGGTCAAGCACATGCTCGCGGAGATGTTCGTGAAGCAGGAGGCCGCGCGGGCGGGGGCGTACAACGCGGGCGCGACCCTCGATGCGCCGGAAGTCGCCGACGTCCAGAAGGCGGTCTCGTCCGCGAAGGTGACCGCCGGCGAGAGCGCGATCCGGAACGCTCGGACCGGCATCCAGGTCCACGGCGGCATGGGCTTCACCTGGGAGGTCTTGGCCCACTACTACCTGAAGCGCGCCTGGGTCTGCGAGAACGTCTTCGGCACCCAGGACGAACACGCCGAAAAGATCGCCTCGATCCTCGAAGCCACGAACTAGCCCTTTCACTCCCGGGCGCGCAGCGTCCTCCTCCGGAGTCCCCATGATCGGAATCACTTCCTACGGCGCCTACGTCCCGCGCACGCGCCTGCCCTTCTCGGTGATCGGTGGCCGACCGCCCAAGGACGGCGGGCCGGAGCGCTCCGTCGCCTGGAACGACGAAGACGCAATCACACAGGGGGTCGCCGCTGCGATCCACTGTCTCCAGGGTCTCGACCGCAGTCAGGTCGACCTCCTGCTCTTCGCGTCCACCACCCTGCCCTTTCAGGAGAAGCAGGCCGCCGCGCTCGTGGCGCGGGTGCTCGACCTCGGTCGCAACGTGCAGACCGCCGACCACTCGGGCTCGACGCGCGCCGGGACCGCCGCGCTCCGGGGGGCGAGCGACGCGGTCAAGGCGGGTTCGGCGCGCTGCGCGCTCGTGATCGCGAGCGATGCACGGATGGCCGCGCCCAAGAGCGGCATGGAGGCCAACTTCGGCGACGGCGCGGCCGCGTTCCTGATCACCGACGGCGACGCGATCGCGAGCCTCGACGACTTCCACGCGGTCACCGACGAGGTGACCGACGTGTGGCGCCCGACCGGTCACGAGTTCGTGCACACCTGGGAAGATCGCTTCGTCATCCAGGAGTCCTACGCCCCGAACATGCAGGCCGCGATCGGCGGCTTCCTCGAAAAGACCGGCACGTCGATCGACGACTACACGCGGGTCGGGCTCTACGCACCGGACGCGCGTTCCCACGGCGGCGCCGCGAAGACCGCGGGTGTGTCCGCCGACGCACTCCAGTCGCCGCTCTTCGGGCGCCTCGGCAACGCCGGCGCGGCCTTCGCGCCGCTCCAGCTCGTCGCCGCCCTCGAAGTCGCGAAGCCCGGCGAGCGGATCCTGCTCGCGAACTTCGGGAACGGCGCCGATGTGACCTCGCTCTCGACGACCGAGCACATCGAGAAGCTCGCTCCGCGCCGGGGTGTCGAGTGGAACCTCGCGCGTCGACGCGTGGTCGCGAGCTATGACGACTACGTGAAGGCGAAGGGCCTCGCCGCGAGCGAGTGGGACGCGGGCACGAACCCCGGCCTCTCCGCGACGATCCTGTTCCGCGAGCGGGACGACGACCTGTCCTTCCTCGGGCAGCAGTGCAACGCCTGCCAGGCGATCCAGTTCCCGGCCCAGCGCATCTGCGAGAGCTGCTTCGCGAAGGACGACTTCAGTCGGGTCCGGCTCTCGGACCGCACGGGCAAGGTCGTGACCTACACCTTCGACTTCTTCTTCCCGACGCCGAACCCGCCGACGGTCGTGACCGTGACCGACGTCGACGGGGCTCGGATCCACCTGCAGGTCGTCGAGATCGCGCCCGAGGACATGAAGATCGGCCAGGAGGTCGAGTTCGTGTTCCGCAAGATCCACGAGTCCGGCGGCCGTCCGAACTACTACTGGAAGGGCATCCCGAAGCCCTCCTGATCCCCTTCCCTTCCGGGCCCCGCCCGCAGCGAGGAATGAGTCATGCCCAACAAGGAATCGATCCGCGACAAGGTGTCGATCGTCGGTGTCGGCTGCTGCCAGTTCGGTGAGAACTGGGACAAGTCGCCCTCCGACATGATCGTCGATGCCGCCTACGAGGCCTACGCCGACGCCGGCATCGAGAAGCCCCAGGAGCAGATCGACGCCGTCTTCACCGGCTCGATCTACTCGAACAAGGGCCCGCACGAGTGCGGCGACGCGCTCAAGCTCTTCAACAAGCCGATCACCTTCGCGACGAACTACTGCGCGACGGGCACCGACCTGATCCGCCTCGGCGTGATGTCGATCGCCGCCGGCCTCTACGACACCGTCCTGGTCGTCGGCTACGACAAGCCGAAGGATCGCGGCGTGTCGGGTCCCTCGGTCGTCGTCGACCGCGTGCGCGACCTCCCTCAGACCCCCGCCGGCTGGTTCTCCCTCGCCGCGGCGACCTACTTCGACAAGTACGGCGCCGGTCGCGAGGACCTCGCGAAGATCGCGATCAAGAACCACGCCAACGGCTGCCTGGCACCCAAGAGCTTCCTGAAGCGCCGGATCACCGAGGACGACTACTTCAAGGCCCGTATCATCTCCTGGCCCTTCGGTCTCTATGACTCCGCCGCGCAAACCGACGGCGCCGCCGCCGCGATCCTGACCCGCACGGACATGGCCAGCTCGTTCACCAAGGCTCCCGTCCTCGTGAAGGGCGTGACCGTCCGCGCTGGACCGAACCCGCAGAAGGATCCCGGCAACGACTTCCTCTCCTGGAAGCCGACCGCCTGGGCCCGGGACGACGTCTACGAGATGGCCGGGATTACCGACGCCCGGAACGAGATCGGCATCGCCCAGGTCCACGACTGCTTCTCGCTCACGGAGCTCCTCACATACGAGGACCTCGGCTTCTGCGAGAAAGGGTCGGCCAAGGAGCACATCGCCGATGGCGCCTTCGAGCTCGGGGGCGACCTGCCCGTGAACACGGATGGCGGACTCAAGACCTTCGGCCACCCGACCGGCGCGACCGGCGTCCGGATGGTCTACGAGAACGTGCTGCAGCTACGCGGCGACGCCGGCGAACGCCAGGTGAAGGGCGTCGAGGGCAAGTTCGCCGTGTCCCATAACATCGGTGGCCACCCGACCGCCTGCGGAATCGCGGTCCTCGGCCGGCAATAGGCCGTCGGCCCGCCCGTCCGCCCTCCTACCCTGCATTCACCTACCCGCCGAGGAGTACCCCCGATGGCTGACCTGCCCACCGACCAGGTCCAGTGGGGCGCGATGACGATCCCGTCGACCCTCGCGCGCGCGGCGCGCATGTGGTCGGACGTCTCTGCCCTCGAGGACGGGGACAAGACCTTCACGTTTCGCGAGCTCGAAGCCGCGGTCCAGGAGGCGTCGCGCGCGTTCATCGCCTCGGGCGTCGAGCGCGGAGACCGGGTCGCGATCTGGGCGCCGAACTCCTGGCGCTGGGAGATCGCCGCGCTCGGGCTGCAGTGCGCGGGCGCGGTCCTCGTCACGCTGAACACCCGCTTCAAGGCGAGCGAGGCGGCCTACGTGCTCGAGAAGAGCGGCGCGAAGCTGCTCTTCACGATGGGCGAGTTCCTCGGCATGAACTACGCGGACGCGATCGCTGCAGAGAACCTGCCGGAGCTCCAGGGCACGATCCTGATCGAAGGCGAGAGCGCGAACGCCGAGAGCTGGGACGCCTTCCTGGCCCGCGCGGCGGACGTGACCCCCGAGCAGGCCCAGGCTCGCGCGGACGAGGTCACCCCGGACGACCTCTCCGACTTCATCTTCACGTCGGGCACCACCGGCAACCCGAAGGCCGTGATGACCGCCCACGGGCAGAACCTCAAGGTCTTCGACGTGTGGGGACGCTGCGTCGGGCTTGTGCCGGGCGACCGCTACCTGATCATCATGCCCTTCTTCCACTCGTTCGGGTACAAGAGCGGCTGGCTCGCCTGCATCATCCACGGAGCGACCGCGCTCCCGGAGCCGGTCTTCGACGTCGGCCCGGTCCTCGAGCGCATCCAGCGCGAGAAGATCACCGTCATGCCGGGATCGCCCACGATCTACCAGTCGATGTTGACCTTCCCGGACCGCGACCAGTACGACACGTCGTCGTTGCGACTCGCCGTGACGGGCGGCGCGGCCGTGCCGGTCGAGCTCGTGCATCGCATGCGGACGGAGCTCGGCTTCCGCGACGTGATCACCGCCTACGGCCTCACCGAGAGCTCGGGCACGGTCACCGCCTGCGAGCTCGGCGACGACGACGAGACGATCGCGACGACCTGCGGCAAGCCGATCCCGGACACCGAGACCAAGTGCGTCGACGCCGACGGCAAGGCGGTGCCTGCCGGCGAGCCCGGCGAAATCTGGACCCGCGGCTACCACGTGATGCGTGGCTACTGGGGCGACGAGGCCGAGACCGCGAAGGCGATCGACGCGGACGGCTGGCTGCACACGGGCGACGTCGGCGTCTTCGACGAGCGCGGCTACCTGCGCATCACGGACCGGATCAAGGACATGTTCATCATGGGCGGGTTCAACGTGTACCCCGCCGAGGTCGAGAACCTGCTCTTCCAGCACGACGAGATCGCCGCCGCCGCCGTGATCGGCGTCCCGGACGAGCGTATGGGCGAGGTCGGGATGGCCTTCGTCGTGCCGGTGCCGGGCGCGAGCCTCGATGCGGACGGACTCGTCGCGTGGAGCCGCGACAACATGGCCAACTACAAGGTCCCGCGCTTCTTCGAAGTCCTCGACGAGCTGCCCGCGAACGCTTCCGGGAAGACGCTCAAGAACGACCTGCGGGAGCGCGCGAAGGCACTGCTCGCGTAGACGGGACTCGACGCTATTCGGGCAGAGCGAAGGCGATGATCGCGTCGCCCATGTCGCCGAGCGGATTGCCCCCCGCGGCCATCACGACGAACTGACGCCCGTCTTTTCCGAGTCGGTAGGTCATCGGCACGGCGTGTCCCGCGAAGGGCATCCGGTGGCGCCACAACTCGTTCCCAGTCCGGACGTCGTACGCGCGCATGAATTTGTCCGAGGCCGCCCCGGTGAAGTAGAGGCCGCTGTCCGTCGAGATGCCGCCGCCGAACGCGGGCGCACCGTACCGGTCGCCGTAGAGCCACCAGATCGGCCACGGCGCGAGCTCGCGCATCGTGCCCAGGGGCTTCCGCCAGAGCACATCCCCGCTCTTCAGGTCGACGGCCGTGAGGCTCGCCCAGGGCGGCGGATTGCAGGGCGCCCCGAACTGGGATTGCAGCATGTAGCGATGGATCGCGTAGGGCGTGCCCTTCATCGCGTAGTACTCGTTCGGGTAGACGAAGTCCGCCTCGTTCAGGGTGTCCGCGATCGCGCGCGGGATCATGTTGTTCACGATCGCCAGGTGGATCTGGCTCACGATCATCACGCCGGTGTTCGGATCGAGGGCGACGCCGCCCCAGTTCATGCCTCCGGTCGTGTGGGGCATCTGGATCGACCCTTCGACGTCGGGGGGTGTGAAGATGCCCTCGTAACGGTTCGACTCGATCTGATCGCGGCAATAGGCCTTGTCGATCGGCGTGAAGCCGAAGGCGTCCTCGGGAGCGAGGTCGAGCGGGTGCAGCGGCGCAGGGTGCGTCGGGAAGGGCTGCGTCGCGGAGAGCGTCTCCTCGGGCACACCGTCCTGGGGTACGGGCCGCTCCTCCACCGGATAGAGCGGCTCGCCGGTCTCGCGGTCGAGCAGGAAGACGTGACCCATCTTGGTCGTCTGCAGCAGGCCCGGTCGGCCGCCGCCGACGCCGTCGACCTGGAAGAGCGTCGGCGGGCTCGGCGTGTCGAAGTCCCAGACGTCGTTGTGCACGTATTGGTAGTGCCAGACGACCTCGCCGGTCTCGGCATCGAGGGCGACCGTCGAGCTGCCGTAGTAGTCGAGGCCGTCCCGCATCCCACCGAAGAGGTCCGGGGACGGATTGCCCGTCGGGACGAACACGAGACCGCGCTCTGCGTCACCGGTCATGATCGACCAGATGTTCGGCGTGCCCTGGGTGAAGCGTCGGCCGGTCTCGGGGTCGGGCTCGGTCGGGTAGCCCGGCGGAACCGGATCCCAGGCCCATTCGAGCTCCCCCGTTCGCGCGTCGAAGGCGCGCACGACGCCCCCCGGCGCGTCGGCGCGCACGTTGTCGGCGACGAGCGCGCCGATCACGACGCGGTCGCGGATCACCTGGGGCGGCGACGTCGGGTGGTACTCCCAGGGCGGCGCGTCGCCGATCCCTTCGCGGAGGGCGACGCGACCGTGCTCGCCGAAGCCTGCGCAGGGCTTCCCCGTGTCGGCGTCGAGGGCGTGGAGCTCGGAGTCCGCCGTGCCGTAGAAGATCCGCCGCGCGCACGTCGCACCCGGATCCGCGTCGCTGTCCTCCCAATACGACACGCCACGACAGATCAGCGGATAGGGTCCTTCACCGTGCCGCTCCTTGAAGTCGGGATCGAAGCGCCAGACCTCCGCCCCGGTCTCGGGGTCGAGCGCGAAGACCTTCATGAACGGCGTGCAGTAGTAGAGGAGATCGTTCACGACGAGCGGCGTCGTCTGGAGCGCGGTCACCTTCGAATAGCCCGAGGCGTCGAAGTAGTCGCCGCTGCGATGCATCCAGGCCATCTCGAGATCGCCCACGTTCTCGGGCGTGATCTGCGTGAGCGCGGAGTGATGATCGGCCCCGCGACTTCCGCCCCAGTGGCGCCACTCGGCGGTCGGCCCGTCGGTTGCGAGCTCGCGCTCTCCCCCACATGCGAGGACGAGAAGCATCGCCAGCGATGCGCCGAGCGTGCGGTGGCGCCGGTTGGCCTCGTCGTCGGCGTTGGTGGCGGAACGCGGCTGACTGAGCACGATCGAACTCCCTCCCTCGAGCGCAGCCGACGATAACGCCCCCCTTGTGGGGGCACACCCCGCCGTGGGAGAATCAGCGCTCGCCGAAACGACGCCGAAGGAGCCCCGCATGCCCGACTCCCCTCGCACCTCCGAAGCCGGGTTCGACCTCGACACCGTCGACCGCCTGCTCGGCACGACCCGCGCCGTCCGCCGGCGTCTCGACTTCGACCGCCCCGTCCCGCGCGAGGTCCTGCTCGACTGCATCCGGCTCTCGCAGCAGGCGCCGACGGGCACGAACGCGCAGCATTGGCGCTGGCTGATCGTCGACGATCCCGCCAAGCGAAAGGCCCTCGGCGAGATCTACGCGCGCGGCCTCCCGCTCCTCGACGCGTCGGCAAAGAGCGCGGGCGACGAACAGACGGCCGCCGTCTACCGACACGCCCGCGATCTCGCCGAACGGATGGGCGACGTTCCGGCGCTCGTGATCCCGTGCCTCGAAGGTCGGCTCGACGACCCTGCGTCGCTCGTCCTGGCGACGACCTACTACGGGTCGATCTATCCGGCCGTGTGGAGCTTCCAGCTCGCGCTGCGCAGCCGCGGCCTCGGGTCGGTGCTCACCACGATGCACCTGGCGTTCGAAGAGGACAGCCGCGAGGTGCTGGGGCTTCCGGAGGACGTCGTGCAGACCGCCCTGCTTCCGGTCGCGTACACCGTCGGCACGGACTTCAAGCCGACCGTGCGCCCGGCCCCCGAAACGATCACCTGCTTCAACACCTGGAGCGCCTGAGACCGGCTCGCCGCGACGCCCCGAATGAGTTAGACCCCCTGCCCGGCCGACCACCCGAATCCGAGAAGCCCCGACATGAGCTACGACGACATCCTTCTGGACCAGGAAGACGGCATCGCGACGATCACGATGAACCGTCCCGCCAAGTTGAACGCGTATACCGCGGACATGGGCGAGGAGATCACCCACGCGTTCCGCGAGCTGCAGCGCGACCCCGAAGTCCGCGCCGTCGTCCTGACGGGCGCCGGCAAGGCGTTCTGCGCCGGCGTCGACCTCGAGCACCTGAAGGCCCACGAAGCGGGCAAGAGCAAGTCCAAGAGCGCCCGGCTCGGCGAGGAGGACTTCCTGCGCAAGCTGCCGCTCGAGATCTGTGACTTCCCCAAGCCCGTGATCGCCGCGATGAACGGCCACGCGGTCGGCGTCGGGATCACGATGGCCATGCCCTGCGACATCCGGATCGCCGCGGACGACGGCAAGATCGGCTTCGTGTTCGGTCGCCTCGGCATCCTGCCCGGACTCGGTTCGACGCACCTCCTGCCGCAGATCGTCGGGATCGCGAAGGCGCAGGAGCTCGTGCTGACCGCCAAGAAGATCCTCGGCCCCGAAGCGGAGCAGATCGGGCTCGTGAACAAGTCGGTCCCGAAGGACGAGGTCCTGCCCACCGCCCAGGCCATGGCGCGAGAGATGGCGGAGATCGATCCGATCGTGCTGCGGCACGCGAAGGCGGCGCTCTACTACGGCGGCGCGCACTCGATGGCCGAGGCCATGAAGAACGAACAGAAGCAGAGCGCGATCATGCGCGCGGAGCGCGAGGCCGCCAAGGCCGGGACATGAGCGAGCCTCTCTCTTTCGCGACGGTCCCCGAGACCGATCAATGGGCGACCCATCTCGGGATCGAGGTCGTCGAGATCGCGAGCGGTCGCGTACGGATGCGGCTCGAGGCAGGGCCCAAGCATCAGCAGCCGATGGGCATCCTGCACGGCGGCGTCTGGGCGTCGATCGTCGAGACCGCGGCGAGCTATGGCGCGGGCTTCCTCGCCCGCGAGCAGGGTCACGGCGGGGTCGTCGGCGTCTCCAACCAGACGGACTTCCTGCGCAGCCACTCGGAAGGGTTGCTCGAGATCGAAGCGACGCCGCTGCACGCCGGGCGCCGCCAGCACGTGTGGGAGGTGCGGATCCGGCGACCCTCCGACGACGTGCTCGTCGCTCGCGGACAGGTCCGCTTCCAGGTCATCGACGAGATGCCTCGGGACCGCGACAGCGCGAACGCTCCCCGACCGGCATGGTCCGCCTGACGTTCAGCCGCCCATCGAGGCGCCCTGGTCGTTCTTCTCCCAGGGCATGAACGGGATCGGGCGACCGATCACGCTCATGAAGTCGTCCATGAACTTGTACGTGATGCCCCAGAGCACGGGCGCACGAGGGTCTTCGAGCAGGCGCACGGTCGGCATCGCCGATGTCCGGTCGAGGTAGGTGAAGTCGCGCATCGCCTGGCGATCGGGGTCGTTGCTGTGGTCGAGGGGCGACCAGAACGCCTCGCGGATCTCGTAGTTCGGCACCAGCTCGGGATCGCCCTCGATGGCGTAGACGTAGGCCGACACCCGGATCGACTCGGCGTGTCCGAGGACGTCGCCGATCCGGCCGATCGGGCGCGCGTGGGTGAGATCGAGGGAGAGCTCCTCGAGGGTCTCGCGTTCGGCCGCCGCGCGACCATCCGCGTCCTCCGGATCGATCCGACCGCCCGGAAACGCGAGATCGCCGGACCAGGGATCGTCGTCGTGCTCCGCGCGGCGGATGAAGAGCGCCTCGAGGTCGGCGGGCCCTTCTCGCAGGACGAGCGCGACCGCCGCCGCCATCTTGGCCGGGCTGGGATCGAACCAGGGAGAGGACGCAGCGAGGCGGGCTTCGACTTCGGCGAGGGTGCGGGCCAGGACCAGGGGCTCCTTCGATCCCGTCATCCGGGCTGTGACCGGATGTGGGGTGCGGCGACTATAGGCCTTTCCGCGCGCTCGGAACCCACGGCGTGCGAGGCGGCACTCCTCACAGCGACGCGCAGCTCACGCGCAATTCGACACGACGAAGCGTCATGGGCGGACCGACGACCGACCGGGCCAGAATCGCCTTCCGGCGCGCCGCCGGCCCTATGGTAGATTCAACTGCTATGTCGCCCCTCGCCTCCCACCTGCGCGCGACTGCGATCGCCGCTGCCGCCCTCGTGAGCGCGAACCTGACCGGATGCGCCTCACTCCCGACGGCGAATGCGCTGCCGCCGGTCTCGGCTGCCCCACCGACGGCGACCCTGGCGGCCGTGCCGGACTGGGCGCTCGCGGATGGCAGCCAGGCGTCCGAGCTCGAGGTCGGGATCGGCTCCGGCGCGAGTCTCGACGAGGCGACACGCCTCGCGCTGCAGGACGTCGCGTCGCGGCTCTCCGTTTCGATCGAGAGCGCGATGACCGACCGCTACGAGGAGCGCGACGGACGCACGATCGAATCCCTCGAGCAGGTGATCGAGACCCGCGTGACCGGCACGCGCTTCACGGGCTGGCGACGCACACGCTCCGAGGAACGACTCGGCACGTGGTGGGCGGAGGTCCGCATCGACCGTGCGCGCCTCGCCGCCGACACGCGCGCCGAGCTGAATCGCATCGTGCAGGACGTCGACCTCAAGCTCGACACCGCGGCGGGCTCCGCCCTTCGCCGCCTCCTCGCCCTCGAGCACACGGCCATCGATCGCGAACGCGTCGGACACCTCGTCTCCCTCGTCGACCTGCTCGAGCTCGACTTCGACCCGGGCATCTGGGAAACACGGCGGTCGCGCTGGCGCACGATCGACGAGGCCGCGCGTCGCGCCCTCGTCTTCGAGGTCCGCGCCGATCGCGACTCCCAGGAGATCGCGAGCTGGGTCGAATCGCGGCTCGTCGCCGAGCGTCTGCGTACCCGGAACGGCGGCTGCGAGAGTCCCGACGCGGTCTGCATCGACATCCGTTCCGAGATCACCGAGGCCGACGTCGCCAGCCGACACGTCGCCCGCATCCGATCGACCTTCGCCCTCCTCGAGCCCGGCGGCACCGTCGTCCGCGAGAGCGAGCGAACCGGCCGCGGCGCGTCCAAGTCCGATCGCGAACGCGCCCGGCGCAAGGCCCTCGAGGACCTGCGCAACGCGATGGCCTCGTTCAGCGTGCTCGACGAGGCGCTGGCGCGTTAGGCCTCATCCTCAGCGCTCGGTCAGGATCTCGTCGCAGTCCGGCCCGGAGAGGCTCGAGAGCAGCCCTTCCGTGAAGACGGGGCGAACGACGTCGCCGTCGAGGAGCGAGGCCTCGGCCTTCGACGGATCGACCGCGATCCAGGAGAGCTGGGCGCGGACCTGGTCGGTGACCTCGCCGGTCGCGATGACCCGCTCCTCGCGAGTCTCCTCGCCACTCGGGCTCATCGAGCGCTGCTCTCGCCGGATCTCGACGGTCTCGCCGCGTTCGATGCCCTGCGCGCTGCCGAGGGTGATCCGGTAGATGTGTCGGTCGGCGCCCGGAGCCTTGCGGTGGCCGTTCAGGTGGCCGCGCGGGGCCAGCGCCATCCCGAGCGGGAGGTCCAGACAGGAGAGCGCCTCGTCGAGGGCCTTCTCGAAGAGCACTTCGAGGGTCACCGGCGGCAGCGTGCAGGCGGGATCGAGGTCCTTCGTCTCCTGCTCGGCTTCGTGCTCGAGGGAGAAGGTCTTCGTGACCTTGTCGTTGCTCCCGATCTCGATCATCTGCACGTCGAGCTCGATCGACGCCGTGTGTTCGCACGTGCCCGGCTTGTTCGCGACTTCCTCGTCGGATTGCCACGGCATCTTGAAGGGCTTCGAATACTCGCCGGCGTACTGGTACTTCGAGAAGCGCGTCGCGAGGGCGTAGTCCGCACCGGTCACGGCTTCGGTCGCGCGTCCTTCGAGCTCGCCGAGCACGCCCTCCGTGCGCAGCTCGCCGAGCTGTCCGAGGGAGCGATCGATCACTGCGGCTCCCGCGTCCGCGGCGAGGCCTTCGAGCGCGCGGCGGACCTGCGCACGCGGCCGTTCGAGGAGACCGTCGTCGATGCCGACCGCCGGGCGGTCGATGATGACCAGCTCGAAGGAGCGTTTGCGCAGCTCCTCCTGCGACGGATACGGAACGACGCGGTTCATCGGCACGTCGTCGTAGGCGTCGAGGTTCGAGACGCGGCCGCTCGCGCAACCGATCGCGCCTGCGACGAGCACGACGAGCGCTAGCCCCATCGCGACGCGCGCCTGCGCTCCCATCCTCGTCCCACTCGCGTCCGCCGTTCGTGCTCGACTCATCTCGTCCTCCTGCCCGGCGCTTTCGCCGTCCCGGGCGACGCCGAGCGTACAGCCCGCGGGGCCACTCGGCAGCCGCAGGCGCCAATCCCGGGCCCTGTTGATCGTGCCGCCGGACCGCCTTGGGGTTTCGCGCTCAAACGGCGTTTGGGATTCGCCGCATCTCCCTGTTTTTGCTACTGAACCCGCCATTATGAGCATCGAAAACGTCGGAATCGTCGGTTGGCGGGGAATGGTCGGATCCGTGCTGCTCGAGCGCATGCGCGCCGAGGGGGACTTCGCGGGCCTGACGACGACGTTCTACTCGACCAGCCAGGTCGGTGAGCAGGGACCGGACTTTTCCCGAGAAGGCGGCCACGCGTCGCTGCCCCTAGGCGACGCCTACGACGTGTCCGCCCTCGCCGCCCACCAGGTGATCATCACCTGCCAGGGCGGGGACTACACCAAGCAGGTGCTGCCGCAGCTCCGCGAGCAGGGCTGGGACGGGTATTGGATCGACGCCGCGAGCGCGAAGCGGCTCGACGAAGACTCGATCATCACGCTCGACCCGCTGAACCGCGACCAGATCGATCAGGGCATCGCCGCCGGCGTCAAGAACTTCATCGGCGGCAACTGCACCGTCTCGCTCATGCTCCTCTCGTTGCACGGCCTCTTCCGTGAGGACCTGGTCGAGTTCATGACCTGCATGACCTATCAGGCCGCGAGTGGGGGCGGCGCGCGGCACATGCGCGAGCTCGTCGAACAGATGGGCACGCTCCGCGACGGCTCCGCCGACCTCCTCGCCGACCCGAGCACCCACATCCTTCCAATCGACACGCAGGTGACCGAGACCCTGCGCAGCGACGCGATGCCGACCGAGAATTTCGGGCATCCCCTCGCCGCGAGCCTCCTTCCCTGGATCGATTCGGCCCAGGCGTTCGGCGACACGCGCGAAGAGTGGAAGGCGTTCGCGGAGGGCAACAAGATCCTCGGACGTTCGGGCGAAGCAGCCACCCCGATCGATTCGATCTGCGTGCGGGTCGGCGCGATGCGCTGTCACTCGCAGGCTTTCACGATCAAGCTGCGCAGGGACGTCCCGATCGACGAGATCGAGTCGATGCTCGACGGCGCGAACGACTGGGTCCGCCTCGTCCCGAACGACAAGGAAGCGACGCTCTCCCGCCTGACCCCGACGGCGGTGACGGGCACCCTCGACATCCCGGTCGGCCGCGTGCGCAAGATGCGCCTGGGCTCGGACTGGCTCGCAGCGTTCACCGTCGGCGACCAGCTGCTCTGGGGCGCCGCGGAACCGCTCCGACGCACCCTCGCGATCCTGCGCGAGAGCGGCCTCTGACCGCCCGGCGCCGCGTCTCGGTCATCCGATGAGCAGCGATCCAGGCGAGCTCGTTCCGTTCAAGCCCTTCGGCTTCCAGCCGGTCTTCCAGGTCCGCGACATCGCGGCGTCGCTCGTCTGGTACCGCGACAAGCTCGGGTTCACGATCGACTTCGTCGAGGGCGATCCGCCCGCGCATGCGCGGATCGTCGCGGACCCGACCTACGCGGCGCCGACCGTGCATCTGCGCTTCGAGCCGCTCCAGTCCGAGAAGGCCCCTTTCGCAGGGGCCGAGGTCTGGATGCACGTCGACAACTCGATCGACGTCCTCTACGAGCGTTACGTGGAGCGAGGCGTGAAGATCGTCGAGCCGATCGAGGACAAGCCCTGGGGACTGCGGATGTTCGTGATCGAGGATCCCGACGGGTATCGTCTCGTGATCGTGGCCGAGCCCGCCTCGGCCTAGCCTCTCCCACCGAAGGAGACCGCCATGACCGCCGTGATCGAACGCTTCGGCCCCGACGTCGCCCACGACAAGCTCTTCGAGGTCCTCGACCGGGATGGCTGCGCGATCGTCGAAGGTGCGCTTTCCCCCGACCAGCTCGCCGGGATGAACGCCGACCTCGACGAGCTGATCGCGTCGACCGCGCCCGGCGTGCCGAATCACATCGAGTTCATGCAGCCCTTCTACGGATTCGACACGATCCGGATCGACGGCCTGCCAGGCAAGTCGGAGACCTACGTCGGCGTGCTCCAGAACGAGCGCCTGCTCGCGGTCGCCGACCACTACCTGCAGCCGCATTGCGTGCACTATCTGCTGAACACCGCTCAGCTGATCCAGATCGGCCCGGGCGAGACGGCCCAGGACCTCCACCGCGACGACCAGGCCTGGATGCACCACCCGAAGCACGCGCACGCCGACCCGTTCAGTCAGCCCCAGCTCGAGGTCGAAGCGATCTACGCGCTGTCGGACTTCACCACCGAGAATGGCGCGACGCAGGTCGTCCCCGGCAGCCAACGCTGGCCCCTCGACCGTGAGCCCGAAGCCCACGAGATCGTGCAGGCGGAGATGTCGGCCGGCTCGGCGATCTACTACCTCGGCTCGACGATCCACAGCGGCGGCGCGAACCAGACCACCGACCAATCCCGCCGCGGCGTGTTCACCGGACTCGTCGTCGGCTGGCTGCGCACCGAAGAGAACTTCTTCCTGAGCACCCCGATCGAGGCGGTGCGCGAGATGCCGGAGCGCGTGCAGGGGCTGCTCGGCTACGACAGCTACCTGGGCATCGGCGTCGTGGACGTCGGGAGTCCGCGGGCGCGGCTCTAGCCCGCGCCGAAACGACGACGCGGGCGCTCCGAGGAACGCCCGCGTCGGGTACGTGATCTGCTCGAGCGGATCAGGCGGGCTTCGGCCCACCCATGAAGCCCGGCCAACGCGAGCCGCTGATGTTGTCGACGAAGGGCCAGTAGGCGTCCGGGTCGAGCGCGCCTTCGAGTGTGATCTCGCGGCCGAGGAACTCGGGCCACCACAAGCGCGCGCCCTGGTAGTCGCGGACCGGGAGCAAGCTCGCGATCGGATCCCACGGGCTGTCGAGGAGCGCGACCGTTCCCTCGACCGCGATCTCCGCCTTGGTCGCGTAGGTGCTCTTCACCTGCACGACGTGGGGCGGGAAGTCGTAGGCCTTCTCGGCGCCACCGACCGCGCGGAGGACCTTGATCCACCACTCGTACTCGACGTGGTTCTCACGCTCGGGGAGCGCGTCCCCGGCGGTGCCCTCGAATTCGATGAAGGTGTACCCCTGGTGGGTGCAGCGCGCGGACACCGCGTCCTGGAAGCGGTAGAAGTCGATGTCGCAGGGGTATTTCGGCTGACCGTTCATGTCGCGGCTGATGAACACCGCGCTCTCCTGGTCGATGCCGTAGCCGAGCGTGTACAAGCCCTCCGTGCCGCGATAGTCCGCGTCGACGGTCATGAACACGCCGTACTCCGGCACGTTCGGGACGGCGACCTGATAGATCGAGAGCTGCACGTGGGGCTCGGCGCCGGGCTCGATCCCGGGCGGGAGCAGCGCGGCGACTTTGTCTTGATCCGTGAGGTAGTCGATCTTGAGGATCGGCCAGTCGGCGATCTCGCCGGCGTTGATCTGGGGTCCGGACATCGGGGGCTCCTTCCGCGCCGCGGGACGCCGGGCGCGCTCGATGGGTCGATTCGGAGAGCCTAGAGCGCGGGAAGGACCTCCGCATCACGCCCCCGAAACGCGAGAAGCCCCCCACGGAATCGACCGTGAGGGGCTTCCGGCTCGGCGTCCGCGCCGATCGTGTGGGTCTAGTCGAACACCTCCGCGGTCACTTCGACGTTGAACTCGAGATCGTTGCTGGCGCCCGCCGAGTTGCAGGTCAGGCTCAGCGTTCGAGTCCCCGAGTTCGCGTTGTAGGTGTACTCCGTCGACTGATCGCCACAGAGCTCATCCTGCGAATCGTCGTCGTTCTCCTGACCACCCGCGGTGATCTGGATCGTGTCACCCTGCGTGACGGACCCGTCGAAGTAGACGCAGCTGACCGGAATCGACTGGCCTTCGGTCACCTCCCACTGATCGGCCTCCGACCGTCCCGGGTTCCGCGAGCATGCCGACGTCGTCAGAGCGACTCCGTTTCTGCTCGCCGAACCGAACCAGGTGAGCTCGGCGAGGTCGTTCGGCCCCTCGTCGTCCGACAGCACCACCACGAGT
Organism: uncultured Spirochaetaceae bacterium; assembly: GCA_964488255.1. GTDB lineage: Bacteria > Myxococcota_A > UBA9160 > UBA9160 > UBA4427 > UBA4427. The sequence goes on along the minus strand of CAZAUR010000010.1, from coordinate 61,614 downwards.
CTCGTCGTCGTCAGTCGGATTCGCTTGTCGGCCACGATCGGGTCCGTTCCGTCCGTCACTTCGCGAGTGTCGTCCCGGCCGTCACCGTCGGTGTCGGGCTCGTTCGGATCCGTGAAGTGCGTCAGGAGCTCCTGGCCATCGTCGAGTCCGTCCCCGTCGGTGTCCGCGACTCTCGGATCGCTCGTGGGATCGAGCGAGCGCTGGTTCCCGTTCACCGTGATCGTCGACGGGCCCAGTTCGACGGAGTCGTCGAGACCGTCGTCATCCGAGTCCGCCTCGTTGAGGTTGGTCCCGTACTCCGGCGAGAACAGGTCGAGCTCGTCCTGGATGTCCGCGACATTGCACACGTCCGCATCCTGACATCGCTCGACGAACTGTCGGTAGCCGTCGGCCACTCGATCCTGGAAGAAGACCCCGGTTCCCGTGGCCAGATCGGTCACGAGGACGTCGCCATCGCGTCGGTACTCCGAGAGATCCGCCAGCCCGTCGCCATCCGTGTCGAGCGATCGCGGGTCGCTCTTCAGGAAGTGCTCGAGCAGATCCGGAAGCCCGTCCCCGTCCGAGTCCGTGTCGTTCGGATTCGAAGTCGTCGCGAATCCGGCCGGCACCCCGTTGATCGTGGGCGTGAAGCCCGTCTGCTCGATCAGGTTGGGCACACCGTCCCCGTCGTCGTCGAGAAAGAGGGGGCCGTCCGAACTGAGATTCGGGTTCAGACCGAGCTCGAGCTCGACGCTGTCGCTGACCATGTCGCCGTCCGTATCGGGGTTGGTCGGGTCCGTCGCGTATCCTTCGAAGCCAGCGAGAACGCACTCGCCGAGGTTGAGCTCGCCGTGTCCCACGAGGACTTCTCCCGGGACCGGGACGCCGGATGCGTCGAGAGCGAGCGCGCCGATGCCTGCGTAGACCTGGATCTGGTAGACGGGCTCGTCGGTCGCGAAGTCGCGACTGAGCGTCGACGTCGCGACGCCGTCGATCAGACGCATGCCCGTCAGCTCCTCCCAATCGGTCAGGCCGTCCAGGTCGGAGTCACGCTGTCGCGGGTCCGTCGCACAGGCCTTCTCCTCGTCGTCCGTCAGCTCGTCCCGATCCGAGTCCGACTGGACCGGGTTCGGGTAGACCTGCCGGGCTCCGCCGGAGGGCCCTTTGATGACCACCCGCCAGCCGTCCTGGATTTCCTCGGCGTCGCTGAGGCTGTCCCCGTCGCTGTTCGGCGCCAGGTCCGAGCTGCCGTGCAGGTACTCCTCTCGCGCCCACACGCCGTCCAGGTCCTGGTCCTGCACGTAGGCGAAGGTGAACTGGTCGCCGGCCCGCAGGATGATCTCGTCGAGATCGACCGCCGGGAGCTGTCGCGACGAGAACAGCGACCAGAATCGTTTGCGAGGAATGTCGAGCTCGACGTCCTTGTAGCGAACCAAGACTCTCCTGGGCGCAGGCGCCGGATCGATGACGTCACCCGTTCCGGGAACGGAGTCGAGGGTGCCATCCGCGCCCGTGGCGACGAGGAGTTGGCCCGCGTCGACCACACGCGTCGGATCCGGCGCGATGATCTGCACGTCGTCTCCGATCGCGAGGGTGTTCGGACGACGGTCGCCGCCATCGACGATCGCCGCGCCGAGCACCTGCATGCGGGTCTCGTAGTCACTCTGGACGACGACGTCGTCACCACCCACGACGCTCGCGCCGAGGTCGATGTCGCACGTGGGCACGATTCGACCGTCGCCTGCGATGATCTCCGAGCACGTCTCGGTACCGGCTCGGATCAGCACCTCGCCCGGTTCGGCGAGCGCGCCGAACGTGACCAGCTGCTCGTCGTCCCCGATGGCCTCGGACTCGACGAGGCCGTTGCCTCCATCGCGAATGGTCGCGACGCGCTCCAGCCCCGTGATGTGTCCGAGGGCGTAGGCCATCGAGATGCCGAGGGGGTCCCCCGTGGCCGGGTCATGTGCGCTCGCGGTCGCGACCCGGTACGTCTCGGTTCGCCCGTCGCCGAGATCGAAGGTGATCCCGGCGGTGCGATCCGTGACGTCCTGGGACGTGAAGGCGAAGTTCCGACCCTGCTCATCCGTGATGTCGAAGTTGGCCAGCTCGACGATGAGCCCACGCGGGTTCTTCATCAGCTCCTCGATTCTCGACGGGAACACGTCGTCCGCCGCGGCGAACACGAAGGGGCCCCGGGCGGGATCGCCCAGTCCACCGATGTTGATCTCGTCGAGGCCCTCGTTCTCGGGAACCAGCGAGGCGACCGGGATGACCCGACGTCGATCCGATGGATCCTGCGTCTGCGCAGAGAGCTCGATGTTGCTGATGGTGAACGGGATGTCCCCCGCGCTCTCGACCGACACGCCCACCTTGATGGCGGCACCGACGACCTCCCGCGTGACGGTCTCGCGGACGTCGAAGCTCGACGAGAGGGTGAGCGACTCCTGATAGGCCTCCTCCGAGGAGCGGGAGCTGGACTCCGTACTCGTGAAGGTGCTGCCTTCCTGGGCCCCCTCCGTCCGTCCGACCTTCGCGGTCACGCTGTAGCTGGGGAAGGTTCCTCCGTCCCCGTCCGCGTTCGCCGAGCTGTAGGTGCCGGAGAGCTCCTGGCTGTTGCCGAGGGTGTCGACGGTGCTCGACTCGTCGCTCGTCGCGAAGGTCTCGTCCTCCGAGCTGGTGAGGGTCGTGCTGACCGAGGACTCCTCCGTCCGGGACTCGCCCTCCTCGTCGGTGTACGAGAAGCGCGTATCGAGTTCGAGGCTCACTTCCCCGACACGAATCCGCGGCGCCGGAAGATCCGACAGCAGCGGATTGCGGTTGCCCGCGAAGACCTCTTCGAGATCGCCCAGCTGATCGCCGTCCGTGTCGGCCAGGATCGGTGAGGTCCGGAACGTGTAGTACTCGAAGCCATCCTGGATGCCGTCGCCGTCCGTGTCCTGATTGGTCGGATCGCTGAAGATCGTGTTCCACTCCTGGTCGTCCGAGAGCGTGTCACCATCGGTATCTCCGGAACGCGCGTCGGTCGCCGCATGACGCTCTTCGCCGTCCGGCACGCCGTCGTCGTCGGTGTCCGGGTTCGTGGGATCGGAGGTCACCAGGCGAGACCGCACGTCACCGCCCGCCGTGGTCGTCACGACGAACCATCCGAGCTGTTCCTCGTCGTCCGTGATGCCGTCGCCGTCCGAATCGACGATCTCCGCGCCCGAGCCGTCGACGCCGGTGAACGACGCCGAGCTGGGATTCAAGAAGCGATCCGGCGGCGCGAAGGTGTTCCCCGCGATGTCCCGCAGGTTGCCGACGGTCACCGTGTACTGGATCGCCGACTGGGAATAGGTCTCGAGGCGAACCGACGTGCGCTCGGAGCCGATGAGCTCGGCGTGCATGACCATCAGGGTCGGCTGTGACGGAACGTCCGTCGCCGGCGCGCCCCCGACGACCCGGTAGAACGCGGCGTTTTCGGCCCCGCCCTGCCCGCCCTGTAGCGCCTCGCTGAACGTGACGACGACTTCGTTGTTGCCGGTCGCGACCGCGGAGACGACGCGAGGCGACTCCGTGTCATCCGGACGCGGTCCCGCGTTGCGCACGCGCACGGACGCCTCGTCGCTCAACACGTTGCCGTTCGCGAGTCGGTTCGTCGCGCGAAACCGGGCGCGTTCAGGGTTCAGACTCGTGTAGCTCACGCTCGCGACACCGCCGACGGTCGTCGCGGTCGCGCGCTCGAGGATGCCCTCGCCGGACAGCAGCTCGAACTCGACTTCGGTCCCATCGGGCACCGGCAAGCGCGTCGCGTCGAGAATCGTGGCCTCGACCCGCGCGAACTCGAGTCCATCATTCGCAATCGACGACTGCGCGACCTCGAGATCGAGCGTTCGGAAGTCGCTGGTCCCGTTCGGGAAGATGCCACTCAGCCGGCCTGCGCCGGCGGTCGCGAAGCTCGCGCCGGTGTCCTCTCCGACCGCGAGGGGGTTCGCGATCTGGGCGTCGAGGGTGCCGCTCGCCGAAGACAGGTTCGAGACCAGGTACTGGATGTAGTCCTCCACCGCGGTCCCGTTGTCCGGATCGGACTCGAGATCGAGATTCGCGTCCACGACCTCGTTCACTCGTGCGACGCTCGTCGTGCGGTCCGCCGGGTTCTGGCGCAGATCGACGCCCAGGCTGGACTCGACCTGCGTTCGGAAGCCTCTGACGGCCTCGGGGGAGGGCCGCTCGGCGAGGATCCCAGCGTGACGTCGGACGAGACCCGCGTGCACCGAGCTCGCGGTCGACAAGTAGACGGGCACCTCGCCCTTCGAGAGACCACGAAGATCCTCGACGACGGCCTCGAGGGTCGGCGCGGCACCCGCCGGGTCTCCCATGGTGCCACCGACCGTCTGGATCAAGACCGGCGCGAGAGCCTGATCGAGTTCCTCGTTGACGAAGTCGAACGAGAACGAACCGTCCGCCTCGGTGCGAACCGGCGCATTCGACGCCGTCAGCTCATAGACGATCCCAAAATCGTCGAAGGCGAAGGCACGCACCGTCGCGCCGTCGATCTCGCTCTTGACGGCGCTTCCGGCCGCCCTGAATAGGTCCTGATCGGCGCCGCCGCCGCTACACGCAAGCGCAAGAGCGGCCAGCAAGGCCATCCCCCACGATGCGACCGAGGGACGCGTCGTCATGACGCCTGCCCCCGACTCCACTCGTTCCTTCAGTCCTGACATCGGCAGTTCTCCTCGCGCCGACCCCGTGTGTTCTTCGGCCGGCTGATCTCGTACCGCACCCTACCGATGTGTTAGGTACGCGCCCATCGGCCGGATGGGTGGGTGTGACGAAGGCCGTCTACGTGGCCGATCTCTTTACGGCGCTCGACGCCCTGGAACAGCGCGGAAGGGATCGAGACCTCGCTCGGCGGTCCGAATAGACGGCGTCTGCCGCGGCGGGTACGATCTCCAGATGTCGAAATCATCCGCCACGCCTGCCGAAATCCGCGCCTCCCTCGACCACCCCGTCCTCGACGCCGACGGCCACATCATCGAGTACGGCCCGACCTTCGACCGGTATCTCAAGGAAGAAGGGATCGAGGGCGGCTTCATGGCCTTCGGCCAGGGCGCCAACTTCGACGGATCCGCACCCTGGCAGATGCAGCCGCCGGAGGAGCGCGAGCGCCTGCGAGCATTCCGGAGCCCGTGGTGGGGCTTCCCGAACGATGCTCGCGACCTCGCGACGGCGACCGCGCCGCGTCTGCTCTACGACCGACTGGACGAGCTCGGGATCGACCTCGCGATCGTGTACCCGAGCGTCGGGCTCAACTGCCCGTCCCAGCGCGACGAGAAGATGCGCCGCGCCTCGTGCCGCGCCTACAACCGCTACGCGAAGGAGCAGACCGAGGGGCTCGGCGATCGCCTGATTCCCGTCGCGGTGATTCCGACGTTCACGCCCGACGAGGCGCTCGAAGAGCTCGACCATGCCGTCGGCGAGCTCGGCATGAAGGCAGCGGTCCTCGGCAGCCACGCGCGCCGCACCTTCGACGAAGGGGACGAGCGCGCGTTCTGGATCGACGGGCTCGCCCTCGACAGCCCCTACGACTACGACCCGCTCTGGGCGAAGCTCGTCGACCTGGGCATCGCGCCGACCTTCCACTCGTCCTCCATGGGCTGGAGCGGACGCCGGTCGACCACCAACTTCTCGTTCAATCACATGGGCGCCTTCGCCGGCGCGAACGACACCGCCGCGAAGTCGATGTTCTTCGGAGGCGTGTTCCACCGCTTCCCCGAGCTGCGCGCGGGCTTCCTCGAAGGCGGCGTCGCCTGGGCGCTCCAGATGTACACCGGTCTCGTCGAGCATTTCGAAAAGCGCGCGCCCCACGGCCTCGAAGATCGAGATCCGTCGAAGGTCGACGGTGACCTGTTCGATGAGCTGGTCGAGGCCCACAAGGGCGCCCTCGAACCGGTGGTCGACGGCTGGGGAGACCTCTTCGCCAAGTCGACGAACACGCCGCACGTCGTGGACGACTTCGAGGCCGCGGGCATCGCGAGCAAGGACGACATCTACCGACAGGTCACGACCAACTGCTTCTTCGGCTGCGAAGCCGACGATCGCCTCGCCGGGATCGCCTTTGACACGAACCGGCTCCCCGGGGATCGGCCGATGCGCCCGATCTTCTCCTCGGACATCGGCCACTGGGACGTCGCGCACATGGAAGAGGTCCTCCCGGAGGCGCTGGAACACCTCGAGTACGGCTGGATGGACCGCGCCCAGTTCCGCGACTTCATGTGCGACAACGCCGTCCGCATGTTCGCGGGCGCGAACGCCGACTTCTTCGAGGGCACCGTCCTCGCCGACTACGCGAGGACCGTCGAGCTGGACCCGAGCTGATGTCGGGCGATCCCTCCGAAGCGCCGTCCTACCGGAGCTTTGCCGAGCAGTCGCTGAAGTATTTCGTGCGCGATCACGTCGCGCCCCCGACCGCGCAGATCGATTCGCCCGCCGCCTGGCGAGGATGCGAGCTGCGCGATGATCCGGATCGGTGGCGCGTCGTCCTGTCGGCGGAGGAGATCGCCGAGCTCGACGAAGCCCTCGATCGGATCGAGTCCGACGGCCTCGCCCTCGGCCAGATCCATCGCGTCCGGCTGCCTGCGCTCGAGAAGCGCGCCGCCGAGTGGCGCACCACCCTCGGAGCGGGTCGCGGCTTCGTCGTGTTGCGCGGATTGCCGGTCGACCGCTGGGGCGAGGAGCAATCGAGCCGCGCCTATTGGCTCTTGGGGCACCTGATCGGTGTCCCCGGCGCGCAGAACGCGACCGACGAAGTGCTCGGACACGTGGTCGACTACGGCGAGCAGTCGGATCAGCCCAACGTACGGCTCTACCGGACCACGAGCGACATCGGATACCACTGCGACGCCGCCGACGTGGTCGGACTGCTCTGCCTCGTAGACGCAGCGGAAGGCGGCGCGAGTCGGATCGCCAGCTCCGTCGCGATCTGGAACCGGCTCTTCGAAGAGGATCCCGAGGCCGCACACGTCCTCTTCGAGCCCTTCGCGGTCGATCGCAGGGACGAGCAGCCGGAGGGCGCGAAGCCCTGCTTCGAGATGCCCCCGTGCCGCTTCGGTGCCGACGGCGTGCTGCGCACGTTCTATCACGGCGAGTACTTCCGCTCTGCTCAGCGCCTGGCGGAGATCGGCCCGCTTCCCGACGTCCGCCGCCGGGCCCTCGACCGCTACGACGCGATCGGCAACGCGTCGGATTTTCGACTCGACATGCAGCTCGCGCCCGGCGATCTCCAGCTCCTCTCGAATCACAGCGTCGTCCACGCCCGAACGGAGTATCGCGAGCACTCTGATCGCAAGCGCCACCTGCTTAGGTTGTGGCTTTCGCTTCCGGAATCGCCGGACGCCACGCATTAACCGGCGCGACGCACACCCTGCCCGTCCGCACGACCAGCGATAGACTCCGGACATGAGTGACACCAAGGGTCGACAGGAGTGGAGCGCGGCCTTCCAGCGCGCGACCTGGGGCTGCGCCCCGGCGATCGGCCGCGCCCTCGGTCTGTCGCCGCGCGCGATCCAGCAGTGGGGCCAAGCCGAGTCGGACAAGCGCTCGCCCGGCGAGCGACTCGAGCTCCTGATGCAGGTCGCCCTCGAGCATCGCAAGCCCCACGACGCGCTCGCCCCGCTCCATCTCCTTGCGGAGCGTCTGGGCTACCGACTGGAACCCGACGACGACGACGACGAGGCCCCCTCGCCGCTGGAGACCGTGGCGCGCCGGGCGAGCGCGGCGATGGTCGAGGCCGGCCAGGCCGTCCAGACCGCGCTCAAGGCGATGGACGACGGCGTGATCTCGAACGACGAGATGGACGCGATCGACCGCGAGTGCGACGAGGCGATCGAAGCGCTCGTCCGATTGAAGCGGGCCGCGCGCCGCGAACGTTAGGTCCGCGCGCGCCCCCCTCGCTCCGGGCGCCTCGAAAAGCGCTTCGAATCCGACTCCTTGCCCCCTCCCCGACGACGCCCGGGCGAGGGGGTTCGTTTTCGGGGGCAGCGCGCACTTCCCGCCCCTCCCTCCATCGGACACCTTGCCGCCCATCGGGACGACGCCCCTCCCCGAGAGGGGAACGGCCCGAAGCCAACAGGAGAGACACGATGACCAGCGCCCAGATCGAATCGATGACCCCGGACCTCAGCCCCCTGGACGAGCGCGCGCATGCAGCACTCGACCGGGTCCTCTCGCGTATACGCCAAGGCGCCCACGTCGAGGAAGACACCGTCGTCGGCCTCGCCTGGGAGTACTTCGTCGCCGGCTTCGCTGCGCGCAAGGGCGAGGCGGAAGACGCGCCGGTCCTCGCGGGCGAGTCCGCGGTCGAGCCGGACTTCCTCGCCGAGCACGTCGCCGCGCTCACGCCACGCCGCCTCGAAGTGCTCCGCCTGGTCGCCCGCGGCCTCACGAACCGCGAGATCGGCCGAGTGCTCGGGATCTCCTGCTACACCGTGAAGAGTCACCTGGCGTCCCTCTTCGAGTCCCTCGACGTCACCAACCGGACCGAAGCCGCCTTCGCCCTCCAGCGCTACGAGGCCACCTACCCCGAAGCGCGGAACTGAACGCACGATTTCTCCAGTCGTTCGGGTCTCGCATCCCCGAACGCAGAACGCCCCGGCCCTCCAAAGAGAGCCGGGGCGTTTCGCATTTCAGGGCGCGTCGTTCGTTGACGCGAACCCCGGACGGAGCGTGGAGAGTGCGTCAGATTCGGGGCCCACGGAGTGGAGCGACCGGAGACGTACTCACGTACGTCGAGGATCGCAGAGCGAGTAGGTCCCGAAGATGGCGTGCTATCCGCGCTCCCTATGCAGCTTCGAAGAGCGAAGCGAAGCCTTGACCGCCGCCGACGCACATCGTGACGATGCCGTACCGCTTGCCCGTTCGCTTGAGCTGTCGGCAGAGCAGACCCGTCATGCGGCTGCCGGTCATGCCGAAGGGATGGCCGATCGAGATCGAGCCGCCCGTCGGATTGAGCTTCTCGTTCGGGATCTGGAGCTTGCGCTGGCAGTAGAGGACCTGGGAGGCGAAGGCCTCGTTCAGCTCGACGATGTCGATGTCGTCCATCGTGAGGCCGTGGCGCTTGAGCAGCTTCGGCACTGCGAAGACCGGGCCGACGCCCATCTCCTCGGGACCGCAGCCGGCGACCGCGGAGCCGCGGTAGATGGCGAGGGGCTCGATGTTGAGCGCCTTCGCGCGATCGCTCGACATGAGGAGCGTCGCCGACGCGCCGTCGGAGAGCTGCGAGGCGTTGCCGGCCGTGACCGTGCCGCCCTCTTCGGCCTTCTTGAAGACCGGCTGCAGCTTCTGGAGGCCCTCGAGGGTCGTCTGAGGACGATTGCATTCGTCGCTCTCGACGGTGAAGTCCTCGTCGTAGGCGTCGCCGTCCTTCGGCTGGACCTTGCGGGTGACCTTCATGGGCGCGATCTCTTCCGAGATCCAGCCCTTGCCGACGGCCTCGGCGTAGCGCTGCTGGCTCTGGAGCGCGTACGCGTCCTGGTCTTCGCGCGAGACGTCGTAGCGCTCGGCCACGCACTCGGCGGTGATGCCCATCGGGTGATAGAGGCCCGGGAAGCGCTCGGCCGCGCCCGCGTTCGCGAGGCGGTTCCGGTTCTGGGTGCCGTCCTGCATCATCGTGATCGTCTCGACGCCGGCTCCGATCGCGACCTCCGCGCCGTCCTGCAGGATCGAGTTCGCGGCCATCATGACGGCCTGGGAGCCCGAGGAGCAGAAGCGGTTGACCGTCGTCGCCGCGGCGCTCTGCGGAATGTCCGCGACCATCGACGCGATGCGGGCCATGTTCATACCCATGCAGCCTTCCGGGTGGCCACAGCCGAGGATCACGTCCTCGATCTCGGCCTTGTCGAGGTTGGCCTGTTCCCCGACGACTTCGCGCATGACATGCGCCGTATAGTCGACGGGCTCGGTGATGTTGAATGAACCGCGATGGGCCTTGGTGAGGCCGGTGCGGAGGCTGCCGACGATGACGGCTTCGCGTGCCATGGATGATCTCCTCGGGTCCACGGAAAGGACTTGGGGTCAGGGGCTTGGAACGGCCGGACGTTATGACAGCTGTGCTGCCAGAACAACTTCGTGCGCGAGACGGGCGGTCCGGGCCAGCCAGCGCGACCAGGCAGCTGCGGTCAGGGATCTGCGGTGTACCAGATCGGGGAGGACCACGCGCGTTCCTGGATCGTCTTGGGGAACGTCTCGTCGCAGCAGCCCTCGAGACCGTCCTCGATGGTCGAGGGATCGTCGCAGTCGACGCCGGCTTCGAGGCAGACGTACGCGTTCCAGCGGCAGCTCGGGTTCTGCAGCACCCGCGCGTAGTAGAGCGCGTGCTGGGACGGGTCGAACTCGGGATCGATCCAGACCGTGCACAGCTCGTCCGCGCCGGCGCCCGTCGGCTCGCAGGTCGAGCGGTCGACGCTCGCGCCGGGATCGGGATCTCCCGCGACGTCGAGGGTCTTCGTCCTGGCGACGCCCTCCTCTTCCCAAGCCTTCACGATCTGCACGCGCTCGAGGAGTCCGCCCGGATCACCCCGGACACCGGGATCCTTGAGCGCCGACACCATGAAGCGCGGCGCGCCCGCGCCCTCCGGTCGCGGCGGCAGGTCGCCCCCCATCGGGACCCCCGAGGCGTAGGCGCGTGACACCCGATCCCGTTCGGCGCAGAGCCCGGGCTCGAAATCCCAGCCCCCGAACAGCCGCAGGATGATCCGCGGCCCACTCGTCGCGTAGGCCTCGCGCCGCTGCATCGCTTCGAAGAGCGCGTCCCGCGAGTTCTCCTCGGCCCACAACACGGCGAGGCCGCCCGGGTTGTACCAGAGCGAGTCGGGCATCGGCGGAATCTCGAGCCGATGGGAGACGATGCCGGCGGCGTGCCCGATGAAGTCGATCTCGGAGACCAGGCCCGGGGTCGCCAGGTGGGAATCGGTCGAGCCGATCACGCCGAAGGCGAAGGGGTTCTCACCGAGGCTGCGCTCGAGGACGAGGCCTTCCGCCAGGGCCTCCCGCGTGTAGCTGAGAGGCGGGGGCGGCGTGATCCCGAGCGCGCTCGACGACTCCTGGCCGAGGATCGCCCCGGGCAGCTTTTCGTAGGCGCAGGCCTCGTCTTCCGCGGTGTAGCGGCACTCGCTATCGCCCTTGTGCTGGGTGATCTCGACGAGCCGCTCGAGGCGCGCGCGCCGGCGGGCGTTCTCGAGCGAGAGCGGGGAGCCGTCGTCGTTCGTGGTCTTGAACAGGAGCCCATTGCTGACGTTCGGGTTGTGCGGGATCGCGATCACCTCGCATCCGTCGCCGCGGTCGAGACACTCCGCTTCGAGGGCCTTCCAGAGGCCCTCGCCGGTCGGCGTGTCGATGTAGTTGGTGGGGACCGCCTGGTGGAGGTCGTTCCGGAACACGACGTTGCGGTGGATCTTCTGCCCGTTCGGCATGCCGGTCCACTCGTACCCGATGAAGGACGTGAAGGTGCAGCGGCCGCTCCGGTCGTAGTGACGCTGGGCCGCGTCGACGATTTCCTGCCAGATCCCCTCGGCGACGGCCTTGCAGTGTGCGCCGTCCTCGCCGCACATCGAGTAGCGCGGCGCGCCGATCGCCTGATAGACGCGGCTGTTCACCGCCATGTAGCCAAGCTTCGGGAAGAACCGGTTCAGGCGACACATCCACGAGTCGTGCCCCGGAATTCCCGGCGTGTCGCAGATGTGCGTCTCCCCGAAGAGCTCGGCGTGGTCGGTCAAGACCGCGAAGTCGAGGGGCCGACGAAGCTGCACGACGCGCAGGGGTTCGCCGGCATCGTCGTAGGGCTGCACGCCGATCGCCCCGCCCTTGGCGAAGCGGTAGGCGTCGTCGGGCCGTCCCCGGGTGCCCTGCCCCCAGGCGTCGAAGGAGAGCGCCGTGTGGACGTGGGTGTCGCCGAAGAAGGGACGCCGATCCGGATCCCAGCCCGCGCAGGGCTCCCGCTCTTCGGTCACCTCCCACGGCGGCACGACCGCGGCACGATCGAAGCGCTGGCCCGGAGCGGCGAGGCGATCTTCGCTGCCAGAGGCGTTCGCGACGAGGGCGACCAGAAAGACGAGGGCGAGTCCGACCCGCTTCATCGATAGAGCTCCGCGAAGCTCGCGTGGGCCGTCGTGTGATGGAACTGCGTGTCGTATTCGGCGAACGCGAACGCCCACCCGAGCGCGAGGAGCGCGAGCACGACGAGCGCCCACGCAACCCGCTCGCTCGGAACGAGCGCGCCAGCGACTCGGCGAAGCACCGCGACGCCGGCGCAGAGCAGGAGTCCGTACACGAACACGTGTCCCCAGAGCAGGCCCAGAAAGAGCCCCACCATCCCCTGCGTTCCCTCCAACACGCCGAGCGCGGACAGCCCGACCGCGAGCTGAACGAAGCGCGCCACCGGAACCAGGGAGCCCTCGAGTCCGACCATCGGCAGTGGGAGGACCATGACGAGGACGAGCAGCAGCAACAGAGCCCCGGCACGCTCACTCATCGGCGGTCCCTTGCGTCGCCAGGGACATCACGTAGGCCACGACGTCCCGGAGATCCCGTGCCGGAAGCACGAGCCCCATCGCCGGCATTCCGGTCGTCGGCGTGGTGCGCGCCGCGACGTCGTCGCGCGCGATCGATTCGATCTGCCCGTCTCCGACGTCGAGGCGAATGCCGGCGTCGTCGTCGCCGACGAGCAGACCGGTCAGCGCCCCGCCGCCCCGACGCGTGACCGTGATCGTCGCGAACCCGTCGGCGATCTCCGCCTGCGGATCGAGCATCGACGCCAGGACGTGCACGGCACCGCGGTCCGCGATCCCGTCGAGCGCGGGGCCCACACCACCGCCGTGCCCACCACCGCCCGCGCCGTGACATCGCTGGCAATCGCCGTTGCCCTGGAACACCTCGCGCCCGCGTCGCGGATCGCCTCCGTCGAGGGCCCATCGTCGCGCCGCGACCAGGCTCTCGGCGTCGCCGACCGGCGGCGGCGTCAGCCAGGCATTCGCCTGCGCCCCCGCCTCACCGCCCCGGGCGATCGCGGCCTCGAAGAGCTCGATCGCCGACGCCGGATCCGCTTCGCCGCTCGCCCATGCGTCGAGGCCCTCCGCGATGGCCGCGTCCGCCCGCGGCGACGCGAGCGATCCGAGCCGTACCCAGGCGTGCCGCCGCTCGCCCGCCGTCGGCGCCGTTCGCGCGGCCGCCACGAGCACGTCGGTCGCCGCGTTCGGATCGACCGCAAGCAGCAGGGATCGCCCGGCGATCCGCAGCGACGGCTCCGCCCCGTCGACCGCACGCGTCGCGAGGGCGACGAGGTCCAGGCCCTCGGCCGGCCGGACCTCGAGCGCGCGCATCGCCGCGACGCGCTCGTCGACGGCACGCGCGGAGTCCTGCGCGAGTTCGACCAGCTCTTCGTCTTCCAGCGGCAATTCGCCGATTTCACTCGCGATTTCCATCGCCCTCGCGCTGAGCGACGACTCGACGAGGGCCCGACCTTCGCTTCGGAAGACCGCGGCCACGATCGCGGGATCCGCCTCCGGCAGCGGCCGGTAGAAGCCCATCGTGAGATCTCGCCGTGAAGGCGAGGCGTAGGCCCCGAGCTGTTCCAGAGCGAGCGACCGCATCGATTCGAGCTGTGCCGGGTCCGCCGCATAACGTGCCAGGGCCCGAGCCCCTGCCTCGGAGCGGAGCCGCACGTTCGCGCCGAGCACCCGGCGATGAAGCGCTTGCGCGGTCTGCAGGTCGTCTTCGCCTGCCGGCTCGAGCGCGGGGGCGAGCGCGGCGAGACCCGCCATCGCATCGTCGATCGGGCCGTCGTAGATCGCGCGCGCCGCCTCGACGATCAACAGCGGATCCGGGTCGGCGAGAAAGCGCGCAATCCGCGGGTCTTCGGCGTGCCGGAGCGCGAGCAGCGCACCCATGCGGACCGCGCGACTCGGATCGTCCCGCCGCGCGACGACGCTCGCGAGGTCGCCTTCCCGCATGGTGATGCGATGGATCGCCCAGACCGCGGCATGCCGCAGGAAGACGTCGCGATCCGCGTTCTCCTCGAGCACGTCGAAGAGCGCCGGGACGTCGGCGCCCTGCCCGACGACCCCGAGCGCCTCGGCCGCGAAGAAGCGCAGCCGGAGCGACGGATCCCCGAGCCAGCGAAGCAGCGTCGGCCGCACGGCTCGCCACCCGGTATCCCCCGCCGCCTTTGCCGCCTTCGCGCGCAGCTCGAGCGGTGCGTCGCCCAGGGACTCGAGCCCGTCCGGCAAGGCGGTCGCCAGGGCGTCGGACCCGATCTGCGCGAGCCCCCACAGCGCGTGCAGCCGCGGGATCAGCTCGGCGCCCTCGTCCGCGAGCAGCGCCGACAGCTCGGCGACCGCGTCGCGCTCGGCCAACGCGTATTGCGCGCGCAGGCGCAGGCGCTGATCCGGGAAGCGCAGCAGGTCGAGGAGCGTCGCGGTGTCGCGGTCGGCCATCCGCCCCTGGGCGTAGCTCGCGATCGCAGCCACCTGCGGATCCTCGCGCGACGGCTCGTGGGACCAGCGCACGAGGCTGGACGACATGCCGAACTGGTCGAAGAGCGTGGCGTAGAGCCGCCCGTCCCAGCCGAAGTCGACGTCGGTCGCGAGCACGGACCAGGCGAAATGATGGAGGTCCACCATCTCCATGCCCGCACCGGAAGGCTCGACACGGAACGACCAGACGCCGCTGCGACCCGGCGTATAGCCGTAGTCGCACATGAAGAAGGCGTCGTCGTAGCGATCGGGAAGACCGAGACCCGGATAGTGGAGGAAGCCCGAGGGCCCGTTCCCGACGTGCGAGATCGGGGGCAGCACCCAGGCCGGCTGCGTCTCGTGTTGCAAGTCCCAGAGTTTCTCCGCGACCCAGGGCCCGCGGATGTAGTCCCCGACCAGCGTCTGGTACGGCATCGCCCAACCGGTCTCGCCCCCCTCGACGAGGTAGACGATCCGCGCCTTGTCGCCGCCGTCACCGTTGTTGTCGCCGGTGAACAGGTTGCCGTGATCGTCGAACGCGAGCTCCTGCGGATTCCGCACGCCGGTCGCGAAGACCTCGAGGTCGCTGCCGTCGGCGTTCATCCGGAAGACGGCGCCTCGTCCCGGCCCGAGCTTCGGCTCGAGCACGCGGCCGTCGGGGGTCTCGACGTGATAACCGCGGTCCCCCATCGAGAAGTAGAGCTTCCCGTCCGGGCCCCACACGAGTCCGTGTAGATCGTGTCCGATCAGGGACGTCTTCACTCCGAACCCGGTGTGCACGGTCTCGACGACCTCCGGATCTCCGTCCGCGTCTTGATCGTCGATCCGGTAGAGCGACGGGATCGCGGTGACCCAGATCGAGCCTTCCCGTGCTTCGACCCCGGCGACCAGGCCCGACGCGAGCTCGTTCCACTCGGCCATGACCTTGCGACTGTCGGCGATGCCGTCGCCATCTTCATCTTGCAACACCACGAGGCGATCGACCGCGCTCGTGAAGTGATCGGGGTCCTCGAACTTTCCTTCGGCGATCCACTTGCGGTAGTAGGCGCGGCGATCGTCGACCGACCGGGACGCGAGATCGTCCTCCAGCCAGTACATGTGTTGGCGGTTGTCCTCGGCACCGCGGTTCTGCCGCTCGGTCTCGGCAACGAGCACGCGGCCGTACTCGTCGACGTCGAGGGCGACGACGGTGCTCTCGACCCAGCCCTCTCCGAACGGGACGCTCTCCATGCCTTCGAGGAGCTCCGCCGGACAGCCGGTGACGGCGCAGCTGACCGACGACACCAGCCCCTGCCCGACGACGGTCATGATCATCGGGAGGGGCTCCTCCTCCATCATCGTGTACTTGATCACGAGGGAGGCGCCGATCCAGAGGACGAGGAGCAGGACGATCGCGACGACGACGATTCGACTCGCGATACGGAGTAGCCGCGAAACCATTCAGACCTCGCCTCCGTCTGCGTCGACGTCGACGCCGGGAATGTCGGGCCGATAGTCGTCTCGCACGACGTAGGTCTGCTTCAACTGCACCGGACTCCGATTGCGCACGGCGACGTTCACCAGCTCGACGCCGAGGGCGAAGGCCATGGCGAAGTAGATGTAGCCCTTCTCGACGTGCTTCCCGAGCCCTTCGAGCATCAGCACGGTTCCGATCAGGATCAGGAAGGAGAGCGCCAGGATCTTCATCGTGGGGTGGTCCTCGATGAAGCGGCTGATCGTCTCCGCGAAGACCAGCATCACGCCGACGGAGATCACCACGGCCGTGATCATGACCGCGATCTCGTCCGCCATGCCGACGGCGGTGATCACGGAGTCGAGGGAGAACACGATGTCGAGCAGCATGATCTGGAAGATGACGCTGGCCATCGAAACGGCGGCGACCGGCGTCCCGAGATCCATCTCCCCCTCGAGCTTGTCGTGGATCTCCCAGACGGCCTTGCCGACGAGGAAGAGCCCGCCGACCAGCAGAATCAGGTCGCGACCGGAGAATGGCTGATCCAGCACCCGGAACAGCTCCGCCGTCAGTCCCATCACCCAGCCGATCGCGAGCAGCAGACCGATCCGCATCAGCATCGCGCCGAGGAGTCCGATTCGTCGGGCCGCCGCCTGGCGCTCGAGGGGGAGCTTCTGGGTGAGGATCGCGATGAAGACGATGTTGTCGATCCCGAGGACGATCTCGAGTCCCGCCAGCGTCGCGAGCGCGATCGCGTTCTCGGCGGTGAACAGTGCCTCCAATTCCCCTCTCCTCCTCGACCGGTCTTCGCACCGGGCCTCGGCGACTCGCGTTGCGCGCGATTTGCCGGCCGCCTGCACGTCGACGGTCATCGGGGGATACCACAGGTCCTGAAACCGCGGGAATGCGCCGTACGCGGGAAAAGTTGCAGAAAAGACGCGCTGCCCCGACCCCTCCCCTGCATCGTGGCGACCCACCCGGGTGACGCGATTGCCTTCGCTGCGCGTGTCGGATGCGAAGCGAGCGCCGGCCGAACGCATGCGTCGAATCGACCGCGTCGGATCGATGCCCGGGAGAGCGACCCGACACCGTATAATGGCGACCCTCGGCGAGGCCCCGAAGTCCCACCGATCGACGCGCCACCGTGAGACCGAGATGAACGAGCTCCGTTCCGACCGACGCCCCCTGTTCCGAGACGCGACCCACGCGATCGCGCGCCTCCTGGCGTGCGCGCTCGTGGCCGCCACTGCGCAGACCGCGCTCGCCGACGAGCCTGCGCTGCCGCAGCCGGTGGACGTCGTGTTCGTGCTCGACAACTCGGGCAGCATGAAGGCGAACGATCCGGAGTTCCTGACCCGGCGCGCCGTCTCCAACTTCGTCGATGCGCTCGCCGCCGACGCCACCCTCGACGGGCGGGTGGCCCTCGTCCTCTTCGACGGCCGCGCGCGCCTCGCGCAGGCGCTGGCCCCCGCGAGCGACATCGCCTCGACCCGCGCCCTCGCCGCCACCCTCGCGAGTCTCGACTACTCGGGACAACGCACCGACAGCCCCGCCGGCATCGAGCGCGCCCTCTACGAGCTGCGCGAACGCGGCCGGGACGAGGCGCGCAAGGCGATCGTGTTCCTGAGCGACGGCCGGATCGACACCGGCGACCCCCGCAATGACGTCGAAGTCGCGCGCTGGCTGCGAGAGGACCTCGCCAGCGAGAGCGCCGAGGGCGACGTCCGGATCTTCGGGATCGCGTTCACCGACGATGCCGACTATCAGCTGATGCAGGCGCTCGCGCGCCGCACGAACGCCCGGTACTACCGCGCCTTCGCGGCCGGTGAGCTCGCCCCGGTGGTCAAGGACGTGCTCGGCAAGATCGCTGCGGAGCCCGGCTACGAGCTGGCCTATATCGAGGAACCGGTTGCGGTCCCGACGCCCGACGTCCCCGACGTCGCCGCGGCGCCGATGACGAACGACGCCGAGCCAGGCGGATCCGGCCTCCTCGGCTGGCTGCCCGTGGCCGTGCTCCTGCTCGGCGTGGGTTATGCGATCCAGCGACGGCGCGCGGGCGCGCCGCTCCTCGGCGTCGCGGGGATGGCGAAGGCGCCGGCCGCGCAGCTCCTCGACATCGGCGGTCAAGCCGGCGACGCCGGCCGCGCGCTGCCCCTCGCGACCGCGCGGACGACCATCGGCCGCGATCCCAACAACGGCGTGGTGCTCGACGACGACACGATCTCGAGCGAGCACGCCGCGATCGAGGTCCGCGACGGCCGCTATTGGCTGGAAGATCTGCGCAGCACGAACGGCACGCGGCTCGGCGACCGCCGCCTCGCGGACGGCGAACGTCTCCCGCTCAAGGGGGGCGACCACGTGCGCTTCGCGGACGTCGACATGATGTTCGTGGTCGAAGGCTACGTGCCCGGCGGCGCGACCGTCTACCTGAGCTCCTCGACGACGCCGCCGGCGGATTGGTCCGTGTTCGCAGATGCGATCGACGGACACGCTGCGGCCCACGTCGAGACGCCGCGCGACGCCGCGCCGCCCTCGGCCGCGGACCCCGACGCGCCCTCCGGCGAGGTCGCCTTCGCCGAGCAGCGCGAGCGGATCGACCCCGCGGAGGTCGTCGACCTCGACGATGCGCTCGAGGGCGCTGCACCGACCGACGAAGAAGAATCCGTCGAGGACCCGAGTGCGACGGCGGTCGATCGGGCCGAGTCCGCCCTCGCCGCCGTCGACGACGATGCGTCCCCGGCGCCGGACGCGACGCCGAAGCGCCCGACCCTCGAGCTGGTGACGACGCCGCCGGACGCGAACGAGGTCGAGCCGACGCTGGACGAGCCGATTCCGACGCCGGACGAAGAGGCGACCGAGCTCTTCGCGAACGAAGTGACGACGCCCGGCGACGAACCGATCGATCTCGACGCTACGACCGAGATCCCCCTGGCCTCCGTCGCGCGTGCGCGCGAGGAGGAGCCGGCGCGGAACGAAGCCGTCCCGGAGACCAACGACGACGAGCCGGCGATACAGCCAGGCGAGGCGACCGGCACCGTGGCCGCGCGGCGCCGCGAGATGACCCTGGCGCCGACCGCCGCGCCGCTCGGCGAATGCCTCGACTACCACCTCGCGCGCGTGGCGGAGATCTCGCCCCCCTTCCATCACTTCATCGAGCGCGCCTTCCCGGACGACCTCCGACAGGCGCTGCCGGTGACCGCGCTCGAGCTGATCGAAGCGGCGCGCAGCTCCGGCGGGGTCGAGGTCCGCGCCTACACCCGGGATCGCATCCGTTATGTCGTGTGTGGTGTGGCCGGCCCGATGGACGGCGCGCGCGAACACTTCGTCGAGGGCTTCGGCGGATTCACGCGGGTCCTGACGGAGCAGCTCCAGGACGAGTCTTTCACACGCGATCGCTGCGAGATCCTTGCGCTCCTCACTTGCGGCTTCGACGAGCAGCCGTGGGTGAGCCTTTCGATCGTGCCCGACGACGGACAGGATCCGCGGATCGACCTGCTCTCCTACGAGTTCCTCACCGAGCCGGAGCGCCGGGAGATCGAGCCCAACATCGATCCCGAGATCAGCCAGTCCGGTCTCGCCTGATCCGCTCGCCGGTCAGCCGCCGGCGCCGAGCTCCCGCCCGAGCGCCTGCGCACGCGGGTCGTCGGGAAAGCGTCGCAGGAAGTCCCGGGCCGCGGTACGCGCCGCATCCAGCGCACCCGCGTCCCGCAAGAGCCCCACCCGCGCGTGGTGGAGCGATGGGTCGTCGACGCCGCGTTCGATCGCGCGCGAGAGCACGCCGTCGGCTTCCCCCGTCCGCCCGGCGCCGGCGAGCGCCAGCGCGTGTCCCAGGACGAGGCGCGGGCTGGCGGGGGCGTCCGCGGCAGCCCTCGCGAGGGCCGCGAGCGCTCCTTCGGCATCCCCGCTGCGGTGGAGCGCGAGCCCCAGGGCGTAGCGCGCCAACGCGTTCGACGGGTCGAGCTCGAGCGCCCGCCGCAGGTGGCCCAGCGCCTCGGCCTCGTTGCCTTCTGCTCGGGCGAGGTCCGCGAGGTTCACGTGGGCCGGAACGAAATACGGGGCGCGCGCGATCGCCTTTTCGAAGCCCGCGCGAGCTCCGGCCGCATCGCCGAGCCGCGCGGCGAGGGTGCCGAGGTTCACCAGGGCCTCCGGGCGATCCGCGTTCGCCTCCTGGACCGCGCGATACTCGCGCAGCCCCCGCGCGAGGATCGACCGCGCAGGGGGACGAAGCGCCTCCGGCGGCAGCGCCGACAACGCCTCCGCCGCGGCCACGCGAACGGCGCGGCGCTCGTCTTCGACCAGCGGCAGGAGGCGCTGCGCCTGGTCGTGGACCGGTCGCCTTCGCAGCAGCTCGACCAACCCGAGTCGCTCGATGGGGGTGAGCACCGAGGGCGGGCCGATCGCATCGAGCAGCGCGCTGGTCGGCTCGCTCGGGCTCTCCTGGGCGAAGCGTGCCCAGGCGCTCGCGCGCACCCAGGGCGTCGCGAGCGGAGACGCGGCGACGTCGAGCCAGCGCTGCGGGTCCAGTCGCGCCCTGCCGTCGCGCATCAATGCGTCCGACCAGTGGGGTGCCGGCGCCGTGCCGGCGCGCCAGGCGGCGATCGACGCGGCGGCGTCCGCGGCGCTTCGCCCGGGATGACAGCTGGCGCAGGCATCCGCGCTCCCGAGGGCGCGACTGCGCTCCGGACGCGGGATCGCGAACGCATGGTCCCGTCGCGGATCGACCTGCATGTACGTCGTCTCCGGCATGTGGCAGTCGACGCACTCGGCGCGCCGCAATTCGCCCTCGCCGTGCCCGAAGTGCGCGTCCGCCGCATAACGCTCCGGCGCGTGGCAGGTCGTGCAGAGCGCGTCGCCTTCGCGGCGCAGCTTCGCGGAGTGGGGATCGTGGCAATCGCTGCAGCGCACGCCGGCGGCGAACATCCGGCTCTGCACGAACGAGCCCCAGACGTAGACCTCCTCGCGAACTCCCCCGTCGTCGAAGTAGAGTTCGGGCACGAGCAGTCGCGGCGCGTAGGCATCGAGGAACGCCGCCCCGATCTCCGGACCGTCGACCAGCTCGCTGCGTCGCGCGTGACACGGCGCGCAGACGTCCATCTGCGCGTCGTGGGTGCGCGCGGCCGCGCGGCGGGCGATCGCGACGCCTTCCGGCCGCTGCCACGCTGACGCGTCCCAGGCATCGAAGCGCACCACCAGCCCCGGGTCGCTCGACCCCGCCCCGCCCTTTGCCCACGCGACATGGGCGTCGCCGGGTCCGTGACACGCTTCGCAGGCGACGTCCTCCTCGGCGAAGGTCGTGACATAACGGCCGCTCGGATCGTCGAAGCCCTTGCGGAGCGCGGTCGAGTGACAGGCAGCGCACTGGGTGTTCCACCGGAACGCGAGGCCGTCCCAGTGAAGCGGGTCGCCTTCCGGCGCCGGCGCGTCCGGGTCGAGCGAGAACCAACGCGCGGGCTCGCCGGAATCCGGATGCGTTCCCCACGCCACCGGCAACGCCTGACGACGCCCGGACGGACGCTCGACGAGGAGCTGTTGGAGCGGCGCCACCCCGAACGTCGCGACGACCTCCAGTCGCTCGGAAGGTCGCCCGTCCGGATCGTGCCAGACGACGAACCGCTCCCCTTCGCGCTCGAATCGCCACCGGGTGTGGTGCGCGACGAGCTCGGCGCCGGTGAAGTCGCCTTCGACCGCGTCTTCGGAGGCCGGCTCCATCGCGCGATCATGCTGGGACCCGCGCCAGCGCGCGGCTTCCTGCGCATGACAGATCGCGCATCCCGACGATCCGACGAATTCCGTCGCGACCGAAGGCGCCTCGGCGACCCCCTCGAACTCGAACCCCGCTTCGGAAGCGGTTTGCGGCTCGTCACAACCCGCGAGGCACGACACCCCGAACAAGGCCCCGATCAGAACCAGGAACGCGCTCGCGCGATGGAGAAGGGACGGCGCCGTCGGGACCATCGGCGCACCCTCGCCCAGCCCGCCCGACGGTGCAATCGGAACGCTGGGAAATCGCGAGCGTGGCGTAACTCCCCGGCCGCCCCCGCCGTAGTCGGATCCGGACGTTCGCGTCCGGAGTCCGCCGAAAGAGACCGAACGGGGATCCGACCGAGCCGATGCGAGACACGACCGATACAGCGAATCCCCCGCAGCGCCCGGATTTCCTCTCCGCGCTGGTGGCGGACCTGTCCCCGGTTCGGCCCGTCCCGTCGACGCTCCGCGCGGTCAGCACCTGGGCGGTCGTCGCGGTCCCCCTCGCCGCGAGCCTCACCGCGCTCGGCGGCCCGCTCCGGGACGGCGTCCTCTCGGACCTCTCGACGCCCCGCCTCGCGCTCGAGTTCGTGCTCGGGATCTCCGCGCTGATCGCGCTCGGGATCGGGGGATTCGAGGCGGCGCTTCCGGGCGGCGCGCGGCGCGCGGCGGCCCTCGTCCCCGGCCTCTTGTTGGGCGCCGCCTGGCTCGGTGTGGCGCTCGGGGGCTTCGGCCTCGACGGGCCGGCGGTGTCGATGCTCGGCAAGCGCGAGCACTGCTTCCTCCACGGCGTCGCGATCGCGGCCGTCCCGGCGCTCCACGGCGTGCGGCTGGTTCGCGCGCGCACGGTCGGACCCGACCCGATCGCGGGGCTCTGGGTCGGCCTCGCCGCCGGCGCACTGCCGGCGCTCGCGATGCAGCTCGCCTGCATGTACGACCCGGGGCACGCGCTGCGCTTCCACTTCACGCCGATCCTCGTCATGGGGTTGGCGGGGGCGGCATGGACGTCGGTCGGCGCCGACAGGAGCTGAGCCGCTTCCGCTATGGCAGCCTCTGAGCGCGGGCGCGCCGAAGCAGCTCGCCCACGCGCCCGAACGAGGAGAAGCCCGCATGTCCGACGACCATCTCATTCGGAGCGAAGCCGAGCTGCGGGAGCTGATCGGCTCCCCGAACGCGATCATCGAAGCGAAGATCGAGGACACGCTCGATTCGTTCGCGCAGGACTTCCTGGCGCGCTGCCCCTTCCTCGTGCTCGGCACCTCGGACGAGGCCGGGGCCCTCGACGCCTCGCCGAAGGGCGACGCGCCGGGATTCGTCCTCGTCGAGGACGATCAGACCCTCGTGATCCCGGACCGACCGGGCAACAAGCTCGCTCTGGGCCACCTGAACGTGCTCCGCAATCCGCAGGTCGGGGTGATCTTCATGATCCCCGGCACACCGGAAACCCTCCGCATCAACGGTCGGGCGGAGCTCACCCGGGACCCCGAGCTCCTCGAGCGCCTGGCCGCCCGCGGCCGGCCCGCAGCGCTCGCGATCCGGGTCCGCGTCGACCAGGTCTTCTTCCACTGCGCGAAGGCCTTCCTCCGCTCGAACCTGTGGAAGCCCGAAAAGTGGGGCGAGCCCCATCGCGTGTCCTTCGGCGAGATCTTCGCCGCGCGGACCGGGGCCGACGCCTCCGCCGCGCGCGGCTACGACGAGGCCGTGCAGAAGAACTACGTCGAGGAGCTCTGACGCCACCGGCGCCGGCGGACCGAGGTCCACGGATCGGGGTTGCCGGCGGGCGGCGTGTAGCTCATCGTCGTGTCCCGACCAGGAGCCGCCTCGATGCCCGCCACCTCGCCCGAACAGCCCCTTCGCGTCGCCGTGATCGGCGCCGGCCCCTCCGGCCTGACGGCCGGCCGGGAGCTCATGCGCGCGGGCTTCGATCGTTTCACGATCTTCGACAAGTCGGACGCGGTCGGCGGCACCTGGCACCAGCACTCGTATCCGGGGCTCTCCTGCGACGTGAAGGCGGCCGCCTACACGTTCTCGGACGCCCCGAACCCGCAGTGGAGCGCGTCCTTCGTCGGGCAGCAGGAGATCGAGGCCTACCTCCAGCGCATGGCCACGGAGTTCGGACTCGAACCGCACCTCAGGCTCGACACCGAGATCACGAGCTGCCGCTACCAGCCGGACGGCACCTGGCACCTCGAGACTGCGGGGAGTGACCTGCACGAGTTCGACGTCGTGATCAACGCGATGGGCAATCAGCACACCCCGCTCTTCCCCGACGTCCCGGGCGTGGACGCCTTCAGCGGCCCTTCCTGGCACTCGACCGAGTGGAACCACGACGTCCCCCTCGACGGCAAGCGCGTCGTGCTGATCGGCTCCGCCGCCGCCGCGGTTCAGATCGTGCCCGAGATCGCGAAGGTCGCCGGTCACCTGACCGTCCTGCAGCGCACCCCCAACTGGATCCTGCCCCGCGGCAGCAAGCCCTACTCCGGCCTCAGCCAAACTCTCCTCGGCGTCGGGCCGCTTCGCGAGCTCCACCGCTGGCTGCATCACAAGATCATGCACGTCTCGACCGGCGCGTTCATCGTCGGACACAAGGTGCAGCAGCGCGTCGAGGACATGGGCCTGAAGCACATCGCGGACACGGTCGAGAACGAGGCACTCCGGGAGCAGGTCACGCCGAAATCGCGCTTCGGCTGCAAGCGACCGCTGATGTCCGACTTCTACTACCCGGCCCTCCAGCGCGAGAACGTCCGCCTCGTGCCTCACGCCGCGGCCTCGATCGAGACCGACGGCGTGGTCACCACCGAGGGTGAGAAGCTCGGCGCAGACGTCCTGATCTTCTGCACCGGCTACAAGGTGATGGACTTCGAGCGGATCGACGTCGTGGGCGCCGAAGGGGCGTCTCTCGCCAAGCGGATGGAAGAAGCCCCCGAGGCCTACGTCGGCACCGCCGTTCCGGGCTTCCCCAACTACTTCTTCGCCCTCGGGCCGAACGCCCTGATCGCTTCGACGTCGTTCTTCGATGCAGCCGAGATCAACCTGAAGGCGATCGTCCGGCTGCTCTCCGAGAAGGAGCAGGCCGGTGCACGCGCGATCGACGTCACGCCGGCAGCGCACCAGCGGTACAACGACTGGGTCGTCGAGGCGCGCGGCGAGTTCTCCTGGGGCGTCGATACCTGCAACAGCTACTACCGCACGCCGTCCGGCCACACGCCCTTCCTCTTCCCCGGCGACATCGACACGTTCTGCCGCCAGCGCGACGAGATGACCCTCGCCGATTTCCAGGTTCTCTAGGAGCTCGACCGTGTCCCTCGATTTCCAGCTCTACTGGTCCTTCCGCAGCCCCTACTCGTACCTCGTGCTCCCGCGCCTCGTCGCCTTCGTCGAGGCACACGACGTCACATGCGACCTGCGACCGGTCTACCCGATCGCCGTGCGCACACCCGAGTTCTTCGACAAGGTGAATCCGCTCTGGCCGCCCTACCTCCTGCGCGACACGAGTCGGATCGCAGAGATGCAGGGCATCCCCTTCCGCTGGCCGCGACCGGACCCGATCGTGCAGGACATCGAAACGCGTCGGATCGCCGCGGAGCAGCCCTACATCCGGCGGCTCACCCGCCTCGGGATCGCGGCCTGCGAGCGCGGCCGTGGCCTTCCCTTCATCACCCAGATCAGCCGGGTGATCTTCGACGGCAGCGTGGCCGGATGGAACGAAGGGGACCATCTCGCCAAGGCCGCCGACGCCGCGGGCTGTGACCTCGCGGAGCTCGACGCCGCGATCGAAGCCGACCCCGACCTACACGAAGCCGCGATCGAAGCGAACCAGCAGGCCCTCGAGGCGTCGGGCCATTGGGGTGTGCCGACGATGGTCTTCGAGGGCGAGCCCTTCTTCGGCCAGGACCGGCTCGATCAGCTGATCTGGCGGATGCAGCAGAACGGACTCGAAGCGCGTTAGGCAGCCTGCCTAGGACAACGCGACGTCGAGCACGAGGCCGACGAGGAAGAACGCGCCGTAGCGGCGCGTGAACCAGAAGGCGATGCCCACGAAGTAGAGGGGCCAGACGCCTTCCGGGAACGCCTTCGGCGCGCGTTCGGGACGCGGGTACCTGAAGACCTGGAAGACCCGCGGCAGCGAGAACGCCGAGAGCAGGGTCACCAGCATCACCGGGTGGAAGAACCCGGTCCAGACCAGGTACCCGACGACGGGATACTGCGCGAGCAACAACCCAACGGTGACCTTTCGTGAGCGTGATTCTCCGAGGATCACCGGCAGGGTCCGGATCTTCTTGCCCTCGTCGAAGGAGAGCTTGTCCGTGTGCTTGCCGAAGAGCACCGCGGTCGGGCCGAGGGCGTAGGCGAGGCTCGCGATCGCGACCTCGTTGCTCCACACGCCGGTGATCACGAAATAGCTTCCGCCGACCATCAGCGGCCCCCACACGAGCAGGACCGCGGGCTCGCCCATCCCGATGTACTTGAGCGGCCAGGTGTAGAAGAGCACGAAGAAGAGCCCGCTCGCGAGGAGCGCCAGGGTGATGTCGCCCCGCTCCGACACGAACACGAGGTAGAAACCGATCGCGAGGGCGATCCCGCCGGTGATCGACGCGTAGGTGATCAGCTGTGGGACGGTCAGGAAGCCGTCTTCCACGGTCTGTGGCCCGTACTGCGTTCGGAAGTAGTTGCCCTGGTCGACGCCCTTCCAGTGATCCGTGAGATCATTCACCAGGTTGTTCGTCGCGTGCGCCAGACACAGGCCCGCGGTCACGAGGGCGAAGAGGAGCGGATCGAAGGCGCCTGCCTTGTAGGCGAGCACGCCCGCGAACGCCGAGCTGGTGAACGTCATCACGATCACCGCGGATCGCGTCGCGATCAGCCAGCGAGAGACGAGGTCGAGCCGGTCCCAGTCGTTCTTGTCGATTCGCGGCATCGCCGTCAGGGCCTTGCCCCACATCGCCACGTCCGGCATCTCCATCCTCCTCGAGCGCCCGCGCGCCATCCCCATTCTACGTCTCCCCGCGGCAGGCGTCCGCGGCTAGAATCGACGCCGCGTCGCCCCCCCACCGGACGAATCACCGATGCCCTTCGCCGAATACGCCCCGGAACTGACCCTGCGAGACGCCCGCGCGCGCTACTTCGAAACGAACGCCCTCGGCGAGGGCGGCTACGACGACAAATGGGTCGTGCTTCGCGCCGGCTCGGTCCCCTTCGGTGCGATTCCGAACCCGCCCCAGCGCGTGCGTTCGGTCCGCCTCCACGACATCCATCACGTCGTCGCCGGTTACGACACGACCTGGCTCGGCGAGGCGGAGATCGGCGCCTGGGAGCTGGCGTCCGGCTGCGCGGATCACTACGCGGCCTGGATCCTCAACGGCCTCGCCGTGCTGATCGGGATCTTCCTCTCGCCGCGAGCGGTCCTCGCGGCCGCACGCAGAGGTCGCGCGACGAAGAACCTCTACGACGGCGAGTGGGACGAGGCGATCCTCGACCGCAGCGTGGGCGAGGTGCGCGCCGAGCTGGGGCTCGCCTAGCGCCCGACTTCAGTCGGTCTCAGGCAACGCGTACGCCACGACCGCGTCGCCCGGCACGGTCCCGAGCGTCCCATGTCCCCCCGCGGCGATGACGACGAACTGCCGCCCGCCTGGCCGCACGCGATAGGTCATCGGCGTCGCCTGTCCGCCCGCCGGCAATCGATCCTTCCAGAGCAGCTCGCCGGACTCGACCGCATACGCGCGCAGGTAGGCGTCCATGCTCGCGCCGATGAATACCAGCCCGCTCTTCGTGACCATCGGGCCGCCCATGCTCGGCAGGCCGAAGTCCAACCCGAACGGGAAGTAGGGAATCATGTCCCGGGTCGTACCGAAGGGCACCTCCCAGAGCTTCTCCCCGCTCTCGAGGGACACCGCCATCAGAACGCCCCAGGGCGTGGGAATACAGGGCACACCCCAGGGCGAGAGCAGCACCGACTGGTCGATCAGGTAGGGCGTGCCCGCCATCTCGCTGATGCCCATGTGGAGATCCGCCTCTTCGGGGCGTACGCCGGACTCGCGCGGGATCAGACGATGGACCTGCGCGACGTAGTTCTGATTCAGGACGAGGACGCGGCGCTCGGGATCATGGGCGAGGCCGCCCCAGTTCGAGCCGCCCGCGACGCCCGGGTACTGGATCGATCCGCCCAGACTCGGCGGCGTGAAGATGCCCTCGTTGCGGAGCGTCTCGATCTGCTCGCGGCAGGCGCCGGTGTCCCAGGGCGTGAACCCGAATGCCTGATCCGGGTCGAGGTGATGCGGATGCAGCGGCTTCGGGAAAGTCGGAAAGGGCTGGGTCGGCGAGGTCCACTCGCCCGGCACGTCGGTCTGCGGCACCGGACGCTCCTCGACCGGGAAGAGCGGCTCGCCGGTCTCCCGGTCGAGCAGGAAGAGGTGGCCCATCTTGGTCGGCTGGGCGACGGCCGGAATCACGCGTCCGCCCTTCTCGACCTCGAGGAGCGTCGGCTGCGAGGCCACGTCGTAGTCCCAGAGGTCGTGGTGCACGGTCTGGAATCGCCAGACGGGCTCCCCGGTCTTCGCATCGAGGGCGACCGTCGAGCTGCCGTAGTAGTCGAAGCCGTTCCGATGCCCCCCGGCGAAATCCGGCGACGGGTTGCCGAAGGGGACGAAGACGAGTCCGCGCTCGAGATCGGCGGAGAGGATCGACCAGGCGTTGGGCGTGCCACGGTGGAAGCGCGGCTCGCCGTCCTCGTCTGGCAGCCGTTCCAGGCCCGGCGGCACGGGATCGAAGGCCCAGCGCAGCGCACCACTGCGCACGTCCCACGCGCGGATCACGCCCCCGGGTGCGTCGACCCGGCGGTTGTCGCGCACCATCGCGCCGGTGACGACGACGTCGCCCACCACCGTCGGCGGCGACGTCATGTAGATCTCGCCCGGTTCGATCTCCCCGAGGCCAAGCGCCAGCTCCACGCGCCCGGCGTTCCCGAAGTCCGCGCACGTCTCGCCGGTCTTCGCGTCGACCGCCACGAGGCCGTTGTCGAGCGTGCCCATGAAGATGCGCTCGGTGCAGGCCGCGCGAGGTGGGGTGTCCTCGACCGCTGCCCAGTACGCGACGCCGCGACACGTGAGCGCCATGTCGCTCTCGAGCTGCGGATCCGCGTCGAAGACCCAGCGCTCTTCGCCCGTCTCGGCGTCGAGGGCGAAGATCCTCGAGAGCGGTGAGCAGAAGTAGAGGGTGTCGCCGTGCAGGATCGGCGTCGCCTGGAACGCGGTCTTCTCGGCGCCGAGCCGCACCCCGTCGAAGTCCCCCGTGTGATAGGTCCAGGCGACCTCGAGCTCGTCGACGTTCGCGGGTGTGATCTCGTCGAGCGCCGAATAACGCGTACCGCCGGGATCGCCGCCGTAGGTCGGCCAGCCGCTCTGGGGCGCGGGCCCCTCCCCGGCCGAGGACGCCGCCGACAGCACACAGGCCAGCGCCAGGAGAACCGACGCGAAGTGTCCGGTCATCGCGCCGACGCGCCCTCCCGGGTCGCGACCGGAACCCCCGAAGCCGCGCCTTCACTCGGGAAGAGCCCGCTCTCGGCCGGGACCGGCGCCGCGTCGGGATCGATCCGCACCACCTTCGGTACGCCGTCTTCGATCTGCCAGGTCGGACCGTTCGAGTTCGAGGTCCAGACCCGGCCCTCGGAATCGAAGTCGACTTCGCGCGTGTACGTCACGCGCGTCGGCAAGGGGTAGACGGTGAAGGACTCCTGCTCCGGCTCGAACCGGATCATCGTGTCGCTGTTGGTGCCGCAGATCCAGACCTCGTCCGTCGCCGGTTCGACGGCGAGCGCGTAGGGCGTCTCGGTTCCGAGGGGCTCGATCGGGATCTCCCAAGTCCGGAAAGCGCGGGTCTCGAGATCGAAGTGGGCGAGCAGGCTCTCCGAGAAGCTCGGGATCCAGAGCCCGCCCTTCGAATCGAAGCGCAGCCGTCGCGGCGTCTCGAAGGGGGTCTCGATCATCTCGTACTCGAGGGTCTCGGGGTCGATGCGGCCGATCTTGTGCTCGTTGAGCTGACTGAACCAGACGCCCCCGTCCGGGGCGATGTCGATTCCGTAGGGCACGGGCATCTTGATCCCGTCGCCGTCGGCCGCGGCGCCGCGGATGTCGATGATCTTGCCGAGCCGCAGGAAGAAGGGCGTCATCCGCAGGATGATCGCCTGGGAGAAGTTGCGGGCGGGCAGTCGCAGGTGGGTCTGCTCGTTCGTCGCGGGATCGAACATGCCCACGTGGTTGGTCGCGGCCATCGTGTACCAGATCCGGCCGCGCTGATCGAAGCGAAGGGTATGGGGATAGATCCCGTCCTCGACGTCGTGGATCTCGAACTGTTCCGTCGCCGGGTCGAAGCGCGCGAGCTGGTTGCCGCTCGCGAGCGTGATCCAGATCGATCCATCCGGCGCGGTCTGCAGCGAGTGCGGCGCCACGTACTTGTTGTCCGCTGCTTCTTCACGCGAGCTCGTCGCGAAGACGCCTCCGAGAGGCAGGTCGCCGTGGGGCACCGTCCAGCTTCGACGTACCGGGACGGGTGTAGAGAGATCGAGCCGATGGAGCAGATCCTGGGGACCGTCGACGGAGTAGATACGACCGTCGGGATGCACCATCACGTCGTGCTGGTTCGAGCCGCGCCCGCCGAGGGGCCACTCTTCGACCACCGCCCGCCGGGCTTCCGCGCTGGGCAGCTGATAGGTGTGTGGATCGAAATCCGCGGGGACGAGCTCCGCGACGGCGCGGTCGTGCTCGTAGGCCTCGATCAGGATCGCCGGGAGCTTCTCGCGCAACGATCGGCTGATCATCGCGCCGCGGGTGCCCATCAAGCGGATCAGCTTCTCCCACTCGTCGTGGGTCCGCTCGCGACGCGTCGCCCAGTTGCCCTGCTGATGGCAGTACGTGCACTGCTGCTTGAGCTCCGCACGTTCGGAGGGATCGTCGATCCGCTGCAGTACCCGGTCGTACCAAACGTTCGCTGGCAGCTGATAGGCGACGTCGACCGGGTCGGTCGTGCGCTCGAGCACGAGATCGAGACGCGTCGCGCCGCTCGCGGCGAGGTCGCCCCGCTTCGCGTCGTCCCAGCCGATCCGCCTCACCCGGATCGAGTACCCCCCGACATGGGTGAGCGCCGGGGAGACGTAGCGGCCCTGCTCGTCGGTGTAGACCGTGACGAAGTGGCCGGGGTCGCCGTGACCCAGCGTGACCAGCGCGCCTTCGACCGCGCGCCCGTCCGCTGCGGAGGTGACCGTTCCGAAGAAGCGGTTCGCGTCGTCGGCGTGCGCCAGCGACGCCGCCCATCCGACGCAGAGTGCGATGAGCATCGCTGCCAGCCGCCCGGCCGTCGCGCGTCCCTGGATCATGGTTCGCTCCCCACGCGTCGCGATTCGATGCTGTCCCGTCCCGCTTCGCGTCGATACCCTAGCAATATGCCTCACGCGATTCTCCGCCGTCGACGAAGCGCGCCCCTCGGGCTCGCGCGCCTGGCCTGGGGGGTCGTCCTCGCGGTCGCGACCGGTTGCGCGACGACGTCACGCGCACCCACGCCCGGATTCGACGGCCCCCGCCCCGACGGCGCGCTCGAAGTCCGGCTGATCTTCGGCGAGGGCGCCGACCTCGATCTCTTCGTGAGCGATCCGCGGCAGGAGGCGCTCTACTTCGGCAACAACCCGTCGGTCGGAGGCGGTGTGCTCGACGTCGACCGCCGCTGCGACGCGGCGGTCCCGCGAGTGGAAGTCGCGCGCTTCGAGAATGCGCGACCCGGTCGCTACCGTGTCGGCGTGAGCTACGACCGAGCCTGTGGCTTCCGCAGCGAGCGGATGGCGTTCGAGATCCGCGTCGAAGCCGACGGCCTCCGCCTCGAGCGGTCCGGCGAGGTCGATCCCAGCGAGTTCGAACACATCGTGCTCGAGTTCGACCTCGGCGACGCCCCGGTCGCGCCGACGGCACAGCCTTGAGCGCACTCGCATGCGCGCTGATCCGGATGGGGGATCAGCCGCCGCCCTCTGCCGCCGCGGCGATCCGATCCTGCACGTCCGTGAGCTCGGCCCGGGCCTCGCGGTCATAGCGCGGCTCGGCGATCGCTTCGTCGCCCGGGAGCAGGGGCAGCCGGAAGCCCGAATACACGACCTTGCGCGGGCGTTCGGTGGGCGGATGGGCGCGGTGGAGCGTGTCGCTGCAGTGGATCGTCACGTCGCCGGTTCGCGTCTCGAGCATCCGCGGTGCCATGTCCATGATCGGATCGCGCCCCGGGATCTTGGCGTTCGCGCGATGGGACCCTGGGACGATCCCCAGCGCTCCGCTCACTCGACCGGCGCCGGTGACCGAGATGCCGCAGGTGAGCGCGTTGCACATCATCGAGTGCCGGCCCTGGCCGCAGTCCTTGTGCCAAGGCAGATCGGAGAGCCCCTTCGCGATCCCGAGCGGCTTGATCAGCCCCTCCGCCGAGCGCCGGAAATAATGCGCATCGCCCGTCAGATCCCCGATCCACTGGTAGCGATCCGAGTGCACGAGCTCGCGCAAGGATTCCGACTTGTCGTAGAACTCGAGGACGCGGACGGCCTGCGCTCTTCCGTCGCCGTCCTCGGCCCACCACGAGTCGCCGTCGTCCGGGCGCGCGGCCGCGGTCCAGTGGTCGATGTCGCGTGCGACGGCGGCCATCTCGTCCTCTTCGAACACGCTGCGGACGTGCAGGAACCCGGCCTCGCGCAGGAAGTGCGCCATCTCCTCCCGATCGTCGTCGAGGCCGAACACGCGATCGAGGTCGAGCGCGCCGCCCTCGCCGTCGACGAACGTGACGTCCCCGGTCTCGTAGACCTTGCGCCCGTCGAGGAGCGCGCGAAGCACCATCTCCCACGCGACCCAGTCGTCGATCGTCCCGCGCGTGACCTTGACCCGCGCCGTCATCGCGAGCCCCATGGTCGATTGATAGTCCTGGACGAGATCGGAGAACGCGTCGGCGTCGAGCTCGGCGATCACCCCCGCGTGCTCGAGCCCCCGATCGATCACCAGGTGGCCGGCCACGGGTCGCAGGGTCACGCTCGTTCCCGCAGTCACGAATCCGAGGGGGGCGAGCTCGCGATAGGTCGCGCCCCGAGCGGCCAGGTCGCCGTGCGCGGCGAGGGCCTCGGGGAAGACCTGGTCGAGGACCTCCTCGGCGCAGAGTGAGCGAACGTCCTTCAGCAGGCGCGTGCGGCAATCGATGGACATGGCGGCCTCCCGTCGGGCATTCGCCCTCCTCTCGATCCTGCGTGACGGCGAGCGCCTCGGCCAGCACCCGAAGGTTGATTTGACATCGTAAATTTTACGATGTACATAACCGCCATGCCCCGCACCGCCCTCTCCCAGGATCAGGTCGAGGAGTTCCGCGACGCGCTCTGTGCCGCCGCGACCCGTCTCTTCGCCGAGCAGGGCTACGAGGGCGTGACGATGCGGGCCCTCGCGAAGGATCTCGGGTGCAGCCCGATGACGCCCTACCGCTACTTCGAGAACAAGGCGGCGATCTTCGAGAACGTGCGACTCGCGGCCGCGAACCGCTTCGCAGACGCGATCGACGCCGCCGTGAAGGCCCACGACGACCACGCCGCACGACTGCACGCCATGACTCACGCCTACGTCGGCTTCGCGCTCGAAGAGCCCCACGCGTACCGGATCATCTTCGAGCTCGACCGTGACCGACGCCCCGACCCGATCACGGTCGAGGAGACGCGTGCCTGGTTCATCATGCGGGGCGCCGTCTCCGACGCGATCGACGCCGGCGTCCTCTCCGGCGACGCGAACGTCGTCGCCCACCTGCTCTGGTCCGGCGTCCATGGCATCGTCGCGCTCCACCTGGCCGGCATGCTGGCCCTGGGCCTCGACCTCGAATCCCTCGTCGATGCGTTCGTCGCGCGCGAGCTCGGCGCAGACCGAAACGCCTGACCCGCCACGCGCCCCACCCCTTTCAAGGAACAGGAGGAACTCCCCATGACCGCTTCCACCGACGCCATCGCCGCACAGTTCGCGGACGTGACCCGACCGAACAACGTCGAGGCCGACGCGAAGATCACGCGAATCGAAGGCGAGATCCCGCGCGAGTTGAACGGCACGCTCTACCGGAACGGCCCGAACCAGAACGTCCTGCCCGAAGCCGGACAGGGCGGGCTGCACCTCTTCGACGGCGACGCCCTCGTCCAGGCCATCCGCTTCGACGACGGCCAGGCCCATCACCTCGGACGTTATGCGCGGACCGATAGCTTCCTGTTGAACGAACGGGAAGGCGTGTACGCCCAGGGCGGACTCAAGACGAAGTCCGAGCGACCCGTCGATCCTCCGCTCCCGAACCACTCGCCCAACACCAACGTCGTCCCCCACGGCGGCAAGCTCTGGGCCCTGGCCGAGAACATGCCGCCCTTCGAGATGGATCCGTCGTCCCTCGAGTCCAAGGGACTCTGGAACTACGACGGGAAGATGCTCGGGATGTCGACCACGGCTCACCCGAAGATCGACGGCAAGACGGGCCAGATGTGGATCCACGGCTACCAGCCGTTCGAGCCGCACATCCAGCTCTACTGCGTCGAGCCCGACGGCAGCGTCTCCCTCGCCGAGGCCCACGACGCACCCTGGGCGTCGATGATGCACGACTTCGCGATCACCGAGAACTACGTGATCTTCCCGCTGGGCGGCGTCGGGTTCGATCTCGGCGTGATGCTCCACGGCGGGAGCTTCCACGAAGCCGTCCGCGCGAACGACCGACCGATGATGTTCGGCATCCGTGAGCGCACGCCGGGGAGCGAGGTCCGCTGGTTCGAAGCGCCCTCGAGCGCGTACATGTTCCACCCGGGCAACGCCTACGAGAAGGACGGGCGCATCGTCATGGACGCCTGCACCTACGAGGACCCGCAGGCGCTGCTCGACTGGCTGAACGTCGTGCGCGCGGGCGAAGGCGGCGTCGGTCTGAACGCCTACCCGTACGGCTACGAATTCGATCTCCAGTCCGGGACCTGCAAGGAGACGAAGTACGGCGATTCGACGGCCGAGTTCCCCCGGATCGACGACCGCCTCGTCGGACACGAGAACCGCTTCGGTTATGCGTCGACCGCTGAACCCGCCGAGGGAATGCTCGGCTTCTCCCGACGGATCACGAGATACGACCGGACCGGGGCCGCCTCGATCCACCGCGACGCCGTCGACGGCCAGTGGACCGGCGAGCCGGTCTTCGTGCCGCGGAGTGCGACGGCCAAGGAGGACGACGGCTTCGTGCTCTTCCTCGTGCACGATGCCAACCGCGACGAAACCGCGGTCGAGATCCTCGACGCGGGAGCCGTCGACGCCGAGCCGCTCGCCCGGCTCTGGCTCGATACGCGCATCCCGCTCTGTTTCCACGGGAACTGGGGCCCGGCGCCCGCCTAGCCGGAGACGACGGCCCGTGGCGCGCCTAGCGCGCCGCCGCACCCAGCGTCCGGAGCACCTGTCCCCGCAGCGGATCATCGCCGGGATCCCCCAGCGCACGCGCGACCTGCAGGACGCGACGCGCGAACCGAGCGTCGCGGGGCATCCGGTAGTGCACCAGGTGATGGAGACCGATCCACGCCAGATCGCGCTCGCCCGCGGCCACTGCCGCCCGCAGCCGCTCGAGGTAGTTCACCGGAGAACGGTGCCGCGACAGCACCTGGTCGAGCAGCGCGATCGCTTCGGCCGCCCGCGCTGGATCGCCGGAGGCGACGCGCCAGCGCGCCCGCTGCTTCGCGGCGCGCGAGAAGAGCAGATGGTCGGGGCCGAATCGCGCGAGTGCGGCGTCGCTCGCAGCGACCGCCTCCCAATCTCCCGCCGCCCCGTCGCGGAGCGCGTCGTAGACCGCGCGCTCGTCCGGCGTCCAGCTCGCCTCGGGCAAGCCCTCCCCCCTCGACGGAATCACCAACGTGAGGAGGCCGGCGCGAGCGGCGCCGTCGTCCGGGTCGAGTCGGAGCGCGGCTTCGAACGCGCTGCGTGCATCGGCGATGCGGTTTCCGTCGAGGGCGAGCCAACCCCGCGCGGCCTCCCCCGCCGCCCCTTCGAGGGTCGCGGCGATCGCGTGAGCGCGATCCACCTCGCCGTTCCAGCCCATCCGACGAACGACCGCGGCGGGCTCGAGCGAGGCCAGAGCCGCCGGCACGTGGGGCTCGTGTTCGCGGAGGCGTCGTTCGAGACGCTCGAAGGCCTCGACCCGTTCTTCGGACGCGGCCCGCCGCGTCGCGAGGCGATTGTGGTCGTCGGAGTTCGGGGGCCACCCCGACGCGAGCGCGGACACCCCGGCGTCGTCGAGAAGCCGACTGGCGACGAGATCCTCGACGCGATGGATCCCCGCGGAAGCGAACGCCGGGCGAGCGGAGGCGATGGCCTCCGCGCCTGTCTCTGCGACCTCGAACGACACAGGGGACGCCACGAAGACGAGGGAGACCGGCGTCGGACGGAACACCTCGACGTGCGCGAAGACGGATTTCAGAGCCGCGATGACCGAACCGAAGAGCGGCTCGTCCACGAACCCGGAGCCGACCCACTGGATGAAGACGCCATCGGGTTCCAGCTGATCGCGAACGCGCGCGAAGAACTCACGGGTATAGAGATGGGAGGCGCCGGACGTCCACGGATGGGAAGGCTGTGACACCACCGCGTCGTATCTGCGCTCCGAGAGCATCATCGCCCCGCGCGCGTCGCCGACGATCAGCCGGACCCCGTCACGAGCGAGCGGATCCACCGGATGGGGCAGAAATCGATTCGCGAGAACGACCTCCTCCTCGAGCTCGACCACGTCGACCTCGCGGACGGTCTCCGGTGTCGCGGCCAACGTGTTCCCGCCACCGAGCCCGATCAACAGCATCGACGACGTCGCCGGTCGCACGGCCGTCGGCAGGAGCGAGAGCCACGCCGACTCGTTGAACCGCCGATCCGGCAGCTCGGGTCGGTCGACGCCGGACTCCGGGAGGCCGTTCGTCAGAAGGCGCGAGCCGAACTCGTTCTCGAGGACGGTGACCGTCGCGGAGCGGCCGATGCCCACGTAGGCGAGGCGATCGCCCGGATCGGCGCCGCCGACGATGGCGTGCCGCAGCAGGTCGTCGGGACGTGGCAGCCCGACCACTCCGACCACGACGATCAACCCGGCCGCGACGGCCAACGCGCGCGCCCGCCCGGATTCGGAGCCCGCCGCCCGCGCCGCCATCGCGAGCGCGAGGCTCGTGACGACCGCCGCGAGGGCGGTCCCTTCCAGGCCGAGCCCCGGCAAGAGCACGAAGCCCGCGACGAGCGCGCCGACGATCGAGCCCACGGTGTTCCAGGCGTAGACGACGCCGCTCACGGCGCCGGCTTCATCCGCGCGGGTCGCGAAGATGCGCACCGCAAAGGGGAATGTCGCGCCGATACAGAACGTCATCGGCAGGAGCAGGAGACCGCCGACCGCGGCGCCGGGGAGTGGATCCGAACGATCCGCGCCGACCCACGCAGCGAGGGCCGGCAGTCGATTCGCCAACAGGAAGGCCCCCGCACCGAACGCGGCGATGCCGACCTGGGCTCCTGCAAAGCCGCGAATCGCCGCGGCGCGCGAGGAGGCGAAGCGCGACGCCAACGCGCTGCCCAGCGCGATGCCCGTCAGGAAGCTCGCGAGCATCGAGGCGAAGGCCGCCGTGCTGCCACCGAGGACCTGCCCCAGCAGTCGCGTCCACAACACCTCGTACGTGAACGACACCGCCCCCGAGACGAGGATCGCGGGCAGGACCCATCGCGCTTCCCGCGACGTCACCTCGGCGGTCTCGCGCACCGGCCCGTCGCGCGGGACGAAGCCGCGGGCGAGCAGCGCGGCCAGGCCGAACACGAGCCCGTTCACGCCGATCCCCACGTAGACCGTCGTCCGCAGGCCGAGCCACGGAAGCAGGACGAAGGCCGCGACGAGGGTGCCGACGATCGCGCCGAAGGTGTTCGTCGCGTAGAGCAGCCCGCTGCGGGGCGCGATCTGTTCGTCGGACTCGACGGCGTGATGGGCGAGCAGCGGGAGCGTCGCGCCCATCAGCGCGGTGCACGGGACGAGCACGACGAACGCGCCGGCCAGTTGAAAGAGCGCCGTCCAGAGACTCGTCTCCTGCGGCAGGGCCGGCAGTCCGCCGATCACCGCGACATAGAGGGCCTGCACGGCGTCCCGCATCGCAGGCACCGCGAGCGCCAGCAGGCCGATCCCCAGCTCGAGCAACGCGTAGGCGACGACCGGCCGGCGAATGCGTGCGACGACGCGCGATGCCGCGGCCGCCCCGAGCGCCAGCCCCGCCATGTAGGCCGCGAGCACCGCGACGACCGCCAGCTCCGAGGTGCCGAAGAGGAAGCCGAACTCGCGGGTCCAGGCCGTCTGGTAGAGGAGCGCAGCGAATCCGGACGCGAAGAAGCACGTGAGGAGCAGGACGAATCGGAAATCCACCGCACCGAGTGTGCCAGCAACCCCCGGACGTCGCGAGCGATCCGAGCCGGTCGACCCGGTCACGCCGACGCGGCCGGCCGTCGCGCGAGCCCGATCCAGTGTCGATAGCCACCGCGTCCGGGGCGTCGGGTCTCGAGCTCGAAGCCGCGCTGGCGCAGGCGCTTCTCGAAGCCCGCGTCCGGCGCTTCGGCCCAGATGCCGAATACGCCGCCGGGTGCCAACGCGTTCCACGTTCGATCCATCGCGCCCTGCCCGTAGAGCGGATCCTTTCGTGCGTCCGTCTTCGCGTGGGGTCCCTCGAAGAGGTCGAGCACGATCGCGTCGTAGTGGGCGGGGGATGCCTCGCGAATCACCTCCGAAACGTCCCGGATCAGGACGTCGACGCGCGAGTCGAGCACCGCACCGTCGGTCAGCTCCGCAAGCGGTCCGCGACACCACTCGGCGACGATCGGATGGAGTTCGGCGACGTCGACCCGACACGTTTCGGACACGGTATCGAGAACGGCACGCAGGGTGAGTCCCATGCCGAGGCCTCCCACGAGCACGCGCCCGTCGCCTGCCGCCGCGAGCCCGGCGCACGCATCGCGTCCGAGCACGATCTCCGACTGGTTCTCGCGGCTGTTCATCAGCACGCGACCGCCGACGAGGATCAGGAAGTCGTCGCGGTCCCGCCTGCGGAGCTCGAGGACGCCGTCGTCCGTCTCGCGCTGGTCGAGGCTGACCCACGGGCGGCTCATGCCGGGGCGGCGCCCTTCTTCTTGCGCGGCGTCGTCTTGCCCTTCGCCTTGCCCTTCGCCTCGTCACCGCTCTTCGCGGCGCGCTTCGACTCCTTGGCCCGGCGGAGCACCTCCTGCGCGTCGAGGTGGTCCTCGCCCGCGCGCGCCAGGTACTCGTCGTAGCCGCCGCTGAAGTCCTGGACGCCCTCCGGCGTGATCTCGACGATGCGCGTGGCGAGCTCGTTCACGAACCAGCGATCATGCGAGACGAAGATCAGCGTGCCGTCGTAGGCCTTCACGGCGTCGACGAGCGCCTCGATCGCTTCGAGGTCGAGGTGGTTCGTCGGCTCGTCCATCACCAGCACGTTCGGATGGGTGACCGACTGCTTCGCGAAGAGCATACGCGCGGCTTCCCCTCCGGAGAGCGCCTCGAGGCGCTTCTTGCTCTCGTCCCCGCTGAACAGGACCGCGGCGAGGGCGCCCTTCACGTAGCCGATGCTCTGCTGCGGACAGAACTCGCCGAGCCAGTCGTCGAGGCGCTGACGGTCGTTGCCGATCTGTTCCTTGTGGTCCTGGGCGACGTAACCGGGATGTGCCTCGTAGCCCCATTCGACTTCGCCGGCGTCCGGTGCGACCTCGCCCATCATGATCTTGAGCAGGGTCGACTTGCCGATCCCGTTCGGACCGATGATCGCGATGCGCTCGCCGCGTTGGACGACGAGATCGACGTCATCGAGGACCACGTTGTCCCCGTAGGCCTTCGACAGACCGGCGAGCTCGATCACCTGCTTGCCGCTCGGTCGCTTCTGCCGGAAGGAGAACTTCGGGTAGCGGCGCGAGCTCTCGGGCAGGGACTCGATCTCGATCCGATCGATCGCCTTGAGCTTGCTCTGGGCCTGGCGGGCCTTCGAGGCCTTCGCTCGGAATCGCTCGACGAACGCCTTGTGGTCGGCGATCTCGGACTCGCGCTTCTCGATCTCCGCTTCGCGACGCTCCCGCTCGGAGCGCTTGGCCTCGACGAAGCGCGCGTAGTTCCCGGGATAGGCCTTCACGGTCTGATAGTCGACGTCGACGATCGTGGTGGCGACGGTGTCGAGGAAGCGATGATCGTGGGAGATCAGCAGCGCGACCCCCGGATAGCTCTCGAGGAACTGCTCGAGCCATCGGATCGACAGGATGTCCAGGTGGTTCGTGGGCTCGTCGAGGAGCAGCGCATCGGGCTCGGCAGCGAGCACCTTCGCGAGGAGCACTCGCAGCTTGAACCCGCCGGAGAGGGTCGAGAGCGGTGCATCGTGGACGGCGGTCGGAATCCCGAGGCCTTCGAGGATCTCGCCGGCACGCGCTTCGAGTCCGTACCCGTCGTGTTGGACGATGACGTCCTCGAGCTCGGCGTATCGGTCCCCGTCGAAGTGATCCTCCGCCTTCGCGAGGATCGCCTCCTTCTCGACCATCGCGCGCCACAGGACCTCGTTCCCCATCATGACGACGTCGACGATCCGCTCTTCCTCGTACCGGAAATGGTCCTGCTCGAGGACCCCGAGCACGGCCCGCTTCGGGATCGAGAGGTCGCCGTCGCTCGCGCCCTCCTCCCCGGTCAGGATCTTGAGGAGGGTCGATTTGCCGCAGCCGTTCGCCCCGACGATCCCGTAGCGTTCGCCCCGATTGAATTGCATCGAGACGTCTTCGAAGAGCGTCCGGTCCCCGTAGTGCTTGGCGAGATTCGAGATCGAAATCATGGCGGCGGGAGCTTACACGCGATCGGGGTCCTGCGAGGGGCGGCTCGGTCGATCCAGCCACCTCAGTCGCCGATCGGCAGCCAGCGCCCCTGACTCACGACGCCTCGGATCGCCCGCGTGTGCCGGATGTCGACGAGCGGATCCGACTCGAGCAGCACCGCGTCGGCGCGGAACCCGGGCTCGATGCGCCCGAGCTCGCCCTCGAGCCCGAAGAAGCGCGCGGGCGCCCGGGTCGCAGCGGCCAGGGCCTCCGCCGGGGAGAGGCCGCTACGGACGAGCAGCTCGAGCTCGCGGTGGAGACTCTCGCCGGGGATCGCGAGGTTGATCGGCGTGTCGGTGCCGGCGGCGATCGGCACCCCCGCCTCGCGCATTCGTCCGACCAGGAACAGACTCCACTCCCCGAAGCGGAGATCCTCCCACGATTCGTCTTCGGCGTTCGCCTCGACCTTCGCGTCCCAGCGCGCGATCACGTCCGCGGGAAGGGCTCGGCTCGCGGCGTGCCACCTCGGATCGAGATCCGGACGCGAGACGTTGAAGGCGTTCAGCCGGAGCGTCGGCACCTGCATCGTGCCCCGCAACGAGGCCAACACCGTCTCGCAACGGGCCGCGTCGTAGTCCGCGATCGCGTCGAGCCGCTGGGCCCGATGCAGCGACCGGCGCAGGGCGTAGCCCCGATCCCCGGGCCAGTCGCGTAACGCCGCGAGCCGCTCGGCGTGCAGCCGCTCCCAGTCGCGCGCGCAGCCGAGCTCGACGTTCCGCAGGTGCTCCATCGAATCGACGCGCGGGCCCGCGCGATCGGCGGTCATGCTGAGCGGCACGTGGGACGCGATCGGCAGCCCCTCCGCGCGCGCCGCGCGCACGAGCGCGTCGAAGACCGCCGGCGACACGAGCTCGTAGATCTTGATCAGGTCCGCGCCCCCAGCACCCAGCGCCGCGACCCGCGCCGCGGCCGCCTCGGCGTCCGGCACGCTCGTCCCGAGCGCGGGCTGAGACGGATTCTCACCGTCGTATACGACGTGCCGACCGTCGAGCAGCGGTCCCGCGACGAAGATCCTCGGTGCAGCTGCCTCGGCCTGCCACTTGGCGCGCAACGCCGTGAGCCGGTCGAGCTCCCCGCCCGTATCGCGCACGCTCGTGATCCCCCACCGGAGGAAGAGCCCCGGCATCGCCTCGGTCAGGGCTTCGTCGTAGACGAAGTGCACGTGCGCGTCCCAGAGTCCGGGAATCAGAAATCGGCCGGCCCCATCGATCACGCGGTCCGCCGGCAGCGCTGCTTGCGCCATCGGCCCGACGTGCGCGATCCGGTCGCCCGCGAAGACCACCCGATGGCGCTCCCGGCGCCGCACGACCACGCCGCCGTCGGTGCCGCCGTCGACATCGATCACCGTGACGTCTTCGATCGCCGTCTTCGCCGTCGCTTCGACTCCACGCTCCGGCGGGCTCGCACACGCCGCGAAGGCGAGCCCCATTCCGATCGATCCGAGCCACCACGCCATCGCCGCTATTCGCACTTCGCGTTCCTTCCTGCATCCCGGGTTTTCACCGCAGGCTCCACCTCGGGAGAACGCCCGCTTTTCCGCGTGCCTTGGGTTTCCGCGAGCTTATCCCTTACCCCCGCCGCTTCGCTGCCGATTGAGGAAGGGATGACGCACGCGCGCACACCCGAGAGCGACGCACGAACGCTCCTTCTCCTCGGCTGCGGAATCGAGCAGATCGAAGCGCTCCGGATCGCCCACGAGCTCGGCTATCGGACGGTCGCCTTCGACAACGATCCCGAAGCCGTGGGTCGCGCCCACGCGGACGTGTTCCAGCGCGTCGATCTCCGGGACCGGGCCGCCCTCCTCGGCCAGGCGGAGCTCGTCGCGCCCGATGGCGTCTTCGTGCACGCCGCGGAGCTGGCGGTCGAGGCCGCGACGATCGCCGAAGCCCTCGATCTGCCCG
This sequence comes from uncultured Spirochaetaceae bacterium, assembly GCA_964488255.1. Classification (GTDB taxonomy): domain Bacteria; phylum Myxococcota_A; class UBA9160; order UBA9160; family UBA4427; genus UBA4427. The sequence goes on along the minus strand of CAZAUR010000010.1, from coordinate 19,142 downwards.
GTATCCCGGTCGAGGCGGCTCTGGACGCGACGGCCAAGGAGCGTCGAATCACCCGGTTCTCGAAAGCCGGCCTACGAACGCCCGGCTACCGGATCGTCGACCGGGCAGCGGGGGTCGAATCGTGGATCGAGGCCGCGCGCGACGTCGGCCAGCCCTGCGTGTTGAAGCCGACCGACCAGGCGGGCGCGCGCGGCGTCGAACGGATCGACGGGGACGACGACGTCCGCGACTACCACCAGCGCCGCGACCGCTTCACCTGCGACCACTTCGTCTGCGAGGAGCGTCTCGTCGGGCTCGAGCTCTCGACCGAGAGTGTCGCCGCCGATGGGAAGGTGCTCCACCACGCGATCGCGCTGCGCCACTACGACACCACGGCCGCCTATCGACCGGCGTTCATCGAAGATGGTCATTCCCTTCCCTGCGCCCTCGACGCGGCGACCCGCACCGAGGTCGAGGCCACGATCGACCGCGCCTACGACGTGCTCGGGATCTCGAGCGGCGTCCTCAAGGGCGACCTGTTGATCGACGCCGAGGGCCGCGTCCACGTCCTCGAGATGGCGGCGCGGACGAGCGGCGGTCGCTTCGCGGACACGGTGGTCCCGCTCGGAACCGGCGTGAACATCCTCTACCCGTTGATCGAGCTCGCGATGGGCGACGCGTTCTCTTGCGACTGGTTCACCCCGACGCGCGACGTCGGGGTGTCCCAGCGCTTCTTCCTGCACGACACACCAGGCCGGGTCACCCGGTGGCCGAGGCTGCGGCAGCTCGTCGCGCGGCCGTGGGTGACCGACTGGTACCTCGATGCCGAGCGCTTCCGGTCGGGCGTGCTGCCCCCCGTGACGAGCCACCGCGAACGACTCGGCTACGTCATCTGCACGGGGGAGACGCGTGAGGAGGCGGACGCCCGCGCCCTCGACATCACGCGTGCCTTCGCCCAGCAGCTCGAAGTCGCCCCCGCCGAGGAGATGCGCGCATGACGACATCGAGCCGCGACATCGTCCTCGTCGGCACCGGCGCCTTCGTGACCCGCGATGCGCACGGGCCCGGCGTGATCGCGCGCAGCCTGGCGCAGTGGTGCGCCGAGTCCGCGGACGCGAGCGCGCGACGCCTCGTCGTGGTCCACCGATCCGCCACGGGTCGCGAGCGCTTCGAGCGCGAGTGGAAGACGATCGAGGCCGAGAATCCGAACGCGCCCTCCCTGCGATTCCTCGAGACGGGCGACGCCGCTCTCGCGGACACGGTGGCGGCGGCCCAGGCGCTCTTCGTGTGCGTGCCCGACCCGACCCACGCGGAGTACGTCGAGCTCGGCATCGCCGCGCGCACCCCGGTCTGGATCGTGAAGCCCCTCACCGGCGAGGGGCGCGCTTCGGTCGCGCTTGCGGAGGCCGCCGACGCCGACGACGTCCCGGTCTGGGTCGACTATCACAAGCGCTTCGATGTCTCGAACCGCGACCTGCGCGCCACCCTCGACCGCGAAGCGCTCGGCGCGCCGCGCCTCGTGAGCGTGCGCTATTCGCAGCCGCGGAACCTGCCCCTCGACGGATTCGACTGGGCCGGCGAGACCGATCCCTTCACCTACATCGGTTGCCACTACGTCGACCAGCTCTTCTACGTGATGCCGGGCTTCGAAGTCGAGGGCGTCGAAGCGCACGGCGTCCGGGGGCCCGTTCACGCGCGCCACGGCGGCCAGGCTTTCGACACGGTGCTCGCGCGACTCGACGGGCGTTGGCGCGACCGTCCGGTCTCCGCGCAATTCGAGGTCGGCTGGTCGAATCCTCTCGGCAGCCCGACCAAGAGCCTGCAGATCGTCGAGGTCGCCTGCGACCAGGGCCGCATCTTCCTCGACCAGATGCGTCGAGGCAGCGAGACCTGGCACGACGCAGGCGTCGCCGTGCAGAACCCCTGGTTCTTCTCGCGCGTGCACGATCCGCTCACGGGGAACGCGCGCTACCAGGGCTACGGCCAGGAATCGATCCAGCACTTCCTGGACTTCACCGAGGCGACGCCCGACCGGCAGGTCGCGATGCGCGCGAACGCGTCGCTACCGTGGGCGCGCGAAGCGGCGCGGGTCGACGAGGTGCTCGATCGCGTCCGGGCGGCGCTGGCGACCGAACGACCCGACTAGCGTCTCCGGTCACGTCCCCGTACCCTCGGCCCGCGCTCGCCCGCGCCGAGGAGCCTTCGTGGCTGATCGCGGCTTCGCTGATGGAATCGCTCTGCTCGGACGCCGCAACGTCGGGCGGCTCTTCGTGGCCTATCTGGTGACGTTTGCGGGCACGGCGATGGCGCCGATCGGCCTGGCCTTCGGCGTGCTCGAGATGACGGGGTCGGCGGCCGACACGGGCACCGTCGTCATGGCCCAGCCGCTGGCGGGGGTCGCCATCCTGCTGCTGGGTGGTGCCATCGCCGACCGAACGTCGCGAAAGCGGGTGATCGTCTCGGCGGAGTCCCTGGCGATGGTCGCGCAGCTCTCGATCGCGACGCTTCTCCTGACGGAGACGGCGACCCTCCCGCTGCTCTTCCTGTTGATGCTGCTGAACGGGATCGCGATGGCCTTCAACGCGCCGGCGTCGGCGGGGTTGATCGTCCAGCTCGTCCCGCGTGAAGAGCTGCAACCCGTCAACGCGCTGCTCGGCATCGCCCGCAACGGCGCATTCGCGATCGGCGCGACCCTGGGCGGCGTGCTCGTCGCGACGGTCGGAGCGGGCTGGACCCTCGCGATCGACGGCGCGTCGTTCGGGATCTCGGCGCTCCTCATCGCGACCCTGACTCCACGTGAACAGCGCACCTCCGAAGGGTCGTCGATCCTCGAGGAGCTGCGGGAAGGCGCGAGCGAGTTCTTCTCCCACACGTGGCTGTGGGTGATCGTCGCGCAATTCTCGCTTCTCGTGGGCGTCCACGAGAGCGTGATGGGACTCATCGGCCCGGCGGTCTCCAGAGCGTCCCTCGGTGGCGCGACGTCCTGGGGTTGGATCGCGGGTGCACTCGGCGCCGGCACCCTGGCCGGCGGCCTCCTCAGCATGCGCATCTCACCGCGCCACCCGATGCGGGTGGCGACGCTCCTGACCTTCGCCTTCGCGACGTTGCCTGCGGCGCTCGCCGTTCCCCTGCCGGTCCCGCTGATCGCGCTCACCGCCTTCGTGAATGGAGGCGCAGGCTCGATCTTCGCCGTGCTGTGGTACACGACCCTGCAGCGCAAGATCCCCGAGGAGATGCTGTCGCGGGTGAGCGCCTACGATCATCTGGGATCGATCGTGCTCGCGCCGATCGGCATCTGGGCCGCGGGCCATCTCTCTGATGACATCGGAGCCAGCCGAACGCTGTGGATCGGGGTCACGACCGTGCTGACCGCGTCCGCCGTCGCTTTCTGCGTACGTGACGTCCGCATGATGACGAACGACGTCTAAAGGGAAGGAAGTCCGCATGTACCTGCCCGACGCCTTCCGGATCGACACGGCCGAGCAAGCGCAAGCGCTGATCCGCCAGAACGCGCTCGCCCTGCTCGTCGTCGTGCAAGACGGAGCGCCGGAGTTCTCGCCGGTTCCCGTGATGCTCGACGAGCATGTCGGCCCCTTCGGTCGGCTCCGCTTCCACCTCGCTCGCGCGAACCCCGTCGCCGAGATCCTGGCGCGCGACGCCGCGTCGAGCCTCGTGTTCAGCGGCGCACAAACCTACGTGTCGCCCGACTGGTACACCGACCGCAAGCTGCCGCCGACCTGGAACTACGAAGTCGTGGTGGCGCGAGGCCGAGTGACGCCCCTCGACGACGACGGCCTACGCGCCCTCCTCGACGACTTGAGCGCCGACCAGGAACGCCGACTCGACAAGCGGCCATGGACGCCAGACAAGATGGGCGAGGAGCGCATCCGCGGCCTGATGCGCGGGATCGTCGGGTTCGCCGTCGAGATCGAGGTGTTCGAAGGGAAGGCGAAGCTCAGCCAGAACCGCGCCGATGCGGATCGTGAATCGCTCGGCCGGGCGCTCTCCGAAGCGAACGACCCGGACGCGCGCGCCGTCGCAGCGCGGATGAAAAACGATTAGGCGAGCGCGCGGGCGCTAGAGCGAGAGCCAGACCGCTTCGCCGTGACGACTCGCGCGATTGAAGACGTCGACGAGCCGCACGAGCGTCACCTGATATTCGCGATTCGCGACCGCGACGCGGTACTCGACAGGCGGGTCGCCCTCCTCCCGCGCGACCACGAACTCCCAGGCCCCGCCGTAGGTCGTCCGATCCGCGGCGTAGAGCACCGAGCGTGCTTCCTCGACGAGCGCGGGGCGAAACAACACGGGGCGGCCTTCGCCGAGGGTGCCTTCCGGTGAGAGCTCATTCAGGCGATCGAGCACGCCGTGCCCGATCAGCGCGTGGCTCGAGTTGGCGGAGATCCGCAGACGCTCCTCGGGCTCGAGCTCTCCGGATGCGTCGACGCGCACGAGCCCGGCCGCCCCCGTCCGGAACGGCGGCGGTGGATCATCGAACTGGGCTGAGGTCAGGAAGATGCGTCGGGCGTCGCCGCTCATGCCGGCTCCTGTGCGCGGGACGGCGCACGGCGCGCGCACCGTAGCAACTCGGTCGCGTCTCCCGCGCGTCCACGATCCTCCCCGAGGGCCGGATCGATCCCTTCGCGCGCCGACCCGCGGTCCCGCCGCGGGGCGACGCAATGTCGGCGAGGGTGTGCGAACCTCGATTGCCCGCACCCGCATTCGCGACGCGCCCCGCGTCGAAGGAGACCACGATGATCAAGCTCTACGGCCTGCGCATGAGCAACTACTACAGCCTGACCAAGGCCCTGCTCATCGAGAAGGACCTCGACTTCGAGGAAGTGAAGGCGCCGCCCTCCCAGGAGGACGACTACCTCGAGCGTTCGCCGATGGGCAAGATGCCGGCGATCGAAGTCGACGGCGCCTATCTCTCCGAGTCGATCGCGATCTTCAACTATCTGGAGCGGATCCAGCCGGAGCCGGCGCTGCTGCCGAGCGACCCTTGGCAGGCGGCCAAGACCATGGAGCTCGTGTGCCACATCAAGCTCGACGTCGAGCTCGTCGCGCGCCGTTGTCTCCCGGAGCTGCTCTTCAGCAAGCCGGTCAGCGACGAGACCAAGGAGCAGGTGCGCGCGGACCTCGCCAAGGGCACCAAGGCCGTCGCGCGACTCCTCGTGGCCGATCCCTTCGCCGCCGGTACCGAGTTCACGATCGCCGACCTCTATGCCCACTACTGCTATGGGCTGGCGAACACGCTGTCCCAGGCGGTCGTCGGGGTCGACCTGCTCCAGGACCAGCCGAAGATGGCGGATCTCCTCAAGCGGCTCGCCGAGCGCCCGAGCGTCGCGCGCGTGACGGCGGAAGCCGCCGGCTAGGTGAGCTGCGCTCGCGGGATCGACCGCGAGCGCCTTCGCCGCTGTCCCTCGATCGCGCCCGCATTCGAGGCCCTTTGTCATGCATCGAAGCAGACACGTCGCCGTCGCCGCCTGTGCCGCCCTCGCCTCCCTCGCGCTCTTCGTGGCGTTCGACGGCACCGCCGACGAAGAGGGCGACGTCCGCTGGTTGGCACCGGCGCCGCGGCTCGAGGACGGACGCTTCGCCAACCCGATCGGTCCCCTCGGCCACGGCGGCGCGAGCGTGCGACTCCCCTTCATGCTGCGTCGCGTCCGCGCCGCCTTCGACCTACGCCCCGGTGCCCTGGTCCGCCCGACCGATCGCGGCGCCTTCTTCCGCGCCTCCTCCGATACGCCGCGCGTCACCTGGATCGGTCACGCGAGTGTCCTCGTAGAAATGGACGGCGTGCGATTTCTCACGGACCCGACCTGGTCCGAGACCGCGAGCCCCGTTTCGTTCATCGGACCGCCTCGGCTCGCGCCACCGGGTCTGGCGCTCGACGCGCTGCCCCCGGTCGACTTCGTCGTCGTCTCGCACAACCACTACGACCACCTGGATCTCCCGACGCTCAGGCGCCTCGCCGAGCGCGACCCCCTGACCTGGTTCGTCGTCCCCCTCGGCAATGGCGCGCTCTTGCGGGATGCGGACATCGTTCGCGTCATCGAGCTCGATTGGACCGGGACCACTCGGATCGGCGAGGTCGTCGTACACGCGCTGCCAGCCAAACACTGGAGCAAGCGCGGGCTTCGCGACGACGATCGGGCGCTCTGGTCCTCGTGGGCGGTGACCGGGCCGACCCGGCGCTTCTACTACGGCGGCGACACCGGCTACTTCGAGGGCTTCGCCGAGATCGGCGAAGCGCTCGGGCCCTTCGATCTGGCGGCGCTCCCGATCGGGGCCTACGCGCCGCGCGAGATGATGCGCGAGAGTCACATGAATCCCGAAGAGGCTTGGCAAGCGGCGCTGGACGTTCGTGCAGACGCCGCGCTGGGCGTGCACTTCGGCACGTTCGATCTCTCGGACGAGCCGTCCGACGAGCCGCCAAGGCGCTTCCGCGAAGCCGCCGGCGTGCGCGCCGACGACGCCTGGACCCTCGCGATCGGCGAGGCCCGCGCATTCTGATCCGGCGCCCGGGCCGCCAGCGCCCGCGATCCTGCGACCTCCGCGACGCGATCGCGTGTCAGATCCGCAACCCGATTCGCAACTCCGTATCGCATGCGCCAGGAATCTTTCCCACACGCGCAACCAAGCGGCAGGATTCGAATCATTGGTCCGCGAAGTGGTGATCCGTCGCACCGACGGCGCGCAGCTCGGGCACCATCGTGGGCAGGCGTTCCCGATCCCCCCATTCGGGCGTTCTCCGTGTGGAGCCGTCCGTGCAGCGAGCGGACTCCTCCGCCGACGCCCGCGTGAGGCCTCCCGTGTCCGACCGATCGTGCCTGGCGAGGAGCGCCCTTTCGCTCCCGCTCACCCTGTTGCTGCTGTTTCTGTGTCCGACGCTCGCGCCCGTTGCGAGCGCGCAGCAGACCTGCGGCCTCACGCAGCGCGTGCCCTTCGCCGGTCATGCGCTGCCCCTCGACGAGGCACTCGTGGCGCCGACCCTCGGAGTCGAGAATCCGTACCCGACCTGGAACAGCTACGACCTGTTCCAACCGACCTTCGTCGCGTTCCCGCCGGACGGCACCGACCGACTCTTCGCCCTCGAGCGACGCGGACTGATTCTCGCCTTCCCGAATCGCCCGGACGTCACGACCGACGACGTCTCGGTCCTGCTCGACATCGAATCGCAGATGCAGCTGGGCTTCGCCGAAGAGGGCATGTTGGGCCTGGCGGTCCACCCGGACTTCGCGACCAACGGGCATCTCTTCGTCCACTTCACGCCGATCGCCTCCGTGTGCACGCATTACGCGCGCTGCGCCCGGATCGTCCGCTATACGATCGACCCCGCCGATCCGAACACGGTCCTTCCCGGGTCCGCCTACGTCGTCCTCGAGATCGAACGCCCCGGCGTGGCCGAGCACCACAACGGCGGCATGCTCGCCTTCGGCCCCGACGGATACCTCTACGCCTCGATCGGCGATCAGGATGCGCTGGCGGAGGTCCAGGACACGACGAGTCTGCGCGGCAAGCTCCTGCGCATCGACGTCGACGGCGGCAGCGAGTTCTCCCCGGGCATTCCGCCGGGCAATCCCTTCGGCAACGAAGTCTTCCACTACGGCTTCCGGAATCCGTGGCGCTTCTCCTTCGACCGCGCGACCGGCGATCTCTGGATCGGCGACGTCGGCAGTCATCGCCGCGAAGAAGTGAGCCACGTGCCGGCCGGCACACCAGGGGGTCTGAACTTCGGCTGGCCCGACTGCGAAGGCACGGAATCCCTGACACCGACCGGCTGTCACGCCGGCCAGCACGGTCCGGAGCTCGAGTACGCCACCGGGAGCCTCGGCAACGCGGTCATCGGCGGGTACGTCTTCCGCGGAAGCGCCCTGGCGCTCCAGGGCCAGTACATCTTCGGCGATGCGAACGGCTCCGTCTTCTCCTGGGATCGATCGACCCGGGACCCTTCCACCGGACTCGGCGTGATCGAGACGCGCGTCACGGGCAGCTTCAACGGGCTCGGTTCCTTCGCGGAGGACGAAGCCGGCGAACTCCTCACGTGGTCGTACTCGTTCCCCGCGATCCGGCGCTTCACCGCGACGACCCCTGGCGGTGGCAGTGGCTTCCCGAGCCTGCTCTCCGCGACCGGCTTCTTCGACGACACCGAGAGCCTCACGCCCGCCCCGGGCCTGATTGAATTCGACGTGGTCACGCCGCTCTGGAGCGACGAGGCGACGAAGAAGCGCTGGATGGCGCTGCCCGACGCCGAGAAGATCCGCGTGATCGACGCGCAAGATTGGCGCTTCCCGATCGGCACCGCCTTCGTGAAGCACTTCGAGATCCAGACGGTCGGCCTCGTGCAACGACGGCTCGAGACGCGGATCTTCCTGCACCAGAACGACGGCTGGGTGGGGCTCACCTATCGCTGGAACGAAGAAGAGACCGACGCGCAGCTCCTCACGACCGCGTTCCAGGAAGACGTCGAACGCTTCGGCGGGTTCATGCAGACGTGGCAGTACCCGTCCCCGGCAGACTGCATGACGTGTCATACCGACGCGGCCGGGCCTGCGCTGGGGCCGCGGGTCGCCCAGCTGAATCGCGATTTCGACTACGCGTCGATCACCGACAACCAGCTCCACGCGTGAAACTGCCTTCGCCTCTTCGACACGGATCTCGGGGACCCGAGTGCACTTCCGAAGTATCACGACGCCCTGGACACGAGCGTCTCCGTCGACCGGCGGGCCCGCGAGTATCTGCACGTGAACTGCTCGTCGTGTCATCGCCCTGGCGAGAGCGAAGCGACCCTCGACCTGCGCGCGAGCACCGCCCTCGGCGACATGGGCGTGATCGACGTGCCCCCGGTCCGCGGCAACCTCGGCGCGCAGAACCCGGCGCTGATCGCCCCGGGCGCCGTCCAGGACAGCGTGCTGCTGCTGCGGATGGTGGAGATGGATCCGGGCTTGCGGATGCCGAGCGGCAGTCGATTTCCGCACGGGGTGGGTGCGATCGTGGTGTCGACGTGGATCGACGACGCGCTCCACGACGCCGCGACCCAGTCCACGTGGCTCGACACGGACGAAGACGACGTCCTCGACGACGTCGACAACTGCCTGCTCGTGCCGAACCCCGATCAGTTGGATGACGACTCGGACGGAACCGGTGATCCGTGCGATCCCGACCAGATGCCCGACCTGACCCTCTTCAGCCTCCTTCAATCGAACGTGCCGGCGGGATCCCGCATGCAGTTCTGGGCGGGGCTGACGAATCTGGGTGTGCTCGACTCCGCCGGCGTGCAGGCTCGTCTCTACCTCTCCGAAGACACGACCTGGGACGAAGACGACCGCTCGGTCTCGGAGTGCTTTACGGGCCCCATCCTGGGCGGTGGCGTGGCGGGATGTCAGACGAACGACGCTGCGGTCCCCGCGGATCTCCCGGCCATCCCCGGCAACTACTACTGGATCGCGTGCGCGGACGGGCTCGGCCTCGTCGACGAGGGCGACGAAAGCAACAACTGTCAGGTGTCGCCCGTTCACCTCCCCGAACCGACGGGCGCGCTCGTCGTCGGTGCCCTCGCCCTGGCCGCGCTCGCGCGCCGACGCTGAGCGCGCGAATGCGCCGACGCTGAGCGCGCGAATGCGCCGACGCTGAGCGCGCGAATGCGCCGACGCTGAGCGCGCGAACACCCGCCTCCGCCGTCGCCACGACCGAACGCGGCGTTCTCCCGGCTCCCAGGCGATGCCCTATGCTCGATCTCCGTCCGGCGCCGGCGCTCGCCGCGTTCGGCGGTCGCGGATCTCCGCGCCAACCCGCGTGCGACGGCCTTGCCCGAGCGCGACGAAGGATGACCCTCATGTCCGACGAAGCAAACCTCGAAGCCTTCCGCGAAACCGCCCGCGCGTGGCTCGCCGACAACTTCCCCAAGTCGATCGCCGGCCGGGGCGCCGAGCTCGTGGGCGGCGAGACGCTGCGCGACATGCCCGACGACCTCGCGCTCTGGTGCAAGAACCTGGGCGAGAAGGGCTGGGCGACGCCGACCTGGCCGGCGGAATACGGTGGCGGCGGACTCAGCCAGCTCGAAGCCCAGGCGCTCGAGAAGGAGATGCGCAAGGTCGGGGCCTTCAACCCGTTGGTCGTGAAGGCCGGCATGGGCATCACGATGGTCGGACCGACGATCCTCGAGTACGGCACCGAGAAGCAGAAGCAGAAGCACATCCCGCCGATCTGCCGCGGCGAGGTCTTCTGGGCCCTCGGCTATTCCGAGCCGAATGCCGGGTCCGATCTCGCGAGCCTGCAGTGCAAGGCCGAAGACAAGGGCGATCACTGGCTGGTGAACGGCCAGAAGACCTGGACCTCCGGAGCGGACGTGGCCCAGTGGATCGGCTGCCTCGTGCGGACCGACTTCGACAAGCCGAAGCGCGACGGCATCTCGTTCGTGATCCTCGACATGGACCAGCCCGGGATCGAGACCCGCCCGATCGAGCTGATCGCCGGCGCCTCCCCCTTCTGCGAGACCTTCTTCAACGACGCCAAGGCCGACAAGGACGAGATCCTCGGCGACCTGAACGCTGGCTGGACGGTCGGCAAGCGACTCCTCCAGCACGAGCGCAACAGCCAGACCCAGGCGCGCAGCGCGGGCGGCGCCGGCGCGAAGCGCTCCCTCCAGGACCTGGCGAAGGACTACGTCGGGACCGATGTGAACGGCAAGCTCGCGGACGCCGAGCTGCGAAGCCGCCTCGCGGATCACATGATGAAGGCCCAGGCCCAGCGCCTCACGATCCAGCGCGTGACCGCCGAAGCGCGCGGCAACGCCAAGGTCAGCGCCGCGGTCTCGATCCTGAAGAACGCGGCCTCGGCCGTTGCCCAGGAGCGGGCCGAGCTCGTCGTCGAGATGATGGGCCACCAGGGCCTCGGGTGGACCGGGGACGAGTTCGAGGACCACGAGCTCGCGGCGGTCCGCGACTGGCTCTCCGGCAAGGCGATCTCGATCTACGGCGGCTCCTTCGAGGTCCAGAACAACATCATCTCCAAGAACATCCTCGGCCTGCCCGAGACCACCCAGCGCGGCTGATCCCGACAGCGAAACGACGACGAGAGAAGACACCATGGCTGCACTGACCGAAGAACAGGAGCTCCTCAAGGAGCAGGCGAAGTCCTGGGCGAACGAAGAAGCGCCCGTCTCGAGCTTCCGCGCGATGCGCGACGCGAAGGTCGAGGCGGGCTTCGATCGCGGGACCTGGAAGAGCATCCGCGAGATGGGATGGGCCGGGATCCTCGTGGCCGAGGAGCACGGCGGCGTCGCAATGGGTCATCTGACCGCCGGCGTCGTCCTCGAAGAGCTCGGCCGCCAGCTCACGGCGTCTCCGCTCTTCGCCTCCGCTGTCGTCGGCGCGACCGCCGTCGAGCTCGCGGGTAGCGATGCCCAGAAGTCCGCGTGGCTGCCGCGCATCGCCGACGGCTCGGCGATCTTGACCCTCGCGATCGACGAGGGCCCGCGCCACGCCCCGCTCCAGACCGCGCTCGCCGCGGAGGCCAAGGGTGACGGCTTCGTCCTGAACGGCAACAAGGTGCACGTGCTCGAGGGACTCGCCGCCGACGCGTTCGTCGTCGTCGCACGCACGCGCGGGTCCAAAGGCGAGGCCGCCGGCCTCACGCTCTTCCTCGTCGACGGCGACGCGAACGGCGTGAGCCGAACCCGCCTCTCCCTCGCCGACAGCCGCGGCTACGCGATCGTCGAGCTCGCCGGAGTCGAAGTCGGCGCCGACGCCGTGATGGGCGAGGTCGGCGGCGCCGCCGACGTCCTCGATCGCATTCTCGACATCGCCCGGGCGACGCTCTCGGCCGAGATGCTCGGCGTGGCGGCGCAGTCCTTCGACATGACCCTCGACTACCTCAAGAACCGCGTCCAGTTCGGGCAGGTGATCGGATCCTTCCAGGCCCTCGGCCATCGCGCCGCCGGTCTCTTCACCGAGATGGAGATGGCCCGCTCCTGCGTCGAAGGCGCGCTCCAGGCGATCGACGACGACGCCGACGACGTCGCCCTGCTCTGCTCCCTGGCAAAGGCGAAGGCCGGCGATTTCCTCCACCACATGTCGAACGAGCTGATCCAGATCCACGGCGGCATCGGCATGACCGACGAGTTCGATGCGGGGCTCTTCCTCAAGCGCGCTCGTGCGGTGGAGGCGACCTTCGGCAACCAGTCGTTCCACCGGGACCGCTACGCGACGCTCCAGGGGTTCTAGACTCCGGGCACGCCATCCGATGTCAGGAGGCCTGCCATGACACTCCCGAAGACGAGCTTCGCGATGGTGCAGACCGCGCCGCGCAGGCTCCAGCCCATGGACCTGCCCCTGCCCGAGATCGACGCCGACTCGGGGCTGCTCCGGATCGAGGCCTGCGGGATCTGCGGCAGCGACTACGAACAATACGAAGGGCAGCTGCGAACCCCGATGCCGGTCGTGCCCGGCCACGAGCCCCTCGGCGTCGTCGCCGCGCTCGGGGATCGCGCGGCCCAGCGATGGGGCGTCGACGTCGGCGATCGGATCGCGGTCGAGACGATGATCGCGTGCCACCACTGTGGCCCGTGCCTCGGCGGCGCCTACCACCTGTGTGGCTCCCGCCGGATCTACTCGTACATCCCGCTCTCGGACGCGCCCGGCTTGTGGGGCTCGTACGCGGAGTACATGTACCTCGACCCGAACGCGGTCGTGCACAAGGTCGACCCTGCCCTCGACCCGGCGACGGCGGTCATGTTCAACCCCCTCGGCGCGGGCTTCCGCTGGGCCGTCGAGATGCCCGACACCGGCCCGGGCGACACCGTCGTCATCCTCGGCCCCGGCCAACGCGGTCTCGCGAGCGTGCTCGCCTGTCGCGAGGCCGGCGCGTCGAAGATCATCGTCACGGGCCTCGAGGCCGACCGCGACAAGCTCGCCCTCGCCCGGACGTTCGGAGCGGACGCCACGATCGACGTCCAGAACGAGAACGTGCGCGACCGGATCCGAGAGCTGACCAATGGCGTGGGGGCCGACGTGGTCGTCGACGTCTCGTCGTACGCGACAGAGCCCGTCGCACAGTCGATCGACTACGTGCGCATGGGTGGGACGGTCGTGCTCGCCGGGGTGAAGGGCTTCAAGCCGATCCCCGACTTCATCTCGGACAAGGTCGTGATGAAGGAAGTGACGATCAAGGGCGCGATCGGCGTGACCAGCACGGGCTACTCGAAGGCGATTAGGTTGATCGAATCGGGTCGCACGCCGATCGGGAAGATGCACACCCACGACTTCGGCCTCGACGAGGCCGAGCTGGCCATTCGAACACTCGCGCGAGAGATCGAGGGCGACGAGTCGATCCACTCGTGCCTGATCCCCGAGCACTGATCACACACAGGAGGAGGCCGCGATGTCGGAACGTCTCGACCCCGACAAGTACCGCTGGGTCCACATCTTCGACGACAGCTCCCCGCTCTATACCGTCGATCACGAACAGACCGTCCTCGGCTACGACCGCGACGCCGGGACCTTCGACATGATCCTGCGCTTCAAGGGCAACGGCGGACATTGCAATCGTCATCGCCACGTCACGACCACGACCGTCCTCGTCCTCGAAGGCGAGCAACACCTGACCGACCTGCTGCCCGGCGGAGAGACGGCCGGGAAGGTCCGACGCGCGGGCGAGCACCACCTGACGACCGGCGACGTCCACCCGCACATGGAGCGCGGCGGCGACGACGGCGCACTCATCTTCTACGGGCATCACACGACGGATGGCCGGATGTACGAGCTCCTCGACGACGACCTGAAGGTCGTCCACACGGTGACCCTCGACGAGATGATCGAGACGTGGGAAAACGCCTGACTCGACGGCCCCTTACGAGGGAATCAGAAGGTTCAGTCTGAAGTCGCCGCGCTAGGGACGAACCTCGTAGTAGAGGTTGGTCGGATCGTCGAAGTCGTGCAGCTGGAAGCGGCTGAACCCCGCGTCGCGAACCATCCGCCCCGCCACCTCTGGATTGAATCCGAGGGTGCCGAGCCCGGCGCCGCCCGGCTCGGAGAGCGCCGACGACATGCACGCCGACACGGAGAATCCGTAGAGCATCGCGAGCATCGGATGTCCGAGGTTGTCCTCGAAGCGCGGCTGGCTGCGGATGTCCTTGATGAGCCAGGTGCCTTCCGGCGCGAGGGCGCGATGGATCGCCGCGATCACCTCGCCTGGTCTCGTCATGTCGTGCAGGCAGTCGAAGGTGAGCAGGAAGTCGAAGCTTCCGTCCGTGGGCAGTGACTCGCCCCCCGCGACGTGGAGCTCGACGTTTGCGAGCCCCAGCTCGTCGGCCTTCTGGCGCGTGCGATCGATCGCGATCGACGACGGGTCGTAGCCGTGGAACTCGGTCGCGGGAAACGCCTCGGCCATCGCGAGCAGCGCCACCCCGGAGCCGCAGCCGACGTCCGCCGCCTTCGCGCCGGCCGTGAGCTTCGCTTCGACGCCGTCCAGGGCCGGCAGGATCCGGGGCACGAGAGCCTGTCGCGTCCACGGCCCCAGCATCCGCTCCGTCCGGTGGGCGGCGTTCGGACCGAGGTCCTCGTAGGAGAGGCCGATCCCCGTCCGGAACGCGTCGACCAGGCGCTCCGCGATCTCGGGTCCCATCGGCGCACCGAAGGCACCGGCGGCGAAGACGAGACTCTCCTCTTCGTTCGCCAGCACGAGCGAGCCCGTCGGCGTCAGTTCGAACTGGTCGGGCGCGTGGTAGTCGAGAAGACCTGCGGCTGCCTGTCCCCGAAGCCATTCGAGGAGCCAGCGCTCCTGGAGTCCGGTCTTGCCGGCCAGATCCGTCGCTGACATCGGCCCGGCGCCATCCAGGGCGCGGTAGAGCCCGAGCTGATCGCCGATGAAGATCATGAGCGAGACGACCTCGCCTTTCTTGTAGCTCCAGACGTTCAGGGAGAAGGCCTTGATCTCGTCCGGGGTGGGCTGGCTGCTCTGCGTGGTCATCCTCGACGCCTCCTTCGCGCTTGTGCGACGTTACGCGCACACCACGAACGCCGCAAAAAAAGGACGACCATGCCCCCCTCGAACGACTGCATCTTCTGCTCGATCGTCGCCGGGGATGCGCCCGCCCATCGCGTCTACGAGGACGAGCGCGTCCTGATCTTCATGGACCTCTTCCCGGCGCACGCCGGACACACGCTGATCATCCCGAAGCGTCACGGCGAAAACCTCTTCGAGGTGGCACCGGAAGATCTCGACGCGGTCATCCGTCAGTCGAAGGCCCTCGCGGAGGCGCTGCGCGCGGTCTTCCAGCCCGACGGAATCGCGGTCGTGCAGCTGAACGGCGCCGCCGCCGGCCAGACCGTCTTCCACTATCACATGCATCTCATCCCTCGCATGGAAGGCGAGCCCTTCGGCGTCCATGGCAAGAAGCGAGGTGCCGACGATGTCCTCGAGGACCACGCCGCACGACTCGCGGCGGCATTCACACCGGCCGTCTGAATCCCAGACCCGGCGTTCCCTCGCGGCGCCCGAAGCGACCGGTATGCTTGGGCGCCCCACGCAACGAGGTGCCCATGCCCCCTTCCGATGACCGACCGGCGCTCGTCCTCGAGGACGACCCGCGGCCGATGATCCGCCGCCTCACGCTCAATCGCCCGAAGAAGCGCAACGCGCTCTCGAACCCCCTTCGGACCGAGCTCTTCGACGCGCTCCATCGCGCCGACGCCGATCGCGACGTGCGCGTGATCGTGCTGCGGGGGGCCGGCCCGTGCTTTTCGTCGGGCTACGACCTCTCGGGCGACAACCGGGACGCACTGCCTTATGCGTCCACCATGGGAGACGGCTTCTGGCCGAGGCACGTGGTCGACGGCGCGTTCCGCATCTGGGATCTCGCGAAGCCGGTGATCGCGCAGGTCCATGGCTATTGCCTTGCCGGCGGATCGGAGCTGATGGCGAGCTGCGATCTCGCCTACGTCGGGGAGAGCGCGCAGATCGGCTACCCGCCCGTTCGCCTGATGAGCCCCCCGGACAACCAGTTCCATCCCTGGCTCGCGAGCATGCGGGACGCGATGGAGCTGATGCTCACCGGCGACGCGATCGATGGGCACGAAGCGGTCCGCATGCACCTCGCGAATCGCTGCTACGCCGACGACGAGCTCGAGACCCGCGTGCTCGAGATCGCCGAGCGCATCGCGAAGATCCCTTCGGACCTGCAGCAGCTGAACAAGCGCTCGGTGCACCGTGCCATGGAGATCATGGGCATGCGCGCCGCGATCCGGTCGGGGACCGAGATCCAGGCCCTCGGCTTTCACCAGAAGTCCGCGCGCGAGTACCTGCGCAAGATCACGGAAGACCTGAACAAGGCCCTCGAGGAGCGCGACAGCGCCTTCGGCGACTTCCGCGGCAGGGACCGCGAAGGAGAATCCAAGGAATGAGTGCAGCGAACCCGCTCTTCGACTTGACGGGTCGCGTCGCGGTCGTGACCGGCGGCAACAAGGGCATCGGCCTCGGGTTCGCCCGCGGTCTGGCGGCAGCCGGCGCGGATATCGCGATCTGGGCTCGAAACGAAGCGGACAACGAGCGCGCTGCCGAGGAGCTGCGGGCGTTCGGAACCCGCGTGATCGCCCTGCCCTGTGACATCGCCGACGACGAAACGATCGTTTCGGCTTGTGGGCGAACCGTCGAGGAGCTGGGAAGAATCGACGCCTGCTTCGCGAACGCGGGCTTCGGCGACGTGTACGATCCGCTGAAGGTGAGCCGCGAGCGATTCCGCGTGGTCCTCGACGTGAACCTCGACGGCACGTTCGTCACCCTGCGCGAGGTCGCGAAGCACATGGTCGAGCGCGGGGGCGGCGGCAAGCTCGTGACGATCTCCTCGATCACGGAGCGATTCGGCGCGGCCAACATGCCGGGCTATGCGGCGAGCAAGGCCGCCCTCGGCGGAATCGTTCGATCGATGGCCATCCAGCTCGCGCGCCACGACATCCAGGTGAACAACCTGCAGCCCGGCTGGATCGAGACCGACTCGACCGGACCGATGATGGCCAACGAAAAGCTGAGCGACACGGTGGTCCATCGCACGCCCGCGCGGCGATGGGGCACGACCGCGGACTTCGAGGGCATCGCCGTCTACCTGGCGAGCAACGCGTCGAACTTCCATACGGGCGACACGCTGTGCATCGACGGCGGATACTCGATCTTCTGACGCGAGATCGGCCCGCCGCGTGCTATCTGGTCTCCGGGGGTGAGCGCCGTCGCCATGGAATCCAGCATCTCCGACTCGCGAATGACCGAAGAGCGCGGCCCGGGACCTGCGGCCCGGATTCTGGGATTCATGGACGGGGACGGCGCGGACGACTTCCGCACGATAGCGACGTTCCTGACACTGCTCTGTCTGCACGTCGGGCTGCGGCATCTGCATCTCGGTCTCCGCGAGAGCCAGTCGATCTTCCTGGCGAGCGGTGCGATCGCACTCGCCGTCGCCGCGGGCTGCGCATTCGAGTCGCGACGTGGGCGGCTGCGATGGTCGCTGCCTTTCGGGGTGGGAACCGTCGCACTCTTCGCCAGCCACAAGCCGGCCCTCGGCAACCACGCCGCCCTCGAGTCCCTCCTTCTCCTCGCGGTCGCCCTCGCCGTCCCGGTGACCGCCGCCCGCGCCGGAACGATCGCGGCGCTCTTCCGTTGGTCCTGCGTCCTGCTCTTCTTGCATTCGGGCATGCAGAAGATCGTCTACGGCGCCTACTTCAACGGGAGTTTCCTGGCGCGAAGGATCCACGATGACCGCTTCGCCTGGGTCCTCGACCTGGCGCTGCCGAAGGCCGAGTTCGCTGCGCTGCAGAGCGCGGACCCCCTCGGTCCGATGGTCCTCGAGAGCGTCGGTGGCCTGCTGCTCTCGAACGCGGTCTACCTCTCGGAGGTGGGCTGCGCGCTGCTGCTCGCGATCCCGTCGACGCGCAGACTCGGCCTCTTTGCCTCGGTCCTCACCGTGATCGGGATCGAAGTCGTCGCGCGGGAGGTCGGCTTCGGGTTGACGTTCATCCTGATGCTGCTGCTCTTCCGGCCGCAGACCTATGCCGGCCGCGGCGTCGTCGCGTTCGTGATCGGCGCGCATCTCGCGCTCGGCGTGACCGAGGTCCTCGCGCCGGGAGTCCTGCTGTGGTGACCGACGCCTGGCTGCAGCGCCTCTACGCGACGATCGTCGTGGTCCTCCTCGTCTGGCCCGTGCCGCACTACTACCTGACGGACGCGATCGGCAGCGACCCCTGGAAGAACCTGGGACTCGCGATGTACACGACGAACTTCGACGTTCGGGTCGCGATTCGATACCGCACCGCCGACGACCGATGGCCGAGACTCCGGCCAGAGGGCGAGAGCTTCGAAGCGATCGAGGAGTTCGTCGAGTACCGACGCACGCGCGGGCGCCTGCACGAGCCCGACGACCTCGCCCGCACCCTCGCCCACGCGCTCGGGACTGATGGCTTACGCATCGTCGTCGCGAACCAGGTCCTCGACGGCGAGCGCGGGGTCTTCGAGATCGTCCGACGCGAACGATTCGAGTACACCCTCAACGCGGACGGCACGCTTGGCGGGGGACGCCTGGAATCCCCCGACGACCTGCCGCGCTGACCCGACCCGTCCCATCGATCCGGTATTCTCGCAGGCCATGACCGAAGCCCGATCCAGAGCGCTGTCCGAGGACGAACGCGCCGCGTACGACCGCGACGGATTCGTGCTGTTGCGCGAGCGCGTCCGGACGGACCGGCTCGCCGCCTGGTCCGAGCGATTCGAGGCGCTCGCACTCGAGCGCGCGCCGCGCCCCAGCAAGATGACCGTGATGAAGGACATCGAGGTCGTGAAGGGCGCGACGACTCCGCCGACGCCGCTGCACGCGATCAACAAGCTGCTGAGCTTCGAGGGCGACCCGGTGCTCTGGTCCTACGCGGTCGACCCCGACGTCCTCGCGGCGGTCCGCTCGATCGTGGGGGACGCGCTCTACTCGATCTCGTCGAACGTGTTCAACAAGCCCCCCGGCCTCGACGGGCGGCACCCGCTCCACCAGGACCTCCGTTATTTCGCGCTCCGTCCACCCGAGAAGATCGTCGCGACGTGGACCGCGATCGACCGCTGCACCCGGGAGAACGGCTGTCTGGCGGTCGTCCCCGGGAGCCATCGCGACGGACTCGGCTGGCACGGCG
>CAZAUR010000009.1:0-190196 GCA_964488255.1 uncultured Spirochaetaceae bacterium | reverse complement strand
GAACGGACGACCTGCTCATTACGAGTGAGCTGCTCTACCAGCTGAGCTACGTCGGCCCCGGGTACGGGTTCGGTCTCTCGTTGCCTCGCCGACCGTCGTCGGCGAACGGGTCCTTGGGAAAGGCGATCCGTGAGAGTTCCTCTTCCGTGTGTCCTCTAGGGCTTCGCCCGCGTCCCGGATGCGCGTTGGGTCGTCATACTCCTACTTCGAGCAGCGAACGACCCGGTGGATCCGGTGGGGCATGATGGCCTCGGGGGCCATCGGGGCGCAGAATGTAGCGCTCGGGATCGGTCTCGCCATCGCAGGACGTCAGGAACCGGCGAGTCACATGCGACTCACCGGCAGGTCCGTGATCGGGTTTGACCGCGACACCTCGCGCAGATTAGAGTGGTCGGCAGGCGAGTTGACGAGCTTGAGCGCAGATGCTGGGGAGACCCCACGCTGGCGTCGTGATCGTCACGCGAGACCTCGGATCCGGGAGACTGGGGTCCGAGATACGGAGACGCGGATGCTGCCTGTATTGCCCGTGATCGATTTGATGCTGTTGGCCGGCTGGACGTCGCTCGCGATCGGCTTCGTGCTGAAGGCGGTCACCGCGCTCACGAACTACAAGCCGACGATCCTCACACTCTCGCCGATCGACTTCCTCTTCATCGCCGTCGCCGCGTTCCTCTTTGCCATCGCGCTGGCCGCTCGGACCTGGGTCGCGGAACAGCAGCCGTCGGTTTCAGCGAATCGCCGGAAGCAGGCCACCCTCGACGCGTACAACGCGCTGCACGGCAACGAGGTCGGCGCCGCCCGCGATGGCTTCCCGAATCCCGCCGCGACCGACGCCGGACCGGACGACGGCCTCGCGGACCCGGCCCACCGAACGGGCTGATCGCTCAAATCTCCCACGCCCCTTTCGTTTCCAAAACACCGAAACCCCGTCGCGGGCCTCGTTTCGAGGAACCGGACGGGGTTTCGTGTTTTCCAGACCTTCGATCACGCACGACCTGACGGCGTGATCCCTCATGAAGAGGAGAGAGTCTCCGCGCTAGCGGTACGTCTCCGGTCGGAAGAGGTCGGTCGCCGAGACGGCCAGCTCCTTGTAGAGCTGAGCGGCAGCGACGACGACATTGCTGGCCTGTCGAATGGCGCGGCTCATGGTTGAGTCCTCCGGAAGGATTCCGTTGGGTTGCGTTGGGTGTTGACGCGCCTCGACCCGTTTCGGCGCGGGACGAGACACTCGCTTCAGGGGGGAAGTGACCTCGGGAAGGGGGTGCGTGGCAGTGAAAAGCGCTGCCCCGCCGAATCATCTGATACAGTCCGGCGCGCCGGGATCGCTCCCGACCGCGCGCCGCTTCATGGAGAAAGCCCTTTGAGTTCCACGGGTTCCACCGAGTCCGACCGCCTGATCTGGATCGACGGCGAGTTGCGGCCCTGGGCCGAGGCGACGATTCACGTGCTCTCCCACGCGGTCCAGCGCGGCTCTCTGGTCTTCGACTACATGTCGGTCCACGACCTGGGCGAGGGCAACGCGGCGGGTCTTCCCGCGGGGCCCGCGATCTTCCGCCTGCGCGAGCACGCCGAGCGCTTCCTTCATTCTTGTGAGCTGATGGGGCTGCCGCTCGCGCAGGACGCGGGCGAGATCCGCGACGCCATCTGCGAGACGGTCCGCGCCAACCCCGGAGCCCACGCGGTCAAGATCAGCGGCTACTTCGCTTCGGTCGAGATCGACGTCGTACCGGTCGACACTCACGTCACGGTGTCGATCGCGGCGTACGACCCCGCCACCGACATCCAGGGAAGGCTGCCCGTCGAGCCGCCGGCGAAGCCGCGCTTCGTGAAGCTCTGGATCGAGAAGGAGCGCGCGAATCGGCGCGAGGACATCGTCTCGCCCCAGGCCAAGGTGAGCGCGAACTACGCCTCGCCGATGACCGCGAAGGCGAGGGCGCGGGCCGAGGGCTTCGACGAAATCATTCTGGTCGACGAAGACGGCCATCTCGCCGAGGGGCCGACCTCGAACCTCTTCCTCGTGAACGATGCGGGCGAGCTCCTCACGCCGCCCGGCGAGAAGGTGCTTCACGGCGTGACGCGCAGCTCGGTCCTCGAGCTCGCCAAGGCCGAAGGGATCTCCGTCCACGAACGCCCGGTCGTGCCGAACGATCTGATCACGGCCGCCGAAGCGTTCCTGACCGGAACGACCGCAGGCGTCTGGCCCGTCGAGTCGGTCGACCGTCAGGCGCTCGGCCACTGTCCGGGACCCATCTCGACCGCGCTCCGCGAGCGCTTCAAGCGCGCGGCCGCGGGCGACGATCCCGAGTTCGCCCACTGGCTCACTCCGACCGCCAGGTAACGCATGTCCAGCAAGAAGAAGAAAGAAGAAAGCGAGCCGATCCCGAAGCGGCAGCAGATCGTCCTCTCCGGCACGAAGCCGACGGGGGAGAACCTGCACCTCGGGAACTACTTCGGTGCGCTCCGGCAGTTCGTCTCGCTCCAGGACGCGCACGACACCGCCCTCTACTTCATCGCCGACTACCACTCGATGACGAGCGTGCGGAACGGCGAACAGCGACGGCATAACACGGAATCCGTCGCCCTCGACTATCTCGGTGCCGGGCTCGATCCCTCGCGTGCGATCCTCTTCCGCCAGAGCGATCTGCCCGAAGTGACCGAGCTGACCTGGATGCTGTCGACAGTGACCGGGATGGGCATGCTCGAACGGGCCCACGCCTACAAGGCGGCCCAGGACAAGGGCGACGAGATCGACCACGGGACCTTCGCCTATCCCGTGCTGATGGCCGCGGACATCCTTCTCTACGGGTCGCACCTGGTGCCGACCGGCAAGGACCAGAAGCAGCACATCGAGATGGCCCGCGACATGGCCCAGCGCTTCAACCGCTTCTACGAGACCGATGTCCTCGTCCTGCCCGAGCCCTACATCCCGGAAGAGACCGCGACCGTGCCGGGCACCGACGGTCAGAAGATGTCGAAGAGCTACGGCAATACGATCGCCATGTTCGGCTCGAAGAAGCAGGTGAAGAAGGCCGTGATGGGGATCGTCACCGACTCGACGCCGGTGGAAGACCCGAAGGACACGGACCAGGCGGTCTTCGACCTGTGGAGTCTCTTCGCGACGAAGCCCGAGCGCGAGGAGATGTTCGCGCGCGCGGCCGCGGGCGGCCTCGGCTACGGCGACGTAAAGAAGGACCTGCTCGCGCGGCTGATGGACTACTTCGAGCCGATGCGAGCACGCAGGGCAGAGTTCGAATCGAAGCCGGACGCGGTCGAGGAGATCCTGCGAGACGGTGTCGGGCGGGCGAGGGCGCTCGCCTTCCCGATCCTGGAGCGCTGTCGCGAAGCCGCCGGACTGGGTACGCCCCGGAAGTAGGCCTGTGTAGCCCGATCCCCTCTTCACCTGCACCTCTGCTGCGCCGATGACGCAGGGAGGAGACGGCCAACCAGGGCCGCGCAGGGGGATCGGATGCGCATCGTTTGGACGGGACTCGGACGGGGGCTGCTGATGGCGGCGCTCGTGACGCTCGTGGGCTGCAACCAGATCGCGGCCGAGCGCGAGGACGCCGGGGCGGCGGATCCCTCGCAGGCGCTGCTCGAACGCGCCGAAGGCGGGGACGTCTCCGCGCAGCTCGCAGCGGGCCGCTTTTATCGAACCGGCGCGACCGAAGCCGAGGGCGCCGAGCGCGCGCGGCGCGAGTCGGAAGCGCTGCGTTGGCTGACGCAGGCCGCCGAGCAGGAGAACGCCGAAGCGGCGAGCGAGCTCGGGATCGTGCTCGCGACCGCCGAAGGACAGAATCGGAACATCGCCGAAGCGCGCCGCTGGCTCGGCCGCGCCGGGCAGGCCGGACAGGCGCCGGCCTACTTCATGTTGGGCGAGCTCTCGAAGAACGGCGAGGGCGCGCCGCCCAATCCGGTCATGGCCGTCGAGTTCTGGAACAAGGCCGCAGGCCTCGGCCACGTCGGCGCCATCCACCGCCTCGGAGAGGCGCATGAGCAGGGTCTCGGCGTCGACGCCGACATCGAAGCGGGCATCGCCCAATACCGCGACGCCGCCGGCCAGGGCTACGCCAACTCGCAGTACCGCCTCGCGGTGATCTTCGACGAGGGTGTGTTGATCGGCCGCGATGCCCTGGAAGCGGTCAAGTACTACCGGATGGCCTCGGAGCAGGGCCACGCCCCTGCGCAGGCGCAGCTCGGATATCTCTATGCGCGCGGCGACGGCGTCGTCCAGCGCTACGACGAAGCCGTTCGTTGGAGCCGCATGGCCGCCGAACAGGGCGACGCGGACGGCTGCAACAACCTGGCCGTGCTCTATCTGAAGGGCCTCGGCGTCGAGCAGAGCTTCGAGGAAGCGCTCCGCTGGTACCGCCTCGCCGCGCAGCACAACCACCCGGGCGCGCAGAACATGCTCGGCACGATCTACCTCACCGGTCAGGGCGTCGCGGTCGACGCGGGCGAAGCCGAGCACTGGTGGCGGATGGCCGCCGATCAGGGCTACGCCGCGGCGCAGTACAACCTGGGCGGCATGTACTCTCGCCAGCTCTCGAATTCTCTCACCCGCGACGAGGCCCTCGACCTGCTCGGCCGCGCAGCGGAGCAGGGCCATCGCAGCGCGAGCCGAGAGCTCGCGGAGCTCCAGACCGAGGTCGCGACGGAAGCGGCGGCGGCCGCGGCGAGTACCGAAGACGAAGCCGTGCCGGCGGCGCCGGAGAGCGCGACGCTCTAGAGCGCGGGAGGCCTAACGCCGCCGTGCGAGCGCGAGGCCGGCGAGTCCCACCGCGAGTAGCGTCGCCGTGCTCGGCTCGGGAATCACCGCGACGAAGCCCGACTCGATCCGTCGGATGGGGTGCCACGCGGTACCGGCGATCGTGCGACCATCACCCGAGAGTCCGCCTGCGTTCGAGAGCACCCAGCCGTCGAGGTCGATCCCGAGATCCTCGAACAGCACCGCGAGCGGCTGCATCCCGTCTTCTTTGGTCCAGATGAATGCGCGTGGCCCCTGCGCGTTCTCGCTCTCGCCGACGATGACGGATCCGTCATCCGAGACATCGTATGCGACGGAGTAGTCGGCTCCGCCGTCGAGGTGACCGAGTCGCTCGACGGTTGCCCCCCGCCAGACGAGCGCGTCGAACGCGAAGTCCGTGTCGGAGCGTGCTCCGACCCCGACGGCGATGCTGCCGTCGGGCGTTACGGCGGAGGCGCCTCCGGCGCGTATGGTCGTGGGGAGGGGCAGGCGCCCGACGGGTTTGCCGTCGCGCCGGTAGATGGGCCCGCGATCATCGCTCGCGATTCCGAAGACGGTCGCGCCGTTGTCCGCGAGCGGGCCGCCATGCGAGAATCCGATCGGCATGAGCGCGCCGAGGTCTTCGAGGCCGCTGTCCTCGGTCCAGCGAAAACCGGACGTGTCGCCGTCCGGCGTATTCAGGGTCCCGGCAATTGTTCGCCCGTCGCTCGAGACGTGGTGCGCCACGCCTCGCACCGAGCCGTCGCCGAGGGCCACCATCTCGTTCGTCTCGCCTCGCCAGACGAATGGAATCTCCTCCGTCTCGCTGAAGCTCGAACCAACGATCACGGACCCGTCGTGCGAGACCGCGAAGGCACGGGCCCCGAGCGTGCCCGGAAGACGACCGAGCGCGACGAGCCCGTCGGTCGAGGTCCAGCGAAAGGCGACCTCCCCCCGCGTGGATCCGACGACCGTGGATCCGTCAGCGGAGATCCGGGAGACGCGGCTATCGCCGTCCTCGCCCGGCAGACCCCCTAGCAACGTGAATGAAGCGCCCTTCGCCGGCGTTGGGCCGTGCACGAAGATCAGGACGAGCGCAGCGAACGCGGCTCCGAGTCGCATCGATTCCCCCCACATCTGCAACCGAGTGGTGAGAAGAACGTCGATGTGTCGGCGGCGTGTCGAACGCAAGCCTGATCAGCGATGAGAATCGCCGGTTCCAGGCAGCGCGTCGTCGATCGGCTGCGAGAACGGCGGGGGCGGGCATGGCCTAACGCCCCTCGACGATCTCCGTCAGAACCGCCGCGACCTCCGTCGCGCTGGCCGGCCGTCCGTCGGGCAGCACGGACATGAGGTGCTGGATCAGCACCTGCAGCTTCGGCGGGTAGTCGGCGAGACCCTGCGAGGGATCAGGCCGCGGCGCCGAGCGGTGCTTCGCGGCGACGTCGCCTTCCTTGAACGGGAGGCGTCCGGTCGAAAGCTCGAAGAGCGTGACGCCGAGGGCGTAGAGATCGGTACGGCCGTCGGCGACGTTCCCGCTCGCCTGTTCCGGGGCCATGTAGAAGGGCGTTCCTGCGATCACCGTCGAGCCGCCGTCGCGTACGGCCTCGAGGATCTTCGCGAGGCCGAAGTCCATGATCTTGAGCACGCGCTCCCGCGTGATGAAGAGGTTCGAGGTCTTGATGTCGCGGTGGACGATGCCGGCATCGTGGGCGTATTGGAGGCCGGCGCAGATCTGGAGGCCGAGCCGCGCGGTGTCGCGGGGGCCGAAGCGGGTGCGCTGCTTCAGAATCGCGTTGAGCGGCAAGCCCTCGAGCAGCTCCATCGTGATGAAGAAGCTGCCGTTCTCCTGGTCCGCATCGTAGAGCGTCACGATGTTCGGATGGTTCATACGCGCCGCGGCCTGCGCTTCAGTCAGGAAGAGCTGGACGGCGGTCGGGTGGTCGCGCAGGTTCTCGGGCATGCGCTTGAGTGCGACGGTTCGGCCGAGTCGGCGGTCGAGCGCCTTGTAGACGAGGCCCATACCGCCGCGGCCGACCTCTTCGACGATCTCGTAGCGTTGCTCCGCGACGAACGCGGTCGCGCCAGCCGGCGGCGTGAAGACCTCGCCCTGGCTCTCGCGCTGACTCTGGCGGTGAGAGGCGCTCAGCTTCTTGCGCAAGCCCTCGATCTTGTCGGCGACCCGCGGATAGGTCGGGTCGCGATCGCGCAGGGTCTCGAGCACTTCGAGGGCGCGCGCGACGTCGCCGGAGTCCTCGAGCAGCTCCGACAGATGGACCTCGAGCGCCGGCGCATGTTCGCCCACCGGCAACGCCTCGAGGCAGCGTTCGAGCTGGTTGGCCGCGAGGTCGACATGCCCCTCCTGTTCATAGGCGAGGGCGAGAAGCTCGCCCGCGCGCATGAACGCTTCGTGGTCGGGGCCGACCTGCTGGAGCAGCCGGATCGAGCGGGAGCGGTCGCCGCGTTCGGTCGCGAGCGCCGCCGCACGGAGGAGCTCGCCCTGGCCTTCGAGCGCCCCGATCAGACCCTCGTGGTCGCCTGCAGCTTCGAAGCAGCGCGCCGCGGCGTCCCAGTCCTCGAGCGCCGCGTACGCCCGCGCCGCCTGACCGAACGCACCGGCGGCGTCGTACATCTCCGCGGCGCTGCGGAGCTCGCCTGCGTTCTCGAAGAGCGCGGCAGCGCGGTCGAAGTCGGAGATCTCACGGCGCAGCTGCGCGGCTTCGCGCGAACGCCCCGCGTGTTCGAGCTGCTCGGCGGCGGCCTCCTTGCGGCCCTGGGCCTGATGCAGGCGCGCGAGCAGGAGCGCCGCTTGATCCGCCTGGCCATCCCGGGCGAGGGCGTTCGCCGCCTGGGCGAGGTCGCCCTGGAGGAACGCGCCGACCGCCGGCGGGCAGCCCTTGAAGACGAGACCTGTCCCGTCCGCGAGATCGACTGGGACGGTCGCAGGTTCGTAATTCGTGATCGCGCAGCGCCGCTCCACGATCCGATCTCCCGCGCCGACGACGAAGGCGTGCTCGCCGAGCGGCAGACGCGATCGGATGATCCCGCCCTGGGTCGCATAACGAACGGTGTCGGGGCGCTCTGCGAGACCGAGCCCGACGTCTCGCGCGGGCTGTCGGTCCCAGTGAACCCGGAATTCGACCGGCGCCTTGACGGGCGGCAGGACGTGGTCGACGTCCGCGCATTCCCCGACCGCGATCTCGACGTAGAGCTGCTCGTCGACGACCGCGAGCTCGGCGCCGCTCTGTCGGGCATGGAGTCGGCCTTCGATCTCGAGGTGCCACGCGCCCGGAGCGACGCCGACGAACTGCGTTTCGCGTCGCACGCCGGTCCGCCGCGCCGGCTTCTGCTTGCTGCGACCCGGGCGGACGAGGCGGATTTCGAAGTCGCCGTCGACTTCGTCCGGGAAGCGCAAGTGAAGCGTGAGGTCGCCGACCGCGCGGTGTCGTCGGCGAGCGATCGCAGCGAGGGAGAGGGCGAGCCCGAGCGCGAGTCCGGCAACCGCGAGCACGCCGTCGTCGGTCAGCAGGAATGCCTCGGCGTCCCGGAGCCAGGGCGTCGAAGCGAGCAGCGCTTGATAGGCGTCGGTCAGTGGTGCTTCGAGGTCTTCGAATCCGTCCAATGCGGAGATCGGCGCGAGGGCGCGACCGAGCCAGTCGGTGAACGCACCGGCCGACGCGGTCCCGGGCCAGAAGAGGCCGAGGCCGACGCACGCGAGCGCAGTCGTTCGAAGTCGCTGGATGCACATACCCGCTATGTGCATCGGTCACGCAACTGAGGAAATGAAGATGCGTGGAACGGCCTACAGCTCAGGGCCGGCGTGCGATCCAATGCATGTTGAGATCGCCCTGGGCGCCGTCTGCCGAGAAGGTCTCGACGGTCTCGAGACCGCTCGCCTCCGCCCACGCCGTGAGCTCCGTCGCGTCGGTCTCATGGCAGTAGCGAGGGGCCGCGTCCGGGTCGTCGCCGAAGCGGAGGAGGGCATCGCCCGGCTCGAGCTCGTCGGCGTCGACCGGCGCATCGAGCACCGGTCCGATCGCGTCCCACGCGACGCGCCGCTTCTCGAAGCGCGGTCGCCCGGCGAAGCGCCAGAGGGTGAGGGCGAGCAGGCCCCCCGGCGCGAGACGTTCCGCGGCGGCGCGAACGAGCGCGGCTCGCGTCGCGCGACCGGGCACGTGATGGAGCACGCCCATCAACGCGACGAGGTCGAAGGGCCCATCGGGCAGCGCCGCTCCGGGGGCGTCGAAGTCGTCGAGGAAATCCTGCTGGGCGAAGCGCGCGCCTTCCGAGAGAGACGGCAACACCCGCTCCTGCGCGGCCGCGAGAAGCCCGCCGCTCGCGTCGGTGCCCACGTAGTCGAACGCCGCACCGGATTCCGCGAGCCACGCCGCGAAGCGGCCGTTGCCGCAGCCGATGTCGAGCACGGAGAACCGCGCGTCGGGGAGGTGCGCGCGGAGTCGCTCCCAGCCCGGCCACGGCAGATCGACCCGGCTCGCGTCGAAGTCGGCGGTCCGCTCGTCGTAGAACGTGCGGGAGAGCGCGTGGAGCTGTCGGCGCGTGCGATCGTCCATCGGGCGGGAGTCTAGGCGCTCTCCCCTACACTCCGCGGCCGGAGGTCTGGCAGTGGCGCGAACGGCGCAGAAGAAGGGCGAGTCGACGCCCGACGGGCCGCGGGTGCCCGGGCGCTTTCGCGGCCGCGCGCCCGATCGGGACTTCGACCCGGAGACGGCGCGCGAGGCGCTGCTCCCGCTCTTGCGCGCGATCGAGGCGGTCCCGGACGAGGTCGGCGAGCCCTTCACGACGGAGGTGATGGAGCCGCTGCTCCGTCGCCACCCGCGACCGGGGGGAGGCTTCTTCTCGCGCAGCCAGCTGATCGCAGGGTTCCGAGCCTTCGCGCAGGACGCGGACTTCCGCTTCGACGAGGCGCGCTTCCGGCGCCGCGTGCAGCGCCGCCCCGTCCGCACCCGCAGCGGGGTCACGCCGCTGACGGTCCTGACCAAGCCCTTCCCGTGTCCCGGCAAGTGCATCTTCTGTCCGAACGACGTGCGGATGCCCAAGAGCTACCTGTCCGACGAGCCCGGGGCCCAGCGCGCCGCGAACAACCGTTTCGATCCCTACCTGCAGACCTGGAATCGCCTGGCGGCCTTCGACGCGACGGGTCATCCCGTCGACAAGGTCGAGCTGATCGTGTTGGGCGGCACCTGGTCCTTCTATCCCGAGGCCTATCAAGTCTGGTTCGTGCAGCGTTGCCTGGAGGCGATGACCGACTTCGGCGCCGAGCGCGACGCGCGGGGCGATGTCGCCGAGGGCATGCCCGACTTCGAAGAGATGGACGCAGACGTACGCGGCGACGCCTTCGAGCGGAATCCGTACAACGCGACGGTGACCGCGTTCCTCAAGGAGAAGCAGGGCGGCGAGCTGCTGCTCGCGCACGAGGGCGCGGACTGGGCGAGCCTCGAAGCGGCGCAGCGCGCGAACGAGACGGCGGGCGCGCGCTGCGTGGGACTCGTGCTCGAGACTCGGCCAGACCACGTCGACGAGGAAGAGGTCGTCCGCCTGCGACGGCTCGGAGCGACGAAGGTGCAGCTCGGGGTGCAGAGCCTCGACGACGCGATTCTCGACGCGAATCGCCGGGGCCACGGCGTCGCCGAGACGCGCCGGGCCTTCGCGATGCTCCGCCGCGCCGGGTTCAAGCTTCATGTGCACTGGATGGCGAACCTGCTCGGAGCGACTCCCACCAGCGACCGCGCCGACTTCCCGAAGCTCTTCGAGGATCCTTCGTTCCGGCCCGATGAGCTGAAGCTCTACCCCTGCAGCCTCGTCGAGACCGCGGAGCTGATGGGCCCGTGGAAGCGCGGCGAGTGGCGGCCCTACGATGACGCCGAGCTGCTCGAGGTCGTCGCCGACGCGCTACCCCGGGTGCCGCGCTACTGCCGCGTCACGCGCGTGATCCGCGACATCTCGAGCGACGACATTGTCGTCGGCAACAAGCGCACGAACTTCCGACAGATCGCCGAGCAGGAGATCGCGCGCCGCGGCGACACGCTCGTCGAGATTCGCGCGCGCGAGATCCGGGGCGAGGCCTTCGACGACGCAAGCCTCGAAGCCCGCGAGACCGGGTACGAAACCGATTCCGGCCGCGAGGTGTTCCTCGAGCTCGTGACGCCGGACGACCGGATCGTCGGGTTCCTCCGGCTGTCGCTCCCGACCGCCGCGTCGTTCGTGGACGAACTCGGCACGAACGCGCTCGTCCGCGAGCTCCACGTCTACGGCGGCAGCGTCCGGCTCGGCCACGCCCCGGACGGCGCCGCCCAACACCGCGGCCTCGGCGCGCGCCTCCTCGACCGCGCCGCGGAGTTCGCCCGCGCCGAAGGCTACACGGCGCTCTCCGTCATCTCGGCGATCGGCACCCGCGACTACTACCGGATGCAGGCTTTCGCGGATGGTGCTTTGTATCAGCACCGCGCGCTCGACTGAGGAGCGCGCGGCGCCGCCGTCGGCCCTAGCCCGTCGGCTTGAGCCGCACCCACAGCGTCGATTCGCCCCGCCGAACCAGCAGTAGCGGCCGATCCGAGTCCTCGAGCTTGTCGCGCAGGTCGTCCGCGTTCTCGACCGGCTTGCGGTCGAGCTCGACGATCACGTCACCGCGCCGGATGCCCGCCTCGCCGGCGGGGCTGTTCGGGTCGACCTCGGTCACGATCACGCCCTGGACGTCGCCGAGACCGAGGCGGTCGGCGAGATCCGGCGTCACGTCCCGGGCGAGCAGGCCGAAGGCCTCCGCGCTGCCGTTCTTCGGCTGGTGCGAGGCGTATTGCGGCCCGTCGTCGAGCCGGCCCGTGCGGATCGTGATCGTCTTCGTCTTGCCGTCTCGAACCAGCACGACCTCCGCCGGCTTGTCGACGGGGGTGCTCGCGACGACGATCGGCAGGTCCTGCCAGTCCTCGATCTCGTGCCCGTCGAACTCGACGATCACGTCCCCGGCTTCGATCCCGCCGGCGTCGGCGGGGGTGTCGTCCATGACCATCGCGACGAGCGCGCCCTTCGGCTCGTCGAGGTCGAACGCGTCGGCGAGGTCCTTTGTGACGGGCTGGATCGAAACGCCCAGCCATCCCCGGGTCACGTGCCCGTCCGCACGCAGCTGCGGGAGAATCTGCTTGGCCTGGTTGATCGGGATCGAGAAGCCGATCGTGTTGGCGCCCGCCTGCACGAGGGTGTTGATCCCGACCACGCGGCCCTGCAGATCGATCAGCGGACCGCCGGAGTTCCCCGGGTTGATCGCGGCGTCGGTCTGGATGTAGTCGTCGTACTGCTGCTCCGAGCCGGGGGTGATCTGCTTGCGGTTCTTGGCCGAGACGATGCCGGCGGTGACCGTGTGCTCGAAGCCGAAGGGGTTTCCGATCGCCACGACCCAGTCGCCGGGCCGGATCGCTTCGGAGTCGCCGAGAGCGATGGACACGAGATCCTCGCGGCCCGGGTCGACCTTCAGGAGTGCGACGTCGGTCTTCGGGTCGAGGCCGACGATCTCCGCGGGCAGCTCGCTGCCGTCGTTGAAGTGCACGGTGATCTCGTTGGAGTGCTCGACGACGTGATTGTTGGTCACGATGTAACCGTCGGGGGAGACGACGAAGCCACTGCCTTCGCCTTCGCTCTTGCGCTCGAAGGGATCGCCTCGGTGCCACGGCGGGAGACCGAAGCCCGGCGGCATGCCCGGGAAGGTCGGCCCGTCGAGGCGGACTATGCCCTTGGTCTGGATGCTCACGACCGCCGGGGCCACGCGCTCGGCCAGGTCCGCGAAGCTGGTCGGGATTCCGATCGGCTGGGCTTCGGGGATCCGGCTGTCGTTCTTCCAGAACGCGCCTTCCGGCGCCTCGTCGTCATCGCTTCCGAAGAAGTCGATGGCGGGGGCGGGTGGCGGGCTCGTGATCGCTACGAAGGCGAGCGCCAGGGCGGCGCTCAGGAAGAGGATGCGTCGCATGGGGTTTCTCCTTGGGGGGGAGGGTCTGGCCCTCCCGATTGGGATCTCGCAGATGGCTCGCGGGCGACCTCCGGGCCGCGGCGCGCACCGCTACCTAAGCGGGATCGTTAGAGGGTAGAGGCCGGGCCCGCGTTGGACCACGACGAGGGCGCGTGTCTTGCCGCGGATCTTGGCGATCGCGCGGCGCAACGACTCATAATCGCGCAGGACGACACCGTTCACCTGCAGCAGGAAGTCTCCGGGACGCAGGCCGAGGGCCTCGGCGCTCGAGCCTTCGCGGACGCCGCGGATCGAATACGCCTGCTCGCGCTCGGCCAGCTCGAGCTCCAGGCCGAGTCGGGCGTGGGCGATTCGCGAGACGACCGTGGGCGGCATCTCGGCGGCGATCGCCCGCGCCTCGAGGATCTCGTTCCCGCGCACGAACTCGAAGTCGACCGGCTGGGCGTCGGTCAGGTGGTTGAAGTCGTCGTTCAGCTGACGGGCGGCGCTGTAGGGCTGGCCAGCGACGCCCGTGAGCTTGCGACCATCGACGCCGATGATCACGTCCCCACGCTTGATGCCGGCGAGGGCGGCGGGGCTGCCGGCCTGCACGCGCGAGACGAGCGCGCCCCGCGCATTGCGCGGCATTTCGAGGATCTGCTGCAGGCGCGGGTCGAGCTCCTGGAACTCGAGGCCGAGCCAGACCGGTCGGACCTCGTCGTAGAGCAGAAGCTCGTTGATGACCCGCTTCGCGGTGTCGATCGGGATCGCGAGACCGAGTCCCTGGGCGCCGCGCACCATCGCGACGTTGATGCCGATCAGGCGACCTTCGGCGTTCAGCAGCGGACCGCCGGAGTTGCCGTGATTGATCGAGGCGTCGGTCTGGATGAGGCCGTGGAAGTAGCCGAGTCCGGCGCTCTGGGTGAAGTTGGTCGGGTCGGGCTCGCCCTCGCGGCGCACCGTGCGGTTGACCGAGGAGATCACGCCCGTCGTGACGGAGTTCGAGAAGCCGAGGGGATTGCCGATCGCGATCACCGGCTCGCCGACCAACAGGTCGTTCGAGTCGCCGGGCTTCGTGAAGGGCAGGGTCTCGCGCTCCTGCATCCGCAGGCGAAGGATCGCGAGGTCGTACACCTCGTCGGCCCCGACCACCTCGGCCGGGAAGACGCGCCCGTCGGCGAGGGCGACGCGCAGCCCCCTCACGCCGCGGATCACGTGCATGTTCGTGAGGACGTGGCCCGCGCGATCGAAGATGACACCGGAGCCGCGGCTCTTGCCGTCCCGGGCGCGGGGGTCGTAGTAGCTGCCGAAGTACTGATCGAGGGGGTCCCGGGACGGCGCTGTCGGCGCTTCCATCGCCGGCGCGTTCGCGTCGCCGAGGATGTTCACCACGCTCGGGCCGACGCGTTCGACCACGTCGACCGTCGCGGTCCGGCGGAGGAAGGGATCCGCCGCCGGCGCGGGGAGCGCCGTGGCGATTGCCACCAGGCTGAAGACGCACGCGAGCGCAGCGCCGGTCGCGGGACGGCGCGCGGCGGGGCTCGGTCGTGGATGGAATCGGAACATCGTTCTCGGCTCGTGACCGGTCGCTCGGGCGCGAACGTACCGTTTCGTCCCGCCCGCGGGGCGGGCGGCGGCGCGGGGCCACGTTCGTCTGTCTCCGCGCGCGCCCATCCGGTTCACTCTACGGCCTCGATCATCGCTCGAAGGTGTGTGCAATTCAGTCGCGAGATCAGCCGCTTACGTCGGTTCATCGAGGCGGTCCCTGAGCGGCGCGAGAACCGCCTTCGGATCGCCGCCGCGCGCCAGAGTGCCGGTCACGGCGACCCCGGCCGCTCCGGCGTCGATCGCTTCTCGCGCTCGCCCCGGATCGAGCCCGCCCTGCGCGATCACCGGCACCCCCGCGGCTGCCGCTTCCCGGATCGCCTCGACGCCGAGGGACGGGCGCTCGGTGGGCTTCGAGTTCGGATCCCAGATCGGCGCGAGGTGGACGTAGTCGACGTCGCCGGCCGAAGCGCTCGAGCGCACTTCGTCGACCGAATGCAGCGAGCGACCGATCAGCGCCGACCCGCCCAGGACCTCCCGTGCGCTCGCGGGATCGAGGGCGTCGAAGCCGAGGTGGACGCCGTGGGCGCCGGCGACGCGGGCCACGTCGGTGCGCTTGTTCACGACGATGTGCGAGCCCTCGCGCGCAGCAACGGCGCTCGCTTCGACGAGCGTCCGCGCGACGGCCAGCAGCGCGGCGTCCGACAGCGAGCGGTCACGCAGCTGGATCCAGTCCGCGCCGGCCGCGAAGAGCGCGCTCGCTCGCTCGCCGGGCGCGTCGCCGAGCCCGGCCGCGTCGAGCACGACGCAGAGGAGCGGTCTCCCGCCGATGGACGCCAGCGTCAGAAGCTCGCGGTCCCGTCGAGGGGGCTCGATGCCGACGCGTAGAGTCGCTTCGGCATGCGCCCCGCCTCGTAGGCCGCGCGTCCCGCTTCGACGCCCTGACGCATGGCCCGCGCCATCTGCACGGGATCCTTGGCGTGGGCGATCGCGGTGTTCATGAGCAGCGCCGTCGCCCCGAGCTCCATGGCGTACGCCGCATCGCTCGCGGTTCCGACGCCGGCGTCGACGATCACGGGCACCTCGACGGTCTCGAGGATGATGCGCAGGTTGGCCGGGTTGCGGATGCCCATGCCGGAGCCGATCGGCGCGGCCAGGGGCATCACGGCCGGACAGCCGAGCTGCTCGAGGCGCTGGCACGCGACGGGGTCGTCGGTGATGTAGGGCAGGACGGTGAAGCCGTCGGCGATCAGGCGCTCGGCGGCCTCGAGGGTCGCGGGCACGTCGGGGAAGAGCGTGCGCTCGTCGCCGATCACCTCGAGCTTGACCAGCTCGGTGTCGAGGAGCTCGCGGCCCATCTGCGCGGTCGTGACGGCGTCGTCGGCGGTGTAGCAACCGGCGGTGTTCGGCAGGATCGTGAACTCGCTCGGCTTGATCACGTCGAGCAGGCGCGGGCCCTTGGCGGCGTCGAAGTTCACGCGGCGCAGCGCGACCGTGATCATTTCCGCGCCCGACTCGCGGGCGCACTCGAGGTTCTGCTCGAAGCTCTCGTACTTGCCGGTGCCGACGATCAGGCGCGAGTCGAAGGCGTGGTTGCCGATCCGGAAGGCCGGCTCGTTCGCGGGTTCTTGGGGGGTGCTCATCGTGTACTCCAGTAGGTCCGGCGCGGTCCGCAGAGAAGAGGGGGGGCCGCGTTCAGCCGCCACCGACGGCTTCGAGGATCTCGACCCGGTCGCCGTCCGCGATGCGATGTTCAGCGTGGAGGGAGCGGATCACGACGTCGCGGTTCACCGCGACCGCCACGCGTTTGCCGCCGAGTCCGAGCGTCTCGAGCAGCTCGGCGATCGTGCAGGTCGCGGCGAGGGAATGTGCGTCGCCGTTCACGTCGATCGTCAATCCGGCCGCGTCGCTCGACTGCGCTTCCTGTGTACCGCCACTCACGTGCGGACCCTCCCCGGGCGGTTGCTCGGCTCGTGACCGGCCTCCGCCCGCCTCGAAAAGTACCCGACCCCCCCGACCGGCGCCGCGCGAAGTCGGCCGGCTCGCGCGAATTCGGTAGGCTCGGGCCGCCCCCGATCGAACCGCACCGGAGACCCGCCTTGTCGATCGAATCGGATCCGACCGATTCCGCGGAGCAGCGCCCCGTCTGGGCATGGATCGATCGCGCGGCGCTGCGCCACAACGCCCGGCGCGCTCGTGCGCTCGCCGGCGACCGCACCGTGATCGGCGTGGTCAAGGCGGACGGCTACGGACACGGCGCGACCAAGGTGGCCCGCGCGCTGCTCGCGGAGGGCATCGGTCGCCTGGCGATCGTGAGCGTCGCCGAGGGCGCGGCGCTCCGACGCGCCGGGATCGGCTCGCCGATCCTGCTGCTGGGCGGGATGGATGATGTGGCCGGCGCCGAGCGCGCCCTGAAATGGGGCCTCGTGCCCGTGCTCCAGGACGAGCGGGGCGTCGCGCTCGCCCAGAGCTTCGGCAGCGCGGACGCGCGCTTCGCCGTCGAGCTCGAGGTCGACACCGGCATGCGGCGAATGGGCGCGTCGCCGACGAGCGCTTCGACGCTGCTGGCCCGGATCCTCGACGCGCCCCAGCTCGCGCTGTCGGGCGTGTTCACGCATCTGGCCCGCGCCGACGAGCCAGAGCTCGCGCCGAGCCGGGGACAGGCCGAGGCCCTCGCGGCCCTGCTCGCCGAGGTGGTCGGTGAGGAGCAGGGCGAGCGCGGCCCGGATCGCCACCTGGCCAACTCCGCGGGGCTCTTCCGCCTCGAGGAGATCGAGGCCGGGGCGATCGAGACGACCGCCGTTCGGCCCGGGCTGATGCTCTACGGGGTGTCGCCCTTCGCGGACCGCAGCGCCGAGGCCCTCGACCTCGAACCCGTCATGACCCTCGCCGCACGGGTGGTCGCGACGCGGCGACTCTCGGCCGGCGACTCGGTCGGCTACGGCGGCGAGTGGACGGCGGACCGGGAGACGACGCTCGCGACCCTCCCGGTCGGGTATGCGGACGGGATCCCGCGCGCCGTCCTCGGTCGCGGGCGGGTCCACCTCGCCGGGGCGAGTCGCCCGATCGTGGGGCGGGTCTCGATGGACAGCATCTGCGTCGACTGCGGCGACGACCCGGTCGAGATCGGCGACGTCGCGACCGTCTTCGGTCGCACGCCCGAGGGCGCGCGCGTGCCCGTCGAAGACTTCGCGCGGGCGGCTGGGACGATCGGCTACGAGATCCTCGTGGGGGTCGGCGGCCGGGTGCCGCGGATCGCCGGAGACGGGCCCCCGAAGGCCGATCCGTACGCGTAGGCAGCCGCGTCGCCGGGAACCCGGTGCTGCCGATTGACGCGGCTTCACCGCGCCTGTACAACATCGCCAACCCCCTGGATCCCCGACCAGAATGCGCGTTCCTGGTGACCTTGGAACGCTGCTCCGAAGACCCGATCCGTCCGCGTCCGCCGCCCCCGGCGAACACCGACGTAGCGGGGCTCCAGGCGTGCGTCGGTCTCCCCTGCGAAGGGGCGGACGCACGGTGTAAGGAAGGGAGATCGAAGCATGCCCCCCAGTGATGCCGTGCAGCAAGTGAAGCGCGCGCTGCTCTCCGTCTCGGACAAGACCGGACTCGTCGAGCTCGCCAAGGGCCTCGCCGAGCTCGGCGTCGAGCTCGTGGCCTCCGGCGGAACCGCCGGCGCGATCCGCGACGCGGGGTTGCCGGTCGCGGACGTGGCCGAGCTGACCGCGAGCCCGGAGATGCTCGGGGGCCGCGTGAAGACGCTCCACCCGAAGATCCACGGCGGCATCCTCGCTCGCCGCGACCTGGCGGAAGACCAGGCGGACATGGAGGCGAACGGGATCGGGGGGATAGACCTCGTCGTCTGCAACCTCTACCCGTTCCAGACGACCGTGGCGAAGCCGGACGTGACCCGCGCCGAAGCGGTCGAGAAGATCGACATCGGCGGCCCGTCGATGATCCGTTCGGCTGCCAAGAACCACGCCTTCGTCGGTGTGCTCTGCGACCCCTGCGACTATTACCGAGTGGTCGGGGAGATTCGGGAGCATTCGGGGCTGACGGATTCTCTGCGGCGCCGACTGGCACTGAAGGCTTTTCAGCATACGGCGGCTTATGACTCCGCGATTTCGACGTGGCTCGGGGAGAACGATCCGGTGGAGGAGCCGGAGATCTTTCCGGAGACGTTGACGCTGGCGCTCGAGAAGTCGGACGAGCTCCGGTACGGCGAGAACTCGCATCAGCGGGCGGTGCTCTACGGGGCGTTCCTCGAGATCTGCGAGCTGCATCACGGCAAGGCGCTCTCGTACAACAATCTGGTCGATGCCCAGGCGGCGCTCGCGTTGATCGTGGACTTCATGCCGGCTGAAGGCTCCATGCCGACTGAAGGCTGCATGCCGGCTGAAGGCTCCATGCCGACCGAGCCGGGCTCGAACGCGGGCGACCGCGCGGTCGTCGCGATCCTGAAGCACAACACGCCCTGTGGCGTCGGCGCCGGGGCGACCCCGCTCGAGGCCTACGAGAACGCCTTCTCGACCGACCCCGATTCGCCCTTCGGCGGGATCATCGTCTCGAACCGACCCTTCGACCTGCCCCTCGCCGAGAAGGTCGACGAGCTCTTCACCGAGGTCCTGATCGCGCCGAGCTTCACGGACGAGGCGCTCGCGTTCCTCAAGAAGAAGAAGAACCGCCGGCTGCTCTCCTTCGACCGGGACAAGATCGACCCGGCTCAGGTCGAAGTCCGCCGCGTCTTCGGGGGCCTCCTGGTCCAGGAGTCGGATCCGGCGCCGGAAGAGGTGATGACCGCCGACGTCGCGACCGACACCCAACCGACCGATGAGCAGCGTACGGCGATGGAATTCGCCTGGCGCGTGGTGAAGCACGTGAAGAGCAACGCGATCGTCTTCGCGTCGCATGACCGGACGCTCGCGATCGGCGGCGGCGCGACGTCGCGGGTCGACGCGGTGCTGAACGCGGCGGCAAAGGCGGGGCGGGTCGGGCTCTCTCTCGACGGCTGCGTGCTCGCGAGTGACGCCTTCTTCCCGTTCCCGGACGGGCTCGAGGCGGCGGTCGAGGCCGGCGCCGCGGCGGTCGTCCAGCCCGGTGGCTCGAACCGCGACGAGATGGTCATCGAGGCGGCGAACAAGCTCGGCGTCCCGATGCTGATGACCGGCAAGCGTCACTTTCGACATTGAGCAACAGGCGCTCGCGACATTGAGCCGCAGGCGCTCGACTCTCGTCCCGACACCGGGTGCAAGGAGATGATCAAGCCGTGAAGGTCCTGGTGATCGGCAGCGGAGGCCGCGAGCACGCGCTCGCGTGGAAGATCGCCCAGAGCCCGGAGCTCACGGCGCTTCACGTGGCGCCGGGCAGCAAGGCGATCGGTCGCCTGGCCACGTGCCACGCCGACACGAAGGCGAACGACCTCGACGGGATCGTCGCGCTGGCCCAGGCCGAATCGATCGATCTCGTCGTCGTCGGGCCGGAAGACCCGCTTGCAGCGGGGCTGTCGGATCGGCTGCGCGACGTCGGCATCGCGACCTTCGGCCCGTCGGCCACCGCGGCGCGGCTCGAGGGCAGCAAGGCCTTCTCGAAGGACTTCATGGCGCGGCACGGGATCCCGACCGCGGCCTACGAGGTCTTCGACGCAGCGCAGGCCGCCCACGACTACGTCGATCAGCTCGGTCGGCCCTGCGTCGTGAAGGCGGACGGACTCGCGGCGGGCAAGGGCGTCGCGATGTGCGCGGACGCGGCAGCGGCCCATGCGGCGATCGACGAGATGATGGCCGACAAGCGCTTCGGCGCCGCGGGGGATCGCGTCGTGATCGAGGAGTGGCTGCAGGGCGAGGAAGCGTCCTACTACGCCCTCTGTGACGGCGAGCGGATCGTGACCCTGGCCGCGGCGCAGGACCACAAGCGCGCCCTCGACGGCGACGCAGGCGAGAACACCGGCGGCATGGGGGCCTACTCCCCGGCACCGGTCGTCTCCGAGGCGGTCGAGAAGAAGATCCTCGAGCGGGTCGTGCACCCGACGATCAACGGCATGAAGGCCGACGGCCACCCCTACCAGGGCGTGCTCTTCGTCGGCCTGATGATCGACGACGCGGGCGACCCCTATGTGATCGAATTCAACGTGCGCTTCGGAGACCCGGAGACCCAGCCGCTCATGGTCCGAATGGAAGGCGACCTGCTGCCGATCCTCGATGCCGCGGCGCGCGGCGGGCTCGACCCGTCGACGGCGCTCGGCTGGGGCGATTCCGCGGTCTGCGTCGTGCTCGCCTCCGGCGGCTATCCGCGAGGCTACGAGACCGGCAAGGCGATCCGCGGCCTCGAGACCCTCGAAGGGGACGATCAGCTCGTCGTCTTCCACGCCGGCACGAGCGGCTCCCCGGACGGCGACGATTTTGCGACCGCCGGCGGACGCGTCCTCGGGATCACAGCCCGCGGCAGCTCCGTCGCCGAGGCCCGCGAGCGCGCGTACGCCGCGGTCGAGCGGGTCGACTTCGAAGGCATGCACTTCCGGCGCGACATCGCGGACCGCGCGCTGGGTCGTTAGGTGCGGCCGATCCTGATCATGAACGCAGAGGAGCTCCTCTCTCGATGACGGCTGCCCGCCCGCTTCGCGCCCTCCGCTACGACACGAACAGGGTCGACCTGTCTCGGGTGATCGTCCCGCCCTACGACGTGATCGCGGACGACGAGCGCGGCGCCTTCTTCGACCGCGACCCTCACAACGCGATCCGCTTCGAGCTGACCCGGGACGCGGCCGACGAAGCCGCGGCGGACTACGGCTGGATCCGGGAGAACCTGGACGCCTGGCGCGCGAGCGGAGTCCTCGTTCGGGACGCCGAGCCCGCCTACTACGTGATGGGCCAGCGCTACCAGGCTCCGGACGGCCAGCGCCTCGAGCGCGTCGGATTCTTCTGCGAGCTGGGACTCGCGAATTACGATGAACGGGTCGTGCGGCCGCACGAGCGGACCCTCGCGGGCCCCAAGGCGGATCGCCTGAAGCTGCTGCGCGCGGCGGAGGCGAACCTGTCGACGGTGTTCCTGCTCTACGAAGATCGTGACGACGCGCTCGGCCCGGTCCTCGCGGGCGCCCTCGTGACCGGCGAGATCGGGCGCGCCGTGGATGGCGACGTCGAGTACCGCCTCGCGCGCCTCGACGATCCCGAGGACGTGGCGACCGTGCGGGAGTTCATGGATGCGCGGCCCAGCGTGATTGCTGACGGCCACCACCGTTACGAGACGGCCCTCGAGTACCGGCGCCAGCAGGTCGAAGCGCACGGCGATGACCCGAACGCCCCCTGGCAGTCGACCGTCGCGTACTTCGCGAACGCCTGGGCGCCGGGCAGCCTGCTCCTGCCGATCCATCGCGTCGTGCGCGACGTGCCCGCGCCGACGGAATCCGAATGGCGGGAGAAGCTGCCGGGTTGGACGATCCGCGCGCTGCCGGCGTGTGGGCTCGATGCGATCGACGAGCGGCTGGCCGAGGAGCTGGCGCCGCTCTCGGGCCACCCGGCGTTCGTTGCCGAGGCCGCCGATGGCGCGAGCCTCGTCATCCATCGCCCGGAGCCGCTCAAGGACGAGCTGATGGTCCGGGTCGTCGAGCGCGAGATCCTGGGCGGCGTGTTCGGGCTCGATGTCGACGCGATTCGCGGCGGCGCGGTGGCGTTCCCGAAGAGCGCCCGGCGCGCGGGCGAGCGGGTGCGCGAGGGGAAGGGCACGGTCGCGCTCTACCTGAACCCGATGACCCCGGACGACGTGTTCCGGGCGACGGGGGAGGGCGAGGTGATGCCCCAGAAGTCGACCTTCTTCTACCCCAAGATCCCGACCGGGATGGTCTTCCGCGACCATCGCGACGCGAACGACTAGCGATGGCGTGGGAACGCCGGCCGGGCGGGCGACGGCGCGGGAAGATGCAGCCGGTCGGCGACCTGGTCGGCCAGGTCCTCGGGGATCTGGGACTCGACGGCGTCGCCCTCGCACATCGGATCGGCAGCGACTGGCCGGAGCTCGTCGGCGAGCAGGTCGCGGCCCATTGCCGCCCGCTCGGGCTCCGTGCCGGCGTGCTCGAGCTCGAGGTCGACAGCCCCGTCTGGTCCCAGCAATTGCAGCTGCGCAAGAGCGAGCTGCTCGAGAAGCTGAAGGAACGCTACGACCAACAGGCGCCGCGGGAGCTCCGCTTCCAGGTCGGCTATCCTCGCGCCCGCTGAGCCGCTGCTGCGCTCCCCCCCTCGACCGACATCCCCGATTCGACGAACCCGCCGCCCCGAACGGACCCCCGACCATGCCGACGCCCATGACCGCGACCGAAACCCACACCGACGCCGAGAAGGTGGGCCGGCGGTGCGACTTCTGCGACGACGTGGTCTCGTCCGTCCGGCGGGTGGCGCTCGACCAGGAATACGACCGACTCCAGAAGGCTCATCAGGAGCGCTACTCCTGTGCCGATTGCTTCGAGAAGAAGGAGCAGGAGCGCCTGGGGCTCGCTCGCCGCTGAGCCCCCCGGGAGGCGGAGTTCTCCGGGTCGGCCTCGAAGTTGACCCGAGCGGGCGGTTTCCCTAATTTGCGCGCCTGCTTAGGGCGGGTGGGCGCAAGATTCTCGAGCGGGAGCGCCGCCTGCCGATCCCGATTCCAGTCCGGTGTGCGACGTGCGGACTCGCCAACGCGAGCTTCCGACGCCTACCGACTTCCCTCAGAAAGAGGACCGAACGAACATGGTCAAGATCCGATTGACGCGAATGGGCTCCAAGAAGCGCCCCTTCTACCGCGTAACGGCGATCGACGAGCGCAAGGCGCGCGACAGTCGCCCCCTCGAATTCCTCGGGACCTACGATCCGCGCGAAGAGCCCGCGGAGCTCGACCTGAACCTCGACGGCATCGACGCATGGGTCGGCAAGGGCGCGCAGCTCTCCGACACCGTTCGCAGCCTGGTGAATCGCGTGAAGCGCGAAGGAGCGACGGCCTGATGGCGAAGCGTGGCGAAGATTCTGCAGAGCTGATGTCCTTCCTCGCGAAGGCGATCGTTTCGAACCCCGACGACGTCGACGTCGACATCGAAGACGACGGTGACCTGATCGAGCTCGAGACCGCCGATGGCGATCGCGGACGCGTGATCGGTCGCCAGGGCCGCGTCGCCAAGGCGTTGCGCGCGATCCTGAACGCCACCGCCGACGGTGCGGGGGCGCGACTGGACATCGTCGACTGACTTTTATGTGGCGCACGGCGTCTCGGGCTGGCGGCGGGAACGCATAGCTTGGGGAACCGTGTGCAGTGATGTGACGGATCGATGGCCGTGACGCGGGTTTGCGCTGCGGCCTTTCTCTTTTTCGGGCGAGTGGGTGGATGACGGCTTCTTCGGGACACAGGCTGCCTTCGGCTGAGCGGATCGTGCTCGGTGAAGTGGTGGGGGCGCATGGGCTCGCGGGGGAGGTGCGTGTTCGGGTGGCCGGGGATGGGCCGGAGCATTTGTTGGGGTCGGAGGTCGTGTGGCTCGGCAAGCGGGCGAAGGATCCGGCGGCGCGGCGGCGGGTCGTCGTGGGGGCCGCGATGGCGCCCCGGGGCGACGTGCGACTCAAGTTCGAGGGGCTCGATCGGCGCGATGACGTGAACAAGCTGGTGGGGCTCCTGGTGACGGCGTCGCCGGAGGTCCTGGCCGAGCTGCCCGAGGGCGAGTTCTACTGGTTCGAGCTGATCGGGTGCCGGGTCGAATCCGCTCACGGCGATGCGGTCGGGACGGTGCGCGAGATCTGGGAGACGGGTGCGCACGACGTGCTGATGGTCGAGGACGAAGACGGGGTCCGGCGACTGGTGCCGACCGCGGAGGCGCTCCTCGAGACGATCGACCTGGAGGCGCGGCGGA
Source organism: uncultured Spirochaetaceae bacterium (assembly GCA_964488255.1). GTDB lineage: Bacteria > Myxococcota_A > UBA9160 > UBA9160 > UBA4427 > UBA4427. The sequence continues at coordinate 166,115 of CAZAUR010000009.1, read as the reverse complement.
TCGTGGTCGCCGACCTGCCCGGGCTCCTCGAGCCGATCTGAGGCCTGCGATGCTCGAGATCGACATTCTCACGATCTTCCCGGACCTCTTCGGACCCTTCCTGGAGACCGCGTTCGTCGGCTCTGCGCGGCGGGACGGAGCCGCCCGGATCGACACCCACGACCTCCGGGACTGGGCGACCGATCGCCACCGATCCGTCGACGACACCCCCTACGGCGGCGGGCCGGGCATGGTGATGACGCCGGAGCCGCTGATCCCGGCGATCGAGGCCCTGGCCGGGGCGAAGGGGCCGGACCGCAAGGTGCACGTGATCTGCCTGTCACCGCAGGGGCATCCCCTCGACCAGGCCCGGCTGACGGCCCTGGCGGCGGGACCGCCGCTCCTCCTCGTCTGTGGGCGCTACGAGGGGATCGACCAGCGCGTGCTCGACCTGTCCGTCGACGAGGAACTCTCGGTCGGAGACTACGTGCTCTCCGGGGGTGAGATCCCGGCGATGGTGGCGATCGAGGGGCTCGTCCGGCTGCTGCCGGGGGTGCTCGGGAATCCGGACTCGATCGAGACTGAATCCTTCCGCGGGGCGGGCGTTTTGGAGGGACCGCAGTATACTCGCCCGCCGATTTACCGGGGCCGAGAGGTGCCGCCCATCCTGCGTTCCGGCGACCACGCCGCGATCGACGCATGGCGCCAGGAACAGGCCCTGGAACGAACCCGCGATCGACGACCAGACCTGCTCGATCCCGCTCCCGAAAACGATTCGGGGGGACGGGACGGTGGCAATTCGAGCGATCGACAGAAAGACTAGAGAAGACCGATGCGTACCCTGGACTTCCTCGAGAACGAAACGCTCCGGCGTGACCTTCCGCCCTTCAAGGTCGGCGACACCGTCGCGGTGCACGTCCGTGTTCGCGAAGGCGACAAGGAGCGCATCCAGGTCTTCCAAGGCCTGGTGATCCGCCGCCGAGGCGGAGGCGTCGGAGAGACCTTTACCGTGCGCAAGATCTCGAGCGGTGTCGGCGTCGAGCGCGTCTTTCCTGTGCAGTCGCCGCTGGTCACGAAGGTCGAGATCAAGGCCCGTGGCTACGTGCGTCGGTCGCGCCTCTACTACCTGCGCGACCTCACGGGCAAGAAGGCCCGGCTCCACAGCAAGGTCCGCGACCTCTCCGGCCTGATCTCCGAGGAGGAGGCCGAGTCCCAGGCGAATGCGAGCAATCTCGAGGAGGCCGCACCCGAGGTCCTCGAGGAGACGGCCGCGGAAGAGACCGAGGCCAAGGGCAAGAAGCTCAAGGGCAAGGCCCTCAAGAAGGCCAAGGCCGCCGAGAAGGCCGCGCGGATGAAGGAGCTCGAGGCGGAAGAGGCCGAGCGCGCCGCGAGCAAGGCCAAGGAAGCGCCCGCAGACGAGGCGCCCGAGGCCGATGCGGGCGACGCGGCGGAAGCCGAGGCGCCGGCGGAAGAGGCAGCCGAAGAATCGAAGGACTGAGTCCTCGGCGCATCCGACCCGCCGCCTAGAACGCGGCCTCCCAATGTTCGATCGACCACCGCGTAGCCTCTGGCCGCGCGGTGTCGTCGTTCTGGGGCGGCGGTCCAGCGCGGTCGTCGCGCAGGCACGTGATGACGTCGAAGCGGATGCGCGCGGTGCCGCGAACGGCGCTGCGGTTCTCCGCCAGCCAGGCTCCCGCGCCCCGACGCAGGCGTGCCTGCTTGCGGGCATCGACCGACTCGGCCGCCGCCGCGTGGCTCCCGAAGCCCGGGTGCTCCCCGCGCCGCCGGGTCTTCACCTCGACGAACACCAGCGCGTGTCGCGTTCGGGCGATCAGGTCGATCTCGACCCGGGCCGCGCGGACGTTGCGCGCGACAATCTGATACCCTCGCGCCTCGAGATGACGTGCGGCGCGTTCCTCCCCCTCGCGCCCGAGGGATCTCCGATGGCGGGTCATGGCAGACCGGCCTCCCGGATCGGGACCGGGTTCGTTCACGCCTTGCGATGGCTTCGGGTCCCACAGGATAGGGATGGGAACGCTCCACATCGTCGCGACACCGATCGGTCACCTCGAGGACGTGACCTTGCGGGCACTCCGGGTGCTGCGCGAGGTCGACTGGGTGCTCGCGGAGGACACGCGCCGGACGCGCGTCCTGCTCGACCATTTCGAGATCCCTCAGAAGCCGACCTCGCTGCACGCCCACAACGAAGCCGGTCGCATCGAGTCCGTGCTCGATGCCCTCTCGGACGGGCGAGACGTGGCGCTCGTCTCAGATGCCGGAACCCCGCTGGTCTCCGACCCCGGGGAGCGACTCGTCGCCGCGGCGATCGAGGCGGGCCATCGCGTCGAGGCGGTCCCGGGGCCGTCCGCGTTGCTCACGGCGCTGACGGTGTCGGGCTTCGGCACCGAGCGCGTGCTCTTCCTCGGGTTCTTGCCGCGCAAGGCCGGCGCGCGCCGCAAGCTGCTCGAAGGCCAGATCGGGCGGCCCGAGACCCTCGTGCTCTTCGAGTCGCCGAAGCGCGTCGCGACGACCCTCGGCGAAATCGCGGAATGGCTCGGGGATCGCCCCGCCTGCCTGGCCCGGGAGCTCACGAAGCAGCACGAGGAGGTCGTGCGGGAGCGCGCGTCGGTCCTCGCCGAGCGGTTCGCGGCGACCCCGCCGCGCGGCGAGTGCACCCTCGTCGTCGCGGGGGCCGACGATGAAGAGGCCGCGGCCGCGACGGCTTGGACCGATGAAGAGGTCGACTGCGCGATCGACGAACGCCTCGCGGCGGGCGGCTCGGTGAAGGACGTTGCCACCGAAGTCGCGGCGGCGGCGGGTCGCAACCGGAAGGCGCTCTACGCCCGGGTGGTGGAGCTGCGCGAGCGACGCGCCGTGGCGGGAGGCGGGGGCGCGTGAGTCGCTTGGGAAGCCTGCTGCGTTTGCCGGGGCGGATCCCGACCGTGCTGAGAACGGTCGCCCGTCTCCGTGCGCGCCAGGCGTGGGCGCAGGTCACGCACCTGGTTGCCGGCGTGGCGAAGCCCGCGCGCCTCGACGCGCACGAGATCGGTCTGGCGGTGACCGAACCGACGACGGCGTTCCTCGGTCCCCCGGCCCACGTCGGTGTGCACGTGACGCCGCGCGGCGGGTTCGAGCTCGAGCTGCTGGCTCTCGGACTCCTGCTCGAACGCTACGAGATCGACTGGCAGACCGATCGCCACGGTCCGCTCTTCGCCTATCACCTCCACGAGCAGGCGTGGCTCCGGCACCCGAAGCTGAAGGCCACGGATCGCGCCACCGTGATCGAGGACTGGATCGATCATCACGTCGAGGGCATCGGGTGGGATCCGCATCCGATCTCCCTGCGGCTGCTTTCCTGGGGCAAGGCGCTGCTCACGAACGGCCTGCTCCCGAAGGATGCCGCGCTCCGGGGGCGGATGTGCCGCTCGATGGCCGACCAGGCCGAGACCCTCGCGCGCGGGCTCGAGATCCGGCTCCAGGCGAACCATCTCCTCTCGAACCGGATCGGCGTCGTGTGGGCCGGACTGCTCTTCACGGGCGCCCACGCCGATCGCTGGCTCGAAGGATGCGACGCGCTCCTCGCCGAGTTCGAGTCCCAGGTCCATCGCGACGGCGTCCACGAAGAGCGCAGTCCGATGTACCACTCCCTGATCCTCGAGAATGGGCTCGACCTCCTCAATCTCGCGCGGGTGAGCCCGCGCACGCCGCCCGGCTTCGCAGACAAGCTCGCTGCGACGCTCCGCCGCATGCTCGACGCGCTCGCGCTCTTCACCGGTCCGGACGGACGCATCACGCTCTTCGCGGACTCGGGCTGGGACCTCGCCGCAGAGCCGGAAGTCCTCTTCGACTACGCGTGCGCGCTCGGGGTGGTCGAGGCGGTGCCGGATGCTTCGGATCTACGGTTCAACGACTCGGGCTACGTGCGCCTGGCGAGCGACCGCTTCGAGGCCTTCGTCTCGATCGGTGCTCCGTCGCCGAGACATCAGCCGGGCCACGCCCATTGCGACGCGCTCGCCTTCGAGCTCTTCGTGCGGGGGCACCGGCTCGTGTCGGATACCGGCGTCTTCGAATACCAGGACGGCGATCGGCGGACGCTCGCTCGGGCGACGACCAGCCACGCGACCCTGGCCTTCGACGGTCGCGAGCAATCAGAGATCTGGTCCGCCCACCGCGTGGGCGGCCGCGCGAAGATCGGCATCGGCGACGCGGGTCCCGACTTCCTCGTACTCGAGGTGACGGGCTGGGCGCGGGGCGCGCCGAAGCATGCTCGGCAGATCTTCTGTGAGCCGGACCACTTCGTCGTGAACGACGTCGTCCGGGCGGGGGGACACGCGGTCGAGAGCCGATTGCCCTTCGCGCCCGAGTGGAACGTCGAGCTGAAGGGCGATCGCGCGCGATGCCGACACGAGCGAGCGCGGGTCGCCGTCGAGATCGAGCTCGGGGGGGATCTGGCGTGGACCGTCGAACGGGCGCCGTTCTACCCGAGCTTCCACCGCGAGGTCGAGCGCGACGTGCTCGTCGGCCGTGGGGTCACGCCCTGCGAGAGCGAGATCATCTTCCGGAGCGGCGGCGCAGCAACCCGTCGGCGAGGCGCGCGTTAGGCGCGTTCAGTCCCCCGCCAGGAGCGCCTCGATCCCCGCCTCGTCGAGGACCGCGACCTCGAGCTTGTTCGCCTTCTCGAGCTTGCTGCCGGCGGCCTCGCCCGCCACGAGGTAGCTCGTCTTCTTCGACACCGAGCCGGTGACCTTGCCTCCGGCGGCCTCGATCCGCTCCTTGAAGTGGCCGCGGGGCTTCGAGAGCGTGCCGGTCAGGACGAAGACCATGCCTTCGAGGTGCTGGGGCGGGACGTCTTCACCCGACGGTCGGGGCGCCGGCGCTTCGATCACGACGCCGAGCTCCTGAAAGCGCGCGATCTCGGCGCGGTTGCCCGGGTCGGCCATGAAGCGACTCACGCTCTCGGCGATGATCGGGCCCACGCCTTCGATCGCGGCGACGACCTTCGGCTCGGCTTCGAGCAACCCGTCGAGGGTCTCGAACTCTTCGGCGAGCAGCTCGGCCACCGTCTCGCCGACGTGCCGGATGCCGAGCGCGATCAGCAGTCGCGGCAGCGTCGTGGATCGCGCGCGCTCGATCGCGGCGATCAGGTTGGCCGCGGACTTGTCGCCCATCCGCTCGAGGCCGGCGACGGCCTCCTCTTCGAGGGCGAATACGTCGGAGAGTCGTGCGACGAGCCCCGCCTCGACCATCTGGTCGACCAGCTTCTCCCCGAGGCCGTCGACGTCGAGGGCGTTGCGGCTCGCGAGATGGCGCAGGTTGTTCTTGAGCTGCGCCGGGCAATCGAGGTTGGCGCAACGCGTGACGGCTTCGCCTTCGAGCCGGACGGTCTTCGCGTCGCAGACCGGGCAGCGACTCGGCAGCGAGCAGCGCACGAGCGTCCGCCCCTCGGCCCACGCCTCGTGTCGAAGATCGAGTCGCACGCGCACGACCTGGGGGATCACGTCCCCGGCGCGCTGGATCACGATCCGGTCGCCGACGCGGATGTCCTTGCGCTCGATCTCGTCCTGATTGTGGAGCGATGCGTTCGATACGGTCACGCCACCGACGCGGACCGGCTCGAGCCGCGCGACCGGCGTGAGCGCGCCGGTGCGACCGACCTGGAACTCGATCGCCTCGAGGGTCGTCTCCGCCTGCTCGGGCGGGAACTTGAAGGCGATCGCCCAGCGCGGCGCGCGGGCGAGGGTGCCGAGGCCTTCCTGCTGGTCGAGTCGGTCGACCTTGAACACCGTGCCGTCGATCTCGACCGGCAGGTCGCCGCGCTTCGAGAGCAGCGCCTCGTGATAGGCGATCGCTGCTTCGACCCCGGCGCAGGTGTCGACCTCCGGGCTCACGACGAAGCCCCAGGCCTCGAGCAACGCGAGGGTCTGCGACTGTCGTTCGAAGTCGTCGGGTCGGCCCTCTGCGAGGGCGTAGCCGCGGAACTCGAGGCCGCGCAGGCGCTCGTAGTCGATGTCGTGGATCTGGCGCAGGCTGCCGGCGGCGGCGTTGCGCGGGTTCTCGAAGGCGCGCAGCTCGCGCTTCTCGCGGGCGGCGTTCAACGCTTCGAACGCGGCGAGGGGCAGCACGATCTCGCCGCGGACGCTGGCGATCTCGGGCGGGTCGTCGGTCGCGAGCTGCGCCGGAATCGACGGCACGTGTCGCAGGTTCGTCGTGACGTCCTCACCGGTCTGTCCGTCGCCCCGGGTGAGTCCCTGGACGAAGCGTCCCTTCTCGTAGATCAGCTCGATCCCGGAGCCGTCGAGCTTCGGCTCGGCCATGAAGTCGAAGGCGCCGATCGCGTCCTCTTCCTGGCCGGTCTCGGAGGCGAGCATGCGCCGGATCCGCGCGTCGAAGGAGCGCATCTCATCGGCGTCCATGGCGTTGTCGAGGGAGAGCATCGGCGAGCGATGGGGCGCCGTATCGAAGCCGTCGGCGGGCACCGAGCCCACGCGCTGACTCGGCGAGTCCGGCAGCACCAGGTCGGGGTGCGCGGCCTCGAGGGCGAGCAACTCGCGCCGCACCTCGTCGTATTCGGCATCGCTGATCTCGGGCGCGTCGTCCTGGTAGTAGAGGGCATCGTGTCGGCGCAGCGCATCCGACAGCTCGGCGATCCGCTCACGCGCCGCGTCGACGCCGGCCGCGTCCGCCGGCGTCTTCGCTGCCTTCGACTTGCTCTTGCGGGCGGTCACCGCTCTCGTGTTCTCCCCGCCGCGCGATTCGCGCGCGCCGCGTTCCCACCTTCGCCGCGACGGCCTGCGTGGTGCCGATGCGCTTCCGGTGGGCTGCCGCTCGTGTCCGATTGCCTCGCTCGGGCGCAGGGAAATCCCATCAAGGGGCGTTTCGAGGGCGCCGATGAAGGCGGGAGACCCTGCGTGAACCGGCAAGGACCGGACGCGCGGACTCTACCACTCGGTCCAGCTCGCCTCGACCGCCCAGCCCCCTGCGCCCACTCGTCTCGAGCGGCGCGCGATCGGAACCGCATGCCCCGCCCCCCGGACACCGCGACGGACCGGACCGAACCGCCCTCGGCGGACGCCGGCGTCGTGTGTCTCGAGAGCGCGCGGTCGCGCATCGCCGAGCTCGAGGCCCGGCTCGCGGAGCAGGCCCGTCAGCGCACGGAGCTGATCCATCTCGTCTGCCACGAGCTGCGCACGCCGATCACCGTCCTGGGCGGGTTCGGACGGCTGCTCGCCAACGAGGTGCATGGCACGCTCAACGCGCAGCAGCAGCACTTCGTCGAGGAGAGTCTCAAAGCCTGTGCGCGGCTCGACGCCTTCGTGGAAGACCTGCTCGAAGCGCGCCCCGACGCGGCGACTCCGTTTCCCGTCGCGCCGGCGCCAGCGGATCTGCACGACGTACTCGAAGCGCCCCTCGGAGCGTTGATGCCGCGCCTCGAAGAGCGCGGGATCAAGGTGGAGATGCGCCTGCGCGCGAGCGATCCCATGTTCGCGTTCGACGCGCGTCGGATCGAGCAGGTCGTCACGAATCTGCTGACCAACGCGATCCGTCATGGCCGGGCGTCCGGCGTGATCCGGATCGAGACCGTCGACATCGAGCTCGAAGGCGTTCGCGCCATCCAGGTCTCGGTCGAGGACGACGGACCGGGGATCCCGCCTTCGGATCGCGAGCGACTCTTCGCGCCCTACGTGCGCGGCGTCGCCACCGACGGGATGCGCGGTCTCGGCATCGGGCTCGCGCTCTGTCGTCGAATCGTCGAGGCCCACGCGGGCCGATTGCGTGTCGAGGAAGGCGAGCTCTCGGGAGCACGTTTCGTATTCGGCCTGCCGCTCGATGCGTCGCACGCGCTCGGCGTGGCAGCGGAGGACTGAGATCATGGGCGCCCGAAACGAACGACCGGACGCACGCCGATCTCCGGACGAAGAAGCGCCGCGGCGACTGCGGGCGCTGATCGTCGATGACGCCGAGGGGATGCGCGCCTATCTCGCGACCCTCTTCGAGTCCCGGGACTTCGACGTCGATACCTGCGACGACGGTTCGCGGGCCCTCGCGCTCCTCGAGAACGGCGCCGACCCGGACCTCGTCCTGCTCGACGTGATGATGCCCGGCACCGATGGCCTCGCGGCCCTCGAGCGTATCCGCGAGGCGTGGCCCGAGCTGCCGGTCCTGATGGTCTCGGTCGTGGGCAAGGCGAATACGATCGTGCAGGCGATGCGACTCGGTGCCGCCGACTACCTGACGAAGCCCTTCGAGGAGGCGGAGCTCGACGCGGCCCTCGACCGCCTCGGTCTCCACAGCACGAGCCGCCGCGCCGACGTCGGCCCCGAGAGCGACCGCGCCGCGCAGACCGTCTGGGTCAGTCCGGCGCTCCGCGAGATCCGTTCCGTGATCGAGCAGATCGGCGACACCGACGTCACGGTCCTCATCCAGGGCGAGAGCGGCGCCGGCAAGGAAGTCGTCGCCCGCGAGGTGCACGCGGTCTCCAGTCGCGCGGACGGACCCTTCGTCAAGGTGAACTGCGCGGCGCTCCCCACCGACCTGCTCGAGAGCGAGCTCTTCGGCTACGAAAAGGGCGCGTTCACCGGCGCGACCGGTCGCAAGCAGGGCAAGTTCGAGCTCGCGAGCGGCGGCACGATCTTTCTCGACGAGATCGGCGAGATGTGTCCCTCGCTCCAGGCGAAGCTCCTTCAGGTGCTCCAGGATTCGGAGTTCACGCGTCTCGGTGGCAACCGCGAGGTGTGCGTCGACGTTCGCGTCGTGTGCGCGACGAACCGATCCCTCGTCGACATGGTCGCCGCGGGGGATTTTCGCGAGGACCTCTACTTCCGCCTGAACGTGGTCGCGATCGACATTCCTCCGCTGCGCGAGCGCCGGGAAGAAGTGCCGCTGCTCGTCGAGACCTTCCTCGCGCGTTATGCGGCGCTCTACGAGCGGCCCCATCCCGGCCTCTCCCAACGCATGATCGAAGCGCTGAACGTCTACGCCTTCCCGGGCAACGTCCGCGAGCTCGAGAACATGATCAAGCGCATCGTGGTGCTCGAGAGCGAGGAGGGCGTCCTCGCCGAGATCTCGCGCAAGCGAGGGGATCGCAGCGGGCGGCGCGCCGAGCTCGACGCGATGCTCGACGAGATCGAGGCCTCCGCAGGCGAAATGCCGCTCAAGGAGGTCGGGCGGCGCTTTGCCCTCGAGGTGGAGCGGGAGGCGATCGAGCACATGCTCCAGCAGACCGGCTGGAACCGGAAGCGCGCCGCTTCGCGCCTGGGCATCAGCTACAAGACGCTGCTGCAGAAGATCCGCGACTGCGAGGTCGACGTCCCGGACTGACGCGGATCGCGTCCGCCTAGCGCCCGGACGCGTCGGCGAGCACGCGTTCCAGGAACACCGCCATCCGCCGGGCGAGGTCGTCGCGGATGAAGCCCTCATCGACCCAGCGTCGGCCGGACTCGGCGCGGATCTTCGCCTCGTCGGGTCGGTCCATCACGCGCTCGATCGCCGAGACCATCTGGTCCTCGTGCTCCGGGTCGATCACGAGGGCGCCCGCGGCCTCGTCCATCATGCGGCGGATCTCGCCCTTCGCGGCCAACACGACGGGCCGCTCCTGGGCGAGGAACTCGAAGATCTTCGACGGGATCACGGTCTCGAAGACCGGCAGGTCCCGCAGCATCACGAGCAGCAGATCGATCGATGCGATCCAGTCGGGCATCGCCTCCCGCGGCTGCAGCCCGAGCATCACGACGTTGTCGAGCCCGCGACGCTCGATCTCCTCTTCGAGCTTCGAGCGATCCGCGCCGTCTCCGATCAGCACGAAGCGCAGCTCACGGCGCTCCTTCATCCGCTCCGCGACGTCGATCAGGAGCGTGAGCCCGTGGGCGAGGCCGAGGGTGCCGACGTAGGCGACGGTGAAATGACCGTCGAGTCCGTGCTCGGCGAGGAGCGTGCGGTTCGGGGGCCGCGGCCGGAAGAGGGCGGGGTCGATCCCGTTGTAGATCAGCTCGATCCGGTCGTCGGGGACGCCGCGCTCTTGGATGTGCTGGCGGAACGTGCGCGTGTTCACGACCACGCCGGCGGCGCTTCGATACAGCCACTTCTCGAGGGCTTCGAGGGTCGAGAGGGTCGGTCCCGGCCCGAGCTGGCCGAGCTCGACGACCGACTTGGGCCAGAGATCGCGGATCTCGAGCACGAAGGGGCGTCGCTTCAGCTTCGACACGATCGCGCCGGCCACGCCCACGAAGAACTGCGGGCTCGTCGCGACGACGAGGTCGGGGCGGTCGGCGCGGAGGGAGGCGACGATCGCGGTGAACATGAAGCCCAGGTAGTTGGCGACGCGCTTGGCGAAGCCCGAGTTGGGCGTGAGGTACATCCACGTCCGGATCACGCGGATGCCGTCGATTGCCTCCTCCTGGAGCCAACGGTTCTGGTAGCCCTCGAAGATCGCGCCCCGCGGATGGTTCGGGACGCCGGTGATGACGGTGACGTCGTGGCCGTCCTGGACCCAGCGGCGGCAATGCTCGTGGGTCCGGTTCGCCGGCGCGTTCACTTCGGGCGGGAAGTAGTGGGTGATGAAGAGGATCTTCATGCGCGACGTAGGGCTTCCCCGGTGGACACGCGTCCTCAGTTCGGGACGAATTCGTCCAGCATCGGCGTGACGACGCCCGCGAATTCCTGGAACACGGCCTCCGCCCCGTCTTCGTCGCCGCGCACGATCGGAATCGTGAAGCGGACGAGGGAGCCATCGGTTCGACCCTCACGCGCCCGGTCGAGGAACATGTAGAGGATCTTGTGGTGGCTCTGGGCGATCACGCGGCCGCGCGAGTGGTACCAGAAGTAGACGAGGGCGCGTTGGTTGCCCTTGGCGATCACGAAGCGCTTGGCTTCGCCCTGTACGCCGTCGGGGCGCCCATCGCGAGCGAGGCTCAGGGGGACGACCTTCGAATCGATCACGTTCCAGCCCGAGCCCGGCAGGCAGTGCTCCGGGGGGTGGATCGCGGTGGCCTTGCCCGAATCGCGATCGCGGGTCTGTCGCTCGTGGTAGCCGATGTAGAGGTGGGACTGCGCTTCACCGTCGCGGCGCACGAAGTTGCACGCGAGGTAGTCGGTCACCATCAGGTTGTCGAGCGTCGCATCGTCGAGCGTCTCGCGACCCGTGCACCGCCAGTCCGCGAGGCGGTTGGGGAAGACCGCGAACTCGGTGCGCGGCGGGATCACCTCCTGGCTGCCGAGGTACCTGTAGACGTACCCGTTCAGAGCGAGGACGACGAGCGCGGCGGCGATCTTGGCGGTCATTCGGCGGCGGTCCCGGAAGTGTCTGAGGGGCCGGTCGGCCCGAACGTGCGGCCCCGCAGGTCGATGAGCAGGTCGATCAGCCGACCTTCGCCCATCAACAGGATGAATGCGATCCCGAAGGTGATGATGCCCTGAAAGTCATGAATGACCCCGGTGGCCCATTCGGGGTTCATGTGCGCCAGCAATCCCGTGAGGGCGACCCGGAACGCGTTCACCGCGACGGCGATCGGGATCGTCGAGGCGATCAGCAGGAGCTGTACCCACAGCACGCCGGGCTTGAAAAAATGAGCGAACACAACGCCGAGGGTCACGAGCGCCATCAGGCTGCGCAGGCCGCTGCACGCATCGGCGACGAAGAGCTCCGTGTGGGCGAGATGGATGATGTTGCCCTCGACCAGCGCGGGGATCCCGATCTCTTGCAGGCTGAGCACGGCGGTCTTTGCGGCGATCAGCTGGAGCGGGAACGCGATCGTATTCACCAGCGATTGCGGCAGCGGCACCATCAAGAAGAGGAAGAAGAGCGGGAAGGCGAGGATCTTGAAGATGTCCTTGCCCAGCAGCAGGAGCACGAGTCCGATGAGCGTGAAGACGAAGCCGCTGCGCATCGTCATCAGCTCGGTGCCGAGTCGCCCGATCATCAGGCTGGTCAGTCCGATGCCGAGGGGGATCAAGCCGAGCCAGGAGCCGGCGATCTTCGCGTCCTCGAGCTGCCAGCGCTTTTGATAGGCAAAGTAGACCGCGAGGGGCGCGATGATGAAGCCGTGCTGGTAGTCCTCGATCACGCTCCAGTGGTGGACCATGTTGCGCAGGATCGGGAAGTAGATGCCGAAGAGCAGCACGATCGTGCCGCACGTGACGTAGACCGCCTTCCGGCTCTCGGGGGCCGCGGTTCCGGAGGTCGTGTTCATGCTCGTGGCTTCGGCCATACGTTAGTGGGATCCCGATTGCGCCGCGCGACTCGCCAGGACGTCGCGTTCGAGGACGTCCACGATCCGAATCGCCGCCGAGCCGTCCCAGAGAGCCGGGCGCTCGCCGGATCGCGGCGGGCCCTCGCGCAGGCGCTGGATGGCGGCGTCGATGTCGTCCGGGTTCGTTCCGACGATCTCGTTGGTTCCTTCGGTGACCGTGACCGGGCGCTCCGTGCTCTCTCGCAGTGTAAGGCATGGGACACCGAGCGCGGTGGTTTCTTCCTGGATCCCGCCGGAGTCGGTGAGCACCATCTGAGCGTCCGTCAGGAGGCGCAGGAAGTCGAGGTAGCCGAGCGGGTCGGTCATGCGCAGATCCGGCTTCACTCCCCCGAGGTTTTCTTCGACGGCCTTCGCGGTCCGTGGGTGGATCGGAAACACGACCGGGATCTCGCGGTTCAATCGCCCGAGGACCTCGAAGAGCTTGGCGAGCTGCTCTGCGTGATCGACGTTGCTCGGGCGATGCAACGTCAGGACGGCGTATTCGCCGGCGGTGAGGCCGAGTCGGTCGAGGGTGTCGAGCTCCTGCGCGCGCGCCTTGTGCGTCAGCAGCGTGTCGATCATGACGTTGCCGACGAAGTGGATCTTCTCGGAAGGGATGCCTTCCCGCAGCAGGTTCTCCTCCGCGGAGGGCTCGGTGGTGAACAGCCAATGTGACACCGCGTCTGTCAGCACGCGGTTCACTTCCTCCGGCATCGCGCGATCCCACGAACGCAGACCGGCTTCGACGTGCGCCACCGGGATGTGCAACTTGATGGCGGCGAGGGTCGCCGCGATCGTCGAGTTCACGTCGCCGACGACGAGCACGACGTGCGGCTGTCGTTCGACGAGCAGGTCCTCGATCTTCATCAGGACCTGCGCCGTCTGGTGGCCGTGGGTCCCCGAGCCGACCCCGAGGTTCACGTCCGGCTCCGGGATGCCCAGGTCGCGAAAGAACGAGTCGGACATCGCCTGGTCGTAGTGCTGCCCCGTGTGCACGAGGATCGGCTCGAAGCGGGCCGGGCGACGCGCGAACTCGTGCATGAGCGGCGCGATCTTCATGAAGTTCGGCCGGGCGCCGGCGACGGCCAGGATGCGGATCTTCTCTCGCGGCGGAGGGGACGGGGCGGAGGTCATGCTCTCTTCCTGGGTGCCCGGTCGATCGGGCAGTCGGTCGGCCTTGGGAGTCCGCCATCGCGTCCGAGACGCGGGCTCCTCCGGGGAATTTCGGGATTCTGGACCCCCTTCTTTAGCACCGCGCCGCATTCGGAAGAGACGGGCCGACATCCCACTTTGGGATCACCCCTCGGGAAGCGTCGATCGGCAACGGGCCCGCAACTCGCTCAATCCGTGGGCGTTCCCGCTGGAATTCGTCCACAAGCTGCATTCCGGATGGCCGATGAGGGAAAGGGGTTTCCTACCGCGACGGCAAGTATCCAAATTTGGAATTCTTTTCCACATTGTGACGAAAAGCATGTCCACCTATGGCTACTTTCGGGCCACTACCCGGGGAGACATCCCGTTGGTGCAGGATTCGAACAGGGTTTGACCGAAGGCTTGTCGCCGACGCGCAAAGACATTGTTGCGGAAACGATTCACCTGTCGTTTTCGCTCCGGGAGTTCCGGCCCAGAGATGAGTGAACGGACGACGGTTCTCGTGATCGATGACGATCCGGGAATCCGCGAATACCTGGAGACGCTTGCAGCGCGTCAGGGCTACGGCGTGTACACCGCCGAGGATGGCGAGAGTGCGCTCGCCGAGCTCGACCAGGTTCGTCCGGACATCATCACCCTCGATGCAGTGTTGCCTGGGATCGACGGACTGGAGACCCTGCGCCGACTGAAGCAGCGGGCGCCCGAGATTCCGGTCGTCATGCTCTCTGGCCACGGCCAGGCGCGCACGATCGTCGAAGCGATGCGCCTCGGTGCCGCGGACTTCCTGCGCAAGCCCTTCGAGGTCGAGGAGCTCGAGCTCGCCTTCGACAAGGCGCTCGAGAATCGCGCCCTCGAAGAAGAGGTGCGCAGCCTGCGCGGCCGCGTCCGCAGCGACGTCGACGGTCTGTTGATGGGCGGCGACAACCCGAAGATGCGCGAGGTCCAGGAGATCATCGAGCAGGTCGCGGACACGGACATCACCGTCCTCGTTCGCGGCGAGAGCGGGACCGGCAAGGAGGTCGTGGCCCGCGCGCTCTTCCAGCTCGGCAATCGTCGCAGCCGCCCCTTCGTGAAGGTGAACTGTGCGGCGCTGCCCTCGGAGCTGCTCGAGAGCGAACTCTTCGGCTTCGAAAAGGGCGCCTTCACCGGCGCCCAGAAGCGCAAGCTCGGAAAGTTCGAGTACGCGAACCAAGGCACGATCTTCCTCGACGAGATCAGCGAGATGGCACCGGGGCTCCAGGCCAAGCTCCTCCAGGTGCTGCAGGACGGTGAGTTCTCGCGCCTCGGCGGCGAGAGCGACGTGCGCGTCGACGCCCGGATCATCGCGGCGACGAACCGGAACCTCGAGGAGGCGGTCCGAAAGGGGGAGTTCCGAGAGGACCTCTACTACCGCCTGAACGTCGTCACCATCCACATTCCGCCGCTGCGCGATCGCATCGACGCGGTGCCGCTGCTGGTCGAGCACTTCCTCCGTATGTACAACGAGCAGTACAACAAGAGCGTCGAGAAGCTCTCCGCAGAGACCATGCAGGTGCTCATGGAGTACCACTGGCCCGGCAACGTCCGAGAGCTCGAGAACATGATCAAGCGCATGGTCGTGCTCGGGAACGAGCAGACGGTGCTGCAGGAGATCGCGGGGCGCGAGCCGCTCCAGCGCGCGGATGGCAGCGGCGCGAACGGTGCCGACGACGACCTCGACCTGGCCGCCCTCGGCGCCGACTTCTCGAACGGCGGCGAGCTCGACCTGAAGGCGATTTCGAAGCGCGCGTCCCAGATCGCCGAGAAGAAGGTGATCGAGCGCGTGCTCGGCCAGACGCGGTGGAACCGGAAGGAAGCCGCCGAGCGTCTGCAGATTTCCTACAAGGCCCTCCTTTACAAGATGAAGGAAAACGGCCTGAGCGAAAGCCGTTAGGCGCCGGGCAGCCGGTCGCTCAGAAGAAGGTAATGAGTCGGAGAACGATGATGAATCGCGTGGATGACATGATTCGACGCCTCGCCCTGGTGGCCATGGCAGCGCTGGTGGTGGGGTGCACCGGTGTGGGCCAGCCGCCGCCGCCCGAGCCCGAAGCTGGCACGCGCGAGGAGTACGTGATCGGCATCCCCGACGTGCTGCGGATCGTCGTCTGGCGAAACGAGGAGCTCTCCGTCGACGTGCCGGTCCGCCGCGACGGGAAGATCTCGGTGCCCCTCGTCGACGACGTGCAGGCCGAAGGCCTCACGCCCCACGAGCTCAAGGAGGTCCTGACCGAGGCCCTCGCCGAGTACGTGACTGCGCCCGACGTGACGGTCATCGTGCAGCAGACGAACAGCCACACGGTCACGGTCGTCGGCGGCGTCATCCGCTCAGGGCAGATCCCGCTCACGCGCGAGATGCGCGTGCTCGAAGCGATCGCCCAGATGGGCGGCTTCAACGCCTGGGCGAAGAAGGATCGCGTGAAGGTCATTCGAAAGGTCGACGGAAGAACCGTGGAATACGGCTTCAACTTCGGCGCGTACGCAGCGGGGAAGGCCCCCGACTCGAATCTCATCCTGAAGCCCGGTGACACGGTCGTCATTCCGGACTAGCAGGGGCGCCGCATGTCTCGCGCGCAAACCTGCGCATCCATTCTGGGGTTGGGTCTGATGTTGTCAGCAGCATCGACAGAAGCACGGGAGCTCGAGCTCTTCGTCGAAAGTCGTTTCGGCGCGGACTCGAACGTATTCCGTCGTGCGGACGAGTCCGAGCTGCCGGAGACCGCCGGCGGCGTCTGGGAGCTCGCCCCGCGCCTGACCGTGCGCGACCAGCAGGACGAGCTCCAGTACTCGTTCTCGTACCAGCCGACCTACGAGCAGTTCTTCGCCCTCGAGGATGGCCGGGACGCGGGCGACATCAGCGGCTTCGACCACAACGCGAACGGGACCCTCGAGTGGATGGCGGATCCCGCGACGCGCATCAACCTGGACGGCAGCTTCTTCCGCCAGCGACGCGTGCGGGAAGAGTTCGTGGGCGTGCCGACCGCCGCCGACCCCGTGCTCGACGCCTCGGACAACGAGTATCTCCAGCGCGGCCGGGGAACGTTGTCGTTCTATCGACAGCTGGACCCGCGATTCTCGGTGCGCGGCTCCGTGTCGCACGACAACTTCAGCGCGGAGCGAACGGATCAGAGCGACTCGATCTCGTACTCCGCCTCGGGCGGCGTCGACTATTCGCTGTCCGCGCACACGAAGGTGGGTGTGACCGGCACCTTCCGGTACCGCGACACGAAGGCGAGCATCGATCGAAACCCGCTGCCCCCCGTCCCCCCGATGCCTCCTCTGCCCGGCAACCCGAACATCGACTACACCGAGTTCCGGTCCAACACACAGACCGTCGACCTCTCGTTCTCGCTCGAACAAGAGGTGACCGAGCATCTCTCGGTGGTGCTCGCGGCCGGTCCTTCGTTCTTTCAGACGCGCGACGAGCAGTCGGAGACACGCGATCCCGACCTCCTCGGTCCGATCCCGCCGACCTTCCTCGCGTTCAACGACGACCAATCGGTCTTCGCGCTCGCGCGGGTCACCTACTACTGGCAGCGTGGCCGTCTCGACGTTTCCTACCAGCGTTCGGAAGGCGGCGGCGGCGGCGCGACGGCGGCGGCGACCATCGTCGACTCGCTCTCGATCGGCGCGATGCATCAACCAACGCGAGAGTGGACCCTGCGCGGCAGCTTCAACTGGAACAGGCGCGAATCGCTGTCGACGGAGTCCTTCTTCGGTCTGGACACGCGAGTCGCCGGCTTCTCGACGTCGCTCACCGTCGAGCGGCGGATCACACGACACCTCGAGATCTCCGGGCGCGCCTTCTTCGGCTGGACCAATCGGGACGAATTCCGCCTGGCGACGCCCGCGAACCCGGGCCTCGGCACCAACGCGTCGAACGACACGCGCATCATGACCGGCACGCTCTTCATCCGTTACACGTTCGAACCCTACGTCTTCTAGGACGACTGACCCATGAATCTCGAACAAGGCAATCAAGTCATCGATCTATTCGGCTTCCTCCGACGAAGAGGCAAGCTGATGGCGATCATTTCCGGAGCGATCACGCTGGTGACGTTCTGGATCGCGATGGCGCTCCCCAACCTCTATACGTCGTCCGCGATGATTCTCGTCGAGCCTCAGAGCGTCGACGAGGACCTGGTCGATTCCGGCGTCCGTGAGAGCGATCTCAACGAACGGCTCGGTCTGATGACCGCCGAGATCCTCAGCCGCATCCGTCTCTCACGCATCATCGACGAGATGGGCCTCTACGAGGACGAGAGCGAGGACATGGAGCGGATCGAGGTCGTCGAGCTGATGCGCTCGTACATCAACGTGGTGCCCGTGCTCTCGGAGCTCGAAGAGGGCAACCGGCGACGGGACGTCAAGTTCAACACGTTCCGGATCGTGTTCCGGCACGAGAACCGCAACACCGCGGCCGCCGTCGCCCAGCGCGTCGCCAACGACTTCATCGACGCCAACATCGAGGCGCGCACGGACATCACGAGCAAGAGCCTCGACTTCATGTCCGACGAGATCACCTCGCTATCGGACGATCTGGCCGCCGTCGAGGGCAACATCTCGGCGGTCAAGGCCGAGTCGGCGGGCAAGCTTCCGGAAGACTTCGATTCGAACCAGCGATTGCTTCAATACGCACTGAGCGATCTCCGGGACGCGCAGCGGATCCTGTCCGCGGCGGAGAGCGATGCCGCGTACTGGAAGAACCAGGCCCTCACGGCATCGTCGATGTCGTCTCCGGGCGACTCCGCGAGCCCGAGCCATCGGAAGCGCAAGCTCGAGATCGAGCGCGGCAGCCTGCTCGCGCGCGGCTATACCGCTCGCCATCCGGACGTCGTCCGGGTCGAGGCGGAGATCGCGATGCTCGAGAGCCAGCTATCGGGTGAGGGTGGGGAAGACGGCGCGCCTCGCTCGATCGGTGAACAGAACGCGCGGGCCGAGCAGAATCGCGCGGAACTCCGCGCCGTCGCAGCCCAGGAAGACATCGATCGCCTGCGCGCGACGATCGCCGACCTCGAAGCCCGGCTGGCCGCGACCCCCGCGGTGGCGGAGCGGCTCGACAGCTTGAACCGCCAGTACGAGCATCTGCATCGCAGCTACCAGGACTTCAGCTCACGCCTCCAGCAGGCCGGCGTCCAGGCAGACCTCGAGCGCCGACAGCTCGGCGAGAAGTTCCGGATCCTGGAATCCGCGGAGGCGGCGCCGGAGCCCAGCTCCCCGAACCGCATCCTGATCCTGGTCCTCGGGGCGATCCTCGGGCTCGGCATCGGCGCCGGCATCGGCCTCGTCTCCGAGGTCGCGGACTCGTCCATGCACACGTCGAACGATCTGCAGCAGTCGCTCGGGATTCCGGTGCTGGTGTCGGTGCCGCGGATCATGCTCGAGTCGGATCGGGCCGCGCGTTCGCGAAGGATCCTGCGCGAGACCCTGGCGGCGATCGCCCTCGTGCTCTTCGTGCTGTTCGGCGGCGTGGCCACCTACTGGTTCGTGAACATGCGCGGCTCGAGCGTGGCCGAGGAAACCGAAGCGACCCCGGCGGCAGAGGAGGCTCGCCGCGCGGTGACGACGACCGATCAGGTCGGTCTCGGCTGAGAGGCGAGGGAGAAGATGTACTCCGAGTTCTACGGGTTGGTTCGACCGCCCTTCGAGATGACGCCCGACCCCTCGTTCCTGTACCTGGGGGAGGCGCATCGCGAGGGCCTGGCGACGCTCGTCTACGCGGTGAATTCCGGCAAGGGGTTCGTCATGCTGACCGGCGAGGTCGGTACGGGTAAGACGACACTCCTGCATGCGCTGCTCGCGCAGCTCGACTCGACCACGAACTCGGCCTTCATCTTCAACCCGCGACTCGATCCCTTGGGCTTCTTTCGCATGCTCTTCGAGGAGCTCGGGGTCGGTCCGGCCTGTGAGTCCAAGGCGGAGTACCTGCTCGCGCTCAATCAGTACCTGATCGACAAGCTCGCGGCGGGCGAGCGCGTGCTCCTGATCGTGGACGAGGCGCAGAACCTGTCCGCGGAGATGCTCGAGGAGATCCGGCTGCTCTCGAACCTCGAGACGCCGACCTCCAAGCTGATCCAGATCATGCTCGTCGGGCAGCCAGAGCTGCAGGAACTCGTCGACAAGCCGGAGCTTCGGCAGTTGCGCCAGCGCATCGCGCTCCGACATCATCTGCGCCCCTTCGACGCCGACGAGATCATCGAATACGTGAGCGAGCGGCTCGCGAAGGCCGGCTACACGGGGCGGGGCATCTTCAAGAAGAAGGCGCTCAAGGAGCTTCACGCGATCACTGGCGGTACGCCGCGACTCATCAACAACATCTGTGACGGCGCGATGCTGCTCGGCTACGCGCGCCAGGAAACGACGCTCGGTCCCGACGCCATTCGCGAGGTCGCCCACGACCTCGGTCTGCTCGAGAAGGACGACGTCGAGGACGACAACGATCCGCGGAGCCCGAAGAAGCCCGCGAAGCGGCGCCGGCGCAGAATGCTCCGGTTCCGCCGTTAGGCGGGTTCGGTCCGGCCCGCGCCGACCGCCGCCAAATGATCCCACGGGAGAGAACGAGATGCCCAAGCACTACGAAGCACTGCAGCGCGCCGAGGAGGAGCGACGCCGGAAGATGACCGGTGTCGAGACCGCCACTCCGGCCGCCGTGTCTTTCGAGAACGCCGCGCCGCCGATTGCGCCGCCGACGAAGCGCCCCGGTCTGCTCGATCGGCTGTTCCGCAGTCGTCGCAGCGACGGGGTCGAGGACCCGAGCGAGGCGAACAAGCGGCGGATCGCGCTGTTGCAGCCCGACTCGTACATCGCGGAGCAGTACCGGAGTCTGCGCGGGCGGATCGATTCGCTGGCGAGCCAGCGTCCGATGAAGACCCTCGCCGTCACGAGTGCGAACTCGGGGGAGGGCAAGTCGACCTGCTCGGTGAACCTCGCGACGGTCACCGCCATGAGCGTCGGCCGCAGCGTGCTGCTGATCGACTGCGACCTCCGCCGCCCCAAGGTGCACTGGACCCTCGGACTGCAGCCGCAGGTCGGACTCGCCGAGGTGCTGCTCAATCAGGCGACCATCGACGAGGCGATCCAGAAGCTCGACGGGGTCAACCTCGACGTGTTGCCCGTTCGATCGGTGCCCTCGAATCCCTCCGAGCTCCTTGCCTCGCCGGAGATGCGGAAGCTCACGGAAGAGGTCGCGACCCGCTACGACCGCGTGATCCTCGATACGCCGGCGTGCCTCGGACTGCCGGACGCCAAGAGCGTGTCGGAGCTCTGCGACGGCCTCGTGATGGTCGTGCGAGCCGGCGCCACGCCTCGCGAAGAGGTGCAGGCCGCGCTCGACATCCTCGATCGACGGAAGGTCGTCGGCCTCGTGCTCAACGGGTCCGAGGCCAGCCGCGAGCAGTACGGGTACTACTAGCCGGGACACGTCCGTCGTTCCCCATCCAACTCCGCGTCGCCGCGCGATCCCTTCGCGCGCGCGGGCGATGAGAAGTCGACCCCTTGGAACCGCTTCACGCCATCGCGATCGTCGCCGTATCCGCGCTCGCTGCCGCGGCGACGACTCCGTTCGTGATCCGCCTGGCGACCCGCATCGGCGCCGTCGATCGGCCGAACGAGCGGAAGGTGAGCAAGCGCGCGGCGATGCCGCTCCTCGGAGGCCTGGCGGCCGCCATCGGGTGTGCCGCCGGTCTCGTCACTGCGATGGCCATCTCCGCGGAAGGCGCCTTGCCGTCGCGGATCGCCGGATTCGGTCTGGGCGCCCTGGTCCTGATCGCCGTCGGCGTCTGGGACGATCGGCTGAACGTGCGCCCCTTCGTGAAGCTGGCGTTTCAGATCCTGGCGGCCGCGATCGCGATCGAGGCGGGCTTCCGCTTCGACGTCTTCACCGACCCGATCGCTGCCGAGACGAAGGTCGTGGCGGCCTGGATCATGTGGCCGGTCTCGTTGCTCTGGATCGTCGGTGTCACGAACGCGATGAACCTGATCGACGGGCTAGACGGACTCTCGTCGGGGATTGGCGCGATCATCGCTGGAACCCTGACGATCATCTGCTGGCAGGCGGGGCAATGGGTCGGCGTCGTGGTCGGGCTCGCGCTCTTCGCGGCGCTGATCGGCTATCTGCCCTTCAACTTCCCGCCCGCCCGCATCTTCCTGGGTGATACCGGGTCGCTCTTCATCGGCTTCGGCCTCGCGGTGCTCGCCCTCGAGGGCTACCGGAAGACGGCGCTGCTCGCGTTCCTGGTGCCCCTGATCGCGCTGGCGATCCCGCTGCTCGACACGCTGTTGTCGATCGTGCGGCGCCTGCGCAGCGGTCGCGGCGTCTTCTCGCCGGACCGGCTCCACATGCACCACCGGCTGCTCCACCGCGAGGGCTCGCACCGGAGCGCGGTCCTGATGCTCTACTTTCTGACGGCCTGCTTCTGCATGATCGCGGTGTCGTTCTCGCAGATCGACGGCTGGATCGCGTTCCTCTATCTCGCCGCAGTGGTGGCCGTGACGATCCGACTCCTTCGCAATCTCGACGCGTTCTCGCTGGACATCCTGGGGGATTCCCCCAGCGACACCTCCGGAGAAGCCGAAGTGTGCGCCGATTCGGACGCGCAGCCGGCAGATTCGACGCAGGCAGGCTCAAGCGGCTAGGCAAGAAGCTCGAAGCACGGGTCGGGGGGCACGCGCAGCATGAACATCGCAGTGATCGGAACCGGCTACGTCGGCCTCGTCACCGGTGCGTGTTTCTCCGAGTTCGGGATCAACGTCACCTGCGTCGACTCGGACGCGGAGAAGATCGATCGTCTCCTTCGAGGCGAGATCCCGATCTACGAGCCCGGGCTCGAGGATCTGGTGCGGCGGAACGTGCAGGCGGGCCGTCTCTCCTTCACGACCGACACCGAGCACGCCATCGAGCAGGCGCTCGTGCTCTTCGTCGCGGTCGGAACGCCTCCGAAGCCCGATGGGAGCACCGATCTCTCGCGCGTCGAGGCGGTCGCGCGTCAGATCGGACGCGAGATGGACGGCTACAAGGTCGTCGTCACCAAGAGCACCGTCCCCGTCGGCACCTCGAAGTTCACCCGCGAGTGCATCGACGAGGAGCTCGCGAAGCGCGGCGAGACGATCCGATACAGCCTCGCCTCGAATCCCGAGTTCCTGCGGGAGGGCGCCGCGATCGGCGACTTCATGCGACCGGATCGCGTCGTGATCGGCACCGACGGCGAGGACGAGCAGGCCTTCGCGATCCTGAAGGATCTCTATCGGCCGCTCTACCTGAACGAGACGCCCTTCGTGGAGACCGACATCCACACAGCGGAGCTCTCGAAGTACGCCGCGAACGCCTTCCTGGCGACGAAGATCTCCTTCATCAACGAGATGTCCGTGCTCTGCGAATCGGTCGGCGGCGACGTCCAGGCGATCGCGCGTGTGATGGGCCTCGACGGGCGAATCGGGAAGAAGTTCCTGCACGCCGGTCCCGGCTTCGGCGGATCCTGCTTTCCGAAGGACAATCGCGCCGCGGTCCACTTCGCGCGGGAGCTCGGTCACGAGCTCGGCATCATCGAAGCGTCGATCCGCGCGAACGACCGGCAGCGGACGCGCATGATCGACAAGGTCATCGCCGCCCTCGACGGCGAGGTCGAGGGCAAGGTCGTCGCCGTGTTAGGCCTGTCCTTCAAGCCGGAGACCGACGACATCCGGGAAGCGCCGGCCATGGACATCGTGCGCGCGCTTCAGGAGCGCGGCGCCTCGGTCCGCGCCTACGACCCGGCCGCCCTCGAGCACGCGCTCGCGGAGCTACCCGAGCTCGTCGGCTGCAAGGACGCCTACGAAGCGCTGGACGGCGCGCACGCCGCCGCGATCGTGACCGAGTGGAACCAGTTCCGGATGCTCGACCTCGAGCGGGTCCAGGCGCTGATGGCGACGCCGCGGATCGTGGACATGCGCAACATCTACGATGCGAAGACGATGCGCGGACTCGGCTTCGTGTATTCCGGCGTGGGGGTCGCGGACGCGGCTGCGAGGACTTGAAGGGCTTCGCGGCACCCACGGGTGGCTCTCGGTCACCCGAAGCGGGGTTCTTTCGTCACGGTGTCCCCGGATTTGTGATGGCGGTCACTAAGCCAAGGCGGGGTTGGGACGTACGATCCCGGGTGCGGCGAGGGATCGCCGCCGATCCGACGGCTCGGGGGTGGGCCGGGATCGGATCTCCACGGTGACGAGGATGGCGATGCAGACGACTGGCTCGGTCCGAAAGGACGTCCTGGATTCCCTTCGCGCGATTCCGCTCTTCGGGCGGGTCGGCGAGGCCGATCTCGAAGAGCTCGCGACGCACCTCATCGAGCGTCGCTTCCCGAAGAATGCGACGGTGGTCGAGGAGGGGCTTCCCGGCGACTACATGTACGTGATCCGGGAAGGGCGAGCGAAGGTCACCAAGGCGTCCGAGGACGGGCGTGAGAAGATCATGAACTTCCTCGAGGCCGGCGCCTTCTTCGGCGACATGGCGCTGCTCGGCGACGAGACGCGTTCCGCGAGCGTGAAGACCCTCGAAGACTCCGTCCTCCTCGCGCTCTCGCGGCGCGACTTCATCGACCTGCTCCGCCAGAGCCCGGACCTCGCGCTGTCGGTGATCGAGGAGCTCGCGAATCGACTGCGCGAGACGAACGAGCAGGCGCGCTCCTTGTCCTTCCAGGGCGTGGAGGAGCGGACCCGCAACCTCTTCGAGCGGATCGCGCGCTCGGACGAATCGACCGGCGGCCTACGCATGACGCCGTCGCTCACGCACCAGCAGATCGCCGACATGGTCGGCACGTCCCGGGAGACCGTGACCCGGGCGATCAAGCAGCTGAAGACCTCCGGCTGGCTGGCGCAAGAGGGCAAGCGCTACGTGATCCCGAACGAGGCCGACTGAGGCCCACGCGCGCGGCCTCTCTACACCCGGACCGAACGTCCTGACCGAGGCACGCCCACGCCCGGGACAACGCCGGCTGCCGAAGCCTCCACCGAGGCCCGAGGCCCCCGGAACCGCGCTCCGAAGCCGCCCGCGACGCTCGAGTGCCGGCGCGGTCCTGCCGATGAGCCCGAGGCTCGTCCCACGCCCGCCAGACGTCGTTTCTGGCGGCGTGCCGGTGACTTGCCGGCTTTGCACGGCATGGGGCGATGGCGCACTCTCTCGCCTCTCGAATCTCCCGGGCTCTGCCTGCGTCGCTCCGCGGCGCGGCGCGTAAAGGATCCAGCGTGACGTCTTCGGGCTCTCTCCTTCGTTCCGATCGCCTCTTCGGCCTGCCTTCTCGCAGTCGATCGGCTCGTCCGCTTCCCGGTGCCGGCTGGGTCGCGCTCGTCGTGCTCGCCGTGTTCGCGGCGGGCTGCGCGAACGACGAAGAGCGCATCGCCGAGTTTCTCTCCCGCGGCGAAGCCTACGTCGAGGAATCGAAGGACGAAGAGGCGATCATCGAGTACAAGAACGTGCTCCAGCTCGACCCCGAGAACGCGGACGCCCACGAGCAGCTCTCGCTCGCGTACCTGCGTGTGAACAAGCCCCGAGAAGCCTACTGGGAGATGTCGGAGACGGTTCGCGTCGCGCCCGACAACATCGAGGCGCGTCTCCGCTACGGCACGATCTCCGCCGCGATCGGCGACTACGACCTCTCCAACGAGCAGGCCGAAGCGGTCCTGCGAATCGAGTCGAACAACGCGCGCGGCCACACGCTTCGCGCGCAGGCCCGCGAGAACCGCGACGACCTCGAAGGCGCCGAGTCCGATTTCCGTGCGGCCGTCGCTGCCGCGCCGGACGCCGCAGCGTTCCGCTTCCTGCTCGGCGGGTTCCTCGAGCGACACGACAAGGGCGCAGAAGCGGAGTCCGTCTACCGCGCGCTGTTGGATCTCGAACCGAGCTACCTCGGCGCCCACACGCTCACGCGTCTCGTGCTCCGGGCCGGCAATCGAAACGACGAGGCCGACGTGCTGCTCGAGCGGTTGATCGAGCTCGCGAACGCCGCGCCGATCGAGCGACCCACCGCGGACGGGGACACCGAAGATCCCGGCACCACGACCCTCCTCTACAACGTCCTGCGCGAGGAGGCGATCAACGGCGCCTATACGCTGAAGGCCCTCGTCCAGCGCAGCCGTGGCGACAGCGATGCCGCGATCGCGACCCTCGAAGAAGGCGTGTCGAAGAGCGAGGGCAAGATCCAGCTCATCTACCAGATGGCCCAGTTCTACCGCGCGGACGGGCTCTCCGAGGAAGAGCAGAAAATGATCCGGCGCGCGACCGAGGAGGCGCCGGACAACGCCGACGCCCAGCTCGTGCTCTCGGCCTACCTCGGAACCCAGGGTGATCTCGGCGGTGCGCTCGCGGCGGCCGAGGCGGCGGTCGCGGCCAACGCGGAGAGCGTTCCCGCAAAGCTGCGCGTCGCGGAGCTGCTGATCGATCTCGGCTATCGCGACGACGACGCGGACACCATCCAGCGGGGTCGCGGCATCGTCGACGAAGTCCTCGCGGACACCCCCGATGCGCCCGAGGCCAACTTCGTGAAGGCGAAGATCGAGCTCGCCGAGGACGATCTTCCGGCGGCCAAGGCCTCCCTCGAGACGACGCTGCAGGCGCGACCCGACTGGGGCCAGGCCCGCTACGTCCTCGGGTCCACCCTCGCTGCCTCGGGTGAGCTGGCCCGTGCCCGGGTCGAGCTCGAAGCCGCGCTGGAGACCGAGCCCGGACTGCTCGATGCGCGCAAGTTGCTGACGCAGGTCTATCAGAGCCTCGGCGAGCACGAGTTCGTGATCGAGAACGGACGGACGTATCTCCAGAGCCGGCCCGGCGACATGCCGGTCCGGATCGCGGTGGGTCAGAGCCTGATCCGGGTGGGGCGCACGCAGGAGGCCTACGAGGAGATCGCGACGGTGCCCGAGGATCAGTGGGACGCCGCGGCGTTCTTCGCCCTCGGGCGGATCGATCTCGCCTATGGCCGGGTCGAAGAGGGCACGCGCAAGCTCGAGCGCGCCGACGCGCTGGCGCCGGGCAATCCCCAGGTGATCCGGACGCTGATCATGATCGACCGCAACGCGGGGAACGACGACCAGGCGCTCGCACGCGCCCGGGCCGCCTCGGAGGCGAGCCCGGAGAACACCGAGCTGGCCGAGCTCCTCGGCGAAGCGCTCGTCACGGGCGGTGACCTCGACGGGGGTCGCGCGGCCCTGCGCCGGGCGATCGAGATCGAGCCGCGCAACGTGAGCGCGCAGATCACCCTCGCCGAGATCGCGAGTCGCCTGGGCGACGCCGCGGGCGCCGTCACGACACTCGAATCGGCGGCGTCGTCGCTCCCGGAATCAGCCGACATCCAGTACCGGCTGGCGCAGGCCTACGATCGCCTCGGACAGACGGACGATGCCCTCGCGGCGTACGAGAAGACGATCTCGCTCAACCCGGAGATGTCGCTCGCGAAGAACAACCTCGCGTATCTGCTCGCCGAGCACGGCGGGGATCTCGATCGCGCGCTCGAGCTGGCGCAAGAGGCGAAGGAAGCGTTGCCCGACGACGGCAACGCCGCGGACACCCTGGGCTGGGTGCTGCTCAAGCGCGGGCTGCCCTCGGCAGCGATCGGCTATCTCGAAGAGGCCGCCGACCGCTTTCCGTCGGAAGCCTTCGAGGTGCAGGGCGTCGTCCACAACCACCTCGCCCAGGCCTACGAAGAGAGCCAGAACAACGACAAAGCCATCGCCACGAGCCGCACGAGCGTCGAGTACTACGAGCGGCTGGTGAAGGCGGCGGCCGAGCGGGGGCTGACCCCGAGCGAGCCGGTCTGGCTCGAAGAGGCGAAGTCCCGGATCGCCCGCCTCGAGAGTGCCGGCTAGCCCGCAGCCTCTCGTCCTCGAACCCGTTCGAGCGGCCGGTTCCGGTCCGACTGGAGCGGGCCGTCATGGTTTCGGTGTCGACGATCACCGGAATTCCGCTGAGGATTGAGGGATTTCCCCTCCGGTCGACCCGGTATGCAGGCGTGGCCGTCAGCACCGCTCCTCGGTTCAAGAGTTCCCCGGTGTGGGCCGATAGACAGGCCGGAGGGGAACGTGTGTCCGTCGACGGGCCCACGTCCTCCGACCCCGAGCGCAATGCGATCGCGGGTCCGCTCCATGGAGGAACACATGAGGGAAATCCTTCTCTTTTCCGTCACGCTGGTGGCCCTGATGATCGCCGGGGGTGCCGTTGCCGAGGACGTGGCCGAAGCGCCTGCACCCGCGGTGGAAGTCCCGGCCGCCGCCGCGGCGACCGACGACGCACTCGCCTGGGATCAGTTCGACGATCCCGAGTTCGACCCGGCGACCGTCGCCGAGCCGACCGAAGCGGCGCCGACGTTCGATGACGACACCGTCGTCGCGGCGACCGCGCCCGAGGAGGGCAATCCGAACGCGGCCGAGGTCGTCGCCGAGGCCGCCGCGCCCGCATCGATCGACACCGTCGCCGAGGCCGCCGCGCCCGCATCGATCGACACCGTCGCCGAGGCCGCCGCGCCCGCATCGATCGACACCGTCGCCGAGATCGCCACGCCCGATTCCACCGAAGCCGATGTTTCCGGCGTCACGCTCCAGCCCGAGACCGCCGCACCGACCACGGTCGCCGGCGTCGTGCTCGGTCCGGTGGGCGTCGACGACCGGGGTCGCACGGGTCGATTGCACACCGTCGCCCGCGGCGACACGCTCTGGGACCTCTCGGCCGCCTACCTCGGCACGCCCTGGGTCTGGCCCTCGGTCTGGATCGACAACGACGACATCGCGAACCCGCACCTGATCGTGCCCGGGGACCGGATCTGGATCACCGCGAACGAGATGCGCGTCGTCACGGACGCGGAGGCGGAGTCCTTCCTCGAAGCACCCGTCGTCGAAGAGACCGTGGCGAGCGTCGACGAGACCGCGCCGACCGACGCGCCGGTCTTCGAAGAGCTGCCGCCGATTTCGGTCGAAGAAGAGCCTGCGCCCCTGGCGGCGATGGAGCCCGTGCTCGAGGACGACCCGTCGACCCTCGACGCGTTCCCGGTCGCGATTCCCGGCGAGGAGCCGAGCGCCCAACCCGCCGGTCGTGCGATCACGATCGCGCGCCGTGACTCGTACGGCTTCGTCTCGACGGACGCCGTGCAGGGCGCGTCGACGATCGTCGAGAGCCCCTCGCCGCGGACCTTCCTGTCCGCGGGAGACGAGGTCTTCGTCGGGATCGGAGAAGGGGACGCCGAGGTCGGCGACCAGTACATGATCTTCGAGATCCTCGGCGACGTCCGCGACATCGAGACCAACCGACTCCTCGGCCATCACGTCGAGAACCTCGGCTGGCTCGAGGTGAAGGAGCTGACCGGCGACACGTCGATCGCGGAGATCCGCCAGTCCTACTCCGAGTTCCGACGCGGCGCGCGCATCATGGTTCGGGAGCAGCTCCCGCGCCGCGTGTCCCTACGGTCGACGCCGGACGCGATCGATGGTCAGGTCGTCTACCTGCCGTCGGATCGCACCCTCGCGGCGGACGGCGAGTACGTCTACCTGAACCGCGGCGAGTTCCACGGCCTCGAGGTCGGCAGCGAGCTCGAGGTCTTCGCGAGCGGCCGGATCTTCAACGAACGCGAGCGACGCGTCGACGTGCGCACGCCGGATACGCCGGTCGCGACCCTCGTGGTCGTCACCGTCGACGCCGAGAGCTCCGTCGCCTTCGTGCTCTACGCCGATCGCGAGATCGCCGTCGGGGACTCGGTTCGGCCGGTCGTCGATCGGACCCTCGCCCAGAACTGAGCGCGACGTTCCGGGCGCACGCGCCCGGAATCGAGCCCATAGACGAGCGAGCCCACGTTTCCGGACGCGGGCTCGTCTCGTTTTGGGCTTCGCATCGCGAGCGAGCAGGGCGTGAACGCGGGTTCCGCGCGAGACGGCGCTCGCGCTCCGTGCTTTGCTGCGTGGTCCCGGTCCCGAGAGGTTCGTCATCGCCGCCTCCGATTCGATCGATTCGTCTCTCTCGTCCGAGTCCGCGCCTACATCTCCGCTCGAATCTCCGCCTGCGACGCCGCCCGAGCGAGGCGGGCTCGCGCCGGCGCAGGCGCCGGACTGGCTCCGCCTCCAGCGCCGCTTCGCCTTCGTTCCCGAGCGGGTGCGCGACCGGCTCGAGCGCGTCCGCGATCCGCGCCGCGTTCTGAACGATCCGCCGTCGTTGCCCCCCGGCCTCGCCACGAGTGCGGGTGGCGTGAACGCGTCGCGCATCGAGCGCGACGTGCGCGCGCTCGAGCGGATCGACGCGCGGCTACTGCCTTTCGGGCACCCCGACTATCCGGCGCGCCTCGCCGCGCTCGCCGATGCGCCGCCGGTCTTGCTCGTGCGTGGCGATCCGCGCGCGCTCGGCGCTCCGGCCATCGCGATCGTGGGGGCGCGCGCCGCGACCCGCGCCGCGCGGACCCACACGCGTCGCCTCGCGCGTGGCCTCGCGGCGCGCGGGCTCACCATCGTGTCCGGGCTCGCGCGTGGCATCGACGCGGAGGCCCACCGCGGCGCCCTCGAAGCCGGCGGGGTGAGCGTGGGCGTCCTCGCTTGCGGCATCGACCAGACCTACCCCCCGGAACATCGTGCCCTCGCGGAGGAGGTCGCCGCGTCCGGCGCGGTGGTTTCGGAGATGCCGCTCGGCACCTCGCCGCGCCGGGAGCTCTTCCCGCTCCGCAATCGAATCATCAGCGGGCTGTGCCAGGGGGTGATCGTCTCGGAGGCGAGAGCCCGGAGCGGCTCGCTGATCACCGTCCGTCATGCCCTCGAGCAAGGCCGTGAGGTCTTCGTCCTGCCGGGTGCGCTCGAGGGTCCCTTCGCGGTCGGCAGCAATCGGCTCCTGCGGGACGGGGCGAGGGCGATCTTGTCGGTTGCGGACGTGCTCGAGGATCTCGGCTGGACCGAGGAGGGAAGCGCGGAGCGGCCCGAGCGAACGCCGATCTCCACACCCGCCACGCGAGCCAGCGAACCCCGATCGCGCGACGCGCTCGAGGGCGAGATCCTGCGTGCGCTGGCCGACGAACCGCTCTCGCTCGACGCGTTGACCGAACGGATCGACGCCGAGCCGGCGCAGCTGGCCGAGCGACTGATCGATCTCGAGCTCGATGGCCGGATCGGAATCGAGCGCGACGGGCGCTTCCACCGCAGCGGCTGAGCCCCGCCTCCGTGCGCGCGACGGGCAGTGAATGGGGGGCGGAGGCCGCAGGAGGAGCGGCCCTTCGCTACGCTGGGTCCGACGCCCCGTGGACAGGGCGACCCCCCGAACAAGAGTGGCCGGCCGAAGGGTCGGCGCTGTCGAACGGCCCCGCGCGAATCGACGACCCGCTGCCCGCGACCGAGGGCGGCGTGGTCCAGTCGCCGTGTGCGTCGTGCCATCGATCGGCAGAGGAGCGAGGCAGTGGTCGCGTCGGGTGGCGAAGCGGGTGATGGGGAGGGGCGGACCGGCCAGTCCGCCGGAGGCACTCCTCCGCCCGTCAGCGTGATCGGCGCCGGACTGGCGGGCAGTGAAGCTGCCTGGCAGCTCGCGATCCGCGGCGTCCCCGTCCGCCTCTACGACATGAAGCCCGAGCAGCTCTCCCCGGCCCACGCCTCGGAGGACTTCGCCGAGCTCGTCTGCAGCAACTCGCTCCGCGCCAACACGCTCGGCAACGCCGTCGGTCTGCTCAAGGAGGAGATGCGCCGGCTCGGCTCCCTCGTCCTGCGCGCAGCGGACGAGACGGCGGTGCCCGCCGGCAAGGCCCTCGCGGTCGACCGCGTTCGCTTCGCCCGCACGATCACCGAATCGATCGAGAACCACCCGAACATCGAGATCGTGCGCGAGCGCGTGGTCACGATCCCGGACGAGCGCCCGGTGATCCTCGCGACCGGTCCGCTCACGGACGGCGACCTTGCCGCGGATCTCGGCCGGGTGCTCGGTGAGGAGTACCTCTACTTCTACGATGCGATCAGCCCGACGATCTACGCGGACTCGATCGACACGGACGTCGTGTTCCGCGCATCGCGTTATGACACGGGCGATGAAGAGGCGGGCGACTACCTGAACGTGCCGCTCTCCCGGGACGAGTACGAGGCGCTCGTCGACGCGTTGCTCGAAGCGGAGACCGTGCCGCTCCACGAGTTCGAGGCGGCGCTCTACTTCGAGGGCTGCCTGCCGATCGAGGAGATGGCGTGGCGGGGGCGTCGCACCCTGGCGTTCGGTCCGATGAAGCCCGTGGGCCTGATGGACCCGCGGACCGGCAAGCGTCCCCATGCGGTCGTGCAGCTCCGACAGGAGGACGCCCAGGGCACGCTCTGGAACCTCGTCGGTTGCCAGACGAAGCTGCGTGTCGGCGAGCAGAAGCGCATCTTCCGCATGCTGCCCGGGCTCGAGAAGGCGGTCTTCGCGCGCTTCGGCTCGATTCATCGCAACACGTACGTGAACGCGCCGACCAAGCTCGACGAGCGCCTGCAGCTGAGGGCACTCCCCGGCGTGCACCTCGCCGGGCAGATGGCCGGCGTCGAGGGCTACGTCGAGTCGGCGGCGCTCGGCTTGCTCGTCGGTGTCGACGTCGCGCGCAGCGTGCTCGGTCTGCCGCACGCGGCGCCGCCGCCCGAGACCGCGCATGGGGCGTTGTTGCGGCATCTGCAGAACGCCGACGCGAAGCACTTCCAGCCGATGAACGTCAACTACGGGCTCTTTCCAGCCCTCGATCGCGATGTGCTGCGGCCGCCGCGGCCGGAGGGCGGACGACGCAAGAAGCTCCCGAAGCGCGAGAAGAACCAGAAGCTCGCGGAGCGCGCCCTCGAACGCCTCACGGAATATCTCGAGGGGGTCGCGGCGTGATCGCGAGCAGCGCGATGGAAAGGGTCGAGGCGTGAACTGGAGCCAGGCGATCGACGACTTCGGCCGCCATCTCGGGATCGAGCGCGGGCTCTCGCCGAATACGCGGCGCGCCTACGAGTCCGACGTGCGGCAGCTGACGGTGCACACCGGCTCCGAGGTGCAGCCGGCGGCGGTCGACGCGGACCACGTGCGCGCCTGGCTGGCGAGTCTGCATCGACGCCGCAGCCCGGCCACGATGGGGCGCAAGCTCGCGAGTGTGCGCTGCTTCTTTCGCTGGCTCGTTCGAGAGGGCGTCCGTGGGGACGACCCGACGGCGGGGCTGCCGATGCCGAAGCTCGAGAAGCGGCTGCCGCGACCGCTGTCGGTCGACGATTGCGAGCAGCTGATCACGAAGGACGAGCGGGTCGTGAACCAGTCCGCGCCGGAGGGCGGTGACCGCGCGCGGCGACACACGTGGATGTCCCTGCGCGATCGCGCCCTGGTCGAGCTGCTCTACGGTACCGGCATCCGGATCGGAGAGCTCGTCGCGCTCGACGTGCGCGACCTCGAGCTGCGCGCCCAGGAAGTGCGCGTGATGGGCAAGGGCGGCAAGGAGCGCATCGTGCCGATCCCCGCGCAGGCGCGGGAGGCGCTCTCGGCCTGGCTCGACGTGCGTCGTCACCCCGGCCTGATGAGCGAGCCGCTCTTCATCTCGCTGCGTGCGCGGCGCGAAGAGCAGCCCCGGCGCCTGGCTGCGCGCGAGGCCCGGCGCATCCTCGGCGAACGCGCCGTGCGGGCGGACCTGGGCGAGCACGTCCATCCGCACCGGTTGCGGCACAGCTACGCGACCCACCTGCTCGACATGGGCGCGGACTTGCGCGAGATCCAGGAGCTCCTCGGGCACGCGAGCCTCTCGACCACCCAGAAATACACCGCGGTGTCGATCGAGCACCTGCGCGACGTCTATGATCGGGCCCACCCCCGCGCGCTGCCGAACGGCGGGTCCGCGAGCGGTGGCGCTCCGCAGCGACGAAAGAAGAAGACGCAACGATGAACGGATCGGACAAAGCACGCTCGACGACGGTGGTCGCGGTCCTGCGCAACGGGCGGCTCGCGCTCGGCGCGGACGGGCAGGTCACCCTCGGCGAGACCGTGATGAAGCAGGGCGCGGACAAGGTCCGCAAGGTCGGCAAGGGACGCGCGCTCGTGGGCTTCGCGGGGGGCGTCGCGGACGCGCTCACGCTGCTCGAGCGGCTCGAGGGCAAGTTCGAGACCCATCCGGGGAACGTCCGCCGCGCGGCGGTCGAGCTCGCGCGTGACTGGCGGACGGATCGCGTGCTGCGGAAGCTCGAGGCGATGATCCTGCTAGGCGATGCCGAGACGCTGCTCATGGTGTCGGGCAACGGCGACGTGATCGAGCCCGACGACGGCGTCGCGGCGATCGGCTCCGGCGGGTCCTACGCGCTCGCGGCGGCGCGCTCGCTCATGCGGCACACGGAGCTCGAGGCCGAGGAGATCGTCCGCGCGGCCCTCGAGGTCGCCGCCGAGATCTGCATCTATACGAATGCGAACATCTCGCTGGAGACGCTGCCGTGAGCG
Organism: uncultured Spirochaetaceae bacterium; assembly: GCA_964488255.1. Lineage (GTDB taxonomy): Bacteria > Myxococcota_A > UBA9160 > UBA9160 > UBA4427 > UBA4427. Next base: position 132,362 of record CAZAUR010000009.1, on the reverse strand, counting down.
AAGGCCACACCTTCACGCCCCGCGAGATCGTCTCCGAGCTCGATCGCTACGTGATCGGGCAGCGCGAAGCGAAGCGCGCCGTCGCGGTCGCGCTCCGCAATCGCTGGCGGCGCCGGCAGGTGCCCGAGGAGCTGCGCGACGAGATCGCGCCCAAGAACATCATCATGATCGGCGCGACCGGCGTGGGGAAGACCGAGATCGCGCGTCGTCTCGCGCGTCTCGCGCAGGCCCCCTTCATCAAGGTCGAGGCTTCGAAGTTCACGGAGGTCGGCTACGTCGGGCGCGACGTCGAGTCGATCATCCGGGACCTGACCGAGCTCGCGATCCAGCTCGTGCAGGCCGAGGAGCAGCAGTCGGTTCGCGCGAAGGCGGAGGAGCAGGCCGAAGAGCGTCTGCTCGACGCGCTCTTGCCGCCCGTCGCGCCGCCGGCCCCGACCGGGGCGGCCGGCTTCCACGTCGTGGGTGATGACGACAAGCCCGAGACGAACGAGACGCGTGAGAAGCTGCGCAAGCTGCTGCGGCTCGGCGAGCTCGAGGAGCGCGAGCTCGAGCTCGAGCTCGCGGAGGACGGCGGCGGACCGTCGCTGTCGATCATGACGCCGCAGGGTGTCGAGGAGATGGGCGTCCAGTTCAAGGACCTGCTCTCGGGCATGATGCCGAAGCAGACCCGGCGCCGGCGCCTGAAGATCGCGGACGCGCGGGAGGCGCTGATCGACGAAGAAGCGCTCGCCCTCGTCGACGCCGACAAGGTGAAGGAGCTCGCGGTGGAGCGCGTCGAACACTCCGGGATCGTCTTCGTCGATGAGATCGACAAGGTCGCCGTCGGGAGCGGCGGGCGACAGGGGCCGGACGTGTCGCGCGAGGGTGTGCAGCGCGATCTGCTGCCGATCGTCGAGGGGTCGACGGTGCAGACCAAACACGGTCCGGTCACCACCGATCACATTCTCTTCGTCGCCGCCGGCGCGTTCCATCTCGCGAAGCCGTCGGACCTGATCCCGGAGCTGCAGGGCCGGTTTCCGATTCGCGTCGAGCTGTCGAGCCTCGGTCGGGACGACCTGGTCCGGATCCTGACCGAGCCCGACAACTCGCTCGTGCGGCAGTACACGGCGCTCCTCGCGACCGAAGAGATCGACCTCGTCTTCGAGGACGACGGGATCGCGGCGATCGCGGACGTCGCGGCGACGGTCAACGAGCGGTCGGCGGACATCGGGGCGAGAAGGCTCCATACGGTCATGGAGCGTTTGCTGGAGACGCTCTCCTTCGAAGCCCCGGATCTCGGGAAGCAGCGCGTGGTCGTCGATCGCGCGATGGTCGAAGAACGGCTCGGGGAGCTACTGGACGATCAGGATCTTTCGCAGTTCATTCTGTGAAGCGCGCAGCGACGCTGCGCTGGACGCGGGTCCTGGGACCCGGGTTCGTTGGGGGGACACATGAGTGAGACGCCGAGCCGGCCCGCGCGCGCAGCGCGCAGCCGCGTATTGATCGTCGACGACGAGATCTTCTTCCTCGAGGCGATCGACGAGATCCTGACTGAGGGCGGATTCGAGACCGTGCGCGCCGACACGGGCGAAGCCGCGATCGAGCGCGCGGCGGATCCGGCGATCGGGGTCGTGGTGCTCGACGTGCGGCTGCCGGACATCGACGGCATCCAGGTCCTGGCGGTGATCCGCGAGATGCGCCCGGAGCTGTCGGTGATCATGCTGTCCGCCTCCACCGATCAGGAGATCGTGCTCGAGGCGCTGCGGCTCGGCGCCGCGGACTATCTCGCGAAGCCGCTCCACGACGAAGAGCTGGTCCTCGCCGTCGGGCGCGCGCTCGAGGGCTACGAGGCGAACGCCGCGCGCAAGCGTCTGCGCCAGCGGATCGACCGGCTCGTCGAAGGCATGGAGCGGCTGTCCCAGGTCGTGCGCCTGGCAGCGCCCGAGGAGCGCGTCTCGGTTCTGCGTCAGGGGATCGTGGATTCAGCGAGCATCGTGCTCCAGGCGAGTCGCGCGAGCCTGATGCTCGCGGACGCCGACCGCGAGTTCCTGTCGGTGGTCGCTGCGCGGGGGACCGACATCGACACGACGACCATGTCGGCGCGCAAGATCGGGGAGGGCGCCTCCGGCACCTGCTTCGCCGACGGCAACGTCCTCTGCGTCCCCGACGTCGAAGTGGATTCGCGCTTCTCCGGCCGCGGTCCGGGCAACTACGACACCCAGGGCTTCGCGTGCGTGCCGCTCGTGTGTCTGGGTGTGCCGGTCGGTGTCCTCTGCCTGACCGAGGGCGAGGACGCGGACGGGCTCTCGCTCGAGGAGACGAACGTGCTGCGCCTGCTCGGGATGCAGATCTCCGAGTTCCTGGCGGCGGACCCGGAGGTCGAACAGCTGTTGGCGGGGACCGGCGACGGAGGCGACGGGACGACGACCTTCAGCGACGGCATCGCAACGCTCGACCTGCTCGACAGCGTCGACGGCGACGCGGAGCTCGCCCAGGCGGTCTGCGAATCGGTCGCGGCCGAGGTCGAGCCCGATCGCGTGATGCGCTCGGCCCTCGATGCCGTCGCGAAGCGGCTGCACGCGGCGCCCGTCTCGCTCTACCTGACGAACCAGGAGGGCACGGAGCTCGTTCTGGAAGCCGGACTCGACGGGGGCATCGCCGCGGATCGCGAGACGCTGCCCCTCGATCGCGGGCTCACCGGGGGCGTGCTGCAGGCCTCGCAGCTCGTGGCCGCGCCGAAGCCCGCGGACGACGGCCGATTCGATCCGGCGGTCGATACCCCGGACGACGGGCTGCCGCGGCCCTTCATCTGCGTGCCGATCCGGCTCCGGGAGAAGGCCGTAGGCGTCCTGCGGGCGTTCCTGCCCGAGGGCGCCCCCGCGTCCCCGCGAACGGCGGAAGTGCTCGGCGCGGCCTTTTCGGCGGCCGTCCGCAACGTCCTCCTGTACCGTTCCCTGCTTCAAAGTATCGAGGAGGTCGCAGAAGCCCGGAAGAACGCGCGGTCGTAGGCCGCGACGTACGTTGAGGGCCCCCTGCACACGGATCCATGAAGCAGCTCGTCGACAAAGCCAAGGTCCTGATGGAGGCGCTGCCCTACATGCAGCGCCTGATGGGCAAGACCATCGTCATCAAGTACGGCGGCCACGCGATGACCGACGAGGCGCTCCAGGCGTCCTTCGCGGCCGACGTCGTGCTGCTCAAGCACATCGGCGTGCGCCCGGTGATCGTCCACGGCGGCGGCCCGCAGATCGGCAAGACCCTCGAGGCGATGGGCAAGCAGTCGACCTTCGTCGAGGGGCGACGCGTGACCGACGCCCAGACGATGGAAGTCGTCGAGATGGTGCTCGGGGGGCGGATCAACCGGGAGATCGTCCAGCTCATCCAGCAGGCGGGCGGCTCCGGTGTCGGCTTCACGGGCAGCGACGGCGGCATGCTGCGCGTCGAGCAGAAGCGGATCAACGGCCAGGACCTCGGCCGGGTCGGCGAGGTGAGCCGCGTCGACCCCTACATCGTGATGGCCGCGCAGGACGCGGGCTTCGTCCCGGTCGTGGCGCCGATCGGCGTCGACGCCGACGGCGTCTCGCACAACGTGAACGCGGACGAGGCGGCCGGCGCGCTGGCGTCGGCGCTCGGCGCCGAGAAGCTGATCCTGTTGACCGACGTCGAGGGCGTCCTCGACGGACGAAGTCAATTGATCAGCGAGCTCACGACCGAGCAATGCCGCGAGCTGATCGGCGACGGCACGATCAAGGGTGGCATGATCCCGAAGATGGAGTGCTGCATGGAGGCCCTCTCCGCCGGCGTCGCGCGCACCCACGTCGTCGACGGCCGGGTCCAGCACGCCGTCCTGCTCGAAATCTTCAGCGACGACGCCGGCGTCGGCACGCTGCTGGTGCCCTGATGCGGAAGTACGCGTCGATTCGGATGGTCTCCTGATGCCCAAGGACTTCCTGAGCGTGGCGGACTGGAGCGCCGACGACCTGTGGTCGATGGCGGATCGGGCGGCGAGCCTGCGGACGGCCCATCGAGAGGGCAAGCGACCGCGCACCCTCGAAGGGCGCACCCTCGCGATGTACTTCGAGAAGCCGTCGTTGCGAACGCACGTCACCTTCGAAGCCGGGATCGCGCATCTCGGCGGTCACGGCATCCTGCTCAAGCCCGAGCAGATCGGGATCGGCACGCGGGAGTCTCCGGCCGATGTGGCGCGGGCGCTGTCGCGCTGGGTCGACTGCCTGATGGCGCGGACCTTCTCGCACGAGCTGGTCGAACAGCTCGCGGCGGACGCGACCATCCCGGTGATCAACGGCCTGACCGACCTGCTGCATCCGTGCCAGGCGATGGCCGACCTCGTGACGATCGCGCAGTACGTGAAGCCCCAGGAGGCGTCGATCGCCTACGTCGGCGACGGCAACAACGTCGTGAACTCGTTGATCCTGCTGGCGGCGGTGCTCGGCCTCCGGCTGCACATCGCGACCCCGGCGAGCCATCGCCCTTCGCCCCGGATCCTCGAGCGCGCCCGCCCCCTCGCCAGCGAGAGCGGCGCCGAGATCGAGCTCACGGAGGATCCGATGGAAGCCGTCCGCGGCGTCGACTTCGTCTACACCGACACCTGGACCAGCATGGGCCAGGAGCAAGAGGCGGAGATCCGCCGGAAGATCTTCCGGGACTACCAGGTGAATGGAGAGCTCCTCTCCCACTCGAACGATGCGCGCGTGATGCACTGCCTGCCGGCCCACCGCGGCGAGGAAGTCACCGGCGAGGTCCTCGACGGGCCCCGCAGCATCGTCTTCGACCAGGCCGAGAACCGCCTGCACGCCCAGAACGCGATCCTCGAACATCTTTTGTCGCGCTGAAGCGCTGGGCTGAGGGCTCGGTCGAAGGGCCGGCGGGCTGACCCGGACCGGGACCGACTCCACCTGACTTCGATCTGGAGCCCCGCGGGGCGTTTCCCTTCGTCGGATGCGTCTCGATCGAAAGTCCTGCCAGAGCGCGCTCCTTGCTCATTCTTCGCCGGTCGTCGGCCGAAAAGAGTGGAGTAGGGGAGCGCCCGCCGGGTGTTCCCTGCATGGAGCAATGGGAGCTCGGTCTTGGCGGACGCCACGGATCACATGGAACAGGTGTTGGCACTCGTGAGCGGGTGCGACGGGACGCAGCTCGTTTCGAGCGCAGCGGAGGGATACCTGTTCTCGCGCATCGACGGCGCGACGCCGTGGCGATTGCTGCGTGAGATCGGGGGCATCCCGCCCGAGGAAGTCGACGCATGTCTCGCGCGCTGGCTCGGAGAAGGCTGGCTCGAAGTCGTCGGCGGCGCGGACGCGTCGACCGAAAGCGCGAGCGAGACCGCATCCGAGTCCGACGCCGAAGCGAACCAAGCGCCGCCGGTCGATGCCGCCGAGGCGCCGCCCGCCGCGCCGGTCAGCATCGACGAGAGCGTGCTCGACGAGGCCCTCGAGATCGATCTCGACGTGCAGCGTCGGATCCTCGAGTACGAAGCCTCCCTGGGTCGGCCCTATCACGAGCTGCTCGGCGTCCAGCCCGGTGCCCAGCCGAAGGACGTGAAGAGGGCCTACTTCAAGCTCTCCAAGGAATTCCATCCCGATCGCTACTTCCGCAAGGAGATCGGGAACTACGGTGAACGTCTCGATCGCATCTTCAAGAAGGTCCTCGAGGCGCACGAGATCCTGTCGGATCCGGAGCTGTGTCAGGTCCAGAACCAGCCGGCCGAATCCGCGCCCGAGGCGTCGCCGGTCGATGCCGCGGCCGTTCCGGAGTCGCCAGCCGCGGGCACGACGCCCGACGCCGAAGCGCGGCCCGCCAAGCCGCGCCCGCTCACGAAGCTCGAGCGCCTGAAGCAGCGGATGCCCTTCAAGATCAACCACGCGGCGATCGCCGCGCGTCGTGCCCAGGCGGACGAGATCTTCCGCGCCGCCCAGACGTCGCAGCAGGCGGGCCGTCTGCAGGAGGCGGAGGCGAGCATCCGCATCGCGATCAGTTTCGACCCGGGCCGCTCCGAGTTCAAGGAAGCCCTCGGTAGCCTCAAGATCGCCGCCGCCGGCGCGCGCGCCGCGAACCTGCTCGCGAAGCCGTCCGACCGCATGAGCGACAGCGAGCTCTTCGAAGCGCTGCGCCTGCTCGAGGACGTGCTGCCCTACCGCCCGCATGACCCGGAGCTCAACGAGCGCGCCGGTCGCATCTGTCTGCGTCTCGAGAAGTGGGACGAGGCGCGCGAATACATCGAGACGCTGCTGATCCGCCAGCCCGAGTCCGCCTCGGCGCACACGATGCTGGGACGGATCCACAAGGAGCAGGGTGACCTCGACGAAGCGGTGAGCTGCTTCGAGCGGGCGCTCAAGTTCGACGAAGAAGATCTGGAAGCACGGCGGGCGCTGGCCGCCGTGCGTATTGGAGCGCGCGATGCAGCGCGCGGAGGGGAGACCTCATGAGCCGAGTGATCGGAATCGATCTCGGAACGACGAACTCCTGTGTGTCGGTGGTCGAGAACGGCCAGTCGACGGTGATCCCGAATTCGGGGGGGTACAAGACGACCCCGTCGATGTTCGGCATCTCGCAGGACGGCAAGCGTCTCGTCGGTCATCTGGCCAAGCGCCAGGCGATCACGAACGCGCGCAACACGATCTTCGCCGCGAAGCGGCTGATCGGTCGCCGCTTCGACGATCCGGAGGTCCAGAAGTCGATCGACCTCTCGCCCTACGAGATCGTCCGTGGTCCGAACGACGATCCCCGCATCAAGGTCGGCGGCAAGACGTTCACCTGCCCCGAGATCAGCGGGATCATCCTGCGCGAGATGAAGCGCGTCGCCGAAGAGTACCTCTCGGAGACGGTGCAGGAAGCGGTGATCACCGTCCCCGCCTACTTCAACGACACCCAGCGCCAGTGCACGAAGGACGCGGGCAAGATCGCCGGACTCGAGGTGCTCCGCATCATCAACGAGCCGACGGCGGCGGCGCTCTCCTACGGCATGAACCGGCAGGGTGACGAGAAGATCGCGGTCTACGACCTCGGTGGCGGCACCTTCGACATCTCGATCCTCGAGATGAGCGACGGCGTGATCGAGGTCCTCGCGACCTCGGGCAACACCTTCCTCGGCGGTGAGGACTTCGACCGCCGCATCGTCCAGCACCTCGTCGAGTGGTTCGAAGAGACCGAGGACATGGACCTGCGCGGAGACACGATGGCGCTCCAGCGCCTCAAGGACGCCTCGGAGAAGGCCAAGTGCGACCTGTCCATGCGCGACGTGGTCGAGATCAACCTGCCGTTCATCGCGAGCGACGCCGAGGGTCCGCGTCACCTGAACTACGAGCTCACCCGGGAGAACCTCGAGAACCTCGTTCACGACGTAGTCGAGGGCACCCTCAAGAGCGTCGAACAGTGCTGCGTCGACGCCGGCGTGCAGGCCCAGGACATCGACCAGGTCGTCCTCGTCGGCGGTCAGACGCGCATGCCGCTCGTGCAGAAGCGCGTGACCGAGTATTTCGGCAAGCGCCCGCACAAGGGCGTCAACCCGGACGAGGTCGTCGGTCTCGGCGCCGCGGTCCAGGCCGCCGCGCTGCTCGACAACGACAACGACATGCTGCTGCTCGACGTGACGCCGCTGTCGCTCGGGATCGGCACCTACGGCGGACACTTCGCGCGCCTGATCGAGCGCAACACGACGGTGCCGGTCAGCAAGGGTCACATCTTCACGACCACGCGCGACGACCAGTCCGCGGTGAAGATCCGCGTCCTGCAGGGCGAGAGCGACATGGCCGCGGAGAACGATCTCCTCGGCGAGTTCGTGCTCTCGGGCATCCGCCCGGCGCCGAAGGGCGAGCCCGAGATCGAGGTCAGCTTCGACATCGACGCCAACGGCATCGTCTCCGTGTCCGCGCGGGATCTCGCGACGGGCAAGGAACAGTCGATCACGGTCTCCTCGACGGGCACGCTCAGCGACTCCGAGATCGACGAGATCATCCAGGAGCACGATCTCTACGAGGTCCAGCTGAAGGACTGATCGAAGCAGCGATCCCAATCACTCGCTCTCTCCGAGCCAGGGACGGCCGATGACGCAAGCGAACGAAGACAAGGTGGCGACGCTGCTGCAGCAGGGTCTCGAGTGCTACGGCACTGGAGACGTCGCACACGCGTTCATGCTCTGGAACGAGGCGCTCGAGCTCGATCCCGGCAACGAGGAAGCCCTCGACTACATCCGCGACGCCGATCGTCGGTCGAAGCCGCGCGGCGAGTCGCTGGATGCCTCGACCTCGATCGTCGAGGACGCGCGACGCCTGGTGCACGCCGAGAACGAGGAAGCCGGTCTCGAGCTGCTGACGAGCGTGCCCGCGAACGGGCAGCTCGACGTGGAGGCGATGATCGAGCTCCTGCGGGCGCGGCTCTTTCGCGGCTACCTCGCGGAGCTCGGTGACCTGTCGCAGGTGCCGCGGGTCGTGGGGGACGGCGGGGATCTCCAGGGTCGCAACCTTCCGCCCTCCGCGGGTTTCCTGCTCTCGATGGTCGACGGCATGACGCCTCTCTCGGACCTGGTCTCGGTCTCCGGCATGGACCGGTTCGAGGCGCTGCGCTCGGTCCACCGCATGCACGAAGCCGGCATCCTGGAGTGGAACGAATGAGTGTTGCCGAAGCCGGCATCCTGGAGTGGGACGAATGAGTGTTGCCGAAGCCGGCATCCTGGAGTGGGACTGATGGGCGCTGAAGAGATCTCACTACTCGGTCATCTCGACGCACCGATCCTCGTGGGCGATCCCGAGGGTTGTGTCGTCTACGCGAACCCGTCGTTCCGCGAGCGCTTCTGCCCCATGGACGAGGACCCCGTCGGCGAGCCCCTGGCGATGGTCTTCGGCGGCGGCGCGCGCGAGGTCGTGCTGACCGCGACCGCGCAGGTGCTGCAGCGCGGCCAGGCCGCGCGTCTGCAGATCCGCGAAGGTGGTCATGCCTACACCGGATTGTGTTCTCCGATCGAAGCCGAGGACGATCGCGTCGGCGTCGTGATGGTGATGCTCGAGGAGCAGTCGAACGAGGAGCCCCTCACGAGCCTCGCCGACGAGCTCGGGGAGCCGATCGCGGACGCGCTCAAGGCGATATCCACGCTCTCGGAGCAGCTCGACGGTCGGCTCAACGACGCGCAGCACCAGCTGATGGAAACGGGTCTGCGCCAGCTCGAGACCGCCCAGAAATGGCTGCGCGAGCTGTCGGTGGCGCTGCGGGGCGGCAAGGCACAGCAGGGTCGCTTCGACGTTGCGAACGCGATCATGCGCGTGACCGAGCGCGTCGCGCAGGAAGTGCCCTCCAGCGTCGACCTCGAGGTGCTGATGCCGCCGAACCTGCCGCGTGCCTCCGGCGCGACCGTCGTGTTCGAGCGTCTTCTGTCGCAGCTGGTCCGCCAGCGGATCGACGAAGCGAAGCCGGACCAGCCGATCACGATCCTGGCCCGCACGATCGGCGGCGACCGTCCGACGGGCGTGCTCGTCTCGGTCGTGGACGTCCCGGACACGGATCGCCGCGGTCCGACCGGCCATCCGCCCGAGGCCGTCCAGCAGGGGCTCGCGCAGATGGGCGGCGAGTCCGTGTGTGTCGAGGACGGCGGGCTCGGCCGCGTGACGTCGATGCGCCTCGCGATGGCGAGCGCGTAGCGATCAGCGCTCGCGCGGCTTTGGGTCGCGCGGCCGGGGCAGTATCCTCCGCGCCGATGCGAACGCAGCGATCGCCCAGATCGTCGAACGCGAAGCGGCTGGCCCTCGCCGGGCTGGGGGTCGTGGGGCTCGCCCTCGCGTGCGGCGACGATGCCGAGGAAACCGAAGCCAGGCCTGCGCCGATCCACCCGAGCGGTGACCTCGTCGGGGTCGCTGCCCCTGCGTCGGGACAGGCGATCGTGGCCAGCGCGGACGGCCGCTTGTTCCGCACCACCGATGGCGGCGCTTCATGGTCGCGCGGGCGGACGCCGCCCGTCTCCGGACTGACCGACGTCGTGATGGCCGACGCGATCCACGGCTGGGCGGTCGGCCCGGGAACGCTCCTGCGGACCGAGGACGGCGGCGCGAGATGGGAACGCCAGAGGCTGCCCGGCCGCGCGGACGACTGGCCCCTCCACGCCGTCGCGGCGATCGACGCCCGGCGCGCCGTCGTGCTCGCCTCGGAAGGCCGCTGGCTCGCGACCGTGGACGGCGGTGGCCTGTGGCGTGCAGCGCGTCCGGAGGCCGACCCGGACGTGCCCGCTCCGAAGGCGCTGGTAGCGGTCGACTGCGCCTCGCAGCCGCTGCCCCGATGCTGGGCCGTCGGCGACGGGGTCGTCGCGATCGACCCCGCGACCGACGTGCTCGCGTCGCGATCGATCGGGGACCCGGCCGGGCTGCCGACCTTCCGCTTTCGCGTCGGCGGTGTCGACCTCACGCGTGAGGACGCCGACCGCTTGCAGGGAACGGCCGAGACGCTCGCGCGCTTTCCGGTTGCGTGGCGGGTCGAAGCGTTCGTCACGCGCGAGGAGATCCGACGTTATGCGGAGGACCAGGATCCCAGCGCGCTCTTCGATCGGATCGAAGCGCGGACCCGGGAGCTCGCCGCGCGACTCGAAGCCGCGGGCGTCGAGGCGTCGGCCATCGAAATCTTCGGGGCACCACCCTGGGGCTACGAGGACTTCCTCGACGACGACCCCGGGCTCCTCGCGCGCTATTGGCGTGGGCGGCTCGCGCCCGTTCCGAGCGCGACGGTGAAGGCGCGCGAGAGTGTTTCGTTGCGCTCGGTCGTCGTGACCGCGGCCGGGCTCGTCGCAGGCGACGATCGCGGACGGATCTTCGTGGGGGAGGGCGAGGTCGGCCCGCTCCGGGTCGCCGCGCAGCCGGGGTCCCATGCGCTTCTCGCGATCGCGCGGACGCCGGACGGCGTCATCGCGGTCGGTCGACAAGGCCAGGCCTTCCGCGGCGCTCCCGACTCGGACGACTGGCGCTTCGAGCCGGTTTCGAGCGCAACGCCGGGCTTCGCTGCCCTGCGAGACGTCGCGTTCGAGCCCGATGGGCAGAGCGGCTGGCGCGTGGGTGATGACGGTCACCTGGCGCGCACGCGGGACGGCGGCCGAACGTGGCTACGACCCCTCAGTTAGCGGTCGTCTCAAGCAGATCGGCTTCCATTCCGATAATTCGGTAACCCTTGGTCCGCCGTCGGCGCTCCGTCCGACGATTCGAAGGTGGGGAGGTGCCCCGCATGCCCGAGTCCGATCCGCGCGCGCCGATCCCCGTCCTGCTCGTGGGCGAGGGCGCGGCGCCCGTCGCGTCGCAGCTGGTGGCCGGGCTGGCCGCGGCCTCACAGTCCCACCGCTTCTCTTGCGCACCGTTTCCGACCGCCGCGGCCGCCGCCGACGCGTCGCGGGGCGCGCCCTATCTGGTGCTGGTCGGCCTCGGCGAGGAAGCCGACGCGATCCTCGACGACCCGGTCTGGGCGGAGTGGGGCAGGCCCGGGGCCGCGATGGCCCGGATCGCGATGTCCGAGGACGTGGCGTCGGCGGACGTCGGGGCGAGTCCGCCGCCGGCAGACGAGGGCGCGTCGCCTTTGTATCGACTGCCCATGGCGCAGGCGGAGGCGCTCCCGATGGCGACCATCGTCGTCGCCCAGCTCCTGGAAGCCGAGCGCGACCGCGCGGAGCTGTATTCCCAGCTCGAGACGGAGCGCGCCTGCGAGCCGCTCGCGCAGTGCCTCGAGCCCGGCAAGCTCTATCCGCAGACCCTCGAGCTGCTGCTGGAGCGCCTCGGCTGTCGCCGGGGCATCGCCTTCTTCTCGCCGAGCCCCGCGCCCCAGGGCGCCGGGGTCGCGGCCCGCGGCTTCGACGACGAGACCCGTGATCGCCTCTCGCGCTTCCTGATCGAGGAGAAGAGTCTCGAGTCGACGATGGGGCGGGGGGAGGTCGGCGTCGTGCCGTGGGGCCCCCTGAATCACGCCCTCGGTCAGGTCGGTCTCGAATCGCCGGGTGCGCTGCTCTCGGTGCCGCTGCGTGGTGACGATCAGGAGCTCGGTCACGTCTGGATCCTGTCCGAGGGGCGCCGCTTCGACGACGCCGACCTCGCGACCGCCCAGACGATCGCCCGCCGAGCCAGCGCCGCCCTCGCGACCGCCGAGCGCTACCACCATGCGAAGGAGCGCGCCTTCATCGACGACGTGACGGGCGTCTACAACGCCCGCTATCTGCTCGCGACCGTCGACAACGAGATCCAGCGCGCCGAGCGATACGGCAATCCGCTCTCGGTGCTCTTCCTCGACCTCGACCGATTCAAGCTCGTGAACGACCGCTACGGTCATCTGGTCGGATCCGACACCCTGCGGTCGCTGTCGAAGCTGCTGAAGGAGTGCGTCCGCCAGGTCGACACCCTCGCGCGCTACGGCGGCGACGAGTTCACGATCCTGCTCGTCGACACGCCCCACGACATCGCCATGAAGGTCGCGGAGCGGATCCGCGCCGCTGTAGAGGCGCACGTCTTCGAGGCCGGCCGTGACGGCACTCACCGGCTCTCGATCTCGATCGGGGTCGCGACCTGCCCGGACCACGGGGAGACCCGGGAGCCCCTGCTCGATGCGGCGGACAAGGCGATGTACCGCGCGAAGAGTGCCGGGCGGAATCGAGTGGCGTCGGCGAACGATCTCGACTGATCCGCGCGTCGAAGTGCCTCCATCGGGGCGGGGGAGGGCCTACGCCCGATTGACACCACCCGGCCCCGTTGCTATCCAACCTGCCGATTTCACGACGTTTTCCGGGTCCGGCGTCCATGCCCGGCCACGTCCGGAGCCGCCCCCCGCCACGCCTCGGTCGTCCTCGCGACGACCCTCGGGCCGACGCGCGGAAGCGACGCGCGGTCGTGACCCGTCCGCGACGCCGACACACCCGCTTCGATTCGATAACCGATTGCGTGGCAAACGCCCTGGCCGATTCCGTCCCGGATCCGCACGGCCCTGGGTGTGCGCCTACGAGACCGCCTCGGGGCCCCGACCGCGAGGCAAACGAGAGAGTGCGGGAGCCAGGATGAGCACGCAGAGCGTCGAGCTCGACGGAATGGGCGACCTTCGCCGCACCCACAAGTGCGGTGACATCATGCACGCTTCGGTCGGCGATGAAGTCGTCCTCGCGGGCTGGGTCGACGGTTACCGCGATCACGGCGGACTCAACTTCATCGACCTTCGCGACAAGACCGGCGTGGTCCAGATCGTCTTCCATCCGGAGGTCGCGCCGAAGGACCACGAACGCTCCCACCGCGTCCGGAACGAGTGGGTATTGATGGTCAAGGGCACGATCGAGCAGCGCGACGAGGAGACGATCAACCCGAACATGCCGACCGGCACGATCGAGGTGAACGTCCGCGAGCTGCGCGTCCTGAACACGGCGACCGTCCCGCCCTTCGCGATCGAGGAGGACGTCGACGTCGACGAGCAGGTCCGGCTGAAGAATCGGCTCCACGATCTTCGCCGGCCGCCGCTCCAGCGCGCGCTCCAGGCGCGACACGACCTCTCCCAGGGCGTTCGTGCGTCGCTGAACGAGCAGGACTTCACCGAGATCGAGACGCCGATGCTCGCCCGGGCCACGCCCGAGGGCGCCCGCGACTTCCTGGTGCCGTCGCGGCTCCAGCCCGGAGACTTCTACGCCTTGCCGCAGTCTCCGCAGATCATGAAGCAGCTCTTCATGATCGGCGGCTGCGACCGCTACTACCAGATCGCCCGCTGCTTCCGGGACGAGGACCAGCGCGCCGACCGACAGCTCGAGTTCACGCAGGTCGACCTCGAGCTCTCCTTCGTGGGCGTCGAAGAGATCCTCGCGGTGCTCGAGAAGACGACGGTCGACGGCTCGCGCGCGTGCGGCGTCGAGCTCGAAGCGCCCTTCAAGCGGATCACCTACGCGGATGCGATGGGGCGCTACGGCAGTGATCGCCCGGACACGCGGATCCTGCTCGAGCTCGTCGACCTGACCGATGTGTTCGCGACCAGCGAGTTCAAGGCCTTCAAGGGCGTCGTCGAGGACGGCGGAATCGTGAAGGCATTGCCGATCGCCGACGCCAAGGAGCTGACTCGCGGCGAGATCGATCGCCTCGAGAAGATGGTCCGCAAGGAGCTCGGGGCGAAGGGCCTCGGTTGGATCCGGGTCGAAGACGACGGCGAGTGGAAGTCGCCGATCACGAAGTTTCTCGGCGAGCCGGAGCTCGCCGCGATCCAGGAGCGCTGCGCGGCGGCGCCCGGGATGGTGATCTTCTTCCAGGCCGACACCAAGGACCGCGCGAATACGATCCTGTCCCGCTTGCGCGAGGACCTCGGTGTGCGCCTCGGTCGCATCGACGGTCGGGACTGGGATCCGCTCCTCGTGGTCGACTTCCCACTCCTCGAGCCCGACGAGAACGGAAAGCTCGGCTACGTCCACCAGCCCTTCGTGGCGCCGGTCGAGGAGGACATCCCGCTCCTCGACAGCGAGCCCGAGAAGGTGCGCGGCACCCACTACGACGTCGTCCTGAACGGAACCGAGCTCGGCTCCGGATCACTGCGCAACCATCGCGTCGACATCCAGCGCAAGATCCTCGAGATCATGGGCTACAGCGAAGAAGAGATGGAGAAGAGCTTCGGCTTCATGCTCGACGCCCTCGAGGTCGGCGCGCCGCCCCATGGCGGGTTCGCCTTCGGCTTCGATCGCTGGGTCATGAAGCTGATCGGCGTCGACAACCTGCGCGACGTGATCGCGTTCCCGAAGACCCAGCGCGGGCAGGACCTGCTGATGGCCGCGCCGTCGTCGGTCGATGCGGACCAGCTCGAAGAGCTCTCGCTGCGGGTGCGACTTCCGGCCAAGAAGGACTAGCGCGAAGGACCAGCGCGAAGGACCAGGGCGCGGGGAAGCCGCGCTGCGAACCGGTCGGGGCAGAATCCCGGCCCATCAACGTACGACAACGAAGGATTGGGAGGGGACCCATGGCGAAGCCGAAGATCGCTCTGATCGGGGGCGGCAACATCGGGGGTGTGCTTGCGGAGCAGGCCGCCTACCGCGAGCTCGGAGACGTGATCATCTTCGACGTGGTCGAGGGCATGCCGCAGGGCAAGGCGCTCGACATGGCCGAAGGCGCACCGCTCATCGGGAGCGACGCCAAGATCACGGGCGTGAACGACTACGAGGGGATCGCTGGCGCGGACGTCGTGATCATCACGGCGGGCCTCGCGCGCAAGCCGGGCATGAGCCGCGACGACCTCTTGAAGACGAACCTGTCGATCATGAAGCAGGTCGCCGAAGGCGTGCGCGACAATGCGCCGGACGCGTTCGTGATCGTGATCTCGAACCCCCTCGACGCGATGGTCTACACGTTCAAGGAGGTCTCGGGCTTCCCGAAGAACCGCGTGATCGGCATGGCCGGTGTCCTCGACTCGACCCGCTTCCGGAGCTTCATCGCCTGGGAGCTCGGCGTGTCCGTGCAGGACGTGACGGCGCTGGTCCTCGGTGGCCACGGCGACACGATGGTCCCGCTGGTCCGATACACGACGGTCGCTGGCATCCCGGTCGAGAAGCTGATCGACAAGGACAAGATCGACGCGATGGTCGAGCGGACGAAGGGAGCCGGCGGCGAGGTCGTCGGCCTCCTCAAGACCGGCTCCGCGTTCGTCTCGCCGGCGGTCTCGGCCCTCGAGATGGCGGAGTCCTACCTGAAGGACAAGAAACGCGTTCTTGCCTGCGCGTGCCTCTGTGAGGGCGAGTTCGGGGTCGACGGTCTGTACGTCGGCGTCCCCTGCGTGATCGGCGCCGGCGGACTCGAGCGGATCATCGAGCTCGACCTGAACGACGAGGAACGAGCGGCCTTCGATGAATCGGTCGCACACGTCCAGAAGCTCGTCGACGAAATCGAAATCTAGGAGTTCATCGACATGAACGTTCATGAGTATCAAGCGAAGGAGCTCTTCCGGGAGTTCGGCGTGGCCGTGCCCGAGGGCGCGCTCGCGACGACGCCGGAAGAGGCGGAGCGGGCGGCCAAGAATCTCGGCACGCCCGTGGTCGTCGTGAAGGCGCAGGTGCACGCCGGAGGCCGCGGCAAGGGCGGCGGTGTGAAGGTCGTGAAGAGCGCGGCCGAGGCGAAGACGGCGGCCAGCGAGATCCTCGGGATGACGCTGCATACGCCCCAGACGCCGCCGGAGGGGAAGCTCGTCCGGAAGGTCTACGTCGAGGCCGGCAGCAACATCAAGGACGAGCTCTACCTGGCGATCCTCTTCGATCGCGCGGCGGAGAAGTTCGCGATCGTCGCGTCGACCGAGGGCGGCATGGAGATCGAAGTCGTCGCCGAGAAGACGCCGGACAAGATCCTGACGACCCTGGTCGACCCGAACGTGGGGCTCCGCGACTACCAGAGCCGCGAGCTCGGCTTCCGCCTCGGCTTCGACAAGGACCTGGTCGGCAAGTTCGTGCCCTTCGTGCGTGGACTCTTCGACCTCTTCCTCGAGAAGGACTGCTCGCAGGTCGAGATCAATCCGATGATCGTGACGGAAGAGGGCGACCTCTTCGCGATCGACGGCAAGGTCAACTTCGACGACAACGCGCTCTACCGACACCCCGAGATCGCGGCGCTCCGCGACCCCGAGGAAGAGGACGAGCGCGAGCGCGCCGCGAAGGAGATCGATCTCGCCTACGTGGGCCTCGACGGCTCGATCGGCTGCATGGTGAACGGCGCGGGCCTCGCGATGGCGACCCTCGACATGATCCACCACTGCGGCGGCACGCCGGCGAACTTCCTGGACGCCGGGGGCGGCGCGGACAAGGAGAAGGTGAAGGAAGCCTTCAAGCTGATCCTCCGCGACGACAACGTGAAGGCGATCCTCGTGAACATCTTCGGCGGCATCGTCCGCTGCGACCTGATCGCCGAGGGCGTCGTCGCGGCCGCGGACGAGCTCGGCGTCGAGGTGCCCCTCGTCGTCCGGCTGCAGGGCACGAAGTCGGTCGAGGGACGCGAGATCCTGGCCCAGTCCAACCTGAACATCACGCCGGCCGAGACGCTCAAGGAAGCGGGCGAGCTCGCCGTCGCCGCCGTGAAGGGAGCCGCCTGATCATGGCCATCCTGTGCGACAAGAACACCAAGCTCATCATCCAGGGCATGGGCAACATGGGCACGTTCCACGCGGGCCTCTCGATCGAGTACGGCACCCAGGTCGTGGGCGGCGTCCACCCGGGCAAGGGCGGAACGGAGAAGGAAGGCATTCCGATCTTCAACACCGTCGCCGAGGCCAAGGCCGCGACCGGCGCCAACGCGAGCTGCATCTTCGTGCCGCCGCCCGGCGCTGCGGACGCGATCCTCGAGGCCGCCGAGAACGAGCTCGACCTCGCGGTCTGCATCACCGAGGGCATTCCGGTGGTCGACATGGCCCGCGCCAAGGCGGCCCTCGCGGGCAGCCCGACGCGGCTCCTCGGCCCGAACTGCCCGGGCGTCGTGACCCCCGAGCAGTGCCGGATCGGCATCATGCCCGCCGCGATCACGAAGCCCGGCCCGGTCGGCGTCGTGTCCCGCTCGGGCACGCTCACCTACGAGGCCGTCGACCAGCTCTCCCGGCTGGGCATCGGCCAGTCGACCTGTGTCGGCATCGGCGGCGACCCGGTGATCGGCACGAACTTCATCGACGCCCTCACGCTCTTCCAGGCGGACCCCGACACCAAGGCGGTCGTCATGATCGGCGAGATCGGCGGCTCGGCGGAGGAAGAGGCCGCCGAGTTCGTGAAGTCGAACATGGACAAGCCGGTCGCCGCGTTCATCGCGGGCCAGAACGCCCCGCCCGGCAAGCGCATGGGCCACGCCGGCGCGATCATCGCCGGCGGCAAGGGCAAGGCCAGCGACAAGATGGCCGCCCTCGAGGCGAACGGCGTCGCCGTCTCGCCCTCGCCAGCGGAGATCGGCGAGACCCTCGCGGGTCATGCACCGGGTCTGGCGGGCTAGTCCGTCGGCGCTGCGCGCCTCTCGACAGGCCCGTTTGGGGCCTGTCTTGCGCTGACGGCTCCGGGCCAGGAACGAAAGAAGCCGCTCGAGTCTGCCGACGGAGGCAGCTCGAGCGGCTTTTCTCGTTTCGCGATGGGCGAGGTGCGCGGCTCGCCTAACGTCGGCGAAGACCCGCCAGACCGACGAGGCCGAGGCCCATCATCAGCGCCGTGCCCGGCTCCGGCACGACGGTGATCGTGTAGCTGCCCGACGGATTGATGTTGTAGGTGCCGTCGTTGAACATCTCGAGCGAGTCGAAGGTCATCGTCCCGACATCGTCGAACATCAGCACGAAGAGGCTCTCGATCCCGCTCGCGCCCATCGTGCCGCTCAGCACTTCGTTCGAGTCGAGGATGTCGAAGGTCGTGCCGCCGAACGTGACCTCGAACGACGTGAAGTCGCAGGGGAAGCTCGGGCCGTTGCAGCCGACGGTATCGCCCGAGGTCAGGCCGGAGATGTCGACGTCGAAGCTGCCGGTGATCGCCGGATTGTCGAAGTTGATGATGTGGAGGACCGCCTGCGCAGGCGCGGCGAGCAGCATGCCGGCGGCCAGGACGGCCAGCAGCAGGGAGGAAGGACGGTGCATCGGGAACTCCATTCGGATGGAATCCCACTTTCCAGAGCGCTCCGAGAACGATCTTACATGGAGTCAGCTCTAATAGGTCAATGAAAACAATGAGTTAGTCGCGTCGTGGACGACGGGTTCGTCGATGGGAAACGGGCGGCGCCCCACGTTTCCCTGACGAGAATTCCGGCGCGATCCTGCGTCGGATCGGAAGCGGCGCTGCGCATTCGAGACCGCCCGGCGCGGACGATCACCGGCGGGCGAGGATCAATCGAGCGCGTGCAGCCGGCCCATGCCCCACTGCGCGATCGCCGCGAAGGCGATCAGCGCCGCGCCATAGGCTCCGACGACGAACGGGAGGCCGACCAGGTCGCCGAGGGCACCGCCGAGCTGGGCCCCGAAGGCGTTCGAGAGGATGATCGCCATCAGCTGCAGGGAGGTGACGCGTCCGCGGTAGACGTCGGGTACGTGGCTCTGGATCGCCATCGTGACCGAGATGTTCACCAGGACGTGCGCGACGCCCGTGATCGCGAAGCCCACGAGCGCGACCTCGAAGATCGGCGTCGCAGCGACGACGAAGAGACCCAGGCCGTAGATCACGAGCCCGGCGCGGACCAGCACCGAGCCGCGCAGAAGCTCACCCGCGAAGGCGAGGGCGACGCTCGAGACCACGGCGAAGACGCCGATCGAGGCGATGAGTAGGCCGAGACCCGCGTCGTCGACGTGGAAGACCTGCTCGGTCAGGCCTTTGCCGAGCTGCTGCACGCTCATGCCGAACGCGGCGCTCGTGGCGACGGTCACGAGGGAGACGCGCAAGGCTGGCGTCTGCCATGTCGTATGGAGGGCCTCGAAGATCTCCCGCAGCGCGTTCGTGGTCTCGGCACGCGCGACGCGACGGGGTCGGATCACGAGGAGCACCCCGATGAGCGGTAGATGCGCGACCGCATTCACCAGGAAGGCCGTCGGTGCGCCCCATGTCGCGAGCACCCAGCCGGCGACCGCCGGGCCGATCGCGCGCGACGCGTTGAACAGGATCGCCTGCAGGCGGTAGGCCGGTCGGACCGCATGCGTTGGGACCACGTCGGCGACGAGGGCCTGATAGGCGGAGAGGTTGACCGACGAGGCGAGTCCGTTCGCGGTGGTGAGCGTGAATAGCGTGGGAAGGGTCAGGTCCGGGCTCAGGCTGGCGCGATACAGGGCGAAGGCGAGGGCGATCTGGACGAGCAACGCGGCGATCAGCACGAACCGCTTCGAGTAGCGGTCCGACCACACGCCGCCGAGCGGCGAGCCGACGAGCGACGGCAGGTTCGCGGCCACGGCCGCCGTCCCGACCAGGGTGACCGACTCCGTCAGCTCGTAGACGAGCACCGGAACGCTCAAGGCGAGCATCCAGTTGGCGGAGGACGAGAGCGCGCCGCTCGTCCACGTTGCCAGAAAGGCGCGCTCTCGAAAGGGACTGAGCGGCCCGACGGGACGGTCCGCGAAGGGCTCCAGGTCGGGCCCGGGGCCTAGATCTGCCACGATGCCGAATCTGGATTGGCCGCCATTCGAGCGACTAGATCTGCCACGAGATCGAATCCGGCTCGATTTCCATTTTGGCGACTAGATCTGCCAGGTGTCGCCCGAATGGAGCAGCGCCTTCAGGTCGCCCTTGCCGCGTTCGGCGATCGCGCCGTCGACCTGGGACTGGAGCATGCCCTCGTAGGTCAGCTTCTCGACTGCGCGGAGCACGCCGACCGGCAGCGGGAAGTCGGGGCGCTGGAGCGTCGCGAGAACGCCCGCGTACGATGCCGCCGGGGCCTGCTCGTCGTGCACGACCACGCCCTTCGCGATCGGGTCGTCGTCGTCCGCGAGCTCGATCACCGAGGGGATGCCACTGCTGAAGACGATGCCGCGTCGTTCACCGGGCGGACCGTAGACCAGCGGCTCGCCCTGCTCGAGGACGAGGGAGGACTGCGCGCGGGTCTTGCGATCCTGCAGCTCGTCCCAGATGCCGTCGTTGAAGACCGGGCAGTTCTGGAGGATCTCGACGAAGGCCGTGCCCTCGTGCTCGTGCGCGCGGGTCAGCGTCTGCTGCATGTGCTTCGCGTCGACGTCGATCGTGCGGGCCACGAAGCTCGCGCCGCAGCCGAGGGCGAAGCTGATCGGGTCGATCGGGTGATCGATCGCGCCCTGGGGCGTCGACTTGGTCTTCGTGCCGAGGTCGGAGGTCGGCGAGTACTGGCCCTTCGTGAGGCCGTAGATCTTGTTGTTGAAGAGCAGGATCTGGGTGTTCACGTTCCGGCGGATCGTGTGCAGGAGGTGGTTGCCGCCGATCGAGAGGCCGTCGCCGTCCCCGGTCACGATCCAGACCGAGAGGTCCGGGTTGCTCGCCTTGATGCCGGTCGCGAAGGCCGGAGCGCGGCCGTGGATCGTGTGGAACCCGTAGGTGTTCATGTAGTAGGGGAAGCGGCTCGAGCAGCCGATGCCCGAGACGAACACCACGTTCTCACGCGGGATGCCGAGGTCGGGCATCACACGCTGGACGTTGGCGAGGATCGAGTAGTCCCCGCATCCCGGGCACCATCGGACGTCCTGGTCCGAGACGAAGTCCTTGCGGGAAACCTTGACCGCCGCGTCGGCTGCCATAACTGAGTTCTCCTGGTTCAGCCGCCCCGTAAGATATGGGCCTGAACCTGATGCGGTCGCGTCTAGCTGACTGGCTGTCAACCCTTGTAGAGCTTCGAAATCGCGTCCACGAGCTCACCGATCTTGAAGGGCTGCCCTTCGATCTTGTTGAGCATCTGCACGTCGACGAGGTACTTGCTGCGGAGCAGCATGGCGAGGTGCCCGTCCGAGAGCTCCGGCAGCAGCACGTGCTCGAAGCGGCCGAGCACGTCGCCGAGGTTGCTCGGGAACGGATTCAGGTGACGCAGGTGGATCTGCGACACGGACATCCCGTTCTCCCGCGCCTGCTCGCAGGCCGCGGTGATCGAGCCCTTCGTTCCGCCCCAGCCGACCACGAGCAGCTTGCCGCTGTCGGGCCCGTCGACCTCGGCCGGCGGCAGGTCGTTCGCGATGCCTTCGATCTTCTGCTTGCGCAGCTGGACCATCTTGCCGTGGTTGTCGGCGTCGTAGCTGACGTTGCCCGATCCGTCGGCCTTGGTGAGGCCGCCGATCCGGTGCTCGAGGCCCGGCGTGCCGGGGATCGCCCAGGGCCGCGCGAGCGTCTCGGGGTCGCGGGAGTAGGGCTCGAACTCGCCGATGTCGATCGGGTTGGCGAATTCGATCTCGGAGCGTTCGAGGGAATCGACGTCCGGGATCAGCCAGGGCTCCGCGGAGTTCGCGAGGTAGCCGTCCGACAACACGACCACGGGCGTCATGTACTTGACCGCCATCCGGAACGCTTCGAGGGCCGTGTGGAAGCAGTCACCGGGGGTGGCCGGCGCGATGATCGGGAGTGGACTCTGGGAGTGACGGCCGAAGAGGGTGGCCAGCAGGTCGCCCTGCTCGGTCTTGGTCGGGGAGCCCGTCGACGGTCCCGCGCGTTGCACGTTGATCGCGACCAGCGGAAGCTCCGTCATGACCGCGAGCCCGAGGGCCTCCTGCTTGAGCACGAAGCCGGGTCCGCTGGAGCAGGTGACCGCCAGGTTGCCCGCGAAGGCCGCGCCGATCGTCGACGAGACCGCAGCGATCTCGTCCTCGGCCTGGAAGGTCTTCACTCCGAAGTGCCGAAACCGCGCGACCTCGTGGAGGACGTCGCTCGCCGGCGTGATCGGGTACGCGCCGAGGAAGACCTCGCGGTTCATCTGGACGCTCGCGGCAACGAGCCCCCAGGCCAGCGCCTGGTTCCCCGTGATGTTGCGATATGTCCCGGACTCGATCTTCGCCGCGGGCACCACGAAGGACGTGGGGAAGAGCTCCGTCGTCTCGCCGAAGGCGTGGCCCGCGCGAAGGGTGCGGACGTTGCCTGCGAGCACGTCACCCTGGAACTTGCCGCCGAGCCAGCGCTCGGTGGCGTCCATCGGTCGTCCGTAGAGCCAGCAGAGCACGCCGAGGGCGAAGAAGTTCTTGCAGCGGTCGATCTCGCGCGACGACAGGTCGAGGCCCTGGAGCGCGTCGCGGTTCAGAGTCGTGAACGGGATCTCGACGAGCTGGAAGCGTTCGCGGAGGTCGGGCAGCGGGTCGCCGTCATAGCCCGCGCGGGTGAGCGCCTTCTCGTTGAACGAGTCGATGTTGATGATCACGGTTCCGCCGGGGCGCACGTCTTCGACGTTCGCGCGAAGCGCGGCCGGGTTGAACGCGATCAACACGTCCGGTCGATCCGCCGGCGTATGGATGTCGCGGCTCGAGAAGTGGATCTGGAATCCGGACACGCCGGCCATCGTGCCGGCAGGTGCACGGATCTCGGCGGGGAAGTCCGGGAACGTCGAGAGGTCGTTGCCGGCGAGCGCGGTCTCGTCGGTGAACTTCGTACCCGTCAGCTGCATCCCGTCACCGGAATCACCGGCGAAGCGGATGGCGACGCTCTCGAGCTGTTCGGAGGACTTTGCGGAGGTCTCGGCAGAGGAGTCGGTTGCGGTCACGCTTCGATGTCTCGTCCGGCTCCGGAGCGTTCCGGAGCTTCACGCTGTGGAGCGCCGCACGGCCTTTCATTGGCGGCGGTGCTCGTAGGATTCGATCCGAACGCTCGTTCGGACCGGGTCGGTCTGGCTCGCGGAAGTGAGTGGCCGCAGGCTCGTGTCGGAGGCCGCGGCGTAGGTTTTTCTCTTCGGGCCGGAAGGCTGCAGCGCGGCCGGAGCCAGGCTCACGCGGTCGCTGCTGCTGCCGCCATCCGGAGGATTCGGGATCGGCGCCACGGCCCTTCAGGCCACGGCCTTGGGGGATTGTATCCCGCTCGCGGCGCGGCGAAAGGTCTCGGACGCCGGGTGCCGTGGCGTTTTCGGAAAGCGAAAACGGCTTGTGGCGTCTGGGGTTTCGGCCCTCCGGCTGCCGTCCGGTGAGGCTCAAGATTCGTGCCCCGGGGCCGATGCAGCAGACATGTTCCGACGACTTTCCGAGCCGCTGCCGCTTTCGGAGGCGAGCCTGCTCGCGTTGCGCCCCGCACTCAACGCGCCGGTTCTGAACGTCGCCTTCCTGCCTGTGGGCCCCGCCCGCGCGGCGATCGTCGCCTTCGCCGAGGAGTGGGGCGGGATCGGGCTCGCACTGGGCATCCGCTCGAACGAGGGCGGCCAGGTTGCGGTCTTCCGCAATCAGGAATCGATCGAGCCGGATGTGTCGGTCACCACCGCCCTCGAGCCGATTCTCGCCGAAGCCGAACGAATGGGCTTCCTGTTCGACGAGGACATGGTCGCCGCGGCCACCGATGGCCAGGGCCGCACGCGCGCCCTCGCTCTGTGGGGTCGTTTGATGGGCGAGCTCGAGCTGCCGCCCGCGCCCCGCGCGGTGCCGGCGGAGCCGGCCGCGAGCGAACCGATCCGTGTCGCCGAAGAAGCATCGAATCCCGCGCCGCTCCCGCCGGCGCGACCGAACGAACCGTCGACGCCCGCGCCGACCGCCGAGGCACCCGAAGAGCTCGTCCTCGAGGAGCGCGTGCCGGAGCTCGACCTGGGCGTCGAAGGCGTCGTCGTCGCATCGGGTGACGCGACCGTGCCGCCGCCGGACGTCTCCCAGGAGACGCAGCCGATGGTCGAGCCGGACGAGCCGGACGAGCCGGACGAGCCGCACGAGCCCAAGGTGAACGCGCTCCCGCCGCAGGCGTCCGCGAACGCGACCGAAAAGTCGCCCCCGGAGCAGAAGCTCTCGAAGTTCCGGCACGCCGACGAGGCCGCGGAGTCTGCGAACGAGACCACCAGCGGAAACCAGCTCGGCCGTATCCCGCTCGTCCGCGTGCGTCGTGGCGGAAACGGCGGGAAGCGACCGTCGACCCTGGCACGCTTGCTCTCGAGCTTCTGAACATCACGCGGGTCGGTGTCCGCCGGACCGCGACCCGGAACCGAACGACCGAGTAGAGGAATCGAAAATGCGACAGGCATCCAAGACGACCACCGTGCGTCGGGGCGCGTTCCTCGCCCTGGCGGCTTTCATGCTGCTGGCCTCGACCGGCTGCGTCACGACGACCGAGCCGACCGCGGAATCCTTCGACGTCAGTGAGGCCGAGGCCAAGCGCGATCTCGGCGTCGACTATCTCTCGACACGGCGGACCGGAATGGCGATTCGTGAGCTCACGCGCTCCCTCGAGCTCGATTCCGGGGACCCGAAGACGCATCTCTGGCTCGGCGAGGCGTATCGGCGCAAGGGCCAGACCGCGGCCGCCGAGGAATTCCTGCGCGACGCGATCGAGCTTTCCGAACGTCGGCGGGACGGCGAGACGGCGCAGCACGCCCGACTCAATCTGTCGGCCCTGCTCTCGCAGCTCGGACGCTACGAGGAGGCGCTCGTCGAGTGCGAGACCCTCGCCGCCGACCCCACGATCTCGACGCCCTGGCGTCCGCTCTCGAATTGCGGCTGGGCGCTGATGAAGCTCGGCCGGCTCGACGAGGCCCGAGCGAAGTTCCAGGAGGCGCTGACGTTCTACCCGCGCTTCGGACCGGCGCTCCTCAACCTCGGCATCCTCGAGGCGAAGCAGGGGCACAATGTGGCCGCGATTCGCGCCTTGCAGAAGGCCCTCGACTCCGGACGCCTCACGGCCTCGGGACACGCGGAGGCGAACTATCGCCTCGGTGAATTGTTCGTCGGCCTCGGTCGTCGCGACAAGGCCGTCACGCACTTCAAGGCGGCGGCGAAGATCGCGCCGGACGCGGACTGGGGCTCGCAATCCCAGGCCTACCTGGATCTTCTGCGTTAGGGACGCGTGTCCGCTGCTACCTTCGAGGGAGCGGGGCGGGCATGATCGATCAGGAGACGCACCAGAGAGGAGGCGCGACGACGCGGGGCGCGGTGACGCCCCCGCCCACGGCGCTCTCCGACGAGCCCTCGCCCGAGGTCGCGGAGACCTTCGAGAGCGCGCCGATCGGCGAGTACCTGCGGCGTCAGCGCGTGCTCAGGGACGTGAGCCTCGACGAGCTGGCCGCCATGACGCGGATCCCCCTGCGCTCGCTCGAACGTCTGGAGGGCGGCGAGTTCGACGGCGAGACGGACGGGTTCGTCCGCGGCTTCGTGCGGACGGTGGCCGCGGCGCTCGGCCTCGACGTCGACGACGCGATCGCGCGCATGCTGCAGGAACCTTCCGCTGGGGCCTGGGAGCTCCGGTCTTCGAGCCGGCGCGCGAAGCAGGCGGCGGCGCTCACCGCCCTCGGCGCGATTCTCGTCGTCGCGCTGCTCGTGCTGCAGGCGGGGTGGCAGATGCTGGTGGGCGCGAGCGCGGTGGATCCCTCGCGCGCGGTGGTCGTGTGGCGTGACCCCGTGCGCGCGCTCGCGGACGCCGCCGGCGCGGAGGTCGACCCGGCGGGCGAAATCGACCCGTCCATCGGCAGCCGGGTGGAGCCTCCGGTGCCTGACGGAGTGCTGGGCCTCGCTGCGGATGCGGTCGCGCCGGGCGCCTCCCGCGCTGCGGACGAGCGCTGAGCGGCGCGATGGCGAAGGTCCAGTGCGAGGCGCTGCTGCTGCGCGCCGTCGACTACGCTGAGTCGGATCGCATCGTGCATCTCCTCACGTCCGACGCCGGGCGCCTGACCGCGATCGCGAAATCCGCGCTGCGCAGCCATCGGCGCTTCCCGGGGACCCTCGACGTGTTCAATCACCTCGCGGTCGAGGGGCGCCTCAAGCCGCGGGCTTCGATGGCCTTCCTCGAGCGCGCGAAGCTGGTCGATCCCTTTCTCGGGCTTCGCCGGACGCCCGCGCGCTACGCCCTGGCGAGCTTCCTGGTCGAGATGCTCGACCGCCTGGCCCCGGAGGCCCTGGTCGGGGAAGACGCCGAGCGCCTCTTCGACTACGCGATCCGGAGCCTGCGGCTGGTCGAGCGGGTCGAGCCGTCGCCCTCGCTGCGTCTCCTGCTCGAGCTGCGCGGCCTCGATGCGCTCGGTCTTCGCCCTGAACTCGGGCGCTGCGTGCGATGCGGTCGGGTCGCCGGGGACGAGATCGCCCACGACCACCGCGTCCACTTCCACGTGTCCGACGGCGGCATCGTCTGCACCGCCTGCAGCCTGCGCCTCGACGGGCTCGTGCCGGTCGAGGTCGGCACCCTGCGGAGTCTCGCTGCGGGGCTCGCGTGCGACGCAGAGCGGGTCGAAAGCGTGATCCTGTCGCCCCGGATGCTCGCGCAGGCAGCTCGGCTCGTGTTCCGCTTCCAGCGATTCCACGTGGGCGTCGAGCTGCGGAGCGAGCGATTCCTCGACGAAGTGCTGCCGGTCGCCGAGTCCGCGACTGCCCGAGACGCAACCCCGTCGACCGCGGACGAGCGAAGGGGTGGAGCGGCCGATCAGGCGCCCGACGTCGCCGCCACGTAGAGGAAGAAGAGGCCGACCGCGCCGAAGACCGAGGCGATCGCCGCGCCGACGCCGACGACGCTCGTGAGGTCCTTCTCGCCGAGCGCTGGCTGGAACGCGCGAATGCACCGCGCCGCGGTCGTGAGCGCGAGGGCCGCCAGAATCAATGCGCCGAGGACCGTGAGGTCGCCGGTCTCGGAGTCCTGGAAGTAGGCCCAGATCGCGCCGGTGCGGTCGCCGAGCTCCTGGAAGAATTCCATCGCGTGGATTCACCTTTTCTTGATCCCGCCGCCGTGCCTCGTGCGTCTCGATCGGTGCGGAGGCGGGCGAGAGGCGCCAAGGCTACCCGAGGGCGTGCCTCGCCGCAGCGCAGGGGAGCCGCAGATCCCAGCGGATGCCCGCACTAGAACAGTGTCCCGAACGCGTGGCCCGGTCGTTCGAGGGCGGGGTGCAGGCCTGCGGCAGATCGCGGCAGCCCTGCTGGGAATCCTCGACCGGCCCCACCGAATACGGGATACTCGGCCGCCCCAGCCGCCGGGGCACCCGGCAGCCGGTCGAGCGAGACCCGGCTGGGCCCACGAAGGAATGCGAGCGAACGAACGCCTCGCGCCACGCCAACCCCCTGGAGCGTCCCCACCAGCGTCTGCTCCCTCAGGATCGCGAACCACCCATGTCCGAAAATCCGTCCGACGCGGCGCTCGATGACGAAGAGCGCGAGCGCCATCCCCTCGCGATGGAGACCCTCGTGTCGCTGTGCGCCGCGCGGGGCTTCATCTTCCCCGCCAGTGAGATCTATGGCGGCATCGCCGGGTTCTGGGACTACGGTCCCCTGGGCGTCGAGCTCAAGAACAACCTGAAGGCTTTCTGGTGGCGCCGGATGGTGCGCGAGCGCGAAGACGTCGTCGGCATCGACAGCGCGATCATCTCCCATCCGCGGACCTGGGAAGCTTCCGGCCACGTCGAGAACTTCAGCGACCCGATGGTCGACTGCCGCGCGTGCAAGAAGCGCTTCCGCGCGGACCAGATCCCCGATGAACCCTGCGCGGCGACGACGAAGAAGGACCCGAGCCGCGACCACGACTTCACCGAGGCGCGGGACTTCAACCTGATGCTCTCGACGCAGATCGGCGCGTCCGTCGAGGAATCGACGACAGCCTTCCTGCGGCCGGAGACCTGTCAGCCGATCTTCTCGGGATTCAAGCGCGTGCGCGAATCCGCCCGCCAGAAGGTCCCCTTCGGCATCGCCCAGATCGGCAAGGCCTTCCGCAACGAGATCACGCCGCGCAACTTCACGTTCCGCAGTCGCGAGTTCGAGCAGGCGGAGATGGAGTTCTTCTGCCATCCGTCGGACCGAGGGAAGTGGTTCGAGCACTGGCGCGAGTACCGATACCAGTTCCACCGCGACATCGGCTTCGATGCAAAGCTCCTGCGCATGCGCCCGCACGCGGACGACGAGCTCGCTCACTATGCGAACGCCGCCGAGGACATCGAGTTCCTGTTCCCTTTCGGCTGGCAGGAGATCGAAGGCATCCACGATCGCGGCGACTGGGATCTGTCCCGGCACACCGAGTACTCCGGCAAGGAGCTCGCCATCACCGACGAGCAGACCAAGGAGCGCTACACCCCGATGTGCATCGAGACGTCCGTCGGCGTCGACCGCACGTCGCTCGCCCTGCTGGTCGCGGCGTACGAGGACGAGCAGCTCGAGGAGGGTGAGTCCCGGACGGTGATGAAGTTCCACCCGGCGCTCGCGCCGATCAAGGCGGCGGTGCTGCCGCTCTCGAAGAAGCTCTCCGAGCCCGCGAAGGCGCTCAACCAGAAGCTGTGCGGACAGTTCAACACCTTCTACGACGACGCCGGCAACATCGGTCGTCGCTATCGACGCCAGGACGAGGTCGGGACGCCTTTCTGCGTGACCTACGACTTCGACTCCGAGGAGGACGGCTGCGTGACCGTGCGTGACCGCGACACGATGAATCAGGAGCGCGTTCCGATCGACACGCTCGTCCACACCCTGCGTGATCGTCTGGAGGAGGGGCTGTGAGCGCTCGCAAGGCGACGGCCAAGAGGGCCATGAAGAAGAAGGCCGCCAAGAAGAAGAAGGCCGCCAAGAAGCAGGTCGCGGCGAAGAAGGCGTCTCGGAAGACGGCGAAGAAGAAGGCCGCAAAGAAGCCCGCCCGAAAGAGGAAGGCCGCGAAGAAGAAGTCCGCCGCCGCACGCAAGAGTGCGAAGGCCGCCGCCGCCAAGGCGGCCAGCCAGCGCAAGGTCTTCTCCTTCGGTGGAGGCAAGGCCGACGGCCACGCCGCCATGAAGGAGATCCTGGGCGGAAAGGGCGCGAACCTGGCGGAGATGACTTCGCTGGGGATCCCGGTGCCCCCCGGCTTCACGATCTCGACGGACGTCTGCGCGGACTTCAATCGCCGCGGCGGCAAGCTCCCGCCGGACGTGAAGGCGGACGTGCTGACGGCCCTCGCCAACGTCGAGAAGCTGATGGAGATGCGCTTCGGCGATCCCGAGCGCCCGCTGCTCGTGTCGATCCGTTCCGGTGCCCGGGCGTCGATGCCGGGCATGATGGACACCGTGCTCAACCTCGGACTGAACGACGAGACCGTGGCCGGACTGGCGGCGCTCGCGGACGAGCGCTTCGCCTTCGACAGCTACCGCCGCTTCATCCAGATGTACGGCGACGTCGTCCTCGGCGTGCCCCACGACCGTTTCGAGCATCGCCTCGACGCCGAAAAAGAAGCGCGTGGCGTCCAGAACGACACCGAGCTCAGCGCGGCGGACCTGCGTCGCGTCGTCGCCGACTACCAGCAGATCGTGCAGGAGGCGACGCGGGCTCCCTTCCCGCAGGATCCGCTCGCGCAGCTCTGGGGCGCGATCGGCGCCGTCTTCGGCTCCTGGGAGAACGCGCGGGCGATCGCGTATCGCCGCCTGAACGACATCCCGGACGACTGGGGTACGGCGGTGAACGTGCAGTCGATGGTCTTCGGGAACATGGGCGATACCTGCGCCACGGGCGTGGCCTTCACCCGCAATCCCTCGACCGGCGAGAAGAACTTCTACGGCGAGTACCTGAAGAACGCCCAGGGCGAGGACGTCGTGGCCGGCATCCGCACGCCGCAGCCGATCAACGAGGCGAGCCGGGCCGAGGACACGAAGAGTCTCCCGACCCTGGAAGCGGAGATGCCCAAGGCGTACAAGCAGCTCGTCGCGATCTACAAGCGCCTCGAGAAGCACTACCGCGACATGCAGGACATCGAGTTCACCATCCAGGACGGCACGCTCTGGATGTTGCAAACGCGGTCCGGCAAGCGGACCACGGGCGCGGCGGTCCAGATCGCCGTCGACATGGCGAAGGAGCGCCTGATCACGAAGGAAGAGGCGATCGGCCGGATCGAGCCGAACTCCCTCGACCAGCTCCTGCACCCGACGATCGACAAGGCGAACGCGCCGGACAGCGTCGCGCGCGGGCTGCCGGCTTCGCCGGGCGCCGCGGTGGGTCAGGTCGTCTTCTCCGCCGAGGACGCCGAGAGCAGGGCCAAGGGTGGCGCGAAGGTGATCCTCGTCCGGACCGAGACCTCGCCCGAGGACATCGTCGGGATGAACGCCTCGGAGGGCATCCTGACCGCCAAGGGCGGCATGACGAGTCATGCCGCGGTCGTCGCCCGCGGCATGGGCAAGTGCTGCGTCGCCGGCTGTGGCCAGATCGCGATCGACTACGCGAAGGGCCAGATGCGGATCGGCGAGCTCGTGGTGAACGCCGGGGACTGGATCACCCTCAACGGTTCGAATGGAGAGGTGATGCTCGGCCAGGCGCCGACGGTGATGCCGGAGCTCGGGGGAGCGTTCTCCGAGCTGATGCGGTGGACCGACAAGATCCGTCGGATCGAGGTCCGCACGAACGCCGACACGCCCGACGATGCCGCGGTCGCGCGCTCCTTCGGCGCCGAGGGCATCGGCCTGTGCCGGACCGAGCACATGTTCTTCGAGCCGGGGCGGATCCTGGCGGTGCGCGAGATGATCCTCGCCTCGAACACCGACGATCGAGAGACGGCCCTCGCGAAGCTGCTCCCGATGCAGCGCGGCGACTTCGAGGGAATCTTCCGTGCGATGGATGGGCTGCCTGTCACCGTGCGCCTGCTCGATCCGCCGCTGCACGAGTTCCTGCCCCACACGGAGGAAGACATCCAGGCGGTCGCGGACTCCCTCGGCCGTTCGGTCGGGGATGTGCGCCATGCCCTCGAGTCGCTCCACGAGTTCAACCCGATGCTCGGCCATCGCGGCTGCCGCCTCGGAATCACCTTCCCCGAGATCTACGCGATGCAGGTCAGGGCGATCACCGAAGCGGCCGTCAACGTGGCCGCCGACGGCGTGCGCGTGAAGCCCGAGATCATGATCCCGCTCGTCGCGCACGAGAAGGAGCTCGAGCAGCTGCGTGCGCTCTCCGAGCAGGTGATCGCGGACGTGCGGCGCGAGCACGCAGGCACCCGCGTGAAGCCGATCATCGGCACGATGATCGAGGTACCGCGGGCGGCGCTGACCGCCGACCGGATCGCGCATCACGCGGACTTCTTCTCCTTCGGGACCAACGACCTCACCCAGATGGCGTACGCGCTGTCCCGCGACGACGCCGGAAACTTCCTCGGCGAGTACGTCGACGGCGGCCTGATCGAGGCGGATCCCTTCGTGTCGATCGATGCCGAGGGCATCGGTCAGCTGGTCCAGCTCGGCGCCGAACGTGGCCGATCCACGCGCCCGGGCCTCAAGCTCGGGGTCTGCGGCGAACACGGCGGGGACCCCGCGAGCGTGCGTTTCTTCGCCGGAGTCGGTCTTGACTACGTCTCGTGCTCTCCCTATCGGGTACCGCTGGCGCGGCTCGCGGCGGCGCAAGCCGCGGTGGCGGGCGAGGGCGACGATTGATCCGCTCGAGAGCGCGCTCGGCGACGTTCGTGGCGGCGGCCTTGCTCGTCGCGATGATCATCGGATGTGCGACGCCGCCCGGCGGTGCCGGCACCCCCGATTGGGGCAGCGAGCTGACCGACACCGAGCGCGGCGCGCTCGCCGCCGCGTTTCCGCCGGAAGCGGTCGAGCAGCTGCTGCCGCTTTCGAGCGTGTTCTACGCGCGGATCACCAGCCGTCGCTTCAACTCACGGGCGACCTTCGAGGACCCGAGCGTCCGCCAGTTCTTCCCGACCGTTGCCGCGTACTCCGACTACTACGCCGCGCTCGTGGACGCGCTCGACAGGGCGAACATCGAGTACAACCGGCCCACCCGGGTCGATCTGCTCGGAATCGAGGTCGACGAGACCGGCCGCCTGCGGGCCTCTCTCCGGTTCGCGGGGCGAAACGATCTGCCGCTCCGCTTCTGGGACGCGACGCTCCTTCGAACGGACGAGTGGAGCTGGCGAGAGGGCCGCTGGTTCGTCGTCCCGGGCAAGATCTGATCGCCCGCACGCGCGCGATCGCGGTTCTTCCGAATGAAGGGAAAAAGCCTCGTCTCCGTGGGCAGAAAAGTACCCTCCGACGGCGCGCTACGCACTTTCCTGCGCCCCGTGATCTAGATCACAATTCAATGATTTCGGGCACTTAGCGGCTCGCAGCGAAAATGCTTGCTCTGGCACATCGATTGCTCTTAGAATGGGCTCATCCCGGGCAACCGGGTGACTTTCGAAAAGCCAAAAAGCTCGACGAGTTCGAGCGGGCAAGCGGTTCGGTTTTTCGCGACCAGCCGGCAGGAGTTCAGGGACCTGTCGGATCGACTGGAAGCGAGTCAGGGAGACCGAACCTCTCTTTCCTCAGCCGACCCATCCGGTCTATCCGGGTATGGGTGCGAATGAGGGACGGGAACCCGCGCGACTCCTCGTCGAATCGAGGAACGAAATCGTGCCGAATACTTCTACTGTGCAGCGAACGAAGAAGGCCTGGGATTGTGACCGCGAGTTGGTGGACCAGATCCTGGCCGGCAGCCGCGAGCACTTCGACCTGCTCTACCAAACCTACTTCCCCCGCGTCTACCGCTTCGCACTGAAGCGCCTGGGCGACCCCGGCGAGGCCGAGGACGTCGCGCAGGAGGTCTTCATGACCTTGATGACGGCGCTCTCGTCCTACAAGGGCGAGTCGGCGTTGCTGGTCTGGATCTTCGGTGTGACCCGGAACAAGGTGAATCGCCGCTTCCGCAAGCCCCGCCCGCGGCTCGAGCCGCTGGAGGAGGGCGGTGCGCTGGACATCCAGGCGTTCGAGCCGCCGGCCGACGAGACCGTCGACGCGCGCCGCGTCCTGGGCCGCTGCGAGGAGGTCATCGCTCATGACCTCACGCCGCTCCAGCGCCGCATCTTCCACCTGAAGCACCTGCGCCAGCAGCCGATCCGGGCCATCGCGAACGCCCTCGGCAAGAGTGAGGACGCCGTGAAGGCCAACCTCTATCGCATGCGGCGCGCGATCTCCGCGGGTACGCCCGGTCTCGAGGGCGTCCTCCGCTCGTAGTTCGAATCCCACTCCCCACCGCGGAGACGCAGCGCGACCACCCCCTTCCCCGGGCTGCGCTCCCCCCCCGAACCCCGGCCGCCTCGCCAGCCACCTGCAGCCCGCCTCGATCGCTGCGGGTGGCTGGGGCCTGGGGTCTCGGCGTCCGCCCCGCGCCGCTCTCGGCGCCCTCTCATCCCTGCGGGAGATGATGAGAACGGCGGAGACCCGACGGCAACGTGTCAGGCGTCGCGTTTTCGTTCCTGTCGCGACCGGTTACCCATGTTGCGACGAGATCTGAAACACCGTCGATTTTCGTTGACACACGTCAGTGTGTTGCGTATCCGTTGGGCATGGGAAGTCCCTCGACCCTCGTTCCGGACGGGCTCGGCGCACGCGAAGGCGGCGGCGAAGTCATCCAGAACGCGCGTGCCCGGAAGCGGAGCGAGACGCGGGAGCGCCTCTTCGAGTCGTCGCTGCGTGAGTTTCGCGAGGTCGGGGTGGCGGCAGCGCAGATCGACCGGATCGCGAAGGCGGCCGGGGTCGCGCGAGGGACGTTCTACTTCCACTTCTCGACCAAGGACGACGTCCTCGTCGAGCTGGCCCAGCGGATCAGCGCGCGGATCGCACGGCGCGTGGCCGTCCTCGGCGAATCGGACGCGTCGCTGCGGGATCTCCTGCGGCGCGTGAACGATGCCGTGATCGACGAGAACACCCGGGTGGGCGAGGCGGACCTGTTGGGCGACATGCTCTCGCTCTACGTGCGGCGCCCGAGGGACATGCAGGACCTCTCCCACAACGTCCCGTCCCTCGCCGACGAGCTCGCCCGTCATCTCCAGCGGGCGACGGATCGCGGCGAGATGAAGAGTTCCCTGCCTCCGGAGCAGATCGCGATGATCTACATGAGCAGCCTCTTCGGGGTCTGCACCCGGATTCCGCAGGGCGAGGAGCTCCGACGCGCGTGTGATGCGCTGGTCGAGCTGCTGATCGAGGGGCTCGCCGGACACGCCTGAGCCGGGCGCGGTCCCATCGTCCCGGAGGGGACGCGTGCCCGAGGCGATTCGGATCGGATAAAAAATCCGCTTCGCTTCTGACACATGCGTATGGACGTCACCACTCTGAAATGACGTCAGCTGAACCATCGCCCCTCGGCCGGGGCGCCGGGCCAGGCGGGCGCGGAGGTGAACGAGAAGTGGCGCGCGGAACGGTCTGGCAGGGGATTCGAGACTGGTTCAGACCAGTCGATGACGCGTCGCAGTCCACGACTCGGCGTGCGGTGGCCCCGTCCGATCCGAGCGAGCCCCGCGACGAAGGCAACATCATCCACACCCGCGCCTGGACGCGAGCGGCCCTCGACGGCGATGCCGATCCGAGCAACGTGATTCCCTTCCCGCGCAGCGGCGCCGGCGAAGCAG
This sequence comes from uncultured Spirochaetaceae bacterium, assembly GCA_964488255.1. Taxonomy (GTDB): domain Bacteria; phylum Myxococcota_A; class UBA9160; order UBA9160; family UBA4427; genus UBA4427. The sequence continues at coordinate 97,561 of CAZAUR010000009.1, read as the reverse complement.
CGATCGATTACACCACCCCCGGGCAGGCCGGCGGGCAAGCCTCCGACTCGCAGGAGCTGCTCGACTTCCTCGCGGCGGACGTCGACCCCGTCCCCGCTGACCCCGCCTTTCGCGAGCGTCTGCGCGAGGAGCTCTGGGAGATGGTCGTCGACGAGGGCGCCGGTCCGAGGAGCGACCGCAAGGACTCCTAGCGCCGTTTCGGCTGGGTCCTGTCGTTGCTCCCGGGAGTGCCGCTGATTAGCCTCCTGCGCATGCGGAACCCGATCCGCCTGAAGAACCTGAGCGCTCGCTTCCTGCCGCTCTACGTCGTTGGGCTCTGGCTATTGATCTTCCATGTCCCGAGTCGCGCGGCCCTGCTCGCGGGTGCGCTGCCGATCCTCCTCGGTCTCGTGCTGCGCAGCTGGGGCGCCGGGCATCTCGTGAAGAACGACGCGCTCACGATGACGGGTCCCTACGCCCATTTGCGACATCCGCTGTATCTGGGGACGCTCCTGATCGGAACCGGGTTCGCGATCGCGATCGGCGGTCTGTTGGGCGTCGTGATCCTGCTCCTGCTGTGGCCGTGGTTCGCGCTCCGCTACTTCCCGCGGAAGGAGTCCCTCGAGAGCGAGCGGCTGGGGGTGCGCTACGGCGAGCGGTTCGCCCGTTACCGCGAGGCCGTCCCGGCATTGTGGCCGCGCCTCGCCGCCTGGCGGGACGCCGCGCATCCGGCGCCCGCGGAGGACTGGGCGCTCGACCGCTACTCGGACAACAACGAGCTCGGGACGCTCCTCGCGGTGTCGCTTTGTTGGCTCGCATTCTGGCTGCGGGCGGGGTTCACCGCGTGATCGCGGAGCTGCCGATCGTACTCGCGCGCGACACGCTCGCTTCGCGAACGTCGTCCGTCCTGCACGAGGGGGGCTTCGGGAATCCCGACGTGTTGCTCGTGGCGGGTGAGGGAGACGGGGCGCCGCCGGTCGTCGTGAAGGACTACGCGCCTCGGTCGGCGCCGGTCCGACACCTGCTCGCGCCCCTGCTGCTGCGTCGGGAGGCGAGGGCCTTTCGACGCCTCGCCGGCGTCGCCGCCGTGCCGCGCCTGCTCGGACGCGTCGACGCGCTCGCGCTCGTCTTCGAGTACCGCCCGGGACGACTGCTCTCGCGTTCGCTCCGCGGCACGCTGCCGGAGGCGTTCCTCCCCGAGCTCGAGGCGGCCATCGCGGAGATGCACGGCCGCGGCGTCGTGCACCTCGATCTGCGTCATCGCAGCAACATCCTGGCCGGCGACGACGGTCACCCGGTCGTGCTCGACTTCGCCTCGGCCCTTCGCTTCGACGCCTCGAAGCCTCCCGGCCGCTTGGCTCGGGACCTGCTGGCTCGCATCGACCGACGCGCCCTGGACAAGTGGCGCATCCGGATCGCCTGACCCGCGGCGCCTACTTCGCCAGCTCTGCAGGCTCGCGCGGCGCGAGGCGACCGATGTAGTGGCGGAAGCACTCGAGGGTGAGCCGCGCGTCTTCGAGGGCGCGATGGGCGACACCGCCCTCGCCGAGCAGCCCGGCGGTCGTCGCCGCCTGGCGCAGCGAGATCGCCCGCGCCGGCTCGCCGGCCACGAGCGACCACGAGTAGAAGAGGGTGGCGAGATCGATTACGTGATAGTCGAAGGGGTAGGCGATCTCGCACTTCGTGAAGGCACGCTCGAGGAAGATCACGTCCATGCGGACGTTCTGTCCAGCCGGGATCACCTTGCGATCCTTGGGCAGCATGTCGACGATCTCGGTCAGCACCTGGCGCACCGGCGGCGCCTTCGCCCACAACGCCTCGTCGTAGCCGAAGATCTCCGCCGCCTGCGGCGTGATCCGCTCCGGCCGCGATCGAACCCGCCACTGCGCTTCCCCGAGCTCGTTCAGCCGCGCATCCGTGAGGATGACCCCGACCTCCGTCAGGTCGTGCAGCTCGACATCCAACCCCCCGAACTCACAATCCAGAAACGCAAAAGCAAACTCGGCACTCAAAGGCGGATCCAATCGGCGTGGGGAACGGCGGCGCGCTACTCGAAGGGTGCTGAGCGCAGGTGAGAAGGGTGGGGGCCGCGTGGCTTCGAGTCGGAAGCAGTCGCGACCCGCAAGCGCCCGCGGCCAACCAGCGCCTGCGGCCAACCAGCGCCTGCGGCGCGCGAAGCGTAGGACATGCCCTGAAAGGCATGTCCACGCTACGCGGAAAACGCCGTGGCGCTCCCAACGGGACTCGAACCCGTGTTTCAGCCTTGAGAGGGCCGCGTCCTAGGCCACTAGACGATGGGAGCGCATCGGAAGGCGGCGGAGACTAGCCGCGGGCTCTGGCGACTGTCAACCCGGGGGGCGCGCGGACAGGTCGCGACCCGGCGGAACACTCCGTTCGACATGGAGGGAAGGGCCGAGCGGTGCCGTGCGGTGTCGCCCGGTGACGCGAATCGTCACTTCGTGTCCGGCCTCACAGGATCGTGTCGCCGCGATCGTCGGCGCCGGGCTGGCGGATCCCTTCGTCCTACCTCAAGGGTTCCCGGACTCTTGCCGATGAAAGACGGGTCCCGTGCTCTCTGGCACGCGGGTTGCTCTCCCCTGGAAGGGTGGGGCGTGGCGGATCGATTCGCGTTGGAGCGAATCACCCCACAGGGAGAAACTCATGATGCGTTCGGACCGGAACCGGAACGGCGGCTTCACGCTCATCGAGCTGATGATCGTCGTCGCGATCATCGGCGTGCTTGCGTCGGTCGCGATTCCCTCCTTCGTGAACTACCAGCTCACTTCGAAGCGGTCGGAGGCCTACGCCAACCTCGCTTCGCTCGCGAAGTCCCAGAAGGCGTACTTCGCGGAGTTCAACGACTTCGTGGCCGTCGCGGCGGAGCCGAGCTTCACGCTCGGGGCGTCGCCGACAAAGACCAAGCGAGACTCCACGCCGATCAACGCCGCGTTCGCGACCGTCGGCTGGGCGCCGGAAGGCGACGTGTTCTTCGACTACGACACGGCGACGCCGACGGACCCGCTGACCGGCACCTGTACCTGCACCGAGTCCTGCTTCACGTCGACGGCCTACGGCAATCTCGACGGAGACGCCTCGCTGTCGGTGATGCTCTACACGCATCCGGATCGGCTCGGCAACTTCTGCGAGACCGGACAGGGCGGCAACCAGTCCCCGCCGTTCACGAACGGCGCGCGCATGTTCGACGAGGTCGCACGTGTGCTCGTGGCGGACGATTTCTAGGCGAAGGCGGGACCGGCACAGGCTGTCGGATCGTCTCATGGAACGACGAACGGAGACCTGAGGGGTGTCGTCGAAGGTTCCTCAGATTCTCGCGATGATCGGCTGCGCAGTGCTCACCGGTTGGGCCCACGCGCGCGTGCCGATCGAGACCCGCGCGGATCTCGGCGAGGATTTCGTGCCTGCGCCGTATGCGGTGGATGCAGCCAGCCTGGGCTTCGACGCGCTGCTGGCCGACTACTACTGGCTGCAGGCCGTCCAGGTCGCGGGTTCGCAGGATGCGGTCGACGAGCGGGTCGCGAGCCATCTCGGCCGCCTGGTCGACGTGACGACCACGCTGAATCCCCACGTCGGACATCCCTATCGCTTCGCGGCCGTCTGGATGACGCATTCGCGGGAGCAGGTACTCGAAGCGAATCGCCTGCTCGACCGCGCGATCGCCCATCACCCGGACGACTGGCGGAACTACTTCTTTCTGGGCTTCAACCATTTCTACTATCTCGGCGACTATCCAGCGGCCGCGACCACGCTCGAGACGGCGATGAGCTTGCCCGGCTCGCCGGCCTACCTGCCGCGCCTCGTGGCCCGGCTGAAGAGCCAGATCGGCGACATCGAAGTCGCCGAGATATTCCTGCGCCAGCTCCTCGAAGGCACGGACGACGATGCGGAGCGCGCGAAGTACGAGTCGGGTCTCGACGAGATCGAGATCGAATACAAGGCCCGGTTCCTGGACCGCGCCCGCGCCGCCTATCGCGAGCTCGCCGGACGCGACATCGCGCGGGTCGAGGATCTCGTGACCGGTCCACATCGCGTGATCGAGAACCTCCCGAGTCCGGAGCCCGACGCGATGCCCGGGTCGCTCTCGCGCGGGAGCGTCTGGCAGATCGAAGGCGAAGAGATCGTGTCGAGCTATGTCGGTGCCCGGTACGAAGTCCACTACTCGCATCCGGATGGCTCGGACGGGGCGGTCTTCGAAGGCGAGACCGTCGACCCCGGGTCGTCGCAGAGCGAGACGTCGGAGGGAACAGGGGCGTGAGCTTCGGATCGCGAGAGATCGTGCGCGTCGAGGGAGTCGTGAAGGACTTCCGCCCGGGATTCGGGCTGAGGCGCAAACGCGTGCTGCACGGAGTGACCTTCGAGGTCGTCGACAACGAGATCTTCGGATTCGTAGGGCCGAACGGCGCCGGCAAGACCACGACGCTCAAGATCCTGATGGGGTTGATTCGTCCGACGGAAGGCCGCGCGTCGATCCTCGGCTGTGACGTCGAAGAGTCGGAGTTCCGCCATCAGATCGGCTTCCTCCCGGAGAACCCCTACTTCTACCCGTTCCTGACCGCGCGCGAGATCCTCGACTTCTACGCGCGGCTCTCCGGGGTCGCCGGTTCCGAACGCGCGCAGCGCGTCGAGCGCCTCCTCGATCTCGTGAACCTCGGCCACGCCATGGACGCGCGCTTGCGCACCTTCTCGAAGGGCATGCTACAGCGTGTCGGGATCGCTCAGGCGCTGATCCACGATCCGAAGGTGGTCTTCCTGGACGAGCCGATGAGCGGCCTCGACCCGCTCGGCCGGATGGAGATCCGCGACCTGATCCTCTCGCTTCGGGCCGAGGGCAAGACGGTCTTCATGAACACGCACATCCTCTCGGACGTCGAATCGATCTGTGATCGGGTGGCCATCATCGTCAAGGGTCGGATCCGACATCAGGGCAAGATGGAAGACTTCCTGCCCGACGACCGGCGCGCGACCGACGTCTTGATCTCGAGCCTGCCGCCGGAGACGGCGGATCAGCTCGAGGAGCGCTTCGAACTCGAGATGCGCGGGCTGGGCGAGCGACTCGAGCTGAGGGTCGCCGAGAAGGACGTGAACGCGGTGCTCGAATCGGTGATGCGCGTCGGCGCCGAGGTCGTTTCCGTCACACCGCATCGAAACTCGCTCGAGGACGTCTTTCTCGACGCCGTGCGGGCCGGGGGGGACGCATGATGGGCGCCTTACGGCGTATCCACGCCCTCGCGACCAACACCGTCCGCGAGGCGATTCGAAACAAGCTGCTCTACACGCTGCTCGGATTCGGCTTCCTGATGATCGCGTCCGGCGTGTTGCTGTCGACGCTGTCCTACGTCGAGGTGGACGAGATCCTGCAGGACATGGGGATGAGCGCGATCCGGTTCTTCGGCTCCGGGATCGCGACCTTCGTCGGGATCGGGCTGATCCACAACGAAGTCGATCGCCGCACGATCTTCACGATCCTCTCGAAGCCGGTCTCGCGCAGCGAGTTCCTGATCGGGAAGTGGGCCGGCCTCACGTTCACGGTCTGGCTCCAGCTCGCGCTGATGGCGGTGGCCTTCTGGATCGTCTCGGCCCTCGCGGGTGCGCCGGTCACGGGGGACCACTTCGTGGCAATCGCCCTGATCGGTCTCGAGCTGATGGTGCTGGTCGCGATCGCGACCCTCTTCTCGGCGTTCACGACACCGATGCTGGCCGCGTTCTTCACGATCGGGCTCTGGATGATCGGCCACCTCACGCGGGACCTGCAGGCGTTGTCGCAGCAGTCGGATCTCGAGAGCGTGACCGTGATGGGAACCTGGGTCTTCCAGCTGATGCCCGACTTCGAGGTCTTCAACAAGACGCTCGAGGCGGTGCACGGACTGCCGATCGACACGAACGAGATCGGCCTCGCGATCGTCTATGCCGCCGGGTACACCGCGTGTACGTTGATGCTCGGTACGACGATCTTCAGTCGGCGGGACTTCAAGTAGTCGAGACCTTCGGCGCGCGTGCGCCGGGCGTCCTAGAGTTGGGTGCGGCGCCGAAACGCACGTCGAACGGGGGAAACATGACGATCGAGATCGCGCCGGGGGCGCTGCTGCCGATCGCGCTCCTCTTCGGCCTGCTGGTGGGATCGTTCCTCAACGTGGTGATCCACCGCGTGCCGCTCGGACAGTCGATCGTGAGTCCGCCCTCGCACTGTCCCGGGTGCGACACGCAGATCAAGCCCTGGGACAACATCCCGGTGCTCTCCTATCTCTTCCTCCGCGGTCGTTGTCGCTCCTGCAGCACGTCGATCTCGCTGCGGTACCCGGCGGTCGAGGCCGTGACCGGACTCCTCTTCGCGGCGATCGCCTGGCGATTCGGACCGACGGTCTGGACGACGGTCTACTGCCTCTTCGCGGCGGCCCTCGTGGCGGCGGCGATGATCGACCACGATCATCAGATCATCCCGGACTCGATCTCCCTGGGCGGATTGGCGGTCGCCCTGGTGGTCGTTCCCGGCGTGACCGCCTGGTGCGGCGGCTCCTTCGTCGAAGCGCTGGTACGTGCCGGCACGGGCGCGGCGATCGGCGCCGGCGTGCTCTGGCTCGTCGCCTTTCTTCACGCGCGCTTCTCCGTCGCGATGGGGCGGACCTTCGAGCACTGGCCGGGGGAGGGCGAGGACTTGCCCAAGCCGGGCGAAGCGGACTACTGGCTCTGGTTCCCTGGACTCGGACTCGGCGACGTGAAGCTGCTAGGCATGATCGGCGCCGTCGTCGGCCCGCTCGGCGTGCTCGACACGATCCTCGCGTCGTCGCTCGTCGGCCTCGTGCTGGGCGGCGCGCAGGCGCTCTCGCGCGGCGCGCTCGGACGACCCTTCGGCTTCGCCCCGGCGATCGCGGTCGGGACCGTCGCGATCCTCTTCCTGCCGCGGATGTGGCTGCTGCACGTTCTGTAGCAGCCTAACTTTCCGCCACTCGTGCCTTGATCACGTCGACGCCGGCGCGCAGTCGCGCGATCGTCCGCGCCTGCCCGACGACTTCGAGGGTCTCGTAGATCCCGGGTGAAGCGCCGGTCCCGGTCACGGACACGCGGACCGGCTGCGCCAGCTTCCCGAGCTTCAGGCCACCGAGCGCTTCGCAGGTCGATTCGAAGGCCGGCTCGAGGCTCGCCTCGCTCCAGTCATCGAGGGCCTCGAGCGCCGGGATCAACGCTTCCAGGGGCTCGAGCGCCACCGGCCGCAGGTGCTTCTTCGCTGCCGCGGCGTCGATCTCGATCTCGTCGCACAACACGAAGCGCGCCTTCTCCGCCATCTCGGCGAGGGTGCTGCTGCGCTCCCGGAGCAGGTCGAGGGTGCGGTCGAGGTTCGCGTCGCGCTCGACAGGCTGACCGGCGACCGCATCGAGGAAGGGCTTCACCCCTTCGAAGAGCGCGTCCGCCGGCGCCTCCTTGATGTAGTGCTGGTTCAGCCACTCGAGCTTCGCGAGGTCCGCCTGCGCGCCGGCGCGGCCGACGTGGTCGAGGCCGAAGAGCTCGGCGATCTCGTCGCGGGAGAAGATCTCCTGGTCGCCGTGACTCCAACCGAGCCGCACCAGCCAGTTGACCATCGCCTCGGGCAGGAAGCCGTCGGCCTGGAACTGCTGGATCGAGACCGGATCCTTTCGCTTCGAGAGCTTGCGTCCGCTTTCGGCCACGATCAGCGGCACGTGCCCGAAGGTCGGCGGCTCCGCGCCGAGCGCGCGGTAGAGCGCGAGCTGGAAGGGCGTGTTGCTGTGGTGGTCGGCGCCGCGGATCACGTGGGTGATCTGCATGTCGAGGTCGTCGGTCACGACGGCCAGGTGATAGAGCGGCGTGCCGTCGCTGCGGCGGATGATGCCGTCGCCGATCTCCGACGCGTCCTGTCCGCTCGGGCCGAAGACGAGATCGTCCCAGCGGAGCGAGGCCTCGGGATCGATGCGCAACCGGACCGTGTGCGTGCCGCAGTCCGCGCCATGGCCGGCCTCGCGGCAGCGCCCGTCGTAGATGCCCTTGCCGCCGGCCGCGATGTCCGCGTCGCGTCGCGCTTCGAGCTCTTCCTTCGTGCACACGCAGCGATAGGCCTTGCCCTCTTCGAGCAGCTGCTCGACGACGGCCTTGTGGCGGTCGGCGTTGTCCGTCTGGCGAAGCGGCCCCTCGTCCCACTCGATGCCGAGCCAGCGCAGGCCGTCGAGGACCGCTTCCTCGCTCTCGCGGGTCGAGCGCTCGAGGTCGGTGTCCTCGATCCGCAGCACCAACGCGCCGCCCTGTTTGCGGGTCAGCGCCCAGTTGAACAGCGCCGTTCGGGCGCCGCCGATGTGCAGGAACCCCGTGGGGCTGGGAGCGAAGCGGGTGCGGATGGGGCTCATGGCGCGCGGAGCATATCGCAGCTGTCGTTTGCCTCGGCCGCGTTTCGGCGTCTTCCCTTGCTGCCCGGCCCGCCTCTCTGCTATCCCCCGGCCCGCACCGGGCCCAACGGCCCAAACCCCCGAATTCCCAGCCATTTCGAGACCCCACGCCGGACCTCCGGCGCCTCCGCCATGCCCGACTTCCGCATTCAGGTCGAGCGGCTCACCAGCCGCAAGGAGCGCTTCGACTTCGAGGTCGCGCCGGGGTGGTGGGCTGCGCGCGAGCCCACCGGCGAACCGATGGACGTCGAGGTCGAGCAGCCCTTCCGCTTCGCGCTCGAAGCCAGCCGCGTCTCCGACGACGTGGTGATCGAGGGAGATCTGGCGGGCGAGGTCGGTCTCGAGTGCAGCCGGTGCGGCAAGCGCTATCCTCACGCGCTCCGCGAGCCGTACCGCCTGGTGCTCGAACCCTTGGACCAGGGGGCGGCACCCGATCCCGAAGGGGAGCAGGGCCTCGCGGAGAACGGGGTGTGCCTCGGAGAGGATCTCGAGGTCGGCTCGTACCGTGGGGCCGTCGTCGGCCTCGACGATTTCTTCGGAGAGGTGATCGCGCTCGCAATCCCGATCCAACCCCTCTGTGATGAAGATTGTCCGGGACTCTGCGCGCATTGCGGTGCGGCGCAGGACGCCGGTTGTGATTGTGAAGACGAAAAGATCGAATCGCCTTTTTCCGCTCTCGCTGGGCTGAAGGCTCGGTTGGAACTCGATTCCAAGGACGAGCAGTAGGCAAGAGAGAGCAGTGAAGGCGCGCGGGCCGGAGGGCCTGCGAAGAAACGAATCGAACCTGTCGGCACGGCCGGCATGTATGGAGAAACGGATCCGATGGCCGTACCGAAGCGAAAGACCTCGAAGGCGCGACGCGACAAGCGCCGAGCACATGACGCGCTGCAGGCGCCGGCCGCGAGCACCTGCCCGCAATGTGGCGCGCCCAAGGCGCCGCACCGCGTTTGTGGGAGCTGCGGCACCTACAAGGGCCGCACGATCATCGAGATCGACGACGACTAGCGTCGATCCATGACCCTCGCTCTTCTCTTTCCGGGCCAGGCCTCCCAGGAGGTTGGCATGGGCAAGGACGTGTATGACGCGTCCCCTGCCGCGCGCGCCGTCTTCGACGAGGCGGACGCGACGCTCGAGCCCGTGCTCGGCAAGAAGATCTCGACGCTGTGCTTCGAGGGGCCGGACGACGAGCTGCGTCGTACGGAGATCCAGCAGCCCGCGATCCTGACGACGAGCATCGCGCTCCTGCGCGCGCTCGAGGAAGCCACCGGCCCACTCGGCGCCGCGTTCGTCGGGGGACACAGCCTCGGCGAGTACAGCGCGCTCGTGGCCGCAGGGGCGCTGCCCTTCGAGGATGCCGTCCGGACGGTGAATCTGCGGGGTCGCCTCATGCAGGAGGCGGTCGCAGAGGGCAAGGGCGCGATGGCCGCGATCATGGCGCTGGCGCCGGACCAGGTCGCCGAGGCCTGCGCCGCCGCAGCCGAGGCAACGGGCCTCGTCGTCACCCCTGCGAACTACAACTCGCCTCAGCAGACCGTGATTGCCGGTGACACGGCCGGCGTCGAGGCTGCTTGCGAGAAGGCGAAGGCACTCGGTGCCAAGAAGACCGTGGGTCTCCCGGTTTCCGCGCCCTTCCACTGCGCGCTGATGGAACCGGCGGCGCAGAAGCTGGCCCCGGAGCTGGGAAGACTGGTCTTCTCGGAGGCGAAACCTCCCGTGATCACGAACGTCGAAGCGGCACCCAACGCCGATGCGTCGCGGATTCCCTCGCTGCTCGAAGAGCAGGTGACGGCGCCGGTCCGCTTCAGCGACATGATCGCTCGAATGAAGGAGGAGGGCGTCGATGCCTTCCTCGAAGTCGGCCCCGGCCGGGTGCTGTCGGGTCTGATCGCGCGCATCGAGCGCCGCGCCCGCAGGGCAAACTTCTCCTCACTCGCGGGGCTCGAAGAAGTCCGCGAATTCCTTGAGGGAACCGCTTCCTAGGATTCTGGGAGTCGGTTCCGGACCCCGCCTGAGGTCCGTTTGGCATGCCGTACGGGGGGTACGGCGCTAGCCTTTTCCACCCATTCAGGACAAGTCGTTTGGAGGTCCTCGAACCATGTCTCTCGAAGCACGCGTCACCGATCTGATCGTCGAACAGCTGGGTGTGTCGAAGGAAGAAGCCGTTGCGAACGCCTCCTTCATCGACGATCTCGGCGCCGACAGTCTCGACATCGTCGAGCTCGTGATGACCCTCGAAGAGACCTTCGACATCGAGATCCCCGATGACGATGCCGAGAAGATGCAGACCATCTCCGACGCGATCGGTTACCTGAAGGAACGCGTCGAGGAGTAGTCCCCGACGCGCGCGCCGGAGTCCGACGCATGAACGCCCCGACACTGTCGGAAGGGCCGCGTCGCCGTGTCGTGGTCACCGGTCTCGGCTGCGTCACGCCGAACGGCGCGAACGTCGAGGCGACCTGGTCCTCGGTGATCGCCGGCCAGGCCGCGGCCGCGACGATCACGCGCTTCGACACGAGCGATCTGCCGGTCGGCATCGCCTGTGAGGTGGACGCCGAGCCGCCGCTCTCCGACGTCCCCGCGAAGGAAGCGCGTCGGATGGATCGGGTGCTTCGTTATGCGCTGCTCGCGGCGCAGGAAGCCGTCCGCCACGCCGGCCTCGACTTCGACGCGACCGACCGGAATCGCACGATGGTGGCGATCGGTTCCGGGGTGGGCGGCGTCGAAACGCTCTTCGCGAACCAGAAGATCCTCGAGACGAAGGGCGCACGGCGCGTCTCGCCCTTCGTCGTTCCGTACTCGATCGTGAACATGCCGAGCGGCATGGTCGCCGTGCACTACGGGCTCGGTGGCCCGAACCTCTCGCACTCGACCGCCTGTGCGACGAGCACCCACGCGATCGGCGAGTCCGCCGAAACGATCGCGCGTGGGGCCGCGGACGTCGCGCTCGCAGGCGGCGCGGAAGCACCGATCGTGCCCCTCTCCATCGCGGGCTTCGCTTCGATGCGTGCCCTGTCGCCGAACCCGGACGCGGCGCGCGCGAGTCGTCCCTTCGACGCGGATCGGGACGGGTTCGTGCTGGGGGAGGGCGCCGGCGTGCTCGTCCTCGAGGCGGAGGAGCACGCGCGCGCCCGGGGCGCCGAGGTGCTCGCCACCGTCGAGGGCTACGGCGCGTCGTCCGACGGGTTCCACGTGAGCGCGCCCGACGCGGAAGGCGGAGGGGCGATCCGCTGCATGCGGGCAGCGCTCGAGAGCGCGGGGCTCGAGCCGACCGCGGTCGACGCGGTGAACGCGCACGCGACCGCGACGCCGGCCGGCGACCCGGTCGAGGCGGAGGCGATCCGCATGGTCTTCGGGGCCGGGCACGACGCGGTCCCGGTCTCGGCCACGAAGTCCACGACCGGACATCTGCTCGGGGCGGCCGGCGCCGTCGAGGCGATTCTCTCGATCCGGGCGCTCGACGCCCAGCTGCTTCCGCCCACGATCAACCTCGACCGCGTGGCCGAGGGCTGTGAGCTCGACCACGTCATCGGCAAGGCGCGATCGGCCCGGGTGGACCGGATCCTGTCGAACTCGTTCGGCTTCGGCGGCACGAACGGCAGCCTGATCCTGGCGCGCCCGGGGGCCTAGCCCGGCGCAGGTGGTCGTCGGGCCAAGTGCGCGCGGAATGGGCGGAATCGGTGCCCCGGGGCGACTCCCCCGCTATTCTCCGGCCGGATCCTCGCCCCCCAGACGCCCCATCGCATCGCGAGCCACGGTCCTGCCCCACCGCTCGGCTCGTGCGAGGAACGACACACGTTCCGAGCGAAACGACACACGTTCCGACAGGAACGACTCAAGGGTTCTGCAATGTCCCAATCCATCACCCCCCATCTGGATCGGACCGATCCGGACGTCGCGAAGTTCGTGCGTCGCGAAGGCCGCCGTCAGGGCCTCTCGATCGAGCTGATCGCGAGCGAGAACTTCGTCTCCGATGCCGTGCTCGAAGCGGTCGGCTCGGTGCTCACGAACAAGTACGCCGAGGGCTACCCCGGTCGGCGCTACTACGGCGGCTGCGAAGAGGTCGACGAGATCGAGGAGATCGCGATCGCGCGTGCGAAGGAGCTCTTTGGCGCCGACCACGCGAACGTCCAGCCGCATTCCGGCAGCCAGGCGAACGCGGCGGTCTACGAGGCGGTCCTGAATCGCGGCGACACCGTCCTCGCGATGAACCTCGACCACGGCGGCCACCTGACCCACGGCAGCCCCGTGAACTTCTCGGGCAAGCACTTCACGATCGTGCCCTACGGAGTGACCGAGGAAGACGAGCGCATCGACTACGACAAGCTGCGCGAGCTCGCCCTCGAACATCGCCCGCAGATGATCCAGTGCGGTGCGACCGCCTATTCGCGGACGATCGACTTCGACGCCTTCCGGTCGATCGCCGACGAGGTGGACGCCGTCCTCTTCGCCGACATCGCACACATCGCCGGCCTGGTCGCTGCGGGCGTCCACCCGAGCCCGGTCGGCAAGGCGCACATCGTCACGACCACGACGCACAAGACGCTGCGCGGACCGCGCGGCGGCCTGATCCTCTGCGACGAAGAGTGGAAGAAGAAGCTGAACAGCGCCGTCTTCCCCGGCCTGCAGGGCGGACCGCTCATGCACGTGATCGCCGGAAAGGCGGTCGCCTTCAAGGAGGCGCTCGCGCCGGACTTCCGTGCCTACTGCGAGCAGATCGTGGCCAACTCGAAGGCGCTGTCGGATTCGGTGCTGAGCAAGGACTTCAAGGTCGTGTCCGGCGGGACGGACAACCATCTCTTCCTGCTCTCCCTGGTCGGTCGCGAAGTGACGGGCAAGGCCGCCCAGATCTCCCTCGACCAGGCGGGCATCACCGCGAACAAGAACATGATCCCCTTCGACCCGCGCAAGCCCGCGGTCACCTCCGGCGTCCGGGTCGGCACGCCGGCGGTCACGACCCGCGGTATGCGCGAGGGCGAGATGGCGCAGATCGGCGACTTCCTGGCGCGCGTCCTGAACGACCACGAGAACGCCGAGCTCCTCGCGACGGTGCGCGACGAGGTCGCGGATCTCTGCCGCGAGTTCCCGCTCTATCCGGCGCGCTGGAACGAGACGGACTGAGGGGAAGGGTAAGCCCGTGCAGTGCCCCTTCTGCTCGGACGACGGCAACCGGGTCATCGACTCGCGCCTCGCTCGCGACGGGTCGGAGATCCGCCGCCGCCGCGAATGCGACGAGTGCGGCCGACGCTTCACGACGCGCGAGCGCGTCGAGGAGATCCTGCCGCGCGTGATCAAACACGACGAGCGGCGTGAGGAATACGACCGCCACAAGCTGTTGCGTGGCATCGAGCACGCGTGCGTGAAGCGTCCCGTCTCGACCGAGGCTGTCGAGCGCCTCGTCGACCGCGTCGAACGCGCGCTCCAGGAATCCGGTGAGCGCGAGGTCACGAGCGATCTGATCGGGCGCCGCGTCCTCGACGAGCTCCGGGACATCGACGTGCTCGCCGCGGTTCGCTTCGCCTCCGTCTTCCGCAACTTCAGTAGTCCGCGCGACTACGAGGCGTTCTTCGACGCGATCGAGGCGGACGGCAAGGGCGGTGACAAGGGCGGCGACGAAGGCGGGGACGGCGGCCCGGGCGATGCCGGGGGCGCCGAGGTGTGCTCCCTCCGAGCGGGGCGATGAGCCCGGCCCGACGGACGCGGAGCGACGAGGCCTCCTCGATCGACACGCGCATGATGCGCGCGGCGCTCGCGGCGGCGCGGCGCGGGGACGGTCGCGTGCATCCGAACCCGAGTGTGGGCGCGGTCGTCTTCCGGGGCGATCGCATCCTCGGACGCGGCACGACGCGACCGCCGGGGGGCGCGCACGCGGAGATCGTCGCGATGGAGTCGGTCCGTCGTCGACACGGCGCGCGCGCGCTGCGCGGCGCTGCCCTGGCCACGACCCTCGAGCCCTGCAGCTTCACGGGTCGCACCGGCCCCTGCGCAGACGCGATCGCCCGGGCCGGGCTCGCTCGGGTCGTCGCCGGCTGCCGGGATCCCCATTCGAAGGTCGCCGGCCGGGGCTACCGAAAGCTGCGAAGCAGAGGGGTCGAGGTCACGAGCGGCGTACTCGAAGCCGAGTGTCGCTACCAGCACCGCGGATTCCTGTCTGCCGTCGAGCGGGGTCGGCCGTGGGTCACGCTCAAGCTCGCGACGACCCTCGACGGCCGGATCGCCACCGCGAGCGGCGAGTCGCGGTGGATCACCGGGGACGAGAGCCGCGCCTTCGTCCACCGCCTGCGGGACGCCGCCGACGCGGTGATGGTCGGATCCGAGACCGCGCTCGCCGACGATCCGCGACTCGACGTGCGCCGGGACGGAAGAGTCGTTCGGACGCCGATCCGGGTCCTGCTCGATGGTCGCTTGCGCGTGCCAGCAAACGCGCGGCTCCTGTCGGACGCCGAGGCGGCATCGACGTGGGTCGTCTGCGCCGAACGCGCGCGGGGACTCGCCGCGGTGCGCGAGGCGGTCGGTCGCGTGCTGCCGGTGCGTCGGAGCGGCACCGGGCACGTCGATCTCGCTCAGGCGCTGAAGTCCCTCGCGAAGGAAGGGCTGACGACGATCCTCGTCGAGGGCGGGGGCGGACTCTCTGCCGCGCTCCTGCGAGCGGGCCTCGTCGACGAGGTACACTGGATGCTCGCGCCGAAGTTGATCGGGGGCGACGGTCGGGCCGGTCTCGGGCCGCTCGCGCTGCGACGGCTGAAGGACGCCGTGCAACTCGAGGCGACGCACGTACGGCGGCGCGGTGACGATATCCACGTACACGCGTTGCTCGCCGACGCCGCGGGTTCGTCCGCAGGACGCGGGCGGGGGAGGAAACGGAAATGAAGAGCATCACGCCGTCGCTCGACGCGACCGGGCTCTCCATCGCCCTCGTCGTCTCGCGCTTCAACCATCTCATCTCGGTTCGGCTGATCGAGGGCGCCCGCGAGGCGCTCCTCGAGCACGGCGCGCGGGACGAAGATTTCCAGCTCCACTGGGTCGCCGGCGCCTTCGAGATTCCGCAGGCCGCGCGCCGCCTCGCCGAGTCTGGCCGCTACGACGCCATCGTCACCCTCGGCTCCGTCATCCGCGGCGGCACGCCGCACTTCGACTACGTCTGTGAGGGAGTGACGGACGGCCTGCGCGACCTGATGCAGCGCAGCGACGTGCCCGTCGGCTTCGGGGTCCTCACGACGGACACGATCGACCAAGCGCTCGCGCGGGCCGGGGGCAGCGACGGCAACAAGGGCGGCGAGGTTGCCCTCGCGGCGGTGGAGCAGGCCCGCTTGCTCGCCGGGGTTTCCGGCGCGGGGACGACGGCGTGAGTGAAGAAGTCGGAACCGTGAATCCGGACGACGCGAGCGGCGCGCGCCACGCGGGCCGCGAGGTCGCGCTCCAGGTGCTCTACGCGATCGATCTCGGCGAGACCGGTCCACGGGACGCGGAGAAGTCCCGCGCCGCCAAGGCCGCGGAGGAAGCCGCACGTCCGCCGTCCGGTCCGCGCGCGACGCGACCCGAGCCCTCCAGGAGAGAAGAGGAGCTCGAAGACGAGGAGGGCGAGGTGCCTTCTCCGGTGGTCCAGCTCGATCCGGTGGAAGCGAGCGGCGCGGCCTTCGACCGCGTCGTCGAGCATTTCGACGTGCCGCGCAGCGCGATGGAATTCGCGCGCGCCCTCGTCGCTGGCGTCGCCGGTGGCGCGGCCGACCTCGACGAGCTGGTCGGGCAGCACGCCCGCAACTGGCGCGTGGCCCGCATGGCCGCGGTCGACCGGAACGTCCTCCGACTCGGCGCCTACGAGCTCCGGGAAACGGAGACGCCGGTGGCGGTCGTGATCGACGAGGCGGTCGGCCTGGCGCGCCGCTTCGGCAGCGACACCTCGCCGGGCTTCGTGAACGGCGTCCTCGACGCCATTGCCCGGGGGCTCCGCGCCGCATGAGCGAATCCGAGGGCCAGATCGAGCTCGTCTTGACCGCGCATCCGCTCGAGCGGGCCGAGAGCGACGTCGCGGTCGCCGGCTTCTTCACCGACGAGCGCCCGCTTCGCGGGGGCGCGGCGCGTGCGGACTGGCGCCTGTGTGGCGGACTCTCGCGGCGGATCGAGAGCGGTGATCTGTCGGGGAAGAGCGGCGAGGCGATGCTGATCGCCTGCGGTCGCGCCCTCCAGGCGCCGCGGTTGATGCTGCTCGGACTCGGCGACCGGAGCGACTACGACCGGCTCCGCGCCAGCGACGAGACCCGCGATGCCCTCGAGCGCTGTCGCAAGCTCGGCATCGGGCGCGTCGCGCTCGCGCCCCTCGGCATCGCCCCGGACGACGTGCCCCGGCACGCGCCCTCGGTGGTGGCCGCGGTGACGGGCGCGTGGTCGAAGGTGGCCGAGCCGATGTCGCTTTGGCTCTGCGTGCCGCGGTCGGAGGTGGCGGGGGTCTATCGGGCCTTCGAGAGCGCCTGCGATGCCGTGGGTGAGTCCGGCATTCTGCTGCGAACGGATGATTCCAGCCTCGAGGCACGTTAGGCGTCGACGCCACCTGCGCTCGCTCGTTCGACGCAACGAAGCGGCAATCCGGCCGCAACCCGACGGCAGCCTCCGGCGCGCGCCCTCCTGCCATGCCCGGCATCGACCCCCGTCCCGCCCGGCGGCACGCCGGAGGCCGCGTCCGGGTCAAGTCCCACCCACGCCGGCCGATTCAGAACACGGGCGAGGGGTCCATCCTCTCGCGCGAGCGGACCTGCGTACCCGCGGACGGTCTCGGCACGAAACGTGTCGACCGGCGCGCCGGGGCGTGGCGATCGGTGCAGGGGATGTCATGAGTCTGGTCGGAAATCTCGAGGATCTGAGCCTCGGCGACATTCTGCAGATCATCAGTCTCTCCCAGAAGTCCGGGGTGCTCGCGCTGTCGAGCGACCTCGGTTCGGGTCGCATCGTCTTCCGCTCGGGCATGGTCCAGGCGGCCTGCCTCAAGGGCGAGCCCAACGACCTGCGCGAGCTGCTGATCGGCGAAGCGGTCATCGACCCCGCCGGCTATGACGCCGCCCTGGCGCGCGCCCGGGACCTGAGCGCGCCGGTCGAAGACACGCTCTCGAGCGAGGCGGGGATCACCCGCGCGAAGATCGACGAGCTCGTCACCAGGGCCGCCGAGACCTCGATCCTCGAGATGTTCTCCTGGCCCGCCGGTGATTTCAGCTTCGACGTGCGGACCGAGCTCGATCCGGAGGATCCGCATCTGATCCTGCCGGCGGGCATCAACGCGCAGTACCTCGCAATGGAGGGCCTGCGGCTCCGGGACGAGCGCCTTCGGGATGGCGACGGCGAGCCGACCGTCGACCCGAACGCGGAGACCGACCCGAACATCGGGACCGACCAGGATCCGCTCTTCGGTGCCGAGCCGCTCGAGGTCGATCCGCTCGGGGAGACGGGCGACGTGCTGCCGGTCCTCGAAGTGGAACCCGTGGAAGCGCCTGGGGACGAGCCTCTGCTCGACGCGGCGCCGCTGCTCGACGGCGAGGATCCGGTGCTAGGCGTTGGGCCGTGCGCGGCCGACGTCGTGGTCGGCAGCGTGCTCGAGCGCGACGAGGATCCGAACGCGCTCAGCCTCGACGAGGTCGCGAAGGCGCTGCCGCTCGGGCCCGACGACGACGGCGACGACGCCAGCGCAGAACCTCCCGTCGAAGAACCGAGCGCCGCGGCGATTGCGCCGACCGAGCCGATCGCCGCGGTCGACGAGTCGCCCCTGACCGCCGAGGTCACCCCCGCGATGCCCGAGGCGACGGGACAGACGCTGCCCGTCGAAGACGCCAGCCGCATGCCGGTCGTGCTGATCGACCCAGACGTGAGCGTGCTCGAGTGGGTCCGGGCCGCGATCGAGGACGACTTTGCACGGGTCCACATGTTCCAGAAGGCGGACCAGGGGCTCACGCGGATCCGCCAGTATCTGATTCGGGGCGAGACCCCGCTGGTGCTCGTCTCGCCGGAGACCCCGATCGATCCGTTGAGCGGCATCCACGGCCTGACTGACTTCGTGAAGCGCCTGAAGGCGCAATCGCCGCGGATCGTGGTGCTCGGTCTCCGCGAGGACGAAGACGTCGCCCCGGTGGCGATGCCCGCGATCCTGAACGGCGTGCTGCGGCGACCGCCGCGTCGACTGCTCGCGGACAAGCAATCGCCCGAAGGCGCGATGGCCAGTCAGGTCCTTGCCCGGGCGTTGCTCGAGATCCTCGCCCAGCAGGGCGGACCGCGAAGCAACGCGGCGAACAAGTCGGAGAGCTTGCGCGGTCTTCGGGACGCCACCGCCAAGCTCCAGGAGGCGTCGTCGCGCGGGGAGATCCTGCCGGTCGTCCTCGACTTCGCCTCCGAGATCTTCGCGCGGGTCGCGATCCTGGTGGTGCGCGACGACGACGTGTTCGCCGTCGCGGGGCGCGGCATCTCGACCCTCGAGGTGGATCCCCTCGGCTCCGCGTCGCCGGTCACGATCCCGACGCCGGAGTCCGGTTGGATCCGCCGCGTGCTCGACTCGGGCGAATCGTTCGTCGGCGCCGCGACGGAGGATTCCGATCGACTGTTGCTCGAGTGCCTCGGCGGCGAGATTCCGAAGCGCGCCTACCTCGGCCCGATCGAGAGCGGGGACGTCGTGATCGCGATGCTCTACGCCGACCAGTCGACGAGCGAAGCACCGATTCCGGATATCCACGGCCTGGAGGTGGTCCTCCACCACGCGGGACTCGCCCTCGACCGCGCCGCTCTCGAGCGCGCGCTCTGGGAAGCGGACGCCGAGACCGACTGAGGCCCGCTGCACGGTCGCGCCGCTGCGTCCGCCCGAATCGATCGGGGGCGAAAGGCCTCGATCGCGCGCGTCCCGAAAGCCTCGCGATTCCGCGGGGCTCCGGGAGTCCGGTGCGCCCGCGCATCCTCAAGCGTGCGTCTCCCTTGCCGATACGAGTAGGCAAATCCGTCCGCGCGTAGACCCGCGTCCGGGAGAGACTTTTGCACCGCATTCTGATCGTAGAGGACTCAGCGACGATGAGGTCGCTCCTGGCCTCGAGCCTCGAAGACCTGAACAGCCCCACGAAGATCGTGGAGGCGGAGAGCGGTTTCGAAGCCCTGCGCTTCCTGCCGCGAGAGGACTTCGACCTCGTCGTCACCGACATCAACATGCCCGACATCAACGGGCTCGAATTGGTGTCCTTCATCAAACGGAACGAGAAGTACGCAGAGATCCCGCTCGTGATCGTGTCGACCGAAGGCAGCGATCGCGATCGGGAGAAGGGCCTCGGCCTCGGCGCCGACGCGTATCTCGTCAAGCCTTTCGATCCCGACGAGCTGCGCCAGATCGTGACCGACCTGCTCGCCGCGAGCGGAGCGGAGGGGTAGCGCCCATTGGCTGCGCGTCGCTCGAGCAAGAAAGGTGCGAAGGCATCCAAGGCCGGTAAGAAGGCCGACGCCGCGGCGTCCGGGTCTTCGGCGGGAGAACCGTCGAAGTCGAAGGATCACCACGAGTTCGTCTCGGAGGCGGAAGAGATCCTCGAGCGCATGTTCGAGGACCTCTCCGAGCTCCACGAACAACGGCACGACGGGGGCGAGGTCGATCCCGATCTCGTGAACCGCATCTTCCGCTCGGCCCACTCGCTGAAGGGCCTCGCGGGCATGTTCGGCCTCGATGCCATCAGCGAGCTCTCGCACAAGCTCGAAGACATCCTCGACGGGCTTCGCCTCGGCAAGGTCGCCTTCGATTCGCCGGCGGTCGGGCTGCTCGACGAAGGGGTCTCGCTGCTCGCGACGATGATGACGCGCCTCGAGCGGGGTGATGCGAACGGCGACGACGAAGCGACGCTCGCTCGCGACTTCATCGCGCAGATCGAATCCGCGATCGCGACGCCCGCGCCCGAGTCGACGGACGAGCTCGAGGGGCTCGACCTCGACCCGTCGCTGCTGCGCGCACTCACGGAATACGAAGAGCACCGACTCAAGGAGAACATCCGCCGCGGGCGACACCTCGCGCTGGTCGACTCCACCTTCGAGATCATCGCCTTCGAGGACGGGCTCTCCGAGCTGTCCGCCGCGGTCCGCGAGGTGGGCGAGGTCGTCTCGACCCTGCCGTCTCCGGGCGCTGCGCCCGAGAGTCAGATCCGCTTCTCGTTGCTCGTCGCGACGGACATCGACGCGGAGCGGCTCGCTTCGCGGCTCGACTTCCCGAATACCGAAGTGCAGTCGGTCCGCGAGGGCGGAGACGTCGCCGCGGTCGAAGCGGCACCCGAGACCGCCTCGCCCACCGAACCCGAGGCACCCGGGACCGAGGACGATTCCCCCGAGTCGCGACCCGAGGTGGCTCCCCAACCGGCGAAGCCGCCGGGGGGTGGTGGCGGCGACGCACCGGAAATCGAGTCGTTGCGGTCGATCAGCGACACGGTTCGCGTCGACATCCGCAAGCTCGACGAGCTGATGAACCTCGTGGGCGAGCTGGTGATCCAGCGCAACTCGATCGGGGGCGTGGCCCATCGACTGACCGAAGACGCGGCGACCGCACGCATCGGAGCCGAGCTCCTCAAGACCCACAAGACCCTCGACCGCAAGCTCAAGGAGCTGCAGACCGGCGTGCTCGACGTGCGCATGGTCCCGCTCCGCCAGATCTTCGAGAAGCTGTCCCGGGTCGTGCGGCGTCTGCGACGCGATCTCGGCAAGGAGGTCGAGCTCGAGTTCAACGGGGCCGACACCGAGCTCGACAAGTTGATCGTCGAGCAGCTCGTCGATCCCCTCGTCCACATCGTGCGCAACTCTTTCGACCACGCTCTCGAGTCGCCTGACGATCGCGTCGCGGCGGGCAAGCACCCGCGCGGCCGCATCGTGGTCTCCGCCTTCCAGCGCGGCAACCACGTCGTCATCGAGGTGAAGGACGACGGGCGCGGGATGGATCCCGAGGCGATCCGCGAAAAGGCGATCGCGCGCGGTCTGATCAGCCAGCAGGACCAGCTGACGGAGAAAGAGGTCCTGAACCTCGTCTTCGAGGCGGGACTCTCGACCGCAGAGCAGGTCTCCTCGACCAGCGGCCGTGGCGTCGGCATGGACGTCGTCCGCAACAACCTGGCCGAGATGGGCGGCATGGTCGACCTGATCTCGGCGCCCGGTCGCGGCACGACCGTCACGATCACCCTACCGATCACCCTCGCGATCATCCAGGCGCTGATCGTCGAGGTCGGCGAGGAACGCTTCGCGATCCCGCTCAATTCGGTGCTCGAGACGATGGTCGTCGAGCCCGACCAGATCGGACGCAGCGAGGGACGCGAGGTGCTCAACTTGCGCGGCGAGCCGCTGCTCCTGCGTCGGCTGGGCGAGGAATTCGAGATCCCCTGCGGTACGTCCGACGACCGTCAGTTCGTGGTCGTGCTGGGCATGGGTGATCTGCGACTGGGACTCCTCGTCGACCGCCTCGCGGGACAGCAGGACACGGTCATCAAGCCGATCAAGGGGCCGCTCCAGCAGATCCGCGGGATCGCGGGGGCGACGGAGCTCGGCGACCGCGGCGCGATCCTCGTGATCGACGTCTCGGCGATCGTCGGCGATGCCATCCGGCGAAGGGAGGCCGCATGAGCGAATCCGGGCCGACCGAAGGCGACGCGGGGACGACCGGATCCGACTGGGAAGCGCTGGCGCGAGGGGCCGCGACGGACTTCGACGGCGATGGCGAAGCGACGGCGCAGCACCAGCGCGAGCTGCTGGTCTTCGGACTCGACGGCACCGCCTACGCCGTGCCGGTCGAGCGGGTCCGTGAGATCGTGCGCATGCGGGAGCTCACGCGGATTCCGCGGGTGCCGGCCTGGCTGCTCGGCGTGGTCGCGCTCCGGGGCGAAGTGGTCGAGGTCGTCGATCTGCGCCGGCGGCTCGGTCTCGGCGCCTCGACCCCCGACCGCTCGAATCGCATCATCGTGCTGCACGGCGACGCCGACCGGGTCACCGGCCTGCTGGTCGACTCCGTCAGCGAGGTCTATCGCATCGCGGACGAAGAGGTCCTGCCCGCCCAGGGACTCGACGTCGCGAGCGTCTCCGAGGTGTGTCCGCGCGGCGAAGAATTCGTCTCCATCCTCGACGTCGAACGAGCACTGGGGGTGGCCGATGCCTAGCGCCGCGCTGCCCATGCACGAAGCCTCGACGGTGAACCTCGCGTGCTTCGAGGTGAAGGGGCAGATCTACGCCCTCGAAGTCGCCTACGTGCGCGAGATCGTCCGCATCCAGGAGATCACGCCGCTGCCGAACGCGCCCGCGCTGATCGAGGGCGTGATCGACCTGCGAGGCGCGGTGATTCCTGTCCTGGATCTGTCGCGCGTGCTGAATCGCGGCCGCGGCGACGACGGCATGCATGCCCGGATCGTCGTGCTCGAGATCGACGGTCTCGTGATCGGCTTGTGGGTCGACGCCGCGACCGACGTGTTGGGCCTCGAGGTGAACCGCCTCGAGGACGTTCCGGACCTCGCTTCCCACGCCGGCTACGACGCGGTTCGCCACGTCGTGCGACGGGAGGGCGAGGCCCCGGTGATGGTGTTGTCGCTCGAGACCCTGGTCGAGAGCGTGTACCGCTCCGCGCTGCCTGCGCAGCCCGAGCGAGGAGAGAGCCGTTGAGCGCCCCGGACTCCGAATTCAACGATCCGCGACCCGAGGTCGGAGAGATCGATCCCCGCGACCGGCGCCGGCAGCGCCTGCTCGACCTGTTGCTGCCTCTGCCCATGGTGGTGGCGGTCTCGGCCTACCTCGCGTGGGTCGCGCGCCCGTCCGCCGTAGAGAGCGTCGCGATCTTCCTCGGCTACGCGCTGCCGCCGATCGCCGGGTGTCTGGTCATCCAGCGCAGCGCCGACATGCGCTCGCCGGAGGCGATTCCGTCGAAGGCGCATCGCACGATGCTGACCTTCTCCCTCGCGTCCGTGGTGCTCGTTCCGACACTGCTGGTCGTCGTCGGGGACGCCGGTTGGCTGTCCCCGACCCTCGTCCAGAGCCTCGTGCTCTGCGCCGTGGTCAACGCGGGCGCGACCGCGCAGCTCTGCTTCTACCACGCCCGACGACGCCTCGCGCACGTCCGCCGTGACGCCGTCGCGTCGGAGACCACGGTGCCCGCAGCGCGAATGGTCTCGCGGATGCGGATCGCGATCGTCCTACCCGCGGTCGCCGGCATGCTCCTGGTGGCCGACGTGTCTTCGCACCTCGCAGCGCGCGACGCGGCCCGGGACCGCGCCGATTTCGCCGTGGCCGCGACCCGGGCGCTCGTCGGAGGCGGCGGGGCGTTGCAGGATCGCGTTCGATCCGTGCTTCCGAGCGAACGATTCTGGCCGGGCGACGTGACGGCTTTCGCGGTCGATTCCGACGCGATCGGGGCGGTCGACGTCGGCAAGATCCCCGATGCATTCCTCGCAGCGGTCGACTCCGCCCTCGCGCGGGGGGAGACCACGGGACCGATCACGATGCGCGGCGCCGAGGGCGTGGGCGCGTTCGGCACGGGGGCGGACGGAGGATCGATCGCGGTCTTCGTCGCTCCTTCCGAAGCCTCTGGCAGTCACCGCGCAGCCCTCTGGCTCGTGTTGGCCGCGGGTGTGATGACGGCCTGGTTCGCGAGCCGGGTCTCCGACGACCTCGGCCGCGCGGTCGACAACGTCGGCGCACACGCACGACGCCTCGCTTCGGGCGACCTGCGCGAGGCGCCGGTGAGCGCCGCGGACGACGAGTTCGGAGACCTCGAGCAGGGCCTGGTAAACGTGGCGACCGCTTTCCGGGGGACCCTCGGTGAAGCACGCCGCGCGGCGGACGGCGTCGAATCGACGATCGCCGAGCTCGGAGAGGCCCTTCTCGGCATCGCAGAGGCGAGCAACGACCAGGCCCGCAAGGTCGAGCAGGTCCACGGCCTGGTGACGTCGATCGCCGAGCAGATCGGCGAATCCCAGGGCAGCGCGACGGCACTTACGACCGGCATCGACGAGTCGAGCAACTCGGTGCTCGAGCTCGGCGCCGCCGGGGACGAGCTGAACGAGACGGCCTCGGTCCTGACCTCGAAGGTCGACGCGGTGTCCGACTCCCTCGAGCAGATGGTGCGCAGCGTGAAGGAGGTCGGTGCGACGACCGACCGCCTCGCGGAAGCGTCGGAAGAGACGTCTTCGAGCATGGAGGAGATGGCCAGCGCGATGCGCGCCGTCGACACCGCGGCGGAGACGACGATGAACCTGTCCCGCGACGTGGTCGACAAGGCCGAGCTCGGCCAGGCGAAGGTGGTCCAGACGATCGCCGGCATGGAGGCGATTCGTGAAGCGACCGACGCGGCCGAGAGCGTGATCCGCGGCCTCGGCGCACGGACGAACGAGATCGGCGGCATCCTCGACGTGATCGACGACGTGGCTGACGAGACGAACCTGCTCGCGCTCAACGCGGCGATCATCGCGGCGCAGGCGGGAGAGCAGGGCAAGGCGTTCTCGGTCGTGGCGGACGAGATCAAGGAGCTGGCGGATCGCGTGCTCGCGAGCACGAAGGAGATCGGCGGGCTGATCCGGGCCGTGCAGGAAGAGAGCGAGAACGCGATCGGTGCCATCGAGGCCGGATCCGCGAGCGTGATGGGCGGCGTCGACCTCTCCGCGGAAGCGGGCAAGACCCTCGAGGAGATCACCGAGGCCAGCCGGGAGTCCGGGACGCGCATCAGCGAGATCGTGAACTCGGTGCGCGAGCAGACGAAGGCGGCGTCTCACGTCGTGGCGCTCATGGAGCGGGTCCGCGAGTCCGCCGACCAGATTGGCGCGGCGAGCAACGAACAGGATCGCGGCAACGAGATCGTCTACCGCTCGGCGCTCACCATGCGCGAGGTCGCTCAGCAGGTGCGACGCACCACCGAGGATCAGGCGGCGGGCTTCGGTCGCATTCGCGAGAACGTGTCGGGCGTGCGTGGCGCGGTCGAACGCATCAGCGGGTCCCTCGGCGATCAGTCGACGGTCTGCGAGCAGGTGCAGGCGGTGCTCGACGGGGTCGCCGAAGGCAGCCGCTCGAACGAAGAGGCGGCCCGCCGAGTGCGCGAGGCGATGGAAACGCTTGCCCGGGAAGCCTTCGAATTGC
The DNA here is from genome assembly GCA_964488255.1 of uncultured Spirochaetaceae bacterium. Lineage (GTDB taxonomy): Bacteria > Myxococcota_A > UBA9160 > UBA9160 > UBA4427 > UBA4427. The sequence goes on along the minus strand of CAZAUR010000009.1, from coordinate 72,086 downwards.
GCGGAAACGTCGAACGGTTCCGCTGTTAGGGTGCCGCGCCGAGCGAGCGCTTCGCGCGGGGGGAGAACGAAGATGGTTGCTGGATGTCCGAAGTGCAGTGCACGCTACCGAGTGGATGCGGATCGGATCGGCCCGGACGGTGCGAAGCTCCGCTGCACGAAGTGCTCGGCCGTGTTCCTCGTCCGCGCGCCGAAGGTGGCGGAGCCCGCGCCTCCGGCGGAAGCGCCGGCTCCGGTCGACGCCGCGGCGCAGACGACCCCGTCCGCGGAGCCCCCGGAGACCCCGCAGCCGACGCTGGCGGATTCGCCCGAAACGCAGCCGTCCGCTCACGACGTGTCGGAGCCGCCGGAGCCGCCGGAGCCGCCCGAGGACGTCGACCGCGAGCGACTCGTGTTGATCGCCGATCCGGGCGACGCCCGGGGCAAGGCCAGCGCCGAGGCCGTTCGCAGCTGGGGTCTGCACCCGCACCTCGTTCAGGACGGTGTCGAGGCGATGCTCGCGATCCAGCGCCTGCTCCCGCGCGCGGTCGTGCTCGACGCGGCGCTGCCCAAGATGTTCGGCTTCCAGGTCTGTGAGGTCGTGAAGCGAAACGAGAGCCTCCGGGACACCGTGGTCGTACTCGTCGGCGCGATCCACCATCAGACGCGGTACCGCCGCGACCCATCGGACCTCTATGGCGCCGACGTCTACATCGAACAGCCGGATCTGCCGGACGGCCTGCAGCCGATCCTGCGTGAGGGCGGTCTTCCCATGGGCGGCACTGCGCCGCCCGCGCCGGAGCCGACCTTCGAGGCACCGGCACCGCCGGAGCCCGCGATCGAGGCACCGGAACCGGAGCCGACGTTCGAAGCGCCTGCGCCGCCGCCCGCACCCGAGCCGACGTTCGAAGCGCCGGTGCCCGAGCCCTCTCTCGAGGTGCCGAGCGCCGAGACGGCCGCGCCCGAGGCGGCGCTCGAGTTCGTGAGCGAACCGCCGGCCGCTGCGCCGACGGAGGCTCCGGTCGCGGAGGAGGATCCCGAGACCGCCGAGGAGCGCGAGCGCGCCCTGCGCCTCGCGCGGATCGCGGTGTCCGAGATGCTCCTCTATCAGCCTGAGAAGTTCGAGCAAGCCGCGCGGGACGGGAATCTGGAGCAGGCCCTCGATCTCGAGATCCAGGAGGCGCGCGCGCTGCTCCGCCAGCGCATTCGAGAGGACGTTCGCGAAGAGACCGACTTCATCATGGACGAGTTGAACCGCGTCGCCGCGGAGCGGAGCGCGCAAGGATGAGCGTCGGCCTGACCCAGGAAGAGCGGGCACGGATCCTCGACGGGCTCGACAGCTCCGACGAAGAGGTGCGCCGCCTGTCGGTCGAGCAGCTCCTGCTGCTCCCGGCAGAGGAGGCGGCTCCGCGGTTGTGCGAGTGCCTCGGAGATCCCGGCTGGCGGGTGCGCAAGGCCGCCGTCGAGCGACTCGTCACCTGCCGACACGACGCGAACGTGCAGGAATTGCTGGTGGCCTCGCTCTCCGACGGCGACAACCCCGGGCGCCGCAACGCCGCGTTCGAGGCCCTCGTCGCGTGCGGGACCGGTGTCACCACGAGACTCGTCGAAGAGATCGGCAGCGACGACGTCGACGTGCGCAAGCTCGTGGTCGACACGCTCGCGGCGATCGGCGACCCCGACAGCCGCACGCCTCTGCGTGGCGCGCTCGAAGATGCCGACGCCAACGTCCGCGCTGCCGCGGCCGAAGCCCTCGGCGTCGTCGGCGGGGTCGAGGAGATCACTGCGCTGCTCTCGATCGTGACGCAATCCGAGGAGGACGTACTCGTCCGCCTCTCCGCACTCCGCGCGCTGTCGCGCATGGAAGCCAGCGTCGGTGTGTCGAGCCTCGGCGACGTCCTCGACCAGTCCTTGCTGCGTCCGGCGGCCTACGAGCTGCTCGGTTTCTCCATGGACCCGGAGGCGACCGAAGCGCTGATCAAGGGGCTCGCGAGCGGCAGTCGATCGAGCCGCGAGGGCGCGATGGGCGCGCTGCTCCGGACGTTGTCCCGACTCGATGCAGACGACCAGGACCAGTTGATCGAAAGGCTCCGCACCGCCGCCGCCGCCAACGAGCGGTTGGTCGAGCTCGGTTGCGAGCGACTCGAACACGCGGATCTCGGCAGTCGCATGATGCTGATCCAGTTCCTCGGCCTGATCGCGGACGCGCGAGCGTTCGTTCCGATCCTCGTGTCGGGCCGCGACGAGGCGATCGAGGAGCTGGCGGATCAGACCCTCGAATCCTTCGGAAAGCGCCTGCCCGAGGCCCTCGACGGTTGCTGGGCAGGGCTCGACTTCGACCTGAAGACCCGCGCCTGCGCGGTCCTGGGAAGGATCCGCGGCAACGTCGCGGAGCGACTGCTCGCCGACGGGCTGGGCTCCGCGGATTCGGAGCTTCGTTCTGTCGCGGCGACCGCGCTCGGGCAGGGCGGCTTCTTCGACCGCATGCCGGACCTCGTGCGCCGACTCGAAGGCGCAGCGCGGGAGGAGGACGTCGACGGCGAAGACGAGGTGTCTACGATCGTCTCCGCGATCGTCGCGCTCGCGGAACACGACGCTGCGGCCGACACGGGCGTCGACGTCCAGCTGGTCGGGATGCTCTCGAGCCGGCTCGCCGGCGCAGCGGAACCGGTTCGCCTCGCGATCGCGAAGGTGTTGGCGCGGCTCGGACGTGACCAGGACGAAGAGGTGATCGGCTACCTGCTCAAGGACGAATCTGCGTCCGTGCGCCGCGCCGCCGTTCAGGCGCTCGGCCGATTCGACTTCGACCGGGCCCGGGACGCGTTGCGACTCGCGCTGGGGGACGAGTCGAGCGGCGTGCGAATCGCGGCGACGACCGTACTCGGACGCTCGAATCGCCCGGAAGCCGCTGCCGACCTCACCGGCCAGATGCTCGACGACGACGCGCGCGTGGTCTCCGTGGCGCTGCGTTCGCTCGGCCGGCTCCACCGAGGCCGTGGGCTGAATTCCGGCGATCTCAAGACCTCGATCGCGCCGGCCCTCGACCGGGAGCCCCTGGTCGCGCTCGCCGCGCTCGATGCGTTGATGGAGGTCGGCGGGGACTCTGCCGGCCGACTCGCGTTGGTCGCGATCGCGCGACCGGAGGCGGACGTCGTCCGCGCCGCGGTCGCCTGCGTCGGTGCTCATGGCGACGAGCGCAGCCTCGCCGAGATCCTTCCGGTCGTTGCTCACGAGGACTGGTCCGTGCGCGCGGAGGTCGTGCAGGTCCTCTCGGATCGCGCCTATCGCAAGGGCCTGCCGGCGCTGATGCGTCGACTCGAGGTCGAGGACGACGCTTTCGTACGCGAGGCGATCCTTCGCGCAACCCTCCGGCTCGAGGAGTAGGGCGACCGAATGCTGGACGATCCCACGAGCCTGTCCCTGACGGATACCGAGTTCCGCCTCTTCGCGGATCTGATCCGGGGTCGTTGTGGTCTGCACTTCGACGAGGACACGCGTTACATCGTCGAGAAGCGGCTGGCGCGGCACATCCAGGAGTCGGATGCCGGCAGCTTCACGTCCTACATCTATCAGCTGCGGCACGGCGCGAACGCCGACGACGAGTTCTCGAAGCTGGTCGACGTGCTGACGACGAACGAGACCTACTTCTTCCGTGAGCGCGCACAGCTGACCGCGCTCGTGCACGAGATCATCCCCGAGATGCTCTCCCGCCAGCAGGAGATCAAGCGGCCGATCTCGATCTGGTCCGCGGGCTGCTCGAGCGGAGAGGAGCCCTTCTCCATCGTGATGATGGCGCTCGAGGCGAACCTCGTGCCCGGTCGGGACTTCCGGGTCTACGCGTCGGACATCTCGCGCGCCGTGCTCTCGAAGGCGCGCCGTGGCATCTACCGCGAGGCTTCGTTCCGGGAGACCGACCCGTCGATGCGTCTCCACTACTTCGCGCAGAAGGACGGGCTGATGCGCATCTCCGACGAGGTGAAGCGCCACGTCGACTTCGTGCACATGAACCTGCTCGACTCGGCGAAGACGAGCCTGCTCGGCACGATGGACGTGATCCTCTGCCGGAACGTGATCATCTACTTCGACCTCGAGACCAAGAAGCAGGTGATGGCGACCTTCCACGACAAGCTCCGGCCGGGTGGCTACCTGCTGCTGGGGCACTCGGAATCCCTGATCAACGTGACCTCCGACTTCGAGCTGAAGCACCTGAGCCGCGATCTCGTGTATCGCCGGCCGGTGCCGGGTGAAGAGAAGGAGGATCCGTGGAACGCGCTCGCGAGGGCGGGGATCTCGTCGGCCGAGGCCGACGGGCCGGAGCAGCTCTGATGGAGAAGCGCGGCCCGATCAGGATTCTCGTCATCGATGATTCGGCCTTCTCGCGCCAGACCATCACGCGCATGGTCGAGACCTCGCCGCTCGTCGAAGTCGTCGGCGCTGCCCGCGATGGCGAAGACGCCCTGCGGAAGACCTTCGAACTCGAGCCCGACCTGATCACGCTCGACCTCGAGATGCCGCGCATGGACGGGTTCACGTTCCTGCGCCTCGTGATGGCCAAGCGGCCGACGCCGGTGATCGTCGTCTCGGGCCGGGCCGGGGAGGACGACGTCTTCAAGGCGCTCGATCTCGGTGCCGTCGACTTCATCGCGAAGCCCAGCGCGAGGGCGGCCCTCGAGCTCCAGTCGATCGAGGAGGCGCTGATCCGCAAGGTGCACGCGACCCGCGATCTGCGGATCGACAAGGTCTCCGAGCGGATCCAGGCCTCGCCGCCGGTGTTGGCCGAGCGTGCGCCCAGGGCGCCGCGGGGGAGACCGGACGGCGATCTACCGATCGTGGTCGTCGGCTCCTCGACCGGAGGGCCGGCCGCGCTGATGCAGACCTTCGGTGCCTTCACCGACGTGCCCCCCTGCGCGTTCTTCGTTGCGCAACACATGCCGGCGGGATTCACCCGGGGCTTCGCCGAGCGACTCGATCGACTGACGCCGTTCCGCGTGCGCGAGGCCATCGGAGGCGAGTCGCCCGAGCCCGGGACCGTCCTGATCGCGCCCGGGGGCCGCCACATGGAGCTCGAGACCCGCGGGAATCGCGTCGTCACCGCGGTGCAAGACGACGACGGTCGCGACAAATACGTGCCTTCGGTCGATCGACTCTTCATTTCTGCCGCGAAGGTGTACGGAGAGCGCCTGGTCTCGGTCGTCCTCACGGGGATGGGGGACGACGGACGGGAAGGCGCGTGTCAAGTCAAGGCCGCCGGAGGACGAGTGATAGCGGAGTCCGAGGAAACGGCGGTGATCTATGGGATGCCGAAACAGGTGGTCAACGCCGGCGTTGCCGACGCGGTGCTGCCCCTGAACGAGGTGCCCGTCGCCGTTCAACGGGGCATCGGAGACATCCGATCCCGAGAGACGAGAGACCGAGGTCGCGTATGAGCGAAACGGACGATAGCCAGGGTGGAGATCGCGGCGAAGCGGTGCTCGCGATCTTCCAGCGAGGCGCCGAGTTCACCAAGCAGATCCTCGACGAGAACACGCGGCTTCGGCGCACGCTCTCTGAGGTGCAGCTGCGTCATGGACAAGCCGCGCAGAGCGACGACGAGTGGGACAAACTCCGGCACGAGCTGATCCACAAGATCGAAGAGCTCGAGAGCCAGAACGAGAACATTCTCGAGCAGCTCCGCTCGGTCGAAGGCGAGAACCTGCAATTCGCCGAGCGCTACGTCGAGGTCGAGGAAGAGAACAACAACCTCGCGAACCTCTACGTCGCCAGCTACCAGTTGCACTCGACGCTCGACCCGAGCGAGGTCGTGAAGGTCATCCTCGAGATCGTGATCAACCTGATCGGCGCCGAGGTATTCGGCGTGTACGTCTGCGAGGAAGGCACCGACGAACTCCGCACGGTCGCCGCCGAGGGCGAGGTGATTTCGGCGTTCCCGACGCTGCACGTGGGCGAAGGCCTCGTCGGTCGCAGCGTCGCCGAGGGCGAAGTCCAGCTCGGTGATCCCGCGATCTCCGGCGGTCCGCCGAGCCGCGGTGGCGAGCCCGTCGTGGCGATCCCGCTGCGCGTCGACGACAAGCCGATCGGCGCGATCGTGATCTACAGGCTGCTCCAGCAGAAGGACGGCTTCTCGGCGCTCGACAACGAGCTCTTCACCCTGCTGGCCGGACACGCGGCGACGGCCATCTTCGCGTCCCGGCTCTATGCACAATCCGAGCGGAAGCTGAGCACCATCCAGGGGTTCATCGATCTGCTGACCAAGTGACGTTCTGGTGGGACGGCAGGCGGCCAATCAATCGCCTACGTCCGCCGCACGGACCGGAACGAAACTGATTCTCGAGTGAGGTGTAGGACATGGCGGGTCAGCGAATCCTGATCGTCGAAGACAGTCCCACGATGCGACAGCTACTGGTCTTCGCGCTCAAGCGAATGAAGGGCGTCGACATCGTCGAAGCGCAGGACGGCATGGACGGCTTGCGCAAGGTCACGAGCGATCACTTCGATCTGGCCTTCGTGGACATCAACATGCCCGTGATGGACGGACTGAAACTCATCAGCCTGATCCGTGGTGAGCAGAACCTCGCCGACATGCCGATCTGCGTGATCACGACCGAGGGCGCCAAGGAGGATCGCGAGCGCGCGATCGGACTCGGCGCGAACGAGTATCTGACGAAGCCGATCCAGGCGAACAAGGTGCTCGCGGTCGCCAAGGCGCTCCTCAAGCTCGACGGCTGAGCCGAGGACGCCAAGCCTTCCGGGCGACGCGCAGCGTCCCTCGTGCCTCGCCGGATTCCGCCTCGGCGGCCCGCATGCTATCGGTCTCCCATGCCGCGCACCGGGCCCGTCCCTCGCACGCACTACGCCCTCGAACCCGCCCTCGCAGCGCGAGTCGCCGGAGCGCTCCTGCTCCTGCTGGTCGCCGCGGCCTGTGGCTATCGCTCCGCCGGCGCTCCGCCGGAAGGTGCCGCCGGCGACGCCGACGACGTCACCTCGGTGGCGGTGATCGCGTTGCAGAACGACTCCCCTGAGCCCTGGCTCGACCGGGTCGTGACCGACGCCCTGCGGCGGGAACTCGGGGTGCGGTCGGCGCTCCGGCTCGTCTCGGACCCGCAGCGTGCGGACTACGTGGTGCGCGGCCGGGTCAAGCCCCTCGGACTGCGCAGCAACAGCTTCTCGAGCTTCGTCGTCGCCCTCGAATACCAGGTGACCCTCGCGCTCGATCTCGAGGTCCTGCGCCGACAAGGCGATGTGATCCGGCTCCCCGCCGCGGCGCTCTCGGAGAACGACGTCTACCTGGCGAGCCAGGACGTCGAGGTGACTCGGACGAACCGCCTGGAGGCGCTGCGCCATCTTTCCGACGTACTCGCGACGCGCGTCGCGGACCGGCTCGAGTGGCTTTCACGGCCTGCGGCTCCGCCCAAGGCCCCGGGAGCCGCGGGCGGATGAGCGTGACGCAGGTCAAGAGCGAGCTCGCGAAGGGGCAGGTGCGGCCGGCCTATCTACTCGCCGGCAGCGAGCCGCTGCTGCGCGATGAGGCCCTCGCGGCGATCGAATCCGCGGTGCTTGCCGACGGGCCGCGCGACTTCAATCTCGACCGAATCGAGGTCGGGCCCGCGACGCCGGGCCGATTGGAGGAGTCCCTCGCGACGTTGCCGGTGATGGCTTCGCATCGGCTCGTGCTGGTGCGCGAGACGGAGGGGCGCGGCGCGAAGCTCGATGCCAACTGGGGCGAGGTGATCGTGAGCTGGATCGCGACGAGCGGCCCCGAGGCCGCGAGCGTGCTCGTCGTCGTGTGCGGCAAGGCGGACAAGCGCAGCAAGTGGGTGAAGGCGTTCAAGGACCCGGCGCTGCTCGTCGAATGCGAGGCGCCGAAGAAGGCGCGTGAGCTCGCTGGCTTCCTCGCGGCGGAGGCGAAGGGGCAGGGCGTCGACCTCGATCCCGACGCGGCGTCGTTGCTCGCGGATCGCGTCGGGCCACAGCTCCTGCTGCTGCGGCAGGAGATCGAAAAGGCCAGCCTGCTCGCCGGTCCGGGCGAGACGGTGACGCGCAAGCACGTGGAGGCGTCGGTCTCGGCGGTCGCCGAGGAGCCGATCTGGGATCTCACCGACGCGATCGGTCAGGGGCGAACGGCGGACGCGGTCGATCTGCTGTCGCGACTGATCGCGCAGGGCGCGGCGCCGCCCGCGATCCTCGGAGCGCTGGCCTCGCACTTCAGGCGACTGGTTCGCGTCGGCCACGGCGAGTCGGTGCCGGGACCGCCCTTCGTGGTGAAGAAGCTGACGCAGCAGGCGCGGCGATATCCGGCTCGGCGGCTCGTCACGTGTCTACGCGCGATCCACCGCACCGACGTCGAGCTCAAGGGCGCGAGCGTGATGCGCTCGGAACGAGCGCTCGAGCAGCTGGTGCTGGGACTGGCGAGCTGAACTGAACCTCGGCGGGATGCCCGAGGCCCCTACGCGCTCTTGACGGCGTTCAGTCGCTTGGCGAGGCGACCGACGCTGCGGTCCGCGCGCTTCTTCGGGATCACGCCCTTGGTGGCGGCGCGACGGATCGAGCGCTCAGCGGCGGCGAAGGCCTCGGCGGCCTTGTCCGCGTCGCCGGAGTCGAGGGCTTCACGGCAGAGCTTCACGACCGTCCGCATCTGCGTACGGATGTGCTGGTTGCGCTTGCGGCGGCGCTCGGACTGGCGAATTCGCTTGAGCGCGGACTTGTGATTGGCCAAGGCGGCCTCTCCTTGCTGATTGAGTGCAGCGGCTGGTTGAGCGCGGCGGCTCGTTGAGCGCGGCGGCTCGTTGAGTGCCGCGGCTTCGAGGGCGTCGGACGCCTCGGAGCGGGCTGCGGCATGCCGGGCCCGGGAGGCCCTGCCGCTGGGCGCGGCATCATAGGCTCAGAAGGCCCTGTCGTCGAGGGGAGCGGATTCGTGTGCGGATGGACCCGCTCCGCCAAGGCCGGGCGGTGCCCGGGTCGACCCGACGTATCCGGGGGGAGGGGCCCTCGATTCGACGCTGTGCGCGTGGTCTCGCGCTCAGACGTCCGGGACGGGTCCGGTCTTCAGCCGAGCGCCGGTCCCGCCGATGAGAACCTCCGAATCCATCCGTTCGGAGGGCATTTCGGTGACCTGTCGCCGGTTATCTGCACACGGGCTCGCGCGCCTCGCGCCCTTCTTCATCGCCATCGCCCTCGCGATGTTGCTGGTCTCGACCGCCGTCGGGGCGGAGTCCGCAGTGGCGCCAGTGACGACGACCGAGTCCGTCGCGAGCGCGGGTGAGGTCGCCGATCCGGCGGCCGATCCCTGGCTCAGCGACCAGGCGCCGGTCCTCGCCAACCCCGTCGAAGTCGCCGAAGAGCGGGTCGACGCGGCCTGGCGTGGCGCCCATCCGACGGATCACGCTCGCGCGGCGGCCCTTCGGCGGGTACGGCTCGAGTTCGGACTCGGCGACCTCGTCGGTCCTGCGACCGTGATCGCCGCCAACGCGACCGACGACGAGCGCCATCTGCTCACGGACCTGGCCCGCGATCTCGCGCCCGGTGTGCCCGCCTTCCGGTTCGACCACGCGTTCGCGCTCCTGGGCTCCGGCGACACTGGCGCAGGCACCCTCGCGCTCGTTGAGGCCGGTTGGGCGATCGCCCAGAGCCTGGTGGCGCAACTCTGGTGGCTCGAGAACGTCAGCTACGTCGTACTGGCGGTGCTGGTCGCGGCGTCCTTCGCTTTCATGCTGCTCGCCGCTCTGCTCGTCTGGCCGCACGCGGCCCACGACCTGGGTGACCTGCTGAGCGCGGACACCCCGAACTTCGCGCGCCATGCGGCCCTCGCCGCATTGCTGCTCACGCCCGTCGTGTTCGGGGAAGGCCTCCTCGGATTCGCCCTGGCGCTCTTCGCCCTGGGCTTCTGGTACGGCGGAAGTCGGCAGCGGAACGCCCTGGCGATGGCCGCGATCCTGTTCGTGGTCGGCGTCCACCCCGTCGCGAAGCTCTCGGCGGTTTCGCGCCAGCTCGTCGACGGGGATCCCGTGGTGGCGAGCACGTTGCGAGTGCTCGGCGACCACGAAGCCACCGCCGACGTCGAGGTGCTGGAGGCGGCGGCCCCGACCGATGCGATCGCGGCCCACGCCCTGGCGTATCGCGATCGGCGTCACGGACTCACCGAATCCAGCCGGGAACGTCTGCTCGCGATCGTCGAGGCGCATCCGAGCGACTTCGTCGCGCTCGCCAACCTCGGAAACATCGAGCAGCGGCGCGGGAACGGCGCCGCGGCGATCGACTACTACGAGCGGGCCGCAGCGGTCGAATACGACGCGACGCTGCTCTTCGATCTCAGCCAGGCCTATGCCGGCGCCTTCCGGATGGAAGAGTACGAAGCGACCATCGCCCGGGCGCAGGGCGTCGACGGCGAGGAAGTCGCGGCGCTGTCGAGCCTCGGCGAGGCGACCCTCGTCGCGGATCTCGGCTTTCCGATGTTCCAGCTCCGGGACCGCTTCACGGGCGTATTGCTGGCGGCCGAAGCGGAGTCGCGCCTGATGGCCATCGTCGTCCCCGGCCGGCTCTCCGGCGCGTGGTACGTGACGGCCGGGGCCTTCGCGATCCTCGCGCTGCTCGGGCTCCTCGTCGCCGACCGCTGGGACCACGCGAGCAACTGCCATCGCTGCGGACATCGCATCTGCAACCGATGTGAGGACACGGTCTGGAGCAGCGAGATCTGCGAGGACTGCCACCACCTGTTCCAGTACCCCGAGGCGACCGATCCGTCCCTCCGGATGGCGCGCCTGCAGGCGCTCTCGGAGCGGGAGGTGCGCTTCGACCGCGTGTGGCTCGCGCTGTCGATCCTGGTGCCGGGCGTGGCCGGCTTCTCCGCGCGGCGTCCGGATCTGGCGATGCTGGGGCTCCTGTTCTTCGCCTGGATCGCGGCGGCCGTCGTCTGGCCCACGGGACCCTTCGAGGATCCGCTCCTGATGGGTGACGCCGCCTGGCTCGCCTTCGCGCTGCCCGGCGTGATCGCGGCCTTCGCGTACGCCGGGGTGGTCGTGCTCGGACTGATCGTCCGGAAGAGCCGTTAGAGCCGTTAGGCGGCGAGAGGGAAACGCATGTCGGTCGCGCTTCACGGCAATCTCAGTGACTTCGGCATCGCCGAGGTCTTTCAACTCATTGGTCAGCAACGCAAGACCGGCACCCTCGTGGTCGAGGGCCGTGGCGGCACGATCTTTCTCGCCTTCGACGAAGGACGCGTAGTGCGCGGCGGGCCGGACGATGCCCGCGGCGCGCGCGACCCGCTCGGTCCGCAGCTCGTTCGCGCCGGCTATCTCACCCGGGAGCAGTGGGGCGACCTGCAGCAGGAGAGCGAACGCTCCGCCCGCCCGCTCACCGACCTCCTGCTCGGCGCGGGCTTGATCGAGCCGCAGACCCTCGACGAGGTCCAGGATCTGCTCACGCGCGAGACGGTCTTCGACGTCATGCGCCGGAGCCACGGCGACTTCAACTTCATCGCGGAATCGATCGCGCACGAGACTGCACCGGAACGTCTGCTCGGGGCCGAACAGATCCTGATGGACGGCCTGCGCATGCTCGACGAATGGCAGACCTTCGTGTCGGTCGTTCCGGGCGAGGACACCGTGTTCCGCCGCGTCGGCCAACTCGCGGCGGCGCGGGCGCTCACACGCGGCGAGGGCGACGCCCGTCTGGAGCACACCGAACGCGTGCTCCAGCTCGTAGACGGCCGGCTCTCGGTCCGTCGTATCATCGACCTCTCGCGCGTCGGCACATTCGAAGCGACGCGTGCGCTCGCGGAGCTCCGACAGGCGGGCGTGATCGACGTCGCGAGCGAAGCGCCGCGCAAGGCGCGCAAGCAGCCGAAGCGGAGCGGCCCGCGCGTGCCGGTCCTGCCGCTCCTGCGAGCGGCGCTGGCCACTGTCATTCCCTTCGTCGCGCTCGGCGTGCTCGGCCATACGGCGCTCGAGCGCGCCGAGCAGGGTGGCGGAGTGCCCGGAATCGCGCTGCCGATCCGGCCGGCAGCCCAGTTCGGCGATCGCTTCGAGATCGAACGGATCCGCGGAGAGCTCGAGGTGCATTGGTTCGAGCAGGGCCGGTATCCGGAGAGTCTCGCAGGACTCGTCGGTCGAATCGATTCTTTGACACCGGAGAGGCTCGGCGACTACTATTACGCCGTACGGACCGACGAAGTCGTCCTTCTTCCACCCATCCGCTAAATCCACGGAAATTCGACTGAATCGGAGTTCACCCCCTGGCTCGAGAACGCAGCGAAGAGCAGCAGCCTCTCTCCACCCCCGCCCCGACCTCAGGCCAGGGAGCCGCATCCCCGCCCTCCGATGCCACGGAGTCCACGGATTCCACGGAGCACGAAGAGACGCGCGAGGCCGTCGTCTTCGACGACAACGGGATGGCCGTCGCACTCTACGGAGACGGCGAGCAGACCCTTCGCCTGGTCGAGCGCTCGATCGGCGTCGCCGTCCACGCGCGGGGCAACGAGCTCAGCCTCGAAGGCGAGCCCGACCGCGTGGCTCTCGCGCGCCGGGTGCTCGAGGAGCTCTACGGCCAGATCGAACGGGGCCAGGCCGTCCGCAACGCCGACGTGCGGCACGTGATCCGGATGCTCTCGGACGAGCCCGACGTCCAGCTCTCCGACGTCTACGAGAACGTCCTCCAGCGCGGCTCGCGTCGCGTCATCCGTGCGAAGAACCTCGCCCAGCGTCGCTACGTCGACGCGATCCAAAAGCACGACATCGCGATCGCGATCGGCCCCGCCGGCACGGGCAAGACCTACCTGGCGATGGCGATGGCCGTCGCGGCGCTCCATCGCAAGGAGATCTCGCGGATCATCCTCACCCGCCCTGCAGTCGAGGCGGGGGAGCGATTGGGCTTCCTGCCCGGTGACCTCGCGGAGAAGGTCGACCCGTACATGCGTCCTCTTTACGACGCGCTGCGGGACATGATGGACATGGAGAAGGCGCAGCGCCTGATCGAGCGCGGCACGATCGAAGTCGCTCCTCTGGCCTTCATGCGCGGCCGGACGCTCAACGACTCGTTCGTGATCCTCGACGAGGCGCAGAACACGACCGGCGAGCAGATGAAGATGTTCCTCACGCGCCTCGGCGAGAACTCGAAGGCCGTGATCACCGGCGACGTCACCCAGATCGACCTGCCTTCCGGGACGGAGAGCGGCCTGATCGAAGCGGCGCGGGTGCTGCAGAGCGTGCGCGGGATCGGCTTCATCCGTTTCCAGCCCGAGGACGTGGTGCGACATCCGCTGGTGCAGTCGATCATCCAGGCCTACGACCGCGCGCGCGCCAGCAGGGATGGCGGGCGTCCGCGCGCGGAGGCACGCAGCGCGGACGAGCCGGAATCCTCGGAATGAGCCCGACCGCCGGCGAGCCGGTGGGCTCGATCCGGTGAGCGTCATGATCTCCGGACCGCCCGAAGCGATCCGGGGTTCGAGGGTTGACGTCCCTCGGCTGCGACGCCGCGCGCGCGGAATCCTGCGCGCGATCGGGCAGTCCCGTTCGGAGCTCTCGATCGCCCTGGTCGACGACTTCGCCATCGCCGAGCTGAACGGCGAGTGGCGCGCGAAGCCGCGGGCGACCGATGTGCTCTCGTTCTCCCTCGTCGAGGGCGACTTCGCCGACCACCGCGGCGGCATGCTCGGCGACGTGGTGATCTCGGTCGAGACCGCCGCGGCCCAGGCGGCCGAGCGGAAGCGCGGACTCGACGACACCGTCGCCCGTCTCCTCGTCCACGGCGTCCTTCACCTCATCGGTCACGATCACGAGGACGACGACGAGGCCCGCGTGATGGCGGCCGAGGAGCGTCGCGTCTGGCGGGCGCTGTCGCCGTGACTGCCGAAGCGCAGGGCGCGCCCGACACTCCGAACGGCGCCGAGCAGGCGAACCGCCGCGCGCTCCTGCTCTTTGGCCTGCTCACCTTCCTGGCATTCCCCCACGAGCTGCCCCTGGGCACCGGCCTCGCCGTCGACCTGGGCCTCGTCGCCACCTGGCTCGTGCCCGCCGCGCTCGTCGTGGGGATCGATGGCCTCTCTCCCCGTCGTGCGTTCCGCGCGGCCCTCGTCACGAGCTTCCTCGCGCACACGTTCTTCTTCTATTGGTTCATGGTCGTGGTCGTGATCTACGCAGGGATGCCCTTGGCGCTCGGCATCCTCGCGCCCGTCGTGCCCGCGCTCTACGTGGCGCCCTTTACCGCGCTCTTCGCCTGGGCGTTCGCGCGCTTCGCGCGGCCGGGGTTGCCCGGGATCCTGCTCGGCGCCGCGCTGTGGGTCGCGGTCGACTGGGCGCGGGGACATTTCCTGGGCGGCTTTCCGTGGGCGACCCTCGGCTACGGCCTCCACCTCGACGTCCCGCTCCTCGGGTGGACGCGAATCGGAGGCGTCTACGTCCTGTCCTTCGCGGCCGCGGCGGTCGGGTTGGCGCTCGCCGCGTGGTGGCTCGACCGGAGCGCGTCGCGTCGCCGCGGTTTGTCGATCGTCGCGGTGACGGTGCTGGCCGCGCACGTTCCGGGTTGGTGGCTCGGGAGCGACGCCGCCGTCTCGCACGAGACGGTCCGGGTCGCCGCGATCCAGGGCAACATCGATCAACGACAGAAATGGGACGCCGAGCGGCGAGAGAAGATCTTCGCGACGTACCTGCGACTCACCGACGAGGCCGCGGCCCAGGCGGATTGGATCGTGTGGCCGGAAACCGCGGTGCCCGGATTCATCGAGCACGACCGCGGTCTGCGCGTGCGCCTCGAGCGCCGCGCAAGAACGGGGGGCGTCAGCCTGGTCGTCGGCGGAATGGGTCTCGAGGTCGAGTCGCAGCCCGAGCGCCGGTACGTCTACCACGACTCCGCGTTCCTCTTCGATTCCGAGACCGGGCTCGAGGATCGCTACGACAAGACGCACCTCGTTCCCTTCGGTGAGTACGTGCCGCTGCGAGACCTCATGGGGCGCTTCTTTCAGGCCCTCGCGACCGGGCTCTCGGACAACGACGTGACGCCCGGTGAACGCCCCAGGAATTTCGTGATGCGCGGGACGGTCGATGGAGGCGAGCGGCGGCTCGTCGGCGCGCCGATCTGCTACGAGCTGATCTTCCCCGACCTGGTGCGACGGATGGGCGGGGAGGGCGCCACGGCGCTCCTCGCGATCACCAACGATGCCTGGTACGGTCGCACCGGAGCCCCCCACCAGTTCCTGGCAATGACCGCGATGCGCGCGGCGGAGAATGGTCTGCCGATCGTGCGCGCCGCCAATACCGGCGTGTCGGCGTTGATCGATGCGCGGGGGCGGGTGCGTTCGCGCAGCCCGCTCTTCGAGGAAGCGGTCGTGGCGGGGGAGATCGAGATCCCGAAGGAGCGGACGCCGACTTTCTATGCAAAGCACGGCGACGTATTCGCCGCGGGATGCACGCTGGCGTGGGTTTTCAGCGCCACCTGGGCGCTGTTCCAGGAACGAAGAACGCACCGAACGTCCGACGCCGGGGGCCAATCTGCGGACCATTCGGACGATGACTGAGTCGAGCGCTCGGACGGAGAGAAGGACCGAGAGATGATTGGGGAGAACGACGCACGTTTCGATGTCGGCGAGCTCGCCGAACGGATTCGCGATCTGCGGAGCCGGTTCGACGAGTTCCGGGGGCGTCTTTGACGTAGCCGGTTTGCGCGCCCAGCTGGGGGAGCTCGACTCCGAGATGGCGCGCCCCGATCTCTGGGACGACCCCGAAGCCGCCCAGTCCGTGGGTCGGAAGAAGAACGCCGTCGAGGCAGAGCTGCGGCTCCACGATCGCCTCGAATCGGGGCTCGAGGACGTCGACGTCTCCCTCGAGCTCGCCCAGGAAGAGAAGGACGTCTCGCTGTTGTCCGAAGCGCTCGAGCAGTGCGACCAGCTCGAAGGCGTGCTCGAGCAGGCCGAGGTCCAGCAGCTGCTCGGTGGGGAATACGACGGGAGCGACGCGTTGCTCTCGATCAATTCGGGCGCGGGCGGAACCGACGCCTGCGACTGGGCCGAGATGCTATTGCGGATGTATCTCCGCTGGGCCGAGCGGCGCGAGTTCAAGACCGAGATCCTCGACATCCAGGAAGCGGAGGAGGCGGGCATCCGCGGCGTGACCCTGCGCATCGAAGGCGAATACGCCTACGGCTACCTGAACACCGAGCAGGGCGTGCACCGGCTCGTGCGCATCTCCCCCTTCGACTCGAACGCGCGGCGCCACACCGCCTTCGCGAGCGTGACCGCGGTGCCGGAGATCGACGACGCGGTCGAGGTCGAGATCG
Organism: uncultured Spirochaetaceae bacterium; assembly: GCA_964488255.1. Classification (GTDB taxonomy): domain Bacteria; phylum Myxococcota_A; class UBA9160; order UBA9160; family UBA4427; genus UBA4427. The sequence continues at coordinate 55,848 of CAZAUR010000009.1, read as the reverse complement.
ACGAGGGCGACCTGCGCGTCGACACCTATCGTGCGAGCGGCGCCGGCGGCCAGCACGTCAACAAGACCGATTCCGCGGTGCGCCTCACGCACATTCCGACGGGGATCGTCGCCCAGTGCCAGAACGAGCGGTCCCAGCACAAGAACCGCGCGACGGCGATGAAGATCATGCGCGCCAAGCTCTTCGAACTCGAGCGGCAGCAGCAGCAGGCGAAGGTCGAAGAGTTGACCGGTGAGAAGCGCGAGATCGGCTTCGGCAGCCAGATCCGCTCCTACACGCTCCACCCGCAGCAGCGCGCCAAGGACCACCGCACGGACCTCGAGATCGGCAACGTCGAGGGCGTCCTCGACGGCGACCTCGACGCCTTCATCCGGGCGACGCTGCTCACGCAAGGTGCGCAGCTCCGCGCCGCGAACGAAGGGAAGGGTTAGGCGATTGGACGGACTGGTCCGGAGCCTCATGGCGAGTCTCGACGCCGCCGGCGGCAGCCTTGCCGTCGCGTTCATCGTGACCCTCGCCGCGGGCATCCTGGCGATGACCCTCGTGTATCTCGGCTCGGCGCTGCTCGTGCTCGACCGCTTCGCACGGGTGTCCCGGGGTTGGGTCGGGCCCGTGCTCGCGGCGGTCTTCGTGACCGCGCTCGTCGCGCTGCTCACGACCGTCGAGGCGTTTCCGGCGGACGCGGTCTACACGTGGGACGAGTGGCGCGAAGTGTTCAGGGAGAGCGTGATCGCGAGCGTCGTGTCCTGCACGTTCTTCGTGATCGTCGCGAAGCTGCTCCTCCACTTCCTCTCCCAGACGACGACGAGTCGCCTCGCGACCGGCCTGGCGGCCCTGGGCGTCGGGCTCGTGCTGGGGGCGACCGGCGAGCCCGCCGGCGTGCTCGCCACGATCGGCGCCGCGTTCGCGGTCCTCGTGATCTGCGCGGGCCTCCAGCGGGTGCGCGTGAGCGAGACCCTGAAGACGGTCGCGATCCTGATGCGCTTCGTCGTGCTCGGGCTCGTGCCGGGGCTCGTCGCCGCGATGATCCCGAACCCCGACGTGCACGCCTACGCAGCGGGCGCCGGGGCGGGGGGCCTCGCCCTGCTCTCCGGGACCGTCGCGCTCGGCCTCGTGCCGCTGGCGATCGCCGGCTTCGTCGCGATGCGCCGGAGCGTCGAGTGGTTCATCGCGATCCGCTACCTCGTCGCGAAGCGACGGCAGGTCTTCATCTCCGCCATCACCGCGATCTGCGTCGGTGGGATCGCCGCCGGCGTGTGGCTCATCATCGTCGTGCTCTCCGTCATGAACGGCTTCGAGCAGACCTGGCGCGACGAGATCCTCGGCAATCGTGCGCACTTCACGGTGCACTCGAGCTTCGGCCCCTTCCTCGACCACGAGAAGGTCCTCGAAGACGTGCTCTCGGTCCCCGGCGTCGAAGCGGCGAGTCCCTACGTCGACGCCGAAGGCATGGTGCGCGGGAGTCAGGGTCAGATCGCCAGCGTGCGCGTGCGCGGGATCGACCCTGAGACCGTCGGCGACGTGACGGACCTCGAAAACGACCTGCGCCCGCTGTGGGAAGAGGGCAAGGAGGAGCTCGGCCTCCACGGCGACGATCGAGACAGTCTCGGCGCGCGCTTCTCCGCCCTCGGCGAGAACCCGAAGGCCCCCGGGATCATCGTGGGGGGACAGCTGGCGATGTCGATGGGCCTCGCGATCGGCGACACCATGCTGCTGATCTCGCCCTTCGGCGGACCGCCGACGCCCCTCGGTCCCGGCCCACGCCTCAAGCGCTTCACGGTCGTCGGCGTCTTCGAGTCGAGTTTCTACCAATACGACGAGGCCTTCACGTATACGACGCTCCAGGCCGCGCGCGACTTCCGCAAGACCGGCGAGATCGTCGACGGGATCGAGGCGCGCACGACCGATCACTACCGTTCCCAGATCGTCGGCGAGCAGGTCGAAGAGGCGGTCGGCGGTTACCCCTACTACACCCGCGACTGGAAGCAGGTCTTTCCGGCGTTCTTCCAGGCGCTCAAGACCGAGCGCGTGATGATGTTCCTGCTGCTCACGATGATCATGGTCGTGGCCGCGTTCGTGATCGTCGCGACCCTCGTCATGATGATCATGGAGAAGTCGAGCGACATCGCGATCCTGAAGGCGATGGGCGCGGAGGACGCGTTGATCGAACGGATCTTCGCCCTCGAAGGCACGCTGATCGGTCTCGTCGGGACCTTCCTCGGCGTCGGCGCGGGGATCGCCGTCACCGGCCAGCTCTCGTGGATCCAGGACATCATCGAGCGCGTGACCGGGATCGATACGCTTCCGGCGAGCGTCTACCAGTTCAGCGAGCTGCCGTCCCGGGTCGATCCGACCCAGGTGGCCGGCGTCGCGGCGATCGCGATGATCCTGTCCCTCGGTGCGACCCTCCTGCCGAGTCGGCAGGGGGCGCGGATCGACCCCGCGGCGGGGCTGCGACATGAGTGAGGACGTTTCATTGCAGGCCGTCCGCGAGACGCCGCTCGTCGAGATCCGTGGCCTCGAGCGCTCGTTCGAGACCGGAGGTGGTCGGGTCGACGTACTCTCTGGGCTCGGCCTCGACATCGCCGAAGGCGACCGGATCGCGATCGTCGGACAGAGCGGCGTCGGCAAGTCGACCTTCCTGCACATCCTGGGGACGCTCGACCATCCGAGCGCCGGGGTCGTCCGGTTCCGGGGGGACGACGTCTTCGCCCGGTCGCGCGAGTCGCTGTCGGAGCTGCGCGGACACTTCCTAGGGTTCGTGTTCCAGTTCCATCACCTGCTTCCGGAGTTCACGGCGATCGAGAACGTGATGATGCCGGGGCTGATCCAGGGCCTCTCCCAGGACGAGATGCGGACGCGGGCCGAGACGATGCTGGGCGATGTCGGTCTGTCGCACCGGATCGAGCACGCCGTGGGCAAGCTCTCGGGCGGCGAACGCCAGCGGGTCGCCGTCGCGCGCGCCCTCGTCCTCGATCCGCCCCTGGTCCTCGCGGACGAGCCGACGGGCAACCTCGATCCCGCCACCGGAGACCAGGTCGCGGAGCTCCTCTTCGAGATGAACCGCACGCGGGGCACCACCCTGGTCGTGGTGACCCACAGCAAGCGCATGGCGGACCAGCTCGGGCGCGTCCTCGTCCTGAACGAGGGGCGCCTCCACGAAGGCGAGGCCGGGACTGCGGTCGTCTGACCGGAATCGCGTGGGACACCGCCCAGCGACGGGCGGTTGCACCTCCCGGGTCTCGTAACCCCCCGTCGATGCGGCGTTTCCGGGCCGAAATCGGCATTGAACTCGCCCCGGCGCTCACATACCCTCGGCGTCGCTTCGGGCAGCCGACCGCCGGTGGGGTCGAGCCGGCGCCCCTTCGAGCTCTCTCCTTCCACCCCTCACGACGAGCCAGACCGGACGGCGCCCTTCGCGGCGTGGGTCCGCGCAGGGGAAAACCGTGCCGCCGATCGAGGGGGGACAGCGGAGCGCCGGATCGCCGCGGCGGTGTCGGAGCAACGTCGCGCACCGCGCACTCGCGCTGCTGTTGCCGCTCGCCGTCGCAGCGATGGCCCTCGCCTCGGCGTCGACGAGTTCTGCGCAGGAAGAGTTCGGTGCGATCGTCTTTCCGGGCGAGGAACGCGGTGGCGCCGGGCAACAGATCGCGGTGCTTCCCTTCCGTCTGAACAGTGAAGGCACCCTCGGGTTCCTGACCGAATCCCTCGACGAGCTCCTCGCCCAGCGCATCGAAGCAGGGGGCGACGTCGGCGCAGTCGCGACGCGCGATCTCGAGGGGCCGGACGCCCGCGCCCTCGACGGCGACGACCGCTCCGACGCGACCTTGCGCGCCCGGGCCGCGTCCCTCGGACTCGACGGCCTCGTCGCCGGGTCCGTGACGGAGCTCGCAGGACGCTTCAGCGTGGACGTGCGCGTGGTCCCGGTTGCCGATCCCGGCGGTGCGACGTCTCTCGTGCTGACCGCCGGGAGTGACCGTGAGCTGCTCGATCGGCTCGGCGAGCTCGCGGACCAGATCGCCGCGACGCTTCGCGGCGGACAACCCGAGCGCGTCGTCGATGTCCGGTTCGAGGGCGCCGGGCCGCTCGAGGAGTCCCTTCGCGCATTGTTGACGCTGCGGACCGGGGCACGCTTCCACGCGGCGGCGCTCGAGGCAGATCGCCGGGCGATCGCCGACGATCCCCGCGTCGCGAACGTCGTCGCGCGCTCCCAACAGACCGACGACGGGGTCGTCCTCGTCTATCAGGTCGTCAGCGCGGATCGGATCCTCGCCGGCGGCACGACGCAAGCGATCGGCGACCCCGTCGCCGAGATCGTGATTCGCGGCAACCGCCGCGTCGAAGAGGAAGCGATCCGGGCCCGGCTGCGCACCACGATCGGGCTTCCGGCGGACGCCGCGCAGATCGCCCGGGACGTGCGCGCGATCTTCGCGCAGGGCTTCTTCGAGGACGTCCGGGTGTTCCGGGAGACGCTGCCCGGGGGTTGGCGGTTGATCTACGAAGTCTCCGAGAGCCCAGTGGTTCGCGAGATCACGATCTCCGGCAACGACAACATCGACGGCGACGACATCAAGGAAGCGCTGACCCTCACGACCGGGGTGCCGCTCGACTTCCCTCTCCTGCGCGAGAATCAGGAGCGCGTGACCGCGGTCTACAAGACCGAGGGGTACTACCTCGCCGAGGTCTCCTACGAGATCGAGGAGATCACCGACGGCTCGGTCGCGATCAACTTCGACGTCGAAGAAGGCGAGGAGTTGAAGCTTCGCGAGATCGTCTTCGAGGGCAACGAGGCGTTCGACGACGACGATCTCACGACGGGCTTCACGACGCAGACCTGGAAGTGGTATTCGCTCGCGACGAGCTGGTTCGACCGGACGGGCAAGTATGCGGAGCCGGTCTTCCTGCGCGACCTGCGGCTGATCGAGCAGCTGTACACCGACACCGGTTACGTACAGGCGCGCGTGGAGGGGCCCGAAGTCGATGCGCGCGAGGAGGGCATCTTCCTCAAGGTCAAGATCACCGAGGGCCCGCAGTTCAAGGTCGGCAACCTCTCGGTCCAGGGCGACGACACGATCGACCTCGACGCCCTTCGCGAGAAGATCCAGCTCGAGGAGGGGGAGATCTTCAGTCGCTCGAATCTCACCTCCGACGTCGAGATCCTGGAGTCCCACTACACCGACCGCGGCTTCTTCTTCGCCAACGTGAACCCGCTCACCCAGACGAACCAGGAGAAGCTGACCGTCGACGTCGCCTTCACCGTAGAGAAAGGGCCGCTCTACTTCGTGCGGAACGTCGACGTGCGCGGCAACACTCGGACCGTCGACTCGGTGATCCGCCGTGAGATCCGGCTCGTCGAGGGGCAGCTCTACTCGGCGCGGGCGCTCCAGGTCTCGAGCACGCGGATCCGTCGCCTCGGATTCTTCGAGGACGTCGCCTTCGAACCGAACACGACGGACGACCCGTCCCAGCTGGATCTCGACGTAAACGTCGTCGAGCGCCCGACCGGCGCCTTCAGCTTCGGCGCGGGCTTCTCGAGCGCGGACAACTTCATCTTCACCGCGTCGCTGTCGCAATCGAATCTCTTCGGTCGCGGCTACGGCGCGAACATCTCCGCGGACATCGGCGGCAACTCGAGTCGCTATTTCATCTCCCTGTCCGACCCCTACTTTCTGGGCTCGACCTTCAGCTTCAGCGCCACGGCCTTTCTCACCCAGGTCCGCTTCAACGACTTCGAGCAGGATCGGCAGGGTCTGGAGATCGGCGTAGGCCACGCGCTCACCGTCGACAACGCCGCGCGCATCTTCCTCAATTACAGCTTCGCCGAACAGCGCGTGAAGCAGAACACGAACCTCGACTCCCTCGCGTCCCCCGTCCTGCGCCAGGTCCTTCAGGGGCGCCAGAGCACGAGTCGGCTCGGCATGTCCGCCGTGATCGACACGCGCAACGACCGCTTCGCGGCGACGAACGGCTACATCGTCACGGGCAGCATGGACTACGCCGGCCTCGGTGGCTTCTCCAAGTTCGTGACCCTCGAGGCGCGTGCCGGCTACTACTTTGGCGCGCCGGACTGGCTCTTCGACCGCTCTACCTTCGTGATCGCGACGCGCATGGGACACGCCTTCCCCTTGAACGTGATCGGTGACTTCGATCTCGGCTTCAAGAATTCGACCGTGTGCGCGGATCCGAGCAACTGTACGAACGCCGGCAACCTGGATCAGCTCGACGATGACGTGCAGTTGCCGCTCACCGAGCGCTACTTCCTCGGCGGCCTCGGCTCGCAGCAGCTTCGTGGCTACCAGGGGCGCTCCGTCGGTCCCCGGCGCGCGCGATTGCAGGCGACCGAGCTCGCGACGGGTCGCGTCTACCACCCGGTCGGGACGGTCCTTCGCAGCAATCCCGCGACCGGTCAGCTGATCGCCGTCTGCGACGACACGAATCGCACCTCACCGCTCAACTTCGGCAACCGCAACGGCATCTGCAACTCGACCGGTGACAAGGAATACGACGACTTCGACGACATCAACGAAGCGCAGGTGATCGGCGGCAGCGCCTTCATCAGCAACAGCTTCGAATACCGCTTCCCGATCTCGGAGGAGATCGGCCTGCTGGGGATCGGCTTCATCGACGCGGGCAACTCGTTCCGCGAAGGGCAGATCCTGTTCGACGTAACCCAGTGGCGCTACGGTTACGGCGGCGGCGTGTTGTGGTTTTCCCCCTTCGGTCCGCTTCAGCTGGTCCTCGGATTCCCGGTCGACCCCCGCGCCGATGAGTCGAGTCCCGTCTTCGAATTCTCGGTCGGCGGCCTCGGTATTTGACCCCTGATTCCGAACCTCCGGGTTCGGCCCTTTCGACGACGCACGCCCGATTCGAGGGCGCGCTCAGGAGACGACAGACATGACATTCGATCGCGCCTTGATGCTGGTCGCGCTCGGCCTCGCCCTCGGCTGGGGCCTCGGAGCGACGAACGAGCCGACCAAGATCGGCTTCGTCGACGCCCAGCAGGTCCTGACACAGACGCGGGCGGGCAAGTCCGCGCGCGAGGAGCTCGAGCGGAAGATTCGCGAGGTCGAGACCCAGATCGGCCCGCTCGTGCAGGAGTACGAGACCAAGGGCAAGGAGCTCGAAGCCCGTCGCATGGCGCTCTCGGAGGACGCACTGAAGGAAAAGGTGCTCGATCTCCAGTCCCTCGAGAATCGCATCAAGGGCATGCAGGCCGAAGCACAGGGCAAGATGGAGATCGACCAGCAGCGCCTCGTCGGACCGATCCAGGAGAAGTTCCTCGACGTCGTGAAGGAGATCGGTCGGGAGAACGGCTACTCCGCGATCATGAGCGCCGACGCGCCGGGCCTGATCTACCGCCGTGAGGCCCACGACCTGACCGAGCTCGTGATCAAGACCTTCGACGGGAAGAGCTGAGCCCGGCTCGTGACGATGCCCGTTCCCGTGCAGAGCTGATCGGAGCCGCGCCCGATGACTTCGACCGAAGCGCTGCCGCGCGTGCCGAGCGTCCATCCGACGGCCTGCGTCGAGGATGGGGCGATTCTCGCCCCGGGCGTGGCCGTCGGTGCGTTCGCCTTCGTCGGACGTGAGGTCGAGCTCGCGCAGGGCGTCGAGGTCGGTCAGCACGCGACGTTGATCGGGCGCACCCGCGTCGGTCCGGGCTGCCGGATCTTCCCGCACGCGGTCCTCGGCGGAGAGCCCCAGGACACCGAGTTCAACGGCGAGGCCACGAGCCTCGAGATCGGAGCGCGCACGGTCCTGCGCGAGCACGTGACCGTGAACATCGGGACGGCGAGGGGCGGCGGCTGCACGCGACTCGGTGAAGACAACTACCTGATGAACGGCGCCCACGTCGGGCACGATTGTCAGATCGGCGATCAAACGATCATCAGTCCCTTCTGCGGTCTCGGCGGCCACACCCAGGTCGACGACTACGCCGTCCTCGGGGCGTACACGGGGCTCCATCAGCACGCGCGGGTCGGCGAGTCGGTAATGGTCGCGGGCGGCGCGAAGGTGTCCCGGGACGCACCGCCCTTCACGATGGTCGCCGGGGATCGCGCGAAGATCGTGGGCTTGAATTCAGTCGGCCTGAAGCGGCGGGGATTCTCCGCGGAGACCCGATCCCAGATCAAGCACGCGTTTCGCTTGATCTTCCAATCGAAGCTCCGACTCGAGGACGCGCTCGCACGCGTCGACGAAGAGATCGGCGCGGTCGCCGAGGTCGAGCGGCTCGTCACCTTCCTGCGCAAGACCGAGCGCGGCTTCTGCCGCTGACGCGGTATCCGAGGGCCTGCGGATGGGCGAGGGCAGGGTCGGACTGATCGCGGGGGGTGGCGCGCTGCCGCGCGAAGCGCTGGCGGCGTTGGCGCAGGAAGGCTTCGAGCCGATCGTCTTCGGATTCGAAGGGATCACCGCCGAGCCCTTGCTCGTGGAGGCCGTTCGACTTCGCCTTGGTCAGGTGGACGCGTTGCTGACGGGTCTGCGCGCCGCGGGGGCCGAGTCGGCGTTGATCGTCGGACACTTCGATCCGGACCTCGAACCGCCCGGCACCCGGGACTTCATGCCCGACGACACCGGACGCCAGCTGATGAAGACAGTCGCCGGGCGGTCGCCGGTCGCGTCGATGCGCGCGATCGCGGATTGGCTGGAGGGGCAGGGGTGTGCGCTCCTGCGACAGGACGAAGCGCTCGCGGCGCTGCTCGCCGAGGAGGGTCCGCTCGCCTCGCGTGAGCCGGACGAATCCCTGCTTCGCGATCTCGCCGTCGGGCGTGCCGCCCTGGATGGCGGGTCATCGGAGGCGCTCACGCAGGCCGTGGCCGTACGGGATGCGCGGGTCGTGGCCCACGAGTCCGCCGAAGGGACGGACGCGCTGATCCGTCGCGCCCGCGCCGAGGCCGGGCCCGGCTTCACCCTGGTGAAAGGGGCGCGGCCGGGGCAGGACCCGCGCCTCGATCTGCCGGCGATCGGTCCGGGCACGGTGGCCGTGCTGCGCGAAGCCGACGCGGCCGCCCTGGCGATCGAGGCCGGGGCGACCCTCGTGATCGAGCGCGCGGTCGTCTCGCAAGCGCTCGATGAAGCGGGTCTCGTCGCGTGGGGATATCGCGCTCGTAACGAGAGTGGAGCCTGACGTGCGGCGGATCGCGGTGATCGGGGCGGGACCGATGGGGCGACTCCACGCGCGGGCCGTCTCGCGGCGCGCGGCTGCGATCGGGGACTGCGTCCTCGAAGCGGTGGTCGATCGGCACCCCGCGCGGAGCGAGCGCGTGACCGGCGAGTTCGGGGGGCGCGCGCTCACGGCGGTGGCGGCGCTCTGCGGCGTCGATGCGTTGGCACGAGTCGATGCCGCGATCGTCGCGGTCCCGACCGGGGAGCAGGCGGGCGCGAGTGAGGCGTTGATCGACGCCGGCCTCGATCTGCTCGTCGAGAAGCCGATGACCGGGACCGCGGCGGGGGCGGTGCGGCTCGCTCGACACGCGGCGGACGCAGGACGCATCCTGGCGGTCGGGCACACCGAGTGGTGGAACCCGGTCTGGCCGCGGCTCCTGGCTGCGTGCGGCACGCCGCGACGGGTGACGCTCGAGCGCCGGCATCCGCCGACCGAGCGTGGGCTCGACCTCGACGTCGTGCAGGACTTCATGATCCATGACCTCGATTGGGTCCGACGCACCTTCGCCGGCGAGCTCGCTTCCCTCGAAGTGGAGGGCCGGCCCGTCCGGAACGAACGGGTCGACGAAGCCCGGGTCGAGCTCACCTTCGACGACGGAGCCACGGCGCACCTCGAAGCGAGTCGCGTGCACGCGAATCGCTCGCGTCGGGTCGAGATCGAGGGGACGGCCGCGCGGGGGACCGGGGATCTGCTCACAGGCGAGATCTCGCTGGAAGACGGTGAAGCGGTGTGCGCCGCGCAGGACGTCTCGGGGCCGCTGGAAGAGCCCCTGGATCGTCAGCTCGAGGACCTGCTCGATGCGTGCGTCTCGCGAAAGGCCCCCGTGAACGACGCCGGGCACGGTGTGGCGACGCTCGAGTGGGTCGATCGAATTCGTGCGCGAATCCAGGGAGATCCTGCGTGAGCGCAGGGCGGCCCGGCGCACGCGCGAACGAAGCGACGGTCTGGGTCTCGGCCGGCGACGCGTCCGGTGACACCATCGCCGCGGACTTCGTGCGCGCGTTCGGAGAGCGTCGGCCGGAGGCGCGCTTCGTCGGGCTCGGCGGGCCCGAGATGGCCAGCGCCGGGGTCGAGCGCGTGGCGGACCAGCGCGCGCTCGCGGTCGGGGGCCTGCTCGAATGGCTTCCGAGCGCGGGCCGGATCGCGCAGACGTGGAGGCGCGTGATCCGCGGCCTGCGTGCGCATCGCCCCGACCTCTACGTGGTCGTCGATTCCGGCGGCTTCCACCTTCCCTTCATGCGCCTCGCCCGCGCGCTCGCCCCCGCGCCGATCCTCTACTATGTGGCGCCCCAGGTCTGGGTCTGGCGCGCCGGACGAGTGCGCCGGATCGCCGCGCGCGCGGATCGCATCGCGGTCGTCTGGCCCTTCGAGCCCCCGTTCTGGGCCGAACGCGGCGTCACCACGGACTTCGTCGGTCATCCGATCCTCGATCGTGAAGTCGCGCGGGCGCCGGCAGCGTCGGCCCGAGCGGAGGCCCGGCGATCGCTCGGCGTGGCGCCCGACGCAACGCTGATCGGTCTCTTTCCGGGCAGTCGGCGGAACGAGATCGCGCGCCATCTACCCGCCCACCTCGGGGCCCTCGCGCGCCTGCGCCGCGATCGACCCGAGCTCGAGGGCGTGGTCGTCCGCGCCCCGTCGCTCGACGAGCGCCGCATCGAGTCGATCGCGCAGGCCGCGGGCTTCGCCCCGCCGCGAATCGTCCCGGCCTCGCCGGAGTGGCTGGATGCCATCGACGTCGGTCTCAGCAAGCCCGGAACGATCACCCTCGAGCTGCTGCTCCGGGAAAAGCCGATGGTCGTGACGGGGCGCGCGCATCCGCTCTCTGTCGCCCTGGTGGGTCGCAGCTTCGAAGGCAAGCGTTTGGCGCTCCCGAACCTGATCGCGGGGGCGACGATCGTCCCGGAGCTGCTCCAGGACGATGTGACCCCGGATCGAATCGCCGACGCGCTTGCGCCACTCTTACCTGGGCACGACGGATCGTCCGAGTCCGCCCGAAACCAGATCGGCGAGTTGCGCCGGGCGCGTTCGCGACTGGGAGAGCCCGGGGCCTCGCGTCGCGTCGCGGCGTTGGCGGAGGAGCTGCTTGGGACCGATCGCACATAGCCTCGCGGCGCTGATGGCGCTCGGATCGTCTCCGGCGCTGGCACTCGCGCTCCTCCTGCGCCCTTCGCTGCGGAAGCATTTCGGCGAACGCCTGGGACGGCTGCCCGACGCGCTCGCGCGCGGCGAAGCGCCGATCTACGTGCACGCCTCGAGCGTCGGCGAGGCGAAGGCGGCCGCGCGCCTGATCGAGCGCCTCGAGGCCGACGGTCTTCCGGTCGTCGCCACCACGTCGACCCTGGCCGGTCGACGCGTCTTCCACCGGGATCGACCCCACGGTGACGCCCATCTCTTTCCCCTCGATCATCTCTGGACGGTGGAGGCGCTCCTCCGGAGGGCGCGCCCGTCGCTCTCGGTGTTGATCGAGACGGAGCTGTGGCCGAGCTGGATCGCGGGTTGCGCGCGCCACGACGTGCCGGTCGTCGTCGCGTCCGGTCGTCTCTCGGATCGATCCTTTCCGCGCTACCGGAAGCTGCGTCGTCTATTGAGACCGACCCTCGCTCGGATCGAGGCGGTCGGCGCGCGCACCGAGCTCGACGCGGAGCGCTTCGTCGAGCTCGGCGTGCCCGGGGCGCGCGTGCGGGTGACCGGGGATCTGAAGCTCGACCCGCCTCCCGACCAGCCGGCGCTCTCGATCGATCTGATCCGAGGGCTCGCGGATACGCCCGTCGCGATCGGCGGGAGCACTCATGAAGGGGAAGAGACCGCGCTGCTCGATGCGATGGCGACGGCCGAGAAGGCGGGGCATGCGTTCGTCCTCGTGCTGGCGCCGCGACGCGTCGCGCGCTGCGGCGAAGTCGTTGGACTCGTCCGCGCCGCCGGTCGGCGCGTCCTGCGTCGCAGCGAGCTCGAGGGACGCCATCTCGTTCCGGGGGAGGTCCTCGTCCTCGATTCGATCGGGGAACTGCCGGCCCTCTACGCCACCGCGTCGATCGCCTTCGTCGGGGGAACCCTCGCGCCGGTCGGTGGACACAACCTGGTCGAGCCCGTGCACGCGGGCTGCCCGGTGCTCTTCGGGCCGCGCATCGAGAACGTCCGCAAGATCGTCGAGATCCTCGCGATCGGCGACGCGGGTCGTCGCGTCGCGAATGCCGACGCCCTCGCGGGCGAGCTCGTTTCGGCCTTCGACGACCTCGAGGCGTGCCGCGTGCGGGGCGAGATCGGCCGCGAAGCGCTCGAGGCCCATCGGGGCAGCGTCGAACAGACCCGGATCCTGATCGAAGAGGTGATCGCACGCCGTGCCCCGGCAATCGACTGAACGATCGCGCTGGGCCGCCGCCGGGATCCGCTTCCTGGGCGGGGTGGTTGCGCAGGCCGCGCGCATCGATCGGGCGGTCGGAACCCGGAGCCGTGCCGTCCGCGGCCGACCGGGCTGTGCGGTCGTGAGCGTGGGTGGGCTGACCCTCGGTGGTGCAGGCAAGACGCCGACCGCCGCGGCGCTCGCGCGATGTATCGCTGCGACCGGACGGCGGGTCGTGATCGCGAGTCGTGGATACGGGGGGCGCGCTCGAGACCCGGTCACGGTCGTCTCCGACGGGCGCACCGTGCGCGCGCACGCGGAACACACGGGGGACGAGTCCCTCGTGCTCGCAGCGCATGCGCCCGGCATCCCGGTCCTGGTCGGGCGCGATCGCCGGGTCGTCGGTCATCGCGCGGTCTCGGGATTCGATGCGGAGGTGCTCGTCCTCGACGATGCGCTCCAGCACCACGGTCTCGATCGGGACTTCGACCTCGTCTGCGTCGACGGCGTGGCGGGCCTCGGCAACGGGCGCGTCGTTCCGGCGGGCCCGCTGCGCGAACCGGCGTCGGCCCTGCGCGCGGCGGATGCCGTCGTGCTCGTCGATGCGGACGAGGGAACCGACGAGCTGGCCACTTCGCTCGGAGAGCGGCTGGCGGACGGGGTGCCGATCCTTCGCGGACGGCGCACGGCGACGGCGCTCGAGCCGCATGGCGGTGGTGAAGCGATCTCACCGAAGACGCTCGCAGGTCGATCGGTGGGGCTCCTCGCGGGCATCGCGCGCCCGGCCTCTCTCCGGCGGAGCCTGGAGAACCTGGGGGCGAAGGTCGTCGACGAGAAGATCTTTCCGGATCACCACGCCTACACCGATAAGGACCTCGCCGCTTTGCGTATGGCGGGTGCCGAGTCGTCGGTGACCGAATGGGTCACGACCGAGAAGGACGCCTACAAGATCCTGCCACGTTGGGTCGAAGGCGTCCGCTTGTCGGTCCTGCGCATGGAGGTCGAATTCGACGACCCCGACGCGCTGCGCGATCTCGTGCTCGCACGCTTACGGGCATGCGGTCGGCTCGCCGACTAACGTCGCCAGAATCGACGGTGGCGGCGTATGCGCGCGGTCTCCACAGGCAGACGTGCGAGCAGGGCGCGTCGACGGGCTCGGTCGCCTTCGCAATAGGTCGCGAGGGCCGCCGCGACGACGCGACCCGTGAGCACGCTCGCCCAGCCCGTCTTCTCGCAGGACCGCACGAGCCGCATCCACTCGCGAAGGCGCGCGCGCGGCGAGAGCGGGGCGCCTTCCCGGTGCGCCCGGTCGAAGTCGATCGCGAGACAGCGGAGGCCCCGCGCGTCGTCGGGCTCGAGCAGCAGGTTTCGGAGCTGCAGGTCACCGTGTCGGTAGCCGGCGTCGTGCAGGCGGCGCAGGGTCTCGGCGATCGCGCGTGCCGCGCCGAGGTGGGCCTCGACGCCCGGGTCCGCATCGAGCCAGGCGAGCGCGTCCCGGGCTTCCGGTCGATCCACGGTCGCCGTCGCGATCCGCCAGGTGAGACCCCGGCGCCAGGCGACGGCGAAGGCGGGCTCCACGACCGGCAAGCCCGCCTCGAACGCCGCGCAAACCCGCGCGTGCTCGCGCCTCGCACGGCTCGGTCCCGCATAACGCGCTCCGAGCCACGGACCGAAGGCGCCGCCCCGCCGACCGGGACGCACGCGCACGGCGACCCCCCAGTCCGACGCCGGCAGGAGATGATGGGCGCTGCGTCCGCCGCGCGTGACCTCACCGGAGGTCACGACCGCCTCGGGCGCGCGCCCGAGCATCTCGGCCGCGGGTCGCGAGGCGAAGCGCGGGGCGAGCCACGCGCGCGCGTGCCGGGGGAGGCCGGCGCTCACGACGGGATCCGGTTGCGCCCGCGCCAGACGAGGACGAGCGCCGCGGCCGCGGCCACCCCGTTCGGCAGCCACGGCGCGCTGGCCGGGTCCAGCCGGTCGGCAAGCGCGAGGGACTCGGCCGTCGCGCCGAGGGCGTAGTAGGCGAAGGCCGCGAGCAGGCCGAGGGCGAGGCCGGTCTGTCGCCTTCGATGCTCACTCGCGAGCGCGATCGGCACCCCGAGCCCGGCGAAGAGCAGCGGGGCGAAGGGCAGCGCACGGCGGCGTTGGATCTCGAGGGCGTACTCGCGCGGATCCTTCTCGTCGAGCTCCTGGAGCGGGTCGCCCTCCGCGGCGCGCGCGAGAACCTGGCGGAGTTCGGGCTCGGACATCTGCTTCGGCCGGACCGGCCCGAGTTCCCGGGACAGCAGGTGATGGAGGTCGACCCGGTACGAGAATCCCTCGAAACGGACCCGCTCGTAGCGTTCCGGCGTGTCGGGTCGCGGCTCGACGTGGACCTCGCCGTCCTCGAGCTCGATGCGCAGCTCGCGGGCCTCGGGGTCGAAGGCCATGTGTCCACGCGCGGCGAAGATCCGCAGCGGGACGTCCGGGCGCGTGCGGTCGTAGATCATGATACCGCGCAGGCCGCCCTCGCGATCCCGGTCCTCGACGAAGATCGTGTGGCCCCCGGTATGGCGAAACTTGCCCGGCTCGACGATCGCGCCGCGCGCAGCGACGCGCTCGAAGAGCTCCACGAGGTCGCGGCGGGCGTGGTGCTCGACGCTGGCGAGGAGCCAGGCCGACAGGGCGGTCGCGACGAGGCCGAGGCCGAGGAAGGACACGTGAAAGGCCGTCGGTCCCACGCCGCTCGCTCGCAGTGCGACGAGCTCGCCGTCCCCCGACATGCGGCGGATCGCGAGGAGCAGACCGATCAGGAAGGCGAGCGGAATCGCGTAGGAGAGCGCGACCGGCAGGATCAGCCAGACCGCCCGGCCGAGGTCGGCGGGCGTCATCCCGACGGCGATCAGATCGTCGAAGCGGCGAAGCACGTTCTGCGTGAGCAGCACGACGGTCAGCACGACGAACGTGAGCAGGCAGTACAGCAGGGTCTCGCGCATCACGTAGCCGGAAAGGGTGCGCGCGATTCGCATGCTCCTTATCGTATCGGCCGGGCCCGCACCGCGCCGCAACAGGCGGTTCGCGGTCGAGCTCGCACCGCGCCGCCGAAGGCGCCAGTCCGGGGCCCGAGCGCCGCATTCGACCATGCCGAACCCGCCCCCCGCCGATCGAATCCTGATCCTCCGCCTCGGCGCGATGGGGGACGTGATCCGGACCTTGCCGTCCGTTGCCGCGCTCCGGTCGATCTATCCCGGCGCCCACCTGACCTGGCTCGTCGAGCCCCCCAGCGCCGGGGTCGTCGAAGCATCGGGCCTCGTCGACGAAGTCCTGCTCTTCCCGCGTCATCCGCTCGTCGAAGCGATTCGAGAAGGCGATCCGATGGGCTTCGCGCGGCGCCTGCGGCGCTTCGTCCGGGTGCTGCGCGACCGCCGCTTCGAGGTCAGTGTCGACTTCCACGGCCTGCTCAAGAGCGGCTCTCTCGCTTGGCTCTCCGGGGCACCGATCCGCTTCGGGTACCCGGTGCCGATCGCCCGGGAGCTCGCCTCGCTCTTCGCCAACCGACACGCCGGATTGCACGATCCCGACGCGTCTCGCTTCGAGCGGAACGCCGCCCTGGTCGAAGCGATCGCCGCGGGGACGAAGATCCCGCAGACGCCGTTGCTCGGGGCGTCCCCCCTCGCGCAGGCCCGGCTCACTGCCCGCTTGCGCGCGACCGGCCGCGAGCGCAGCCGCGATTTCGTCCTGCTCCACCCTGGCAGCAGCGTGCGCGCTCGCCACAAGCGGTACCCGGCCGCGGGCTGGGCGGCGGTCGCCCGGGGATTGGCGGCATCGGGGCGCGAGGTGTGGATCGCCTGCGGACCCGACCGACACGAACGCAGCCTCGCGGAGGACATCGTCCAGCGTGCCGACGGGGGTCTCGTGCTCGCCCCGGAGACCCGTTCCTTCGACGATCTCCTGGCGCTGCAGGCTCGGGCCGCCGTGTTCGTCGCTGCCGACTCGGGGCCCCTCCACGCTGCGTCGCTCGCTGGCGTCCCGGTCGTGCAGCTGATCGGCCCGACGCATCCGCGACAGAACGCGCCGTGGCCCGCGAGCCGGAGCCGCCGCGTGCGCGTCCCGCCGCCGTGCGCCCCTTGCCGCGGGGGCTGCGCCCGGCCGGTCTGCATGACCGCGATTCCGCCGGCGTCCGTCGTCGATGCGGCGGACGCGTTGCTCGCGGAGAGCGCGGCGACGACGGCCGCGCGCGCGAACGGTCGCGCCGCCAACGGTGAGCGGGACGCGTGAGCGCGGCGGCGCGGGGGACGGTCGCACGGGACGCGAACGCGCGACCGGCCGAGCGAATCGCGGTGCGCTGCCCGAACTGGCTGGGGGACGTCGTGATGTCGACGCCGGCCCTGCACGCCCTGCGACAGGCGCGTCCGGAGGCGCACGTCACGGCGCTCCTACCCGAGCCGCTGGCTCCGCTCCTCGAGGGCGCCGGGCTGGTCGACGAAGTGTGGGGCATGGCGTCGCGGAGTCCGGAGGGGGGCCTTCGCGCGTGGTCCGTGGACCGGCGGCGGATCGCTCGAGCGGACTTCGATCTCGCGCTCGTGATCCCCGAGTCGGTCTCGTCCGCCTGGCTGATGCGCGCGGCCGGTGTCCGCCGCGTCGTGGGCTTCGCGCAGGATCCCCTGCGAAAGGCCTTGTTGCATGAAGTCGTCCCGGCTCCGGCGGCCTGGGGGCAGCGTCGCCTGGTCTCGCGAGAGCGTTTCTGCACGACGCTCGTCGAGGCCGTCTCTGGATCGCCGGCCGGGCCGGAGCCGGATCTGCGCCTGCGGCTCGGGGTCTCGGCGTCGGAAGTCGCGCGCCTCGACGAGGCCCTGACCGCGGCCGGGTCGTCTTCGTCGTCGTTCGCGACGGCGCCGCCGGTCGTGCTCGCGCCCGGGGCGAGCTTCGGCGAGACCAAGTGCTGGCCGGTGGAGTCCTTTGCGGCGCTCGGGGATCGGCTCGTGGCCGGGGGAGATTCCGTCGTGCTGATCGGGGCACCGGGCGAGGAGGCGCGTGTCGCCGCGGTGGAGACGGCGATGCGCGCGCCGGCGATCGTGCTCGCCGGTCGTCTCGACCTCGGCGCGCTCAAGGCGCTGCTGCGCGGGGCGAAGGCGCTGGTGGCGAACGATGCCGGCGCGCGCCACGTCGCTGCGGCCTTCGGCGTGCCAGGGGTCGTGTTCTTCGGGCCGACCTCGGTCGAGAAGACCGCGGACAACCTCGCCTCGATTGAAGTCCTCGAAACGCAGCACGCCTGCCGTCCGTGTTATGCGCGGACGTGCCCGATCGATCACCGATGCCTGCGAACGATCTCCGTGGACGCTGCCCTCGCGGCGACGACTCGCGCGGTCGCGCGGGCGGGCGCGTGAGCGCCGCCCCCGAAGATGGGCGGGGCGCCGCGGACGTCGATCTCTCGATCGTCATCGCGAGTCACGGGACCGCCGGCCTCCTGGCGGCGTGTCTCGCGTCGATCGAGCAGGCGCGGGACGCGAGCCCGGCCATCGAGCTCGAAACGATCGTCGTCGACAACGCCTCCCCCGACGACAGCGTCGCCTGCGCCCGCTCGTCTTGCCTCGCGCCGCGGGTCCTGGCCTACGCCCGGAATCGCGGCTTCGCCGCCGCGGTCAACGCCGGCGTGGCCTTCGCGCGCGGCCGCTACGTGCTGCTCCTGAACAGCGACGTCGAAGTCCCCCTGCGCCTCCTCGCGGACGCGGTCGCGCTGCTCGACGAAGAGTTGCGCATCGGCGTGCTCGGTCCCGCGCTCGTGCATCCGGACGGGCGCCCGCAGCGATCGGTGCACGTCCTGCCGGGGCTCGACAGCGAGCTGCTGGGAGAGGGCATGGCGCGGCGGCTGCGGCGGCGCGAGCGCGATCACGCCGGTCCGCCGGTCGCGTGGCGGGACGTCGAGGCCGTGCGCGGTGCCGTCTTCTTCGTTCGAAAGGAACTCTTCGAGAAGGTCGGGTCGCTCGACGAGGGGTTCTTCTTCTTCCTCGAGGAGACGGACTTCTGCGCGCGGGTTCGCGGGGCCGGGCATGCGGTGGCGTGGGTGCCGGGTTGGCGCGTGCCGCATCGGCTCGGCGCGAGCAGCAAGCGACGTGCCCCTCTCGCGACGCGCATCGAGTACCTGCGATCTCTGGATCGTGCCCTGCGGCAGCATCGCGGCCCGACCGTGGCGCGGGCGGTCGCGCTCGTCCGATTCCTTCGAGCGGTCGCGGGACTCGTCGTCGCCGCGCTGCCCTCGTTGTTCTCAGTGGCGGCGCGCGCGCGGAACGCCGAGCGGTTGGGCCTCGTGCTGTGGCATCTTCGCGGCCGACCGCCCGAGCCTTCCCTGGCCGATGCCCTGGCATCGGCGTCGTCGGACGAGGATGCAGCGCGGTCGTGAGTCGGGGGGACGCATGATCGCGCGGGACGGCGCTACGTCGGGAGCAGGATCCGAGTCGCTCGCGGCGATCGACGCCGACCGGATCTCCGCACTCCTCGACGCCTGGCAGGGGCGACGGGTGCTCGTCGTGGGCGACCTGATGCTCGACGAATACCGGGCCGGGAACGTCGATCGGGTGAGTCCCGAGGCCCCGGTGCCGGTCGTTCGTGTCGCGGACCGGCAGCTCGCCCTCGGCGGCGCGGGCAACGTCGCGCGGAACGTGGCGGCGCTCGGTGCGCACTGCGCGCTCGTCGGTGCGATCGGGTGCGATGCCGAGGGGGACGCCTTCGCGGCCGCCCTCGAGGACGAAGCAGTCGACGCGCGCGGCGTCTTCCGGTCGCAGTCGCGCCCCACGACCCACAAGCTCCGGATCGCCGCCCGCGATCGACAACTCCTGCGCATCGATCGCGAGCAGACCGATCCGTTCTCGGCGGAGGACGTCGCCACGCTGCGCGCCGCGTGCAAGGTCGCCCTGGAACACTGCGACATCGTCGTGCTCCAGGACTACGACAAGGGGCTCTTCGGCGGCGAGACCGCAGCGTCGATCGTGGCGCGGGCCCGCGCTCGGGGCGTGCCGGTCGTGGCGGACCCGAAGCACGCCCTCGCGCGGTTCCGCGGCGCGGATCTCGTCAAGCCGAACGAAGACGAGGCGCTTCGTTTCGGGGCCTCGGTCGGGGCGGGCGATGCGATCGACCGCGCGCTCCTCGAAAAGCTGCGCGGCGAGATCGGGGGCGGCGAGGTCGTCGTGACCCGGGGCGGCGCCGGCATGTCCGCGCTCGACCGGGACGGAGCGTGCTTCGACGTGCCGACTGAACGCCTCGAGGTCTTCGACGTCCAGGGCGCCGGAGACACGGGCATCGCCGCGCTGGCGCTCGCGAAGGTCGCCCGTGCGTCTCTCGCCGAGGCCTGTATCGTCGCGAACGCCGCGGCCTCGGTCGCGATCGAGAAGATCGGGACGGCGGCGGTCGACGCCGCCGAGCTCCGTGTGAGGCTGCCGCGTGCGATCGCGGCCGCGAAGGCACCCGCCGAGGCGCCAGAGGAAAGATCGTGATCCACAGCATGACCGGATTCGGCCGGGCGACGCGCGACATCGAAGGCCTCGGACTCGAGGTCGAAGCGCGCAGCGTGAACCATCGCCACCTCGACCTGCGGATCCGGTTGCCTCGCGCGCTCGCGGAACAGGAGTCGCGGCTCAAGCAGCGCATCCAGGCCCGCTTGTCCCGTGGCAAGGTCGACGTGACGGTAAACCTGGTGCAAGGCGCGGCGACGACGCAGCTCGAGATCGACGAGACGATCGCCGCCCAGTACGTCGAGGCGGCGGGTCGCTTGCGCGACACCCATGGGCTCGGGGACGCCCTCGACGTGTCCTCGCTGCTCGCTCTTCCGGGTGTCACGCAGCTGATCGAGACCGAGGTCGACGGTGCGGCGCTCGTCGGACCGCTCGAGTCGGCCATCGACGAAGCCGTCGAAGCGCTGGTCGCCATGCGCGCCACCGAAGGGAAGTCCCTCGCGACCGAGTTCGAGGGGCGACTCTCGACCCTCGCGTCCCTCGCCGACGCCTTCGAGGCGCGGGCCTGGGAGGTGGTCGACGTCGCGAAGCAGCGCCTGAAGAAGCGCGCCGAGCAGATCGAGCGCGAGGTCGGCCTGATGGACGAAGCGCGGCTGCACCAGGAGATCGTGATCGCCGCCGATCGCCTCGACATCACCGAGGAGCTCGTCCGTCTGCGAAGTCACGTCGAGCAGTTCCGCGAGACCCTGGCGTCCGCGGGGCCGGGCGCCCCGGTCGGGCGCCGACTCGACTTCCTGCTTCAGGAGCTCGGGCGCGAGACGAACACGGTCGGCTCGAAGGCGACCGATGCCCCGCTCGCGCAGGACGTCGTCGAGCTGAAGACCGAGCTCGAACGCATCCGGGAGCAGGTCCAGAATGTCGAGTGAGGCGCCGCTCGGGGAGGGCCCCGCCGGATCGCCCGAATCGGGGGCTTCGCCGCCGCCGAAGTCGCGAGCCCCCGAGCCGGGGGTGCGCGATCGGCACGTCGCCGTGGTGCCGACGATGGTGAACATCGGCTACGGCAACCTCGTGACCGCCGCCCGGGTGATCGCGATCGTCTCTCCCAGCTCGTCGCCCATGAGGCGTTTGCGCGAGGAAGCCGGCCTGCGCGGCAAGCTGCTCGATGCCACCGAGGGCCGGCGCACGCGATCGATCGTCGTGACCGACAGCGATCACGTGATCCTGTCGGCGATCACGCCGGAGACGATCGCGAGTCGACTCGCGCCGGACTTCGACGGGGAGAGCCACGAGTGAGTCCGGGGGCGAAGAAGGGGCACGTGTTCGTGGTCGCCGCGCCGTCCGGAACGGGCAAGACGACGCTCTGCCGCCGGATCCTCGAAGAAGACGCGGGACTCACGATCTCCGTCTCGCACACGACCCGCCCGCCGCGGACCGGCGAGGCCGATGGTGTCGACTATCACTTCGTCGACGAAGAGGCGTTCCTCGAGCTCGTCCGTGAGGAGGGCTTCCTCGAACACGCCGAGTACAACGGCCACAACTACGGCACCAGCTGGCGCGCGATCGAAGCACCCCTCGACGAAGGCCGGGACGTGGTGCTCGAGATCGAAGTGCAGGGCGCCGAGCAGGTTCGCGAACGGATGTCCGACGCGATCCTCATCTTCCTGCTGCCCCCGAGCCTCGTCGTCCTGGAAGAGCGGCTGCGCGGGCGCCAGACCGATAGCGACGCGGTGATCGCGAAGCGCCTGGCCCTCGTCGATCGCGAGCTGGCCGCGGCGAAACACTTCGATTTCGCCATCGTGAACGACGATCTCGAGCTCGCGGTCCGGCAGGTGCGGGGCGTGATCGAGGCGGTGCGCGCCGGCGACCGCGACGGCGTCCTGCGAGAGCACGGTCGCGCTTCGGTCCTGACGACCTGGGAAGCGGTGCAGGCGAAGGCATCGGCGGAGGCGTAGGCGGAGGTCGCGCCCGCCGCGTTGCCCGTGAGCGGGCGCGCCGGTACCCTCGGACCACCCCCACGCGTTCGGAGTGCCGTGCTAACTGCGCGGAACTCCAGATGAAACTCGCCCGGTGGGCCGCCACGCATGCTGCGCTTCAACGACATCGCCGACCGGATGCTCGAGTACGATCCGGACACGGACCTCGAGCGTCTCCAGCGCGCGTACGTCTTCACGGCGAAGGTGCACGATGGGCAGGAGCGCCTCTCGGGCGAGCCCTACCTGATCCATCCGCTCGAGGTCGCCGGGATCCTCCTCGACCTGCGCGTCGACGAGGACACGATCATCGCGGGGCTCCTCCACGACACGCTCGAGGACACGCTCACGACCCGCGACGAGATCGCGCGGCTCTTCGGGGAGCGGGTCGCGTTCCTCGTCGAGGGACTCACGAAGATCGCGCGGATCGAGTTCAAGAGCGCCCGGGAGCAGCAGGCCGAGAACTTCCGGAAGATGCTCGTCGCGATGTCCGAGGACATCCGGATCCTGATGATCAAGCTCTCGGATCGCCTGCACAACATGCGGACGATCCAGTACATGAAGGAGGCGAGCCGCCGGCGGATCGCGCAGGAGACGATGGACATCTACGTCCCGCTCGCCCACCGCCTCGGCGTCTACTGGATGAAGCAGGAGCTCGAGGATCATGCGTTCCGCTGCCTCGAGCCCGACGCTGCGGAGGAGCTCGAGGCCCAGCTCCTCCTCTCCCGCGACGAGCGCGAGACCTATATCGAGAACGTGATCGGGATGATCTCCGCGAAGCTCGCCGAGGTCGAGATCACCGCCGAGGTCCTCGGCCGCGTGAAGGACATCTCGTCGATCTACGCGAAGATGAAGAGCCAGGACCTCGAGATCGAGCAGATCTACGACGCGATCGGCTTTCGGGTCGTCGTCGACCGGAAGATCGAAGACTGTTATGCGGTGCTCGGGCAGATCCACTCGATCTGGTCACCGGTTCCGGGGCGCTTCAAGGACTACATCGCGCTGCCCAAGGCGAACGGTTACCGCTCGCTCCATACGACGGTGATCGGCGAATTCGGCGAACGCATGGAGGTCCAGATCCGCACCCGGGAGATGCACCGCGACGCGGAGCTCGGGATCGCGGCCCATTGGAAGTACAAGGAAGGGCGCGTCGGCGCCGAGGACGACGATTCGAAGTTCGACTGGCTGCGCCAGCTGATCGAGTGGCAGAAGGAGCTGTCGGATCCGCACGAGTTCCTCGACGCGGTGAAGCTCGATCTCTTCCCGAACGAGGTCTTCGTGTTCACCCCGACCGGCGAGGTGATCAATCTCATGGCCGGCGCGACGCCGATCGACTTCGCCTACGCGATCCACAGCGAGGTCGGCTCCCAGTGTGCCGGCGCCAAGGTGAACGGACGCCTGGTGCCGCTGCGGCAGAAGCTGCGCGACGGCGACACGGTCGAGATCCAGACCCGCTCCAATCAGGTGCCTCGGAAGGACTGGCTCGAATTCGCCGTCTCGACGCGAGCGCGCAACCACATCCGCCACTCGATCCGTCAGGCCGGCAAGGAGCGCGCGGTCGCCCTCGGTCACGACATCCTCACCCGGGAGCTCAAGAAGGCGAACCTCACCCTCGCGGCGGTCCAGGAGGACGGCAGCCTCGATCGCTACGTCGAGGAGGAGTTTGGCGGCAAGTCGATCGACGATCTCTTCGCGTCGATCAGCTACGGCAAGGTCGCCGCGAGCGTGCTCGTCCGGAAGCTCGCCGGGCACGAAGCGGAGGACGCCGCGACCGAATCGACCTCGACCGTCGTCCCGAAGCGGATCCGCCGGCTCTTCCAGCGCGAGCGCCGTCGATCCGATTCCGGGGTCCGGGTCTCGGGCACTGCCGACGTGATGGTCCGATTCGCCGGCTGCTGCGAACCCCTGCCCGGGGACGAGATCATCGGGTTCGTCACCCGCGGCCGCGGCGTGACCGTCCACGCCCGCGGCTGTCGGAAGGTGTTCGCGCTCGATCCGGATCGCCGGATCGAGGTCGATTGGGACGAGGAGACCGAGACCCGTCGCGCGATCGCGATCCGCGTCGAGTGCCGCGACGAGCCCGGCATCCTCGCGAAGATCACGAACACGATCTCCGCTGCGGGCATCAACATCGGCTCCGCGCGGGTCTCGACGGCGGAGACCGACGACTCAGGCGCGGCGACCGGGGAGAGTGCGGAGCTCACCTTCGAGCTCTGGGTGCAGGACGTGCAGACGCTGTCGAAGCTGATGCGCGAGATCCGCAAGGTGAAGGGCGTCCGGAGCGTCGAGCGGCTCCGGGGCTAGGCGCGCCTCGGGCCGTGCAACGCGGCCTGCGCGCCGATCAGCTCGCGGTAGACCCCGGGCTGCGCAGCGAGCTCCTCGTGGGTGCCGAGCTGGGCGATCCGTCCGCCGTCGAGCACGACGATGCGGTCGGCGCGGCGGATCGTCGACAGTCGGTGGGCCACGAGGAAGATCGTGCGCTGGCCGCGCAGGGATTCGATCGCCTGCTGGACCGCGGCTTCGGTTCGGGCATCGAGGGCGCTGGTCGCTTCGTCGAAGACGAGGATCGCCGGGTCGGCGAGGATCGCGCGGGCGATCGTGAGGCGTTGGCGTTGTCCACCGGAGAGGCGTAGGCCGAACTCGCCGACCTCCGTGTCGTAGCCCTCCGGCAGATCGTTCACGAACTCGTTCGCCGAGGCCGCGACCGCCGCGGCGCGGACCTGCTCGTCGTTGGCCTCCCGGCGGCCGTACCGGATGTTCTCGGCGACGGACACGTCGAAGAGGAAGGGCTCCTGGGACACCACCGCGATGTGGTCGAGGAACGAGCGACGCTGATAGTCGCGCAGGTCGACTCCGTCGATCTCGATCGCGCCCCGGGTCGGGTCGTGGAAGCGCAAAACGAGATCCATCAGTGTCGACTTGCCCGTGCCGGTCCGGCCGACGATCGCGATCACCTCGCCGGGCTCGACGACGAGGTCGATGCCCGCGAGCACGGGCTCGCCGCCGTAGTCGAAGTGGACGTCCCGGAACACGATGCCGTGTCGCAGTCCGGTCATCTCGCGGGCGTCGGGGCCGTCGTCGGGTTCGTCCTCGAGGTCGAGCACGGCGAAGACGCGTCGAGCGCTCGCCGCCGACTCGATGATCTTCGGGTAGTGCTGGATCAGCGTCTTCAAGGGCTTGTAGATCACGCCGAGGCAGAGCCCGAACTGCATCAGGACGCCGAGGGACATCCCTCGGTCCGTGACGATCAACCAGAAGCCCGCGCCGAGCGCGAGGATCGCGACGAGGGGATTCACGAACTCGCCGACCGCGCGGGCGACGACGCCGTTCCAGATCACCTTCATGTGCCGACGCAGAAACTTGCCCGTCTGGACCGTGTAGGCCTGCTCTTCGACGGCCTGGCCCTGGAAGGCCTTGATCACCTTGATGCCGGAGAGGATCGCGAGCAGGCGCTGGGACAGATCGCCCTGGGTCTCCTGGCGACGCTGGGACTGGGTCTCGATCCGTTTGCCGAAGTAGCCGAGCACCAAGAGCAGGATCGGCATCCCGACGAGCGTGAGGAGGGTCAGCTGCCAGCTCGTCCAGACGAGCGCGGCGAAGCCCAGCAACACGAGCTGTGAGTTGAGGATCACCTCGTTGTAGAAGAGCAGGACCGCGTGGCAGGCGAGCTGCGAATCGGTGAGCGCGCGCGCCAGGAAGTCGCCGCTGGTGCCGCCGCGATGGACCCGGAGCGGCGCGGCGATCAGGCGGCGCGCGATCGCGCGGTCGAGCTCGCGACGGACGCTCGCAACGACCCAGTGCGCCGAGTACGAACGCAGGAACACCGCGACCGGCTGGATCACGACCGAGATGCCGTAGAGGATCGCGAGGGGGATCGCGGTCTCGGCGACCTCCTCGAAGGGGACGCGGTCGACGAGCATCGGCATCCCGACCTCGTCGACGCCCGGTTGCGTGATGATCGCGCGTCCGTAGCGCACGACGGCGACGACCACGCCGAAGAACACGAGCGCCGTGATCGCTGGCCATTGGCCACCGGCGCGGGCGATCAGGCGCCAGAGGACGCCAGCGGTCGTGAGCGCGCTCGGCGCGTCCGCCGCGACCGGCTCGGTCGCGTCCCCTGTCGCTTCGGCGCTCACGGGCGTCCGCTCAGGCCAGCTCGGCTGCGATCGCGTCGCCGCCGCGCCAACCGAGGAGGAGATCGCCCTCGAGGCCGAGGCCGCCGGCGGCGGCGCGGTCGAGGTGATAGACCGGGGGACGGGTCGAGCGACGCAGGTCGACGTCCGAGGGCCAGCCCTGGTCGGGGGTCGGATCCTCGAGCCAGCCATCGTCGCTGTCCCAGCGCGGAAGCTCGGCGTCGACCACGGCGAGCTCGTCGTCGCAGAAGGGCATCAGCGCGCGCAGGCGATCGGCCACGTCCGCCTGAAGCGTCGAGAGGCGTTCGTCGAGGGTTTCGGGAGTGGCGTCGGGGAGGACCGCGCGCGCGACGAGATCGACGCGGTTGGGATGGGTCTGGCAAGGGAAGGCGGTGACGGCGGCCGTCGGCGTCGTGGTGCCGTCGGGGCCCTCGGTCCCGGGCAGAATCACGCGCGCCCCCATGCCTTCCGGCAGGATCCGGGTCGGCACGCGGAAGAGGAACGCGGCGCGGAACGCGCGCGGGCCGGGTCGATCCAACAGGCTCGGCGCAGGGCGCAGCGGGTCGTCCCCGAAGAAGTCGCGAAGAGCCGTCGGCGCGGCGCCGAGCACCAGGCAGCGCCCGAGCCAGATCTCGCCCGTCCGCGTCACGCGGATCCCGGGCTGTCCCGAGACCTGCACGAGCTCGAACCCGCCGGGCACGATCCGCATGTCACCGTAGAGCGCGGTCACGCGCTTGCGGAAGAGGTCGACCAGCCAGGGCGGGTCGTCGGCGAAGCCCGCGCCGCCGCCGAGGCCGAGCCCCAGCAGCCGGGCCTCCGCTTCCGGGGACGGACGCCGGCTCGCGGTGTTCGAGAGCGCTCGGACCTGGGCCTCGAGCACGCGCGCCAGCTCACCGGTCGCGTCGCGGACCTCGCCGGGCAGGCCGCGCCGATGTCCGCTGGCGTCCGAGGCGGACGGGTTGCCGCCCGGGGGCTGCGTGATCGCGCCGCTCGCGCGCCGACCGATCCGTACGAAGGGCGCTTCGTAGAGGCGCGTGCGCTCGATTTCGGCGGCCTCGACGAGGCGTCTCACGAGCTGCTGGGCCTCGTCGGGCTTGGCGAGTCCCCAGGCGACCAGCTCGTCGGCGGTGACGAGGGGCTGGCCGATGTCGAGCCGGACCGGGTCCGCGAGCACTTGATAGGCGAGGCGTTCGTTCCCGATGCGACGCCGATCGATCAGCGGCACGGTCAACGCACGGAGCGTCGCGTCGAGGAGTCCCTGGTCCCGCAGCCCGCCGAGAAAGAAGGGCTCCTTCAGCGCAGGCGGCAGGACCGCGCGCGCCTCTTCTTCGACGACGAGCACGCGCTGGCCCGCGGCGCTGATGCGCGCGGCAGCGACCATGGCCGAGAGGCCGCTTCCGAGCACGAGCGCATCCCAGCGCCGCGCCCGCGGCGCTTCGCTCGGATCAAGCCGGGGGATCTCGACCATCGCGTCACAGTCCTCCCGCGTCGGGAGCCCTTCGTCGGGCGGCTCGTCCGGGGCTGCCTAGTCCTCGACCGCGTAGGGGTCGATGCCGAGGAAGCCGGGGTCGAAGAGGATGGGGGACTCGTCGTCCTTCTTGCGCTCGATCGTGCCGATCCGGTGGCCGCGTTCGCCGAGGCCACGCAGTCGGTCGAGCACGTCTTCCGCCTGGGACTCGGGAACCGCCACGATCATGCCGATGCCGCAGTTGAAGACGCGCAACAGCTCGGTCTCCGGCAGCTCGCCCTCCCGGGCGATCCAGTCGTAGACCTCCGGTCGGGGCCAGGCCTTCGTATCGACCCGGGCGCGCACGCCGGCGGGCAGGACCCGAGGGATGTTGCCTTCGAAGCCGCCGCCGGTGACGTGGACCATGCCGTGCACGTCGAAGTCGCGGATCAGGTTGAGCAGCGGCTTCACGTAGATCTTCGTCGGGGCCAGCAGCGCGCTCGCCAGCGTCGTGCGCATCCCCGCCGGCTCTTCGAAGAGGTCGAACTTTCCTGCCTCGAGCCCGGCGTCGAGCACCGAGCGCACCAGCGAATAGCCGTTGCTGTGGAAGCCGCTCGAAGCGAGGCCGATCAAGACGTCGCCGTCGGAGATCGTCGAACCGTCGATCACGCCTTCGCGCTCGACCACGCCCACCGAGAACCCGACGATCTCGAGCTCGCCCTTGGGATAGACGCCCGGCATGGTGGCCGTCTCGCCCCCGAGCAATGCGCAGCCCGCGCGCTTGCACCCTTCGACGACGCCGCGGAGCGCATCGGAAGCGGTGCCCTTATCCAGGTCCCCCATCGCAATATAGTCGAGGAAGATGAGGGGCTCGGCGCCCTGGACGACCAGGTCGTTCACCACCATCGCGACGCAGTCGATCCCGATCGTGTCGTAGCGACCGATCTGCGCGGCGAGCTTGAGCTTCGTGCCGACGCCGTCGGTGGCGGCGACGAAGATCGGCGCCGAGTACCGTTCGGGGGCCTTGAACATTCCGGCGAAGCCGCCGATCGAGCTGAGAACCTCAGGCCGGAAAGTCCCCTTCGCGATCTCCTTCACGTCGTCGATGAAGGCCTCGTCGTGGTCGAGGTCGACGCCCGCCGCGGCGTAGGCGGGCGCAGAAGTCTCGCTAAACGCAGGAGCTTCGGGCTTCTTCGGATCGTCGGGGGTACGGCTCACGGCGGAGTGATAGGGCAGAGCCCCCCGGCGCGTCAATCCGGCCCCGGGCGCGTCGGAGAGCAGCCCGCGGCGATGGAACAGTCTGTTCGCGGGCCGCCGCCCCCTTCGCCGGTCGAGCCCTTCCGGGCTAGGCTGCTGCCGTGTCGATCTCGGTCGTGATCCCGACCCTTGACGAAGCGGCTCGCATCGTCGGAGCGGTCGAGAGTGCCCTGGACCGGGGAGCCGTTTCAGACGGCTCGGACCGGACGGGGCAGGCTGCTTCCGGGGTCGACGTGCTCGTGGTCGACGGAGGCAGTCGTGACGCGACGTGCCGGCTCGCCCGCGAAGCCGGAGCGCGGGTCCTCGAGCTCGCAGACGAGGTCGGATCGACCTCGCCGTCGGCGGGAGGACGCGCCCGCCAGCTCCGGCTGGGGAGCGAAAGAACAGAAGGAGACGTGCTGCTCTTCCTGCACGCGGATACCCGGCTTCCGGCCGGCTGGACGCAGGCGGTGGAGGCGGCGCTGGCCGACCCGGCCTGCGCGGGGGGCGCGTTCGCGTTCCGCTTCGCTACGCGGGGCGGTTGGGAGCGCTGGATCGAGTGGTGGGTGGCCCGCCGCGTGGCGATCCTCGGTCTCCCTTATGGTGATCAGGCGCTCTTCGTGCGCCGGGATGTGTTGGAGCGGATGGGCGGCGTGCCGATCGTGCCGATGATGGAAGACCTGGACCTCGTGCGCGGGATCAAGCGCGCGGGGCGGCTCGCCCGTCTGCGCGAGGCCGTGACCACGTCGTCGCGCCGGTATCGCGCGCGCGGCCGGCTCACGACGATCCTGTGGCACCAGGTCGCTCTTCTCGGGTGGTACCTCGGCGTCGACCGCGCCCGGCTCGCGGCGAGGATGGGTCGATGAGCGCGGCCACCAGGCAGCTCGCGCCGACGACCGAAGGCGAATCCCCGGTTCGCCACGCGCTTCGGCGGCTCTCCGTCTATCTGCGACGAAACTGGCGCTACTACCTCGGGTGGTTCGTCGCGGTCATGGCCTACGTGGCGATCTTCGTGTCCGTGCCCCGGTTGGTGGGCAGCACGATCGACGCGCTGATCGACCCCGCGATCCCCGCCGACGTCGTGATCGAGCAGTGCTACTGGCTGCTCGGACTCGCGGTGGTCGGCGCGCTGCTGCGCTTCTTCACGCGCCAGCTCGTCTTCGACGCCGCCCGTGAGGTCGAGTACGAGATCCGCAACGACCTCTACGACCATCTCCAGAAGCAGCCGCAGTCGTTCTACTTCCGGTGGCGCACGGGCGACCTCATGAGTCGCTGCGTGAACGACCTCAACTCGGTCCGTATGCTCCTCGGCCCGGGCCTCCTCTCCGTCGCCCAGAGCCCGATCCTCTTCGCCGGCGCCTTCCTCGCGATGTCGACCTACAGCGTGCAGCTCGCCACGCTGATGATCCTCCCGTATCCGCTCTTCATCGTGGTCTCCCGAGTGATCGGTTCGCGTCTCTTCCGCCGCAGCCTCGCTGCGCAGGAAGCGCTCGCCTCCATGTCGAACTTCGTGCAGGAGAACATCGCCGGGATCGGCGTCGTGAAGGCCTACGCGATGGAGGACGACCAGGCGGCGCGCTTCGAAGAGGCGAACGACCACCTGCGTTCGCGCCAGCTCTCCCTCGTGCGTGCGAGCTCCGCGATGCCGGCGGTGACCGGGCTCTTGCCGGCGGCCGGCCTCGGCATGGTGCTCTTCCTCGGCCTGGACATGATCGCCGCCGGAACCCTGAAGCCCGGTGCGCTCTTCGCCTTCACGATCTACGCGCGCGTGCTGACCTTCCCGACCATGATGCTCGGCTACTCGGTCAGTCTGCTCCAGCGCGGGTCCTCCGCGATGCAGCGGATCGACGAGATCCTGTCGATCGAGCCGGCGATCGCGGACCACCGTGAGGCTGTCGACCCCGGCGAATTGGACGGCAGGATCGAGCTCCGCGGCCTGTCCTTCGCGTACGGAACGGACGGTCGTGAGAATGCCCTCGACGACGTGTCGCTGGTGGTCCCGGCGGGCACGTCCCTGGGCGTCGTCGGGCGCGTCGGCTCCGGCAAGTCGACCCTCGCCGCGATGATCCCGCGGATCTACGAGGTCGCGGACGGGCAGGTCTTCATCGACGGGATCGACGTGAATCAGATCTCGCTGCCTCGGCTGCGGAAGTCGATCGCGATGGTTCCGCAGGACTCCTTCCTCTTTTCCCTGCCGATCCACGCCAACATCGCGTACGGCCTCCCCACGGACGCGTCGCGCGAGGACGTGCGGCGCGCCTCCGAGCGAGCGCAGCTGTCGGGCGACATCGCGGATCTGCCCCAGGGCTACGACACTCTCGTCGGCGAGCGCGGCGTGATGCTCTCCGGGGGCCAGCGCCAGCGCACCGCGCTCGCCCGTGCGCTCGCCCTCGATCCACGCATTCTCATCCTCGACGACACGCTCTCCGCGGTCGACGCGGAGACCGAGCGTCGCATCCAGGCGGAGCTCGGGCGGGTCTTCGCCGGGCGAACCGTGATCGTCGTGGCGAGTCGGATCAACTCCGTCCGCGAGCTCGATCAGATCGTGGTCCTCGACGGCGGCAAGATCG
Source organism: uncultured Spirochaetaceae bacterium (assembly GCA_964488255.1). Lineage (GTDB taxonomy): Bacteria > Myxococcota_A > UBA9160 > UBA9160 > UBA4427 > UBA4427. The sequence continues at coordinate 24,559 of CAZAUR010000009.1, read as the reverse complement.
TCGAGCGCGGCAAGCACGCCGAGCTGCTCGCGCGGGGCGACCTCTATTCGCGGCTCGCGGAAGAGCAGGCCGAAGAAGAACGACGCCAGTCGGTTGCAGGCGGGGAGGTCGCATGAGCGCCCCCGATCCCCAGAGCGAAGCGTTCGCCGAGGACGAGCTCGGCAAGGCCTACGACACCCGGATCCTGATGCGACTCTGGCCCTACGTGCGGCCCTATTGGCGTCAGATCGCGGCGACCCTCGCGCTCTTCGTGCCGCTCTTCGCCCTCGAGCTCGCGCCCGCTTGGATCGTGAAGTCCGGGATCGACCACGTGATCGAGGTCTACGACCTCGCGCCGATGGAGGGCGCGCGCGTCGAATCGCAGTCGAGCCCGGTCTCGTCGTTCAGCGAGAACGTCGACGCGAGTCTCGGCGGCGTCCTCGCTGCGCCGGACGGTTGGACGATGGCCGCCTGGCTGGCCTTCCTCTACGTGGTGACGACGTTGGTGCTCGGCGTGCTGCAGTACGTCTACCAGGTGTTGATGGCGTCGACGGGGCAGTACGCCATGTACGAGCTGCGCCAACACGTCTTCGAGCACATTCAAAAGCTCCAGATGAGCTACTTCGACGTGATCCCGGTCGGGCGACTCGTGACCCGCGCGACGAACGACGTCGAGAACGTGGCCGAGATGTTCGCGCAGGGCCTCGTCGCGCTGATCACCGACGTCATCAAGATGTTCGGCTACGCGGTCGTGCTCTTCCTGCTGCAGCCGAAGCTCGCGCTCTGGTCCTTCGCGATCGTGCCTCTGCTCGCGATCGCTGCGTTCTTCTTCCGGCTCAAGGTCCGCGAGGCCTTCCGGGAGGTGCGCGTCCGGATCGCGCGGATCAACACCTACATCCAGGAGAGTGTGACCGGAATGAAGGTCGTCCAGCTCTTCAGTCGCGAAGAACGGAACATGGCGGAGTTCGACGCCATGAACGCCGACCACCGGAACGCCTGGCACAAGTCGATCCGCTACGACGGGCTCCTCTTCGCGACCGTCGAGTTTGCGGGGAACGTCACGATGGCGGTGATCATCGGCGTCGGGACCGGGATCGCCGAGGTCGGCATCATGTACGTCTTCATCGACTACATGCAGCGCTTCTTCATGCCGCTGCGTGACCTCTCCGCCAAGTACTCGGTCATGCAATCCGCGATGGCGGGCGCCGAGCGGATCTTCCAGGTGCTCGACACCGAGCCCCAGGTCGCCGATCGCGTGGACGAGGCGCCGCCGGGCGAGTCCGAGCAGAAGGGCCTCGTCGAGTTCGATCACGTCTGGTTCTCGTACCAGGACACCGAGGGCCGGCCGGAAGACGAGGTCGACTGGATCCTGCGCGACGTGACCTTCACCGTCGACATCGGGCAGAAGGTCGCCTTCGTGGGCGCGACCGGCGCGGGCAAGACGACGATCATCAAGCTCCTCACCCGGCTCTACGACGTCGACCGGGGCAGCGTCCGCGTGGACGGGATCGACGTGCGCGACCTGCCGCAGCAGGACCTCCGCCGGCGGGTCGCGACGGTCCTCCAGGACGTGTTCCTCTTCAGCGGCAGCGTCGGCCGCAACATCGCCCTCGGTCGCGGGGACCTCGACGAGACCGCGGTCCTGCGCGCCGCCCGGGCCGTCGAAGCGGACGCCTTCATCCAGCGCCTGCCCGAGGGCTACGGCACCGAGGTCTTCGAGCGGGGCGCCAACTTCTCGACCGGCCAGCGCCAGATCCTCTCCTTCGCCCGAGCCCTCGCGCACGGCGCGCACGTCCTCGTCCTCGACGAGGCGACCAGCGCGATCGACACCGAGACCGAGGCGGCGATCCAGCGCGGCATCCACGTCCTGATGGAGGGCAAGACCGCGATCGCGATCGCCCACCGCCTCTCCACGATCCGCGACGTCGACACGATCCACGTCCTGAAGCACGGTCGACTCGTCGAGTCCGGCCCCCACGAGGCGCTGCTCGCCCAGGGCGGTCACTATGCACGGCTCCACCGGCTGCAGTCGGAGAACGAGGGTGCGGCGGTCGTCGGCGTCGAGGCGCAGCCTGCGTAGTCGCGGACGAAGTGCGTTCTCCGCGCGCTCCGAAGCCCGGTTCATTCGATAGAATCGACCGCGTCCTCTGCGCCGGGCGTGAACCGGCGCGTGCCTCAGGAGATCCCCCATGGCCCTCTTTGCCGAAATCGAGTCCGAAGACGCGACGCGCCGCTTCGACGTCAAGAGCCCCGTCACCCTCGAATCGATCGGCCAGTTCCAGGCGGCCGGTCCCGAAGAAGTGAAAGCCGCGGTCGAGCGCGGGCGCAAGGCCCAGCTCGAGTGGGCGCAGCGATCCTTCGACGAGCGCGCGGAGGTGCTCTGGCGGATCGTCGACGACCTCGTCGAACGCCAGGAAGAGATCGTCGATCTCGTGATCAAGGAGACGGGCAAGACGCTCAACGAGGCGATCAGCATGGAGGTGCTCGCGCCCTGCATGCAGATCTCCCACTACGCGAAGCGCGCGAAGAAGTACCTGGCGACGACGGTCAAGCGGCCGGCGGGGATCATGCGCTTCTCCAAGAAGGTGACCCTCCACTACCAACCCCTCGGTGTCGTCGGGCTGATCACGCCCTGGAACGGCCCGGTCGCGCTCGCCGCGAACCCGGTCGCCCAGGCGCTCATGGCGGGCAACGCCATCGTGCACAAGCCGAGCGAAGTCACGCCGTTCTCCGCGGTGCTCTTCCATGAGATCTGCGACGGGGCGGGACTGCCGAAGGATCTCTATCAGGTCGTGCAGGGCGACGGCGCGACCGGCGCCGCGCTGATCGATGCGGGCGTCGACAAAGTGTCGTTCACGGGTAGCGTCGCGACCGGCCGCAAGGTCGGCGAGGCCTGCGGCCGAAATCTGATTCCGTGCACCCTCGAGCTCGGCGGCAAGGACGCGATGATCGTCTGCGCGGACGCCGACCTCGATCGCGCGGCGGATGGTGCGGTGCGTGGCTCGTTCTTCAACACCGGCCACTACTGCTGCGGGACGGAGCGGGTCTACGTCCCCGAGTCGGTGTACGAGCCTTTCGTCGACAAGGTCGTCGAGATGGCGAAGCCCCTCAAGCAGGCGACGAGCGGCGCCTCCGACGTCGGCGCGGTGTTCTGGGACAAACAGATGGACATCATCGAGGACCACATGCGGGACGCGAAGGAGAAGGGCGCCGAGGTGCGGGTCGGCGGCGAGCGAAACCGCAGTCTCTCCGGCTACTACTTCCCGCCGACGGTCGTGACCGGCGTCGACCACACGATGGACCTCATGCAGCGAGAGACCTTCGGCCCGATCGTCGCGATCCAGAAGGTGCGCGACGAGGAGGAGGCCCTCGAGCTCGCGAACGACTCCGACTACGGCCTCTCCGGCAACGTCTGGACCCGGGACCTCGAAAAGGGCGCGCGCATCGGCGCGCGCATGGTCACGGGCAGCGTTTCCGTGAACGACATCGCGGTGACCTACGGGATCCCCGAGGCACCCTTCGGCGGCGTGAAGGAGAGCGGTGTCGGCCAGGTGAACGGCGAGGTCGGCATCCGCGGCTATTGCCACGTGCACCCGGTCATCGTCGACACGACCAGGAAGGCCCAGGGCGGTTACCCGTACACCGAAGAGAACGCGCAGGGACTCCGGAAGACGGTGCGCACCGTCTTCGGCAACAAATTCCTTCGACGCCTTTTCGTGTAATCGAAACGCAGTTTCCGCTTTGGAATCTGTCCGCGCTGTCGTCCGTCGATCCGGGCGCCGGCGTCGAAAACCCGCAGATTCCTTCCTCGATCCCGTCGCGCTTCGCATAGGATCGAGAGACGCGCACCGCGGACGGAGAGCGAGTCCGTCCGCAGCCTTCGCGCGTTCGAGGAGTCTCCGATGGCGAGTGCGAAACGATGGGCACCCGTGGCGTTCCTGCTGATCCTGGTGCTGCCCGGCGCCGCCGCGGCCGAATACACGATCCGCATGGCCGGCTGCGTCGAAACGATCGAAATCCCTTTCCAGCCCTCGACCCCGATCGAGACGCCGACCGCCTACGGATTCGACGCCGGCGCGCCGGCCTGGGTCACCGTCCGGATCGACGACACCGTACCTGGATCGGGCGTGCTGCCCAACGCGGTGCTCGCGATCGAGATCGAGATCGCCGGCCAGACGTGGTTCATGGACGCAGTCGCGCCGACCACTACGCAGCTGAGCGTGATCGACAACGACGTCCTGCCGTCGGCCAACAACGCCGCGGCCGTCAACTTCGGCGTCGGCGGTCCGCCCTTCGGCGGGACCTTCGACGACTACACGTTCATCGCGTTCACCCTGTCGTCCGGACCGAATGGCCTCCAGAGCGCGATGATGCCGACGGCGCAGGAGATGCTCGGCCTGCTCGGCACCTTCGGGCCCAACAACGCGTTCGGGATCGACACTTCGGAGCTTCGCTTCGCGCGGCCCGACCCCGGGGATCCGGGCGGCCTTCCCCTGACCGAGGTCATCAACATCCGCCTGCAGTACGGCACGGTCGTCAGCGGCGTGCCCTCCCTCGGACCCCTCGGCGTCTTTGCGATGGTCGGGATGCTGCTCGCGGCGGGCGGGGCCGCGGCGACGCGTCAGCGCAGCTGAAGTCGTCGCAGGCCGGCCCAGAGCCCACCGAATCCGGTGGTCGCCGTCGGCCGGGACCCTCGCGGCGCGAGCGCGAAGGCGGGCAGGCGTATGCCAAGAAAACAGCAGCAACAAAACGGTGTTCTTCGACAAGAGTTTCCGGGTCTTGTTCCGTTTCGGTGCTTGGCGTACACCTGCAGATTGGGGTACCTACTCTGGCATCCCCCCCACCGATGAGACGAGACGGGTCGACGAGTCAGCCCTCGCCGCCCCTGGAGATCCCCGGATCGAGGACGAATCGACCCGCAACGGCGTGTTCTGGCGAGTGAGCGAAAGCCGCCGCCAACGACGCGATCCGCAAGGGGAAATTCGCCCTCATGGCCTGGCTGGCTAGACCGGTTCGCGGCGACAATCCTTCGGAAGAGCGCCTAGAATCGGGGGTGAAGAACCACTCTCTATTGCGGACAGGAAGTGACTTCCTGGGTTCGCGTAGGGAGCGAGAGTCGGGATCGCGACAGATGGGGGATCCCCCCGTATTGCGTCCTGACCCTCGACAGTTCATCGATCGAGGGTTGCTTGCGCATCAAGAGTCTCCAGCTCCACGGATTCAAGTCGTTCGTCGACCGGACGGTTTTCAGCTTCGACGACGGCATGACCTGCGTCGTCGGGCCGAACGGCTGCGGCAAGTCGAACGTCGTCGACGCCATCAAGTGGGTGATGGGCGAGCAATCCGCTCGCAAGCTCCGCGGCAAGGGCATGGACGACGTGATCTTCGCCGGGTCGGAGAACCGCCCGCCGATCGGCATGGCCGAGGTGTGCCTGACCTTCGACAACAGCGATGGCCAGGCCCCCGCTGCCTACGCCGCGTACAGCGAGATCGAGATTTCGCGCCGACTCTACCGCTCCGGTGAGTCCGAGTACCTGATGAACAAGGCGCCGGCGCGCCTCAAGGACGTCCACGACTTCTTCCGCGATACCGGCATCGGTCTGCGCGGCTACACGATCGTCGAGCAGGGCAAGGTCGCCGAGATCGTCTCGGCCAAGCCCGAGGATCGCCGCGGCCTGATCGAAGAGGCCGCCGGGATCGGCAAGTACAAGGCGCGACGGCGCGAGGCCGAGAGCAAGATGCGCTCGACCGAGCAGAACCTGACGCGCGTGAACGACGTGCTCGGCGAGATCCGGCGACAGATCTCTTCTCTCGAGCGGCAGGCGAAGAAGGCCGCTCGCTACAAGCGACTGCAGGAGACCCAGCGCGTCCTCGAGCTGTCCCTCGCCTCGGACGAGCGGAAGAGCCTGCTCGAAGAGGTCGAGCGCGAATCCGGCTCCCTGGGCACGCTCAAGGATCAGATGACCGCGCTCGAGGCGAACCTCGCCGAGCGCGAGCTCGCCGCGCAGGAACATCGGATCGGCCTCGCCGAGGCCGAAAAGGCAGTGACCGCTGGCGCGGAGAGGCTCTACGGACTGCGCAGCGAGATCAAGAATCTCGAAGGGCGGATCGAACTCGCCCGGCGCGAGCGGGACAACCTCGAGGAGTCCAGCTCCCGTAGCCAGGAAGAGCTCTCCGCCCTCGGCGAGCAGCTCGCCGCGGCCGAGCAGGAAGCGCGATCCTCGAAGGAAGAGCTCGATCAGCTCGAGCGAGGCCTGGCCCAGGAGCAGGCCGGAATCGAAGAGGCCGAGCGCGAGGTACAGACCGCACAGGAGGCCCTGCGCGAGCGGGAGTCCGAGCGCGACACCAGGAACGCGGCACACGTCGAGCTGTTGACCGCGGTCGCGCGGGCCGAGGATCGGATCGCGTCCCTCGGCGATCGGCGCGCGTCGATCGACCAGCGCATGCGTGGCGTCGACGCCGACGTCGAAGCGCAGCAGACCCAGGCCCTCGAAGCGGGGCGCGAACAGTCGTCCCTCGAAGAGGGGCTGCGGAACCTGCTCGCCGATCGCGATCGACTGCAGGAGCAGCTGCGCGAGTCGATGCGCGGGCACGAAGAGGCCAAGGAAGGCGTCCGCGTCGCGACGGAAGCCTCGCAGGAATCCCTCAAGGCCGCGCAGACCAGCCAGGCCCGATTCGAATCGCTTCGCGAGGTGGTGGAAGGCCGGCAGGACATCGGCGCCGGTGCCCGGCATCTCCTGACCGGCGGACAGGAAGTGGCCTCGAAGTACGGGCTGAAGGGGCTCGTTCGGGAGCTGCTCGAAGCCGACCCGGAGGTCGAGCGCGCGGTTGAGGCGGTGCTCGCCGACCGGGCCGAGGCGATCGTGATCGACGAGAGCCGGGGCGCCCTCGCGGCCCTCGAAGCGCTTCGCCGGGACGAAGCGGGGCGGGGCGTCTTCGTCGTCCAGCGCGCCCAGCCGGACGTCCCGAGCGGGATCGTGCCGCTCGGCGATCCGCTGCTCAAGCGGGTCCGCCCGCGCGCCGGGAGCGAGAGCGTCGCGCGTTCGCTGCTCGGGGACGTGTACCTCGTCGAGCGACTCGAGCAGGCCTTCGAGCACTTCGGGACCGGCCGACTGCCGGCGACCTTCGTGACCCCGCGCGGTGATCTGGCGACCCCAGATGGTGTCGTGCGGGGCGGGGGCGACTCCGCGGCGAGCGGCATGCTGACCCGCGCCCGCGAGGTGCGTGAGCTCGAGGTCGAGGTCGCGCGGCTGACGCAGGCGGCGACGGACAAGCAAGCCGCACAGGAGCAGGCCGAGACGCGCCTCGCCAAGGGGAGCGAGGAGCTCGACAACCTGCGCAATCGGCATCACACGGCCGCCCTCGCGGTCGCGAACCACGAGAAGGACCTCGAGCGCTCGACCGAGAAGGTGAAGCGAATCGGGGAAGCGCAGCAGACCCGGACCGCGGAGCGCTCCGACCTGCTCGCGGAGCAGACCTCCGTCGGGGACGAGCTCGAAGGGCTCGTTCGTCAGCTCGAAGATCGCCGCCAGGAGCGTGAAACGAGCCAGCGCGAAGTCGACGCCCTCGGGCTCCAGATCTCGAGCGCTGGCCGCGAGCTGTCCCGCCGCGAGAGCCGCGTCGCCGAGCTGCGCGTCGCCTATCGCGCGCGCGACGAGCAGCGCCTGCGACTGCGCGAGACGTCGACGCGAGCGGAGCAGCAGGAGCGCGAGACCCGGACGTGGATCGAGCGGCGCAACGAGGAGATCGCGTCTGCGACGACGCGCCGCGAGACCTTGCGCGAGGAGATCGAGCAGGCCGAAGGCGAGCTCGCCGGTCGGCTCCAGGCGGAGGAAGTCGCGCGGGTCGAGAGCGACGCGCTGCGCGAGCAGTTCGAAGCGACCCAGGCGAAGGTGCAGGAGATCGAGGACAACGCGCGGGACCTGCGCGGCGACCTCGGCGCTGCGCGGGAGAAGACGAGCCAGGCGGAGCTCAAGCTCTCGGAAGCGCGCATGCGCCTCGACCACCAGGCGTCCACGGTGCGCGAGCGCTGGAGCGTCGAGATCGAGCACTGGAAGCTGCCGACGATCGAGGAGCTCGAAGCGGGCGCCGAGCTCGACACGAGCCCGACGGCGGAAGAGGGCGCGGCCACCGCCGCCGATGCGGCGACTCGGGAAGCCGAGGCGCCGGCCGTCGCGAGTACCGACGCGGAGGCGACCGAGGAAGACGACGAAGACACCGCGATGAGCCCCGCGGCCGCCCTGCGCGAGGCGAAGCGGAACGTCGAGCTCGCGATGCTGCCGACCGCCGACCGGAAGCGTGAGGCCGAGAAGCTACGAAAGTCGCTGCAGTCCCTCGGCGACGTGAACCTCGGCGCGATCGAGGAGCACGAGGAGCTCGCGGAACGCTTCCGTTTCCTCTCCGAGCAGAAGGAAGATCTCGAGGGCACGATCACGAACCTCCGGGAGGCGATCGCGCGCATCAACCGTACGAGTCGCAAGCGCTTCCGGGAGACCTTCGAGGCGGTCAGCAAGCACTTCTCCGAGAACTTCCCGCGCCTCTTCGGCGGCGGAAAAGCGAGCCTCGAGCTGACGGAAGCCGAGGACGTGCTCGAGGCCGGCGTCGACATCATGGCGCAGCCTCCGGGCAAGCGGCTCCAGAACGTGAACCTGCTCTCGGGCGGCGAGAAGACGATGACGGCGCTCGCGCTGCTGGTCGCGGTCTTCCAGGTCCGGCCGAGCCCCTTCTTCCTGCTCGACGAGGTCGACGCGGCCCTCGACGATGCGAACGTCGGACGCTTCAACCAGCTGATCGTCGAGATGGCCAAGCAGAGCCAGTTCCTCGTGATCACGCATAACAAGCGCACGATCGAGGTCGGGGACGTGCTCTACGGCGTGACGATGGAACAGCGCGGCGTGTCGAAGCTGGTGTCGGTGGTCCTCAACTAGCACGCGCTCGGCGTCGCTGGAGAAGCACGTCTAACAGCCGCGCTCGTCCGCCAGGCGGTCCATCGCTCGCGTGAAGCGCGCCACGATCTCCTCGAGGTCGCCGCGATCCGCGATCAGCGGCGGGCAGAAGCCGAGGCTGTCGCCGAGGGGTCGCACGATCAGGCCGGCCTCGTACGCGAGGGCAGCGAGTCGCGCACCGACCTTCTCCTCCGGATCGAAGGGCGTGCCCTCCTCGCGGTCCGCGACGAGCTCGACGGCGGCCAGCAGCCCGGTTCCGCGCACTTCGCCGACGAGCGGATGCGTCGCGATCGCGTCGCGCAGCGCGTCCTGCAGGAAAGGCCCCGTGGTCTTCGCCCGCTCGAGCAGCCCTTCGCCTTCGAGGATGTCGAGGTTCGCCAGGGCGGCCGCCGCGCCGATCGGATGGAGGCTCGTCGTGTGCCCGTGGGCGATGGCCCCGACTTCCGGGGACGCCTTCGCGAGGACTTCGAAGAGGTCATGGGAGACCATCGCCGCCGAGACCGGGAAGTAGGCACTCGTGATCGCCTTCGCGACGGTCATGAAATCCGGAGCGAGGTCGTAGACGTGACTGCCGAAGGGCTCCCCGAGTCGACCGAAGCCGCAGACGACCTCGTCGGCCACGAACAGGATCTCGTGTCGCCGGAGCACGGCCTGGATCTCGGCCCAATAGCCCTCCGGCGGCGGCACCACGCCGCCCGCCGCCATCACCGGCTCCCCGATGAAGGCCGCGATCGTGTCCGGGCCCTCTGTGAGGATCAGCGCCTCGAGTTCCTGCGCGAGGCGGCGCGAGAAGTCCGCTTCGCTCTCGCCCGGCGCGGCTTCGCGGTAGTGGTGGGGCTTGCGGACGTGGAGGAAGCCCGGGAGGGGCAGGTCGAAGAGCGCGTGCATGTGCGGCAGGCCCGAGAGGCTCGTCGCCGCGATCGTCACGCCGTGATAGGCGCCGTCGCGCGCGATGATCTTCTTCTTCTCGGGGCGGCCTCGCAGGTTCCAGTAGTACCAGGCGAGCTTCACGATCGTGTCGTTGGCTTCGGAGCCGGAGTTGCAGAAGAAGGCATGGTCGAGACCCGTCGGCGTCAGTCGAGCGAGCCGGGCCGCGAGCTCGATCGCCGGCGCGTTCGCGTTCGCCACGAAGCCGTGGGCGTAGGGGAGGCGACGCGCCTGCTCGGCCATCGCCTCCGCGATCTCGCTCCGCCCGTAGCCTGCCGCGACACACCAGAGGCCCGACATCGCGTCGATCGCCTCGTGGCCGTCGGCGCCGGTGACCCGAATGCCCTCCGCGTGGCTCCAGACCCGGGCGCCTGCGGCGCGCTGCTGATCGATCGACGTGTACGGATGGAAGACGTGGTCGCGGTCGAGGGCGATCAGGTCGCGTTCGTCTCCGGGGCGCGGGGTCGCCATCGGCGGGGCCGCCTCCTGGTTCCGCCGAGGCGGCGGACTCCGATTCGCTTCGATCCTAGTGCGACCCGCGGCGACCGACGACGTCCGGTCTCCGCGAGCGGGTTCGCAGCGCCACCTTCGTTGGTAAGCTCCGCGCCCGATGGATCCGAACGCCTCGCTCTACGAAGTCGCCCTCCTGATGTACGAACGACCCGGGCTTCTCGTGGGGGTGGCCCTGGTATTGCCGCTCCTGCTCGGGGTGCTCATCGACCGCTTCGGCAGCCGTCCGACCGGTGCGATCCGTGCGGACCTGGACGCCGAAGCTGAAGCCGACGTCGCTGTAGAGGCCGCGGCCCGCTCGGAAGCGGAGCCCGAACCGCGGGCCGATGCCGAGCCCGAAGTCGAGGTCGCGACGAGGGAGCCTGCCCCCGAGCCCGTTCTCGAACCGGAACCGCAGCCCGAGACGTTCCCGGAACCGCAGCCCGAGCCCGAGCCCGCGCCGGAGTCCGAGCCGGCCCCCGATCCCGCCCCGCGCGTCCGACTCCGTGACCGCCTGCTGCGCACGAGCGAGACCCTCGTCGGTCGACTCGGTGGCGTCTTCGGCGGTGCGGCCGTCGACGGTGACCTGCTCGACGAGCTCGAGGAGATCCTCTTCACGGCGGATCTCGGCGTGCAGACCGCCGAGTCGCTGCTCGAGCGCGTGCGCAGCGAAGGCCGCGGCGAGGACGGCGCGAAGGTGCGCGAGATCTTGAAGGGCGCGATCGGCGAGAAGCTCGCCGGCGCCCAGCGCATCGGCGACCCCTTCGACCTCGCTGCGAAGCCGCACGTGATCCTCGTGCTCGGCGTGAACGGCGCCGGCAAGACGACGACGATCGGGAAGCTGGCTGCGCAACACCAGGCGAAGGGCCGCGAGGTGCTCCTCGGGGCCGGCGACACGTTCCGCGCCGCCGCGATCGAGCAGCTGCAGACCTGGGGCGACCGCGTCGGTTGCGACGTGATCGCCGGTGAGCCCGGCGGCGACCCCGCGAGCGTCGCGTTCGACACCGTGAAGGCGGCGGTCGCCCGGGAGGTCGACGTCGCCATCATCGACACGGCGGGCCGGCTCCAGACCAAGAAGCCCCTGATGGAGGAGCTCGGCAAGATCGTCCGTGTGATCGGTCGCGACGTGCCCGACGCGCCCCACGAGATCCTGCTCGTGCTCGACTCGAACACGGGACAGAACGCGATCTCTCAGGCGCGCCTCTTCGAGGAAGTCGCGGACGTGACGGGCCTCGTGCTCACCAAGATGGACGGCACTGCCAAGGGCGGGGTGATCGTCGGCCTCGCCGACGAGTTCCGCATCCCGGTGGACTTCGTCGGAGTCGGCGAGGGGATCGAGGATCTACGGCAATTCGATTCGAACGAGTTCGTCGACGCGCTCTTCGGAGACGATTCGGACTAGCCAGACGGCCGCGCTGCGGCTGGATGCGGAGGAAACGCGCATGGCCGGTTATGTGCTCGCATTGGATCAGGGGACGACATCGTCGAGGGCCCTGCTCTTCGACGAGGCGGGGTCGATCGTCGGCGTCGAACAATTCGAGTTCCCCCAGTCGTTCCCGAAGCCGGGTTGGGTCGAACACGACCCGCACGAGATCTGGGACAGTCAGCTGCGCGCGGCTCGCGGCGTGCTCGATAAGACCGGGGTCGCGGCGAGCGACGTCGCCGCGGTCGGGATCACGAACCAGCGCGAGACGACCGTCGTCTGGGACCGCAAGACCGGCGAGCCGATCCATCCGGCGATCGTCTGGCAGTCCCGGCAGTCGAGCGGCGTCTGCGACGACCTGCGTTCGCGGGGTCTCGAGGACGAGATCCGCGCGCGGACCGGCTTGCTGATCGATGCCTACTTCTCCGGCACGAAGATCCGCTTCATCCTGGACGCGGTCGATGGCGCGCAGGCGAGGGCAGAAGCGGGCGAGCTCTGCTTCGGGACGATCGACACCTGGCTGATGTTCAACCTGACCGGTGGGCGGGTGTTCGCGACCGAGCCGTCGAACGCGTCGCGCACGCTGCTCTTCAACATCCACGACGGCGACTGGGATCCCTTCCTGATGGACGCGCTCGGCGTGCCTGCCGCGATGCTGCCGGAAGTGAAGGACTCGAGCGGAGCGTTCGGCGAGACGGACCCTGGCGTGCTCGGGGCGGCAATTCCGATCTCGGGGGTCGCCGGCGACCAGCAATCGGCGCTCTTCGGGCAGGGCTGCTTCGAGCCCGGGCGCGCGAAGAACACCTACGGCACGGGCTGCTTCCTGCTGATGAACACGGGCAGCGAAGCGCCGCGCTCCGAAGCCGGTCTGATCACGACCGTCGCCTGGCGTCGAGAGGGCACCCTGGACTACGCGCTCGAGGGATCGATCTTCGTCGCGGGCTCTGCCGTGCAATGGCTGCGGGACGGACTCGAGTTCGTCGAGCACGCCGCGGAGACCGAGGCGCTTGCGAAGAGCGTTCCCGATGCGGACGGCGTCTACGTCGTGCCCGCCTTCGTGGGGCTGGGCGCGCCGTACTGGGACGAGCAGGCGCGGGGCACGATCGTCGGACTCACGCGCGGCACGACCCGCGCCCACCTCACGCGCGCGACCCTCGAGTCGATCGCGTTCCAGACCCGGGACGTGATGGCCGCGATGGGTCAGGACTCCGGGATCGCGCCGCAGGTGCTGCGCGTCGATGGCGGCGCCTGCGAGAACGACTTCCTGATGCAGTTCCAGGCCGACATCCTGGGGATCGCGGTCGAGCGCCCCGCGGCGCTGGAAGCGACGGCGATGGGCGCGGCGCGTCTCGCCGGGCTCGGGGTCGGGTTCTGGCGCGACATGGACGAGCTCGACTCGCGACTCGGTGCGCCGACGCTGTTCGAGCCGTCGATGTCCGAGGACGAGCGCGAGTCGCGCTACCGCGGCTGGCTGCGGGCGGTCGAACGCTCCCGGGGCTGGGCAGAGGAGGGCGCGTGAGGAACGCGACGCTGGTGCTGGAGGAGAGCGCGTGACGCTCCGCGGAGCGGCGCCGCTCGTGATCGCGCACCGCGGCGCATCGGGCGATCGACCCGAGAACACCCTGCCGGCCTTCGAAGAGGCGATCGCGCAGGGCGCCGACATGATCGAGACCGATCTGCACCTGTCGCGGGACGGGGTGATCGTGATCCACCACGACGCGGCGCTCGAGCGGCTCGGCGAGTCGGGCGAGATCGGCAGCCGCACGGCCGCGGAGCTCGCGGCGCTCGACGCGGCACCCGGCGCCGAGACGGTGGAACGGATCCCGACGCTGCTCGACGTTCTCGAGGGCTTCGCCGACCGCATCGCCTGGAATCTCGAGCTGAAGGTGGGGCTCGAGGCGCCCTACGAAGGAATCGAGGGAAAGGTGCTCACCGAGGTCGAGGCACGCGGATCGCTCGGCCGGATCCTCTTTTCCTGCTTCGACGACGGGGTCCTCGCGCGCCTTCGCGCCCGCGCTCCCGAGGCGCGGCTCGGCGTGCTCGTTTCCCCGCGCGCGCCCGACGACGTCTTCGGCCGCGCGGATCGAGTGTCGGCCGAGGCCATCCACCCGCATACGATGCTCGTCCATGCGGCGCTGGTCCGCGGCGCCCACGATCGCGGGCTCGCGGTGTATCCCTACACCGCGAACGATCCGGCCGAGATGACGCGGCTCCTCGATCTCGGGGTGGATGGGGTGATCACGAATCACCCGCGGGTACTCGCAGATCTCGTGGTCACCCGGGAAAGTGCAGGCGGCTAGCCGCGTTGCCGCGCAATGCTGCGGCTCGCGCTAGTTGACTTTCGAGACGCCTTGGCATAGGGTCGCAAGTTCGAAAAACGTTGGGACCGCGGTGACTTAGACGCGTGGCGAAGCGACTGGACTCCGGCTCGGGGACGCCTGCGCAAGCGGGCCACGTCCTGCCGAGCCACCCGGAGCCGGAACGCACGAAGCCAGGGACCGACATCGCAGATGCTCCGACCGAGGCGGACTCGGGACGGTGCGCGTTCGACTCCCTCTCGTCCACTTGCCTCCCTCCGAGGTGACGCGTCGGGAAGAATCGGACGGCCACCGCGCGACGCCGGTCCCTGCACCCGATCCAGGGTGAGGCGGCGGCGGGTCCCCTTCGATCGGACGAAGCCGAGCCGATCGCGCGACGCGCGAGGCGCGGTACCCGACTAGACCCGAACCCACCAGAAGGCTGGACGCGCACATGATGCGATACGGACTCCCCCCGAAGCAGGGCCTCTACGATCCCGAGCTCGAACACGATGCCTGTGGCATCGGCTTCGTCGCCGACCTCAAGAAGCCGGCCAGCCACACGATCATCGAGCAGGCCACCGAGGTGCTCTGCCGCCTGACCCATCGCGGCGCCGCGGGCTCCGACGAGGCGACCGGCGACGGCGCGGGGATGCTGATCCAGACGCCGGACAAGTTTCTCCGCAAGGTCGCCGACGCGGCCGGCTTCGGCCTGCCCGAGCAGGGGCGCTACGCCTCGGCACTCGTCTTCCTCGCGACCGACGCCGACGAGCGCGCGCAGCAGATCGCATGCATCGAGTCCTGGGTGACGGCCGAGGGCCAGACCTTCCTCGGCTGGCGCGAAGTCCCGACCGATCCGTCCACGATCGGCCGGATCGCGCGCGACGGCATGCCCGAGATCATGCAATTCTTCGTCGGCGCCGCCGATCCCTCGGATGGCCTCGATCAGGCGGCCTTCGAGCGGAAGCTCTACGTGATCCGCCGCCAGATCGAGAACGAGATCGACAAGCTCGGCTCCGCGTTCCACATCCCGAGCCTCTCCTCGAAGACCTTCCTGTACAAGGGCATGTTCCTGGCGCACCAGACGCCGGAGTTCTTTCCCGACCTCCAGGACGCCGATCTCGAGAGCCGCGTCGCGCTCGTTCATCAGCGCTATTCGACCAACACCTTCCCGACCTGGGACCTCGCGCAGCCCTTCCGCTATCTCGCGCACAACGGCGAGATCAACACGATCCGCGGAAACCAGAACTGGATGAACGCGCGGGAGGGCACGCTCCGGTCGAACCTCTTCGGCGACGACCTGCAGAAGATCTTCCCGGTCATGCGCAACGGCACCAGCGACTCGGCGCGCTTCGACAACGCCCTCGAATTCCTTCATCTCGCCGGCCGCGACCTGCCGCAGTCGATGCTGCTGATGATTCCCGAGGCGTGGGAGAACGATCCGACGATGTCGGAGGATCGCCGCGGCTTCTACGAATACCACTCGTGCATGATGGAGCCCTGGGACGGTCCGGCGTCGATGTGCTTCTCGAACGGCGATGGCGTCGGCGCGGTCCTCGACCGCAACGGCCTTCGCCCCTCGCGCTACGTGCTCACCAAGGAAGGCCTGCTCGTGATGGGTTCGGAGGTCGGCACCCTGCCGATCGATCCGGCCGACGTCGAGGAGAAGGGCCGACTCGAGCCCGGCCGCATGTTCTACGCGGATCTCGACGAGGGCCGCATCGTCCGCGATGAGGAGCTCAAGGAGCGCTATATCCAGCGTCATCCCTTCAAGGCCTGGGTCGAGACGCACCAGCTCGAGCTCGCCGACCTCGGTCAGGTGGACGCGGTCCACAAGCCGAACCCGGAAATCCGGCTCTCGCTCCAGCAGACCTTCGGATACACCCTCGAGGACATGCGCTTCCTGCTCGCGCCGATGGCGGCGAACGGCAAGGAGGCCCTCGGTTCGATGGGCGAGGACTCGGCGCTGGCGTGTCTCTCGGACAAGCCCCGGCTGCTCTTCTCCTACTTCAAGCAGAACTTCGCGCAGGTCACGAACCCGGCGATCGACTCGATCCGCGAGCGCCCGGTCATGACCCTCGACTCGACCCTCGGCGAGGAGAAGAACCTCCTCGACGAGACCCCGGAGCACGCGCAGCTGCTGCGCCTCCATCGCCCCGTCCTGCGCGACGCCGAGCTCGAAGCGATCCGGCAGATCGACAAGCCGGGCTTCGAGGCGGTCACGCTCTCGACGCTCTTCAAAATCACGGACGGTGGCGACGGGCTGCGCGCCGCGCTCGACCAGCTCTGTCGCGAGGCGGAACAGGCCGTGGAGGGTGGGGCGAACATCCTGATCCTCTCGGATCGCGGCGTGTCGCCCGAGCTGGCCCCGATCCCGTCGCTCCTCGCGACCGGCGCGGTCCACCACCACCTGATCCGCAAGGTCCTGCGCACCCGCTGTGGCCTGATCGTCGAGACCGGCGAGGCCCGTGAGGTGGCGCACATGGCGCTGCTCGTCGGCTACGGCGCGGGTGGCATCAACCCCTACCTCGCTTTCGAGACCGTCTCGGACATCGTCTCGGACAAGACCTTCGTCCCGGAAGACCTCGACTACGAGAGCGCCGAGGAGAACTACCTCAAGGCGATCGATCTCGGGCTGCTCAAGATCTTCGCGAAGATGGGCATCTCGACCCTGCAGTCGTACCGCGGCGCGCAGATCTTCGAGGCCGTCGGTCTCGGGGAAGAGGTCGTGAAGCTGGCCTTCGACGGCACCCACTCCCGGGTGAAGGGCGTCGGTCTCGACGTGCTCGCCCGCGAAGTGGAGATGCGGCACGACCGCGGCTTCCCGGAGAACGAGTACGAATACCCGGAGCTCGACCCGGGCGGCCTATACCAGTGGCGCCTCCGCGGCGAGCAGCACACGTTCAATCCCGAGAGCGTGTCCAAGCTCCAGCACGCGGTGCGCAAGGAGAGCTGGAAGAGCTTCGAAGAATACGCCCAGGCGGCCGACGACGACGCCGTCCGGATGCGCACCCTCCGCGGCCTGCTCGACTTCAAGTTCGACCGCGACCCGGTTCCTCTCGACGAGGTCGAGCCGGTCGAAGACATCGTCGTACGCTTCTGCACCGGCGCGATGTCCTACGGATCGATCTCGGCGGAAGCCCACGAGACCCTCGCGATCGCGATGAACCGGATCGGCGGACGCTCGAACACGGGCGAGGGCGGCGAGGACCCGAAGCGCTGGACCCCGGACGACAACGGCGACCTGCGGCGCTCGAAAATCAAGCAGGTCGCGTCGGGACGCTTCGGCGTCACGAGCGCCTATCTCGTCAACTCCGACGAGATGCAGATCAAGATCGCTCAGGGCGCGAAGCCCGGTGAGGGCGGTGAGCTGCCCGGCCACAAGGTCGACCAGATCATCGCGGACACCCGCTACTCGACCCCGGGCGTGGGCCTGACCTCACCGCCCCCGCACCACGACATCTACTCGATCGAGGACCTGTCGCAGCTGATCCACGACCTGAAGAACGCCAACCGGCGCGCCAACGTGAGCGTGAAGCTCGTCTCCGAGACGGGCGTCGGCACGATCGCCGCGGGCGTCTCGAAGGGCAAGGCGGACGGCGTGCTGATCTCGGGCCACGACGGCGGCACGGGCGCCTCGGCGCTCACCTCGATCAAGAACGCGGGTTGTCCCTGGGAGATCGGCCTGTCCGAGACCCAGCAGACGCTGGTCCAGAACGACCTGCGCGGCCGCATCAAGCTGCAGGTCGACGGTGGGTTCAAGACCGGCCGCGACGTGGTGATCGGCGCGCTGCTCGGCGCCGACGAGTTCGGCTTCGCGACGGCGCCGCTCGTCGCGATGGGCTGCATCCTGATGCGCGTCTGCCACCTGAACACGTGCCCGGTCGGGATCGCGACCCAGCGCCCGGAGCTTCGCGAGCGCTTCCAGGGCGAGGCCGACCACGTCGTGAAGTTCTTCTGGTTCATCGCGGAGCAGACGCGCCAGCTGATGGCGAAGCTCGGCTACCGCACGATGAACGAGATGATCGGCCAGACCGATCGCCTAGAGATGCGGAAGTCGATCAACCACTGGAAGGCGTCTTCCGTGGATCTGACGGACCTGCTGCACAAGCCCGACCTGCCCCACGACGTGCACAACACGGGCAAGCAGGACCACGGCCTCGACAAGGCCCTCGACATGAAGCTCCTCGAGCTGGCCGAGCCGGCGATCGAGCGCGGCGAGAAGGTCCGGATCGAGCTGCCGATCGAGAACATCAACCGGACAGTGGGCACGATCCTCGGCTCCGAGGTCAGCCGGAAATACGGTCTCGAGGCGCTGCCGGACGGCACGATCGACATCGAGTTCACCGGCTCCGCGGGCCAGAGTCTCGGCGCCTGGCTGCCCAAGGGCATCCAGATCCGGGTCACGGGCGACGCCAACGACTACGCGGGCAAGGGCCTCTCGGGCGGCCGCGTGATCGTGCGGGCGCCGGCGGAGGCGACCTACGAACCGACGGAGAACATCGTCGCCGGCAACGTGCTCCTCTACGGCGCCACCGGTGGCGAGGCGTTCTTCCACGGTCTCGTAGGCGAGCGATTCTGCGTGCGCAACTCGGGTGCGCAGGCGGTCGTCGAGGGCGTCGGGGACCACGGCTGCGAGTACATGACCGGCGGCCGGGCGATCATCCTCGGCAAGACGGGGCTGAACTTCGCAGCGGGCATGAGCGGCGGGCTCGCCTACGTGCTCGACGAAGCGGGTGACTTCGAGACCTGCTTGAACCCGCTCGCCGCCGTCGATCTCGAGCCCCTCGGCGACGACGACGTCGAGTACGTGCAGAACATGCTGCGCAAGCACTTCGACTACACGCGCAGCCAGCGGGCCGATGACGTCCTGCGGAAGTGGGACACCTACGCCCCGAAGTTCGTGAAGGTGTTCCCGACGGAGTACCGCGAGGCCCTCGAAAGGATGGCGGAGCAGGGGATCACGCCCTCCCGCTAGTCCACGACGACAGCGCGCCCGGCCCCGGCCAGGTCGCGCGGACGAACCCCCAGGACGCGCCCACTCCACTGGAAACGGAGAGCGCGTCGAAGGCAGACTCAGATGGCGAAGCCCACCGGATTCCTCGAACAGAAGCGCGAGAACGTCACCTACCGCGACAAGCAGGAGCGGACCGGCGACTTCAAGCAGGTGATGAACGTGATCCCGGTCGAGGATCTCAAGTCGCAGGCGTCCCGCTGCATGGACTGCGGCATTCCCTTCTGCAGCAACCCGAACAGCGGTCGCGGCGGTTGCCCCCTCGGCAACATCATCCCGGACTGGAACGACCTCGTGTACCGGGACAAGTGGGAGGAGGCGATCTCCCGCCTTCACTCCACCAACAACTTCCCGGAGTTCACCGGTTCGATCTGCCCCGCGCCCTGTGAGGCGGGCTGCGTCCTCGGCATCAACGACGACCCGGTCACGATCAAGAACATCGAGTTCAAGGTCGTCTCCGAGGGCTGGGACCGTGGCTACATCAAGCCCGTCATCCCGGAGAAGCGCTCGGGCAAGTCCGTCGCCGTCGTCGGCTCCGGTCCGGCCGGCCTCTCCGCCGCCCAGCAGCTCGCTCGCGCCGGGCACTCGGTGACGGTCTTCGAGAAGAACGACCGGATCGGCGGGCTCCTCCGATACGGCATCCCCGAATTCAAGATGGAGAAGTGGATCATCGATCGCCGTCTCGAGCAGATGAAGGAAGAGGGCGTCTCGTTCCAGACCGGCGTCGAGGTCGGCAAGGACCTGACCTCCGCGGATCTGCGCAAGAATTTCGACGCGGTGCTGCTCACGATGGGGGCGGAGCATCCGCGCGATCTGCCCGTCGAAGGGCGTGATCTCGGGGGTGTCCACTTCGCCATGGAGTTCCTCCCCCAGGCGACCAAGCGGGTCCACGGCGACCAGCTGCCGCCCGAGGACGACATCCTCGCGGGTGGAAAGAACGTCGTGGTGCTCGGCGGGGGCGACACCGGATCCGATTGTGTGGGGACGAGCCATCGTCAGGGTGCCGCGTCGGTCACCTCGATCGAGCTCCTCGAAGAGCCGCCGCACGGTCGTAATCCGGCCACGCCCTGGCCGATGTGGCCGATGATCGCCCGCGGGTCCAGCTCTCATGACGAGGGCGGTGTTCGCAAGTATGCGATGATGACGAAGCGATTTTCGGGGTCGAATGGCCGCATCGAGAAGCTGCACGGCATCGAGGTGCGTTTCGGCGACCCCGACGAGTCAGGTCGGCCCCAGATGGAAGAGGTCGAAGGCAGCGAGTTCGAGCTCGACGCAGACCTCGTGCTGCTCGCGCTCGGATTCCTCGGGCCGGTTCAGTCGGGTCTGGTCGAGGATCTGGGACTCAAGCTCGATGGCCGTGGCAACGTCGAGGCGAACCTCGACGATTTCCGGACCTCCGAGCCGGGTGTATTCGCCGCCGGTGACTGTCGTCGCGGACAGAGTCTCGTCGTCTGGGCGCAGTGGGAAGGGCGAGAGGCCGCTCGCTCCGTCGACCGCTACCTGATGGGCGACTCGCGTCTCCAGAGTCGTAACACCGTCGGGAACATCCCGGGCTAGAACCGAGGGTTTCGCTTCGATCGTCGATTCGTCAGATCGATCGAGCGCAAGCTCCCCCGTTCGCCGTGCGCAGCGTCACTTCGCGCGCGCGAGCGGGCACGCGCCCATTCGGACGTCCCCAACCCCCGTGGATCGTGTAGTCTAACTGCATCCACGGAGCGGGTGGCACCTGCGCAGGGACGGGGCGCGAACGTTGGCAAGAGACGGTCTTCAAGCGGAGCAGCTTTCCCGACAATCGGCGCCCGAGTCGGAGACGTTCGACTTCGAGCGACTGGAACGCGCCGTCGCCTTCCTGATGGAAGAGCACGAACGGCTCTCGTCGGAGAAGGCGGAACTGCTCGACGAGCTGGTCGAGCGCGAGACCCGCATAACATCCCTCGAAGCGAAGCTCGAACACGAGCGAGACCGAAGGCGCATCGCGGTCGAAGGCGTGGACAAGATCTTGTCGCGTCTCGAGCAGCTGCAGGCGAGCGCGACCGCTGCGGCGGGCTCCGCATGAGCGCCGACTCCGGCAAGACCGGCCAGATCGTCGCCGTCCGGATCGCGGGCCACGAGTACAAGATCCGCAGTGAAGGCGATCCGGAGGCCCTGCGGGAGATCGCGGGCTACGTCGATCGCGCGATGAATCGCGTGCGCGAGCGGACCGGGACGGTCGATACCTTCGACGTCGCGGTGCTCACCTGTCTGAATCTCGCGCGGGAGATCCTCTCGCTGCGCGAGGCGCGTACCCCGGCGGGCTCGACCGCGGTCGAGGAAGGCAAGCTCCGGAGACTGATCGAACGGGTCGAAGAGGCGCTGCTCGTGAAGCCCGAGCCGGTCGTCGGGGAAGCGGCCCCGGCCGAGGAGGCGGGCGGCGCGACCACCCTCGAGCTCCCGAGCGTCGAGTCGCTTCGCGAGGCCGACGCGAGCACCGAGGGCGACGCCGAGTTGGCGCCACCGCGGGTCGCGGCGGGCGGCGGCGATCGCGCCTCCTGATTCCGGCGCCCCGTCCGGGCTGGATGGCGGGGTAGAAGGCGAGAAGGCGGCGCTGCGGCGACGCATGCGCGCTCGGCTCGCCAGACAGCCACCCACGTCGGTGGCGATTCGCGCTGGGCGAGCGGTCGCGGAGCGCGTGACGGCCGGGGCGCGATGGGGCGACGCGCGTACGCTGGCGGTGTTCGCGAGTCTTCCGGGCGAGGTCCCGACCGGGCCGCTGATCCAGGCGGCCTGGACGAGCGGCCGGCGCGTGCTGTTGCCGCGCGTGATTGCCGACGGCGAGCTCGCCTTCCACGAGCATGTCCAGGACGGTCCGCTCTTGTCCGGGGCCTTCGGCGTCGCGGAGCCACCGGCCACGGCGCCGCAGGCGTCGCTGTCCGAAGCCGATCTCGTCTTCGTGCCGGGGCTCGCGTTCGACCGGCTCGGGGGGCGCCTCGGAAGAGGAGCGGGCTACTATGACCGCGCCCTCACCGAGGCGCTCGCGGGGGGCACCCGCAAGCGGGGTGCGGGGGAGCCCGCGACGATCGGACTCGCCTTCGCGCTGCAGATCGTCGACGCCATTCCGATGGAACCCCATGACGTGCACCTCGACGCCGTGGTCACGGAAGCCGCGTCATTCGGGGACCTGTGACGGCGACCCGGGACGAATCAGATGGAGCAGACAGGTCGATGACGGATGCAGCGATCCAGAAGGAGGTCGAGCGCCAGCTCGCGGTGATGCGCGAGGGGGCCGTCGACTTCCATGGTGAGGAGGAGCTCGCCGAGCGGCTCGCCAAGAGCCTCGAGGAGGATCGCCCGCTCCGCGTGAAGCTCGGGATGGATCCCTCCTCCGCGGATCTCCACCTCGGCCACAGCGTCGTCCTGATGAAGCTCCGCCGCTTCCTCGAACTCGGCCACACCCCGATCTTCCTCGTCGGTGACTTCACCGCGCGGATCGGCGATCCGTCCGGACGCAACAAGACGCGACCCGCCCTCGACGCGGATCAGGTCCGGGAGAACGCCAAGACCTACGTCGACCAGGTCTCCAAGCTGCTCGACGTGTCGAAGGTGGAAGTCCGCTTCAACGGCGAGTGGATGGACGAGATGACGCCCTCCGACTTCGTCCGGCTCTGCTCCCAGACCACGGTCGCGCGCATGCTCGAGCGCGACGACTTCGCGAAGCGATACAAGACCGAGGTCCCGATCTTCATCCACGAGTTCCTCTATCCCTTCGTGCAGGGCTACGACTCGGTCGCCCTCGAAGCCGACGTCGAGCTCGGCGGGACGGACCAGACCTTCAATCTGCTGATGGGGCGCGAGCTCCAGCGCGCCTACGGACAGCCGCCACAGGCGGTGATCACGCACCCGCTGCTCGTCGGGCTCGATGGCAAGGAGAAGATGAGCAAGAGCCTCGGGAACGCGATCGGGATCCTGGACGACGCGGGCGACATGTACGGCAAGGTGATGAGCATCCCGGACGACGCGATGCAGGAATGGCACTGTCTGCTCGCGATGGGCGACTGGGCGGAGCTCGGCGAGGCCCTCGACCGGTTCGCGGGCGGCGGTGGCGATCCGATGTCCCTGAAGCACGACCTCGCACACAGTGTGGTGTCACGCATACACGACATTGCGTCGGCTGATGCGGCGCGAGACCAGTTCCAGCGCGTGGTCCAGCGCAAGGAGATGCCGGACGAGATCCCCGAGGTGGCCGTGGCCCTCGACGGACGTGACGGCTTGAAGGTCTTCGAGCTGCTGGTGGAAGCCGGTCTCGCGGCGAGCAAGAGCGAGGCGCGGCGCCTGGCGCAGCAGGGCGGGGTCTCCATCGATCAGGAGCGTGTGGGAGACCCGACGGCGCTCGTCGAGGCCGGCGAACGGCTCGTGCAGGTGGGGAAGAGGCGTTTCGCGCGCGTCCGGATCGCCTGATCGAGAGCCGCTTCGGGTCTCCGCGCCGGACCGGCAACTCTTTGGCCCGGACGACACCCAGGGGGGCCGAAAAAAGCTCTAGACCGCCTAGAATTCCCCTTGCGCTGGTAGACGGCGTCCCGTAAGTTCCGGCGCCCGCCGCGAGGATCACTCGCGGGGGGAATCCCAGGCCAATACCTTGGTATAGACCGACTTCTACGTCACGCATCTGGTGGCGGCGGTCGCTTTCGCCTCGAAAGAGGGGCCCGGTGATTCTTTCGACAGTTTCGTCTGGATGGAGCTCTCTACAGGCTCCCAGGACCTCGGTCGATCTTTGAAAACTGAATAGCGAGTGATTCGCAGAGTCGGGTGGGGACACTCGGCGAAGCGGATCGAGACAACATTTACAAGTCCCCTGGTAGGGCAGGCGCCGCAAGGTGGCCGCTCTGCCTGCGATCATGACCCTTGCTCGTCTTGTCAAAGCGCTCCTTCTGGGAGTGCCGCGCAAGCGGTAAGGAGTCAGCCAAATTTAAACTGGAGAGTTTGATTCTGGCTCAGGACGAACGCTGGCGGCGTGCTTAAGACATGCAAGTCGTACGAGAAAGTCACTTCGGTGGCGAGTAAAGTGGCGCACGGGTGAGTAACGCGTGGGTAATGTGCCCTCAGGTTTGGGATAACCCCGGGAAACCGGAGCTAATACCGAATAAGACCACGATGACTTCGGTCGATGTGGGAAAAGGTGGCCTCTCGTAGAAGCCATCACCAGAGGATCAGCCCGCGTTTGATTAGCTTGTTGGTGAGGTAACGGCTCACCAAGGCTCCGATCAATAGCTGGTCTGAGAGGATGATCAGCCACACTGGAACTGAGACACGGTCCAGACTCCTACGGGAGGCAGCAGTGGGGAATATTGCGCAATGGGCGAAAGCCTGACGCAGCCACGCCGCGTGTGTGAAGAAGGCCTTCGGGTTGTAAAGCACTGTCAAGAGGGACGAAGCTTCGGTTGACGGTACCTCTTGAGGAAGCACCGGCTAACTCCGTGCCAGCAGCCGCGGTAATACGGAGGGTGCAAGC